>JASDDH010000001.1 GCA_030407505.1 Planococcus sp. APC 4015
GCGGGCCTCCGCGCCCGCTCTGCCGGTGCGGCGGGCTCGGGATTCCGGGCGGCGGGTGCGGGGGGTTCCGGAGCCCGCGCGGCCGGCGCGGTGGGCGGGGGTGCCGAGTCCGGTGCCGCAGCATCCTGAGGCGCCGGCGAACCGGGCCGGACCGCGCTCTGCGCGACCTTGTTGGCCCCGGTCGGGTTCTGACGGGCGGCGGCTTCGCGTGCGGCTCGACGTGAGGGCGGGGCGCCGGCGGTCGAACCGCTCACGGCCGCGCCACCGCCGTCCTCCGATGCGGATCGCCCGAGGTCGCGCGAGCGCGGGTCGGGCAGTTTGCCGAACAGATCGGCGAACGGATCATCGAAGGGTGACTCGGGCATCTCAGGCGGGCTCCTGGGTGATGGGGGTTCCGGCCGGGCGACCTGTGCTCTTCTCGACGTCGAGTGCCTGCTGCAGGAGGACCACGGCCGCGACCTGGTCAACAATGCTACGAGAAGAACGCTGCGAACGGCCCGACTGTCTCAGCGCGGCGTGCGCCGACACCGTCGAGAGCCGCTCGTCGACGAGCCGTACGGGGCGAGTGGATGCCGTCGCCACCGCGGCGGCGAACTCGCGGGCATCCGTCGTCGAGGCGGTGTCCTCACCGCGCAGATTCAGGGGCAGCCCGACGAGGATCTCGAACGCGTCGTACTCATCGGCCAGAGCGACGAGACGGCTCACGGCCGCGTCGTCGCGCGGCACGGTCTCGATCGGCGTCGCCAGAAGGCCCTCGCGATCGCTGCGGGCGACGCCCACGCGGGCGCGCCCGACGTCGACGCCGAGCCTCACCCCGAGGCGGAAACCGCTCACGCGGCCCCGAGCGTCGCCGACACCGCCGCGAGCGCCGCGGGGAGCGCGGCCACATCGGTCCCGCCGCCCTGTGCGACGTCGTCGCGACCGCCGCCTCCACCGCCGAGGACGCCGGCGGCCGTCTTCGCGAGCGCGCCGGCCTTGGCTCCGGCCGAGCGTGCGGCGTCGTTGGTGGCGACGATGACGACGGGGCGGTCACCGACCTGCGCGGCGAGCACGACGATCGCGGCCTCCGCGCCGAGCCGGTCGCGCACCTGCAGGGCGAGCGTGCGCAGGTCGTCTGCGGTGGATGCCGTGCCGAGGCTCTGCGCGACGACGCGGTAGGCGCCGATCCGGGTGGCGGTGTCGGCCAGAGCCGGTCCGCGCTGGGCGAGGGCCTGTGCCTCGAACGACGCGATCTTCTTCTCGGCCGTCTTGAGGCTCGCGGCGAGCTCGGCGATACGCACGGGCAGCTGGTCGCGCGGCGTCTTGAGCGACGAGGTCAGCTGCGAGACGATCGCACGTTCCGCAGCGAGCGAGCGGAAGGCGTCCAGGCCCACGAGAGCCTCGACGCGGCGATTCGACGCCCCCACAGACGACTCGCCCACGAGGTTGATGAGCCCGATCTCGGCGCTGCGGGAGACGTGCGTGCCGCCGCACAGCTCGCGCGACCAGGGGCCGCCGATGTCGACCATGCGGACGACCTCGCCGTACTTCTCGCCGAACAGCGCCTGGGCGCCGGCCGCCTTGGCGTCGTCGAGGGCGAGCACCCGCGTGCTGACCTCGAGGTTGTCCCGCACCGCGTTGTTCGCGATCTCCTCGATCTCGCTGCGCGTGCTGTCGGACAGCGCCTGCCCCCACGCGAAGTCGAAGCGCATGTAGCCCGCTCGGTTGAGCGATCCCGTCTGCGAGGCCGAGTCGCCGAGCGTGTCGCGCAGGGCGGCATGGATGAGGTGCGTCGCGGAGTGCGCCTGCTGAGCCGCGCGGCGGTTCACGGCATCCACGACGGTCGTCGCGGGCTGACCCACGCCGACCTCGCCGGTCGTGACCTCGACGGTGTGGCTGATGAGCCCGGCGACCGGGCGCTGCACGTCGAGCACCTCGAGTTCGAACCCGGGCCCGACGATGATGCCCTTGTCGGCGACCTGGCCGCCCGACTCGGCGTAGAGGGCGGTCTCGGCGACGATGACCTCGGCGATCTGACCCGTCGAGGCACGGTCGACCGAGACGCCGTCGACGAGGATGCCGAGCACCGCGGTCTCGGTCTCGAGGTCGGTGTAGCCGGTGAAGACCGTCTCGCCCTGGGCACGCAGATCGCGGTAGACGCTTGTGTCGGCCAGCTGGCGCTTGCGGGCGCGGGCGTCGGTCTTCGCGCGCGTGCGCTGCTCGAGCATGAGCGTGTCGAAGGCCGCGCGGTCCACGGTGAGGCCGGCCTCTTCGGCGATCTCGAGCGTCAGGTCGATCGGGAAGCCGTAGGTGTCGTGCAGGAGGAAGGCCTCGGCTCCGGCGATCGTGGTGCCGCCGGCATCCTTCGTCTGCACGAGCGAGTCGTCCAGGATCGCCTCGCCTGCCGCGAGGGTGCGCAGGAAGGTGGCCTCTTCGGCCAGGGCGTACTGCTCGATGCGCGCGTAGTCGTTCTCGACGACGGGGTACGCCGACTTCATCGCGTCACGGGATGCCGCGAACAGCTCCCGGAACGTGGGCCCGTCCACGCCCAGCAGGCGCATGGAGCGGATCGCGCGACGCATGAGGCGACGCAGGATGTAGCCGCGTCCGTCGTTCGCGGGCGTGACACCGTCCGAGAGCAGCATGAGCGACGAGCGCACGTGGTCGGCGACGACACGGAAGCGCACGTCGTCCTCGTGGACGGCGCCGTAGGTGCGACCCGACAACGCGACGGCGCGGTCGAGCACCGGACGCACCTGGTCGGTCTCGTACATGTTGTCGACGCCCTGCTTGATGAACGCGACGCGCTCGAGCCCCATGCCGGTGTCGATGTTCTTGTGGGGCAGTTCGCCGACGATGTCGAAGTCGTACTTCGAGGTGACGTTGGTGATCTCGTACTGCATGAACACGAGATTCCAGATCTCTACGTAGCGGTCGTCGTCGGTCGCCGGTCCCCCGTCGATGCCGTAAGCGGGTCCGCGGTCGAAGAAGATCTCGGAGCACGGCCCCGCCGGGCCCGGAAGGCCCGTGGACCAGTAGTTCGTGTCCTTGCCGAGACGCTGGATGCGGTCGTCGGGAAGGTTGGCGATCGATCGCCACAGATCGTGGGCCTCGTCGTCCTCCTCGTAGACGGTGACCCAGAGGTCCTTCGGGTCGAAGCCCAGGCCTCCGTCGGCATCCGGAGTCGTCAGGAGCTCCCACGCGAAGCGGATGGCCCCCTCTTTGAAGTAGTCCCCGAACGACCAGTTGCCCAGCATCTGGAAGAACGTGCCGTGGCGCGGCGTGTGGCCGACCTCTTCGATGTCGAGCGTGCGCAGGCACTTCTGCACGTCGGCGGCGCGCTTGTACGGGGCCGGCACGTCGCCGCTGAGGTACGGGATGAACGGCACCATGCCGGCAACCGTGAACAGCAGAGCGGGGTCGTCGGTGACGAGAGAGGCCGACGGCACGATCACGTGGCCGTTCTTCTCGAAGTAATCGAGGTAGCGCTGTGCGATCTCGGCGGTCTTCATGTCGTGGAGTCCTCAGGGCGAGCGGAGGCAACCCCGCGGGCAGGGCGTGCGACCGGGTGGTCGGGTGAGATCAGTCGGCGAGCTTCTTGGCGGCGTCGGCCGCGCTGTCGATGACGTCGGATGCCGTGGTGGCGGCGGTCTGCGCCACGCCGACCGCGGCGACCTTGGCGTCGTCGACGAGATCGGTGAACCGGGCCTCCTGCTCGCGGTAGGCGTCGCTGATGCGGTCGGTGAACTCGCTGATGCGGGCGTCCACCTCGGCGAGCACCTCGTGACCGCGGGGGTCCTTGTTGACCAGATGGGCGACGACGAATCCGCTTGCGACGCCGAACACGAACCACACGAGGTTCTTCATGTCACCACTTCCTTGGTTGTGGACCGGTCTGCTCCGCGGGTGTCGTGGACGCCCGGCGCAGCGTTTCCCATCGTAAGCCGAAACGCCGAAGGGCGCCGGGATTCCCCGACGCCCTTCGGCGTTTGCTCGCTGAGCTCGTCGAAGCGTCAGCGTGCGGTGCATCTCGATCCGCGGCTTCGCCGCTCGTCGATGACCGACGACGGCGCCTTATCGGGCGGCGTAGTACTCGACGACGAGCTGGACTTCGCAGACCACGGGAACCTCGGCGCGCTTGGGGCGACGCACGAGACGCGACTGGAGCTTGTCGAGCTCGACCTCGATGTAGGCGGGAACGGGGGGCAGCACGTCGGCGTGACCGCCGAGCGCGGCGACCTGGAAGGGCTCGGTGCCCTCGCTCTTGGCCTTGACGTGGATGAGCTGACCCGGCTTCACGCGGAAGGACGGGCGGTCGACGGTCTCGCCGTCGACGAGGATGTGACGGTGCACGACCATCTGGCGGGCCTGCGCGGTGGTGCGGGCGAAGCCCGAACGCAGCACGAGGGCATCCAGACGCATCTCGAGGAGCTCGACGAGGTTCTCACCCGTCAGGCCGTCCTTGCGACGTGCCTCGTTGAACGTGTTGCGCATCTGCTTCTCGCGGATGCCGTACTGCTCGCGAAGACGCTGCTTCTCGCGCAGACGGACGGCGTAGTCGCTGTCCTGCTTGCGCTTGGTGCGGCCGTGCTCACCCGGAGCGTACGGACGCTTCTCGAGGTACTTTGCCGCCTTGGGGGTCAGCGCGATGCCGAGGGCACGCGAGAGACGCACCTTGCGGCGGTCCTGGGACTTCGTAGCCACGAAGTGATCCTTCCGATGACGTGGCCGCGTCTTTCACGGCTCACGGACGTATCTCCGCTCTTCGCCCTGTCCGGACTGCACGCCGGGGCATGCCGGAAGGTCGGTAAAGAAGAGAGGGGATGCCCGAAAACTGTGTTTCGAGCCGGTCAAGCTTATCAGACCTGGGCTTTTCGACGGATCGGGATGCCGTCGGTCACTTCTCGCCGGCGAGGATGCGGCGGATCTTCTCCAGGCGCGCCTGCACGTCGCGCTCCTGACCGTGGTTCGTCGGCTCGTAGTAGCGCTTCGTGCGGAGCTCGTCGGGAAGGTGCTGCTGGGCGACGACCCCGATCTCGGAGTCGTGCGGGTAGACGTAGCCCTTGCCGTGCCCCAGACGCTTCGCACCCGGGTAGTGGGCGTCGCGCAGCGGCGGGGGAACCCGCCCGAAGCCGCCCGCGCGCACATCGGCGATGGCCTTGTCGATCGCGAGGTAGGCCGCGTTGGACTTGGCCGTGGTCGCGAGGTAGGCGGTGGCCTCGGCCAGCGGGATGCGTCCCTCGGGCATGCCGATGAACTGCACGGCGTCGGCGGCGGCGACGGCGAGCGGCAGCGCCTGCGGGTCGGCCAGCCCGATGTCTTCGGCGGCCGAGATGATGAGTCGCCGGGCGATGAAGCGAGGGTCCTCCCCCGCCTCGATCATGCGCGCCAGGTAGTGCATCGCGGCATCCACGTCGGAGCCTCTGATCGACTTGATGAAGGCGCTGATGACGTCGTAGTGCTCGTCGCCCTGCCGGTCGTATCGAAGCAGAGCGCGGTCGACCGCCTGCTCGATGTTCTCGGTGCCGATCTCGGGAGTGGCGTCGCCTTCGGTCGTCTCGGTGGACAGCGAAGCCGCGGCCTCCAGCGTCGTGAGGGCGCGACGGGCGTCGCCCGAGGCGAGCTGCACGATCGCGTCGCGTGCAGCCGCGGTGAGCGACACCGCGCCGTTGAAACCGCGCGGATCGCTCACGGCGCGATCGATCAGCACGCGCAGCTCGTCGTCGGTGAGTGGCCGCAGGGTGAGCAGCAGCGAGCGCGAGAGCAGCGGTGAGATCACCGAGAACGACGGATTCTCGGTGGTCGCGGCAATCAGCACGACCCAGCCGTTCTCGACACCGGGGAGCAGGGCGTCCTGCTGCGCCTTCGTGAAGCGGTGGATCTCGTCGAGGAAAAGGATCGTGGACTGCCCGTACAGATCGCGCTGCGTCAGGGCCTCTTGCATCACCTCGCGCACGTCCTTGACACCGGCCGTCACCGCCGACAGCTCGACGAAGCGCCGCCCCGACGACCGGGCGATCGCCTGAGCGAGCGTGGTCTTGCCCGTTCCGGGAGGGCCCCACAGGATGACCGACGTCGCCGAGCGCGTCGAGGCCTCGGAATCCGCGAGGGTCACCAGCGGCGAACCGGGCTTCAGCAGATGCCCCTGCCCGGCGACCTCGTCGAGCGATGTCGGCCGCATCCGCACAGCCAGGGGCGTCTGCCCCTGGAACAGAGCGGAGGGACTTGTCACGGCACAAGGCTAGTCGCGGCCGCCGACGCTGAGGCCGCCGGGAGTTTTGGCGAGCCAACCCGAGGATGCATAGGATCAACCCGGCCCCGGGAGACTCCCGGACGAGGGAGGTCCCGTGTCCAGCGGTGGCAAGGATCGCGGCACACGCGAGTCGCGTGAGCGCACGCGGGTGTATCAGGCACGGCAGACGTTCCACGACAGTCGGATCCGCCGTCGCCGACGCGACAACCTGATCGCGGGAATCGTCGGCGGCCTCGTGATCGTCGGCATCGTCGCCGTCCAGACCCTGTACTTCACCACCGGACCGGGGATGCCGGTGCCGACGCCCACGTCGACCTCGACCCCCGCGCCGACACCGTCGGTGGCGCCCGAGGCGCCGGTGACCGAGACGCCCGCACCCGAGGCGACGCCCACCACGACGCCCTGACTCCGCCGCGCCTCACCCGGCCGGATGGGCCGTACTAGGCTTGACGCGTCCCACTCCCACAGGCGGCGCAGGCCGCGATGAGGTGCATCCCGTGACTGCCCACGCAGACCCTATTTCCGAGTCCCCCGAGGACGACACCACGACGACGGAGGCGACGACGCCCGCCGACGAGGTGACGACCGCCACCGACGAGGTGACGACCGACGAAGCGGCGGATGCCGTCGCAGATGCGCCTGGCGAGCAGCCCGAGGCGGAGGCGCCCGAGGCCGAGGCGCCCGAGGCTGATGCGTCAGAGGCCGAGGCGCCCGAGGCTGATGCGTCAGAGGCCGAGGCGCCTGCGGCTGAGGCCTCCGAGCCCGAAGCCTCCGAGCCCGAAGCCTCCGAGCCCGAAGCTGACGCCGAGCCCGAGACGGCCGCGCCGTCCGCGCCGTCGCCCGTCGCTGTCATCCCGGCGGTTCCTGGAATCCCCGGTCCGAAGCCCGGCAGCGGCCCGGGCGCGGCGCCGACAGCGCCGTGGGGCCGGGTCGACGACGACGGCACCGTGTCGGTGCGCAACGCCGAGAACGAGTGGCGCGTCATCGGTGCCTACCCCGACGGCACTCCCGACGAGGCGCTCGCGTACTTCCAGCGCAAGTTCTCCGACCTCGCGAGCGAGGTGACGCTCCTCGAGGTGCGCCACCGCAGCGGCGGAGCGTCGGCAGCCGATCTCCGCGCCGCCGCGCGCACACTCGAGGCGAAGCTCACCGATGCCGCGGCCGTCGGCAACCTGGCCGCGCTCGAGGCTCGCGTGTCGGCGATGACCGGCACCCTCGCCGCGGCATCCGAGACAGAGGCAGCCGAGGCCCGCGAAGCAGTCGACGAAGCCGTGCGCCAACGCACGGCGATCGTCGAGAAGGCAGAGGCCCTCGCCGCCCGCGACCCGAAGTCGGTGCAGTGGAAGCAGGCATCGGCCGATCTCGCCGCTCTGTTCGACGAGTGGCAGTCCCAGCAGCAGAACGGTCCCCGCCTGCCGAAGAACACCGCGCAGCAGCTCTGGAAGCGATTCCGCGACGCCCGCGCGACCGTCGACAAGCACCGCCGCGAGTTCTACTCGCAGCTCGACGAAGAGCACAAGGGTGTCCGCGACCGCAAGGCGAAGCTCGTCGAGAAGGCCGAGGCGCTCGCGCCGCAGGGTGAGGACGGCATCGGCGCCTACCGCGATCTTCTCGAACAGTGGAAGACCTCGGGCCGTGCCGGCAAGAAGGCCGACGACGCCCTGTGGGCGCGTTTCAAGGCCGCGGGTGACGCGCTGTACTCGGCGCGCGCCGACCGTGAGGTCGCCGACACCGAAGCCTCACGCGAGAAGATCGATGCGCGCAAGGCCCTGCTCGCCGAGGCGCAGGCTGTGGCCGACGAGTCGTCCATCGCGAAGGCGCGCACACTGCTCACGGGCATCCAGCGTCGCTGGGACGAGATCGGACGCATCTTCCCGCGCGAGGCCGAACGGGCGCTCGACGACGATCTGCGCAAGATCGAGACGGCGCTGCGCACGCGCGAAGAGACCGACTGGAAGCGCAACAATCCCGAGACGAAGGCGCGCACGAACGACATGACGCGTCAGCTCACCGAGGCCATCGAGAAGCTTGAAGACCAGGTGGCCGCCGCAGAGAAGTCGGGCGACAAGAAGGCCGTCGCCGCGGCGAAGGAAGCACTCGAGGCGCGCCGCGCGTGGCTGCGCGCGGTCGGTGGCTAGCCGGCACGTCTGACCCTGCAGTTCGGCCCGGTTGTCCACAACCGGGCCGAACTGCGTCGGGGCGACGTGTCGGGTCGTGCACACTGCCCTCGCCGTTCCTGTACTTCGTCGATGACCGGCTCTCGGCCGCCGAGCTCTCGGCGGCGCGGCTCGACGGAGACGTGGTGGATCTCGGCGACGCCTACATCCCCGCCGACGCGGTCGAGACCGCGGCGCTGCGGGCGGGCTCTCTGCGCGGACTGCTCGGCGACACGCTCGCGGCCACCCATCTGACCGCAGCCTGGATCCATGGTCCGATGCTCAATCCTCCCGCGCAGCACACGGTGCAGCGCGCGGTGCGTCGCCGCCTGCACGCTGTGCACAACATGCGTCTCGTCTACCGCGACCCGGTCGTGGAGATCGACGATCTCGAGCTCATCGGCGGCGTGTGGGTGACCACACCTGCTCGGACGCTGGGCGATCTCGTGCGCGTCGACGACGACGCCCATGCAGAGGCGGCACGGGCGTTCGCGCGCGATGTGCCGGCCGCCTGCGCAGACGCCATCGCGTGGCTCGAGTCGCACCCCGGCATCCCGCGAAAGCTGCCCGGTCTCGTCGTGCTGCGGAGCTACGCCCGGTCGATCACGAAGACGTGACGCGATACACGTCGTAAACCGCGTCGATGCGGCGCACCGCGTTGAGCACGCGATCGAGGTGCACGACATCGCCCATCTCGAAGACGAACCGGCTGATCGCGAGCCGGTCGTTCGAGGTCGACACCGTCGCCGAGAGGATGTTGACGTGGTGCTCGCTGAGCACGCGGGTGACGTCGCTCAGAAGGCCGCTGCGGTCGAGCGCCTCGACCTGGATCTGCACCATGAAGACGCTCTTGGACGTGGGAGCCCACTCGACCTCGATGAGGCGCTCGGCGTCTTCGCGCAGCGACTTGACGTTGGTGCAATCGGTGCGGTGGACCGAGACGCCGCTCCCCCGGGTGACGAATCCCATGACCTCGTCGCCGGGGACGGGTGTGCAGCACTTCGCGAGCTTGACCAGGATGTCGGGGGCACCGCGCACGAGCACGCCCGAGTCGCCCCCGCGCGGTGCGCGCGAGCGGCCGACCTGCGGGATGTCGATGGGCCCCGTGGTGGTGTCGCTCGCGCTGATGAGCGCGGTCACCTTCTCGATGACCGACTGCGTCGACACGTGGCCTTCGCCGACCGCCGCATACAGCGCCGAGACGTCTTCGTAGCGCAGCTGCTGGGCCACCTCGGTGAACGAGTCCTGGTTCATCAGGCGCTGGAGCGGCAGGTTCTGCCGGCGCATCGCGCGGGCGATCGCCTCCTTGCCCTGCTCGACGGCCTCTTCGCGGCGCTCCTTGGTGAACCAGCCGCGGATCTTGCTCCGCGCACGGGTGCTCTTGACGAACCCGAGCCAGTCCTGGCTGGGGCTCGCGTCGGGGTTCTTCGAGGTGAAGACCTCGACCACGTCGCCGCTCTGCAGCTCGGACTCGAGCGGGACGAGGCGTCCGTTGACCTTCGAACCCATCGTGCGATGGCCGATCTCGGTGTGCACGGCGTACGCGAAATCGACGGGCGTAGCACCTGCGGGCAGGCCGATGACGCGCCCCTTCGGCGTGAAGACGTAGACCTCTTTCGCGCCGATCTCGAACCGCAGCGAGTCGAGGAACTCGCCGGGGTCGGCCGTCTCGGCCTGCCAGTCCGAGATGTGCGCGAGCCAGGCCATGTCGGTGTCGAGCGACTTGGCGTCGCCCTTGCCGCCGTTCATGCGCTCTTTGTACTTCCAGTGCGCCGCGACGCCGTATTCGGCCTGCTGGTGCATCTCGTTGGTGCGGATCTGGATCTCGACCGTGCGCCCGCCGGGGCCGATCACGGTCGTGTGCAGCGACTGGTAGAGGTTGAACTTGGGCGTGGCGATGTAGTCCTTGAAGCGGCCGGGCAGCGGAGTCCACCGCGCGTGGATCGCGCCGAGCACGGCGTAGCAGTCGCGCACGCTGGCGACCATGATGCGGATCCCGATCAGGTCGTAGATGTCGTCGAACTCGCGGCCCCGCACGACCATCTTCTGGTACACCGAGTAGAGCTGCTTCGGCCGGCCGAGCACGCGTCCGCGGATGCGGAGCTCGCGGAGGTCGCCGTCGACGGCGTCGATCACGTTCTGCACGTACTGCTCGCGCTGCGGGGTGCGCTGCTTGACCAGGCTCTCGATCTCGGCATAGAGCTTCGGGTGGAGCACCGCGAACGAGAGATCCTCGAGTTCGGACTTGATCGCCTGGATGCCGAGGCGGTGCGCCAGCGGGGCGTAGATCTCGAGGGTCTCGGTGGCCTTCTTGGCCGCCTTCTCGGGCGGTACGAAGCCCCACGTGCGAGCGTTGTGCAGGCGGTCGGCGAGCTTGATCAGCAGCACCCGGATGTCGCGCGACATCGCCACGATCATCTTGCGCACCGTTTCGGCCTGCGCGCTCTCGCCGTACTTGACCTTGTCGAGCTTCGTGACCCCGTCGACGAGCATCGCGACCTCGTCGCCGAACTCCGCCGTCAGGGTGTCGAGCCCGTAGCCGGTGTCCTCGACGGTGTCGTGCAGCAGGGCGGCGGCGATGGCTTTCGGCCCGAGCCCCAGGTCGGCCAGGATCTGGGCCACGGCGAGCGGGTGCGTGATGTAGGGCTCGCCGCTCTGGCGGCTCTGGCCCGTGTGCGCGGTGTCGGCGACGCCGTAGGCCCGCTCGATGATCGAGAGGTCGCCCTTCGGGTGGTGCGTGCGCACCGTGCGCAGGAGCTTCTCGACGTCATCGCGCCGTGCGGCGCGCGAGAAGATGCGCGGGACGAGACGCCGCAGCGACGACGACTGCGCGGCGGGGACGGTCTCGGTCATCGATGCCTCCCCCTCCCTGGATCTGGCAATCCTACGCCCGACACGCGGGCTGAGATTCTCAGGCCGGGACGCCCGCGAGCTCGCGGGCCGCCAGGGTGCGCTCGTCGCGCTCCTTGATGGCGGGCTCGTTCTCGCGCAGCAGCGAGTACAGCGGCGCGGCGACGAAGATCGTCGAATACGCCGCGACGATGGTGCCGACGAAGATCGACAGCGAGATGTCGGTCAGCGTCTGGGCGCCGAGCCACAGCGCTCCGATGAACAGGATCGCGCCGGTCGGCAGGATCGCGACGACGGTGGTGTTGATCGAGCGCACGAGCGTCTGGTTCACCGCGAGGTTCACGGATTCTCCGAACGTGCGGCCCGATATCTCACCGTCCTCGGTCGTGTTCTCGCGGATCTTGTCGAACACCACGGTGGTGTCGTACAGGGCGTACGAGAGGATCGTGAGGAACCCGATGACGGCCGCGGGCGAGATCTCGAACCCGAAGAGGGCGTAGATGCCGACCGAGATGACGAGCACGTCGACCAGGCCGATGATCGCCGCCACCGACATCTTCCACGTGCGGAAGTACAGCGCCAGGATCAGGAAGGTCAAGGCGAGGAAGATCGCCAGTCCCCACAGGGATTGACGCGTCACGTCCGCGCCCCAGCTGGGACCGATGAACGATGCCGTGACCTCGGACTCGGGGACCTCGAACTGCGTCGCGAGAGCCGTGGTGACTTCGCGCGTCTCGTCGTCGGTCATCTGGTCGGTCTGCACACGCACGGAGGTGCCGCCGATGGTCGTGACCTTGGTCACCGCGCCGGGGACGACCGACTGAACGGCTTCGGTCGCCTGCGACTGATCGGGGCTCTCGAGACCCGAGACCACGAACTGCGATCCGCCGGTGAACTCGATCGAGAACTGCACGGGCCGGACGAGGGGCACGAGGGCCGCGCCGATGACGAGGACGGCGGCGATGATGAACCACAGGCGGCGGCGTCCGACGAACGGGAAGGACGTCTTGCCGGTGTAGAGGTCGTTTCCGAGCTGGCTCATGGAGCGCATCAGTCGTCGCCTGCTTCCTTGACGTTGTCGCGCGATCTCGTCGCATCGGATGCCGCGGCGAGCTCGGCCTGTTTGCGCTCGGCGATCGTCTGTCGACGGATGGCCTCGCCCTGCGCCTTGCCGGCCTTGCGACCGGCGCCGGTCGTCGACGTCGCCACGGCCGGAGCGCGGAACTGCGCGCGACCTCGGTAGACCGCGCCGAGGGCGGCGGGGTCCATACCCGAGAGCGGATGCCCGGAGCCGAAGAACTTCGTGCGGGCGAGCAGCTGCATCACCGGGTGCGTGAAGAGGATGAAGATCACGATGTCGATGACGGTCGTGAGCCCGAGCGTGAACGCGAAGCCCTTCACCGTGGCATCCGCGAGGATGTAGAGCACGACGGCCGCGAGGATGTTGATCGACTTCGAGATGTAGATGGTGCGCTTGGCGCGGTTCCAGCCGTCCTCGACGGCGCCGGTGATCGACTTGCCGTCACGCAGCTCGTCGCGGATCCTCTCGAAGTAGATGATGAACGAGTCGGCCGTGAAACCGATCGAGACGATGATGCCCGCGACGCCGGCGAGCGACAGGCGGAAGCCCATGCGCCACGCCAGGATGCACAGCGCGACGTAGGTGAGCACACCCATCACGAGGAGCGAGGCGATGATCACTGTGCCGAGGGCGCGATAGACGATCAGCGAGTAGACCGCGACCAGCAGGAGTCCGATGAGGCCGGCGACGAGACCGATCTGCAGCTGCTGCGAGCCGAGGGTCGCCGAGATCGTGTCGGAGCTGACGACCTGGAAGCTCAGGGGCAGGGCGCCGTACTTCAGCTGATCGGCGAGGGCCTGTGCCGACTCCTGCGTGAAGCTGCCGGTGATGCTGGGCTTGCCGTCCGAGATGACGCCGTTCATCGACGGTGCGGACAGCACCGAGCCGTCGAGGACGAACGCGAACTGGTTCAGCGGCGCTTCGGCGCCGTAGAGGCGCTGGCTGATCGCGCCGAAGGTCTCGGTGCCCTCGCCGTCGAAGACGAGGTTGACCGCCCAGCGGTTGGTCGTCTGCTCGAGGCCGAAGGTCGCGTCGGAGATCGATGAGCCGTCGAGCTCGACGGGGCCGAGGATGTACTTGATCGAGCCGGCCGCGTCGCACGTGATGAGCGGGGTGTCGGAGGGCGCGCCGGCCGGGTCGTTGGCAGGGTCCGCGCAGTCGTAGGCGAGGAATTCGGCCTGCAGCTTCTCGGTGATCCAGCTGACGTCGCTGCCGTTGGTCGGCTCGGCCGTCGGCGTGCCGTTGAGGTTCGGGTCGGGTGTCGGGTAGGGAGTGGACTCGCCGTCTTCCCCCACGAAGGTGTTCGCCGGCGCACCGGCGTAGAGCACGGCGCGAAGCTGCAGCTGAGCGGCCGCCTCGATGCGGTCGCGCGTGGCCTGATCGGCCTGACCCGGGATCTGGACGACGATGTTGTTGCTGCCCTCGGTGGTCACGTCGGCCTCGCCGACACCCGAGGCGTCGACGCGCTGGCGGATGATCGTGACGGCCTGGCTCATCTGCTCGGACGAGGGCGCCGCACCGTCGGTGGTCTGCGCCTGCAGGATGATCTGCGTGCCGCCCTGCAGGTCGAGCGCGAGCTCCGGGCTCCACGAGCTCTGGCCGGTGCCGTCCTCGTCGGTGAACACGTAGACGCCGAGGGCGTTGATGCCGAACAGCACGGCGGTCGTGATCAGCAGGCCGATCAGGGCCCGCCAGGCATGCCGAACAGGAGTGGATGTCGCCACGGGGTGGTGTCGCTCTCTCGGGGGGCCGCGGACGACCGCTCAGGCCTCGGGCTTCTTGTCGTCCGTTGCGGACGTGTGCGTGTCGTCTGCCGCGGTGCGCTTCTGGTCGTCGCTGATGGAGGTGATCTCACCGTCGGCGACACCGGCGATGTACTCGGCCTCGGATTCCTCGGCCTCGATGAAGTCGTCTTCGGTGACGAAGCCGGCGACCGGGTCGACGACCCGCAGGATCGCCTGGCTGTGCACCTTGACCTCGACGCCCGGGGCGAACGAGATCAGTGCGGGCTGGTCGAGGTTCTCGGCGTCGTACTCGACGACCGTTCCGTAGAGGCCACCCTGCAGCAGCACCTCGGCGCCGGGGATGATCGAGCGGGCCTTCTCCTCCTGCTCCGCCTTCTGCTTCTGCATCCGCCGACGCGAGCTCCAGAACATGAACCCGAGGAGCACGACGAGCAGGATGATGAGGCCGTAATTGGCGAAGAATTCCTGGAAATTCATGGAGGTGAGAGCACCTTTCGGGTGAGGCGCACGCCATCGGCGCGTCCTTGCAAGGAGATGAGGCGAAAGCCTTCAGCGATTATAGGTCATCGAACCCGAGCACCGAATCGACCGACGCCACCCCCAGGTGCGCGTAGGCGGAGGGCATCGCCACGCGCCCCCGCGGGGTCCGCCCCATGAACCCGATGCGCACGAGGTAGGGCTCGACGACGGATTCGATCGTGTCGGACTCCTCGCCCACCGCCACGGCGAGTGTGCTGAGCCCCACGGGGCCGCCGCGGAACCGCCGCACCAGCGCGTCGAGGACGGCGCGGTCGAGGCGGTCGAGTCCGATCGGATCGACGTCGTAGAGCTCGAGGGCGGCGTCGACGGTCGCCATCGATCCCGACCCGTCGCCGTGGACGATCGCATAGTCGCGCACGCGTCTCAGCAGACGGTTCGCGATGCGCGGCGTCCCCCGGGAACGTCCCGCGATCTCGGCGCGCGCCACCTTCGGGATCTCGATGCCGAGCATGGCCGCCGAGCGCTCGATCACGCGCTCCAGCTCGTGCGGCTCGTAGAACTCGAGATGCGCGGTGAAGCCGAATCGGTCCCGGAGAGGGTTGGGCAGGAGCCCGGAGCGCGTCGTCGCGCCGACGAGGGTGAACGGTGAGAGATCGAGCGGGATGCTGGTGGCACCGGCGCCCTTGCCCACCATGATGTCGATGCGGAAGTCCTCCATCGCGAGGTACAGCATCTCTTCGGCCGACCGCGCCATGCGGTGGATCTCGTCGATGAACAGCACCTCGCCCGGCGTGAGGCTCGACAGCAGCGCGGCGAGGTCTCCCGCGTGCTGGATGGCGGGCCCGCTCGACAGGCGGAGCGGTCGCTCGATCTCGTGGGCGACGATCATCGCGAGCGTCGTCTTGCCCAATCCCGGCGGGCCCGACAGCAGGATGTGGTCGGCCGGTCGCTGCTGCATGCGGGCGGCATCCAGCAGCAGCTGCAGCTGGCCGCGCACCTTCTGCTGCCCGACGAACTCGGCGAGCGATCCCGGCCGCAGGGCGCCCTCGATCGCGAGCTCGCCCTCGTCGATCGGCTCCGTCGGGTCGGTCAGGTCATCCACCGACGGACTCCTTGCGGGCGGGCCCGAGGGCGGCGAGCGTGAGGCGCAGCAGCACGGGCACCGAGGCGCGGTCGGCAGGGGTCGCGGCATCCGCGGTCCGGGCCACCGCCTCGGCGGCGGTGCGCTCGGACCAGCCCAATCCCACAAGGGCCTGCACGACCTGCGCCGGCACCGCACCCGTGCCGCCGGCCTGGTGCGCGGTGCCGGCGGGATGCGACGCGACGACCTTGCCGGCGAGCTGGACGACGATGAGCTTGGCGGTCTTGGGTCCGATTCCCGACACCCGTCGGAACGGCGCGTCGTCATCGGCGTCGATGGCGTCGGCGATCTGCGGCACCGTGAGCGTCGAGAGGATCCCGAGCGCCGACTTCGGCCCCACGCCCGTGACGCCCAGAAGGAGGGCGAACACGACGAGCTCTTCGCGCTCCTCGAACCCGAACAGCGACAGGGCGTCTTCGCGGACGATCAGATTCGTGTGCAGGGTGATCGGGTCGCCGAGTTGTGCGGCGCGGGCGACCTGGGCCGTGACGGCCACCGACAGGCCCACCCCGCCGACCTCGACGACGACAGAATCCGCCTCGATGTGCACGACGGTGCCGCGGAGCGAAGAGATCATGCCACGAGCCTAGGGGGCGGTTCGCACGTTTGTTCGAGCGACACGCGATGTCATCGGCGCGCGAGGCGCTCCGCGTCGGCCCACGCCTTCTGCGCGGGCGTGAGTGATCCGGATGCCGCGCTCGGCGCACCGCCCCGCCAGGCGTGGCAGAGGGCCAGCGCCAGGGCGTCGGCGGCATCCGCCGGCTTCGGGATCTCATCGAGCCGCAGCACGCGTGCCACCATCGTCTGCACCTGCAGCTTGTCGGCCTTGCCGTAGCCGGTGACGGCCGCCTTCACCTCGCTGGGCGTATGGGTCGCGGCGGGCAGCCCCCGCTCGCCGGCGACGAGGAGCGCGATCCCGCTCGCCTGGGCGGTGCCCATGACGGTCTGGAGGTTGTGCTGGGCGAAGACGCGCTCCACCGCGACGACCGAAGGCGCGTGCGCGTCGATGACGGCGCGGATGCCGGTGGCGATCGTCATGAGGCGCTCCTCGATCGGCGCGCCCGGATCCGAGCGGATGACCCCGACGTGCACGAGGGTCGCCGTGCGGTTCGGCGCGACGTCGACGACACCGACGCCGCAGCGGGTCAGGCCGGGGTCGATGCCGAGCACGCGCAGCGTGCCCCGAGCGGAGCGGGAGGTCACTCCCCCACGCTAGGCGTGGGCGCGAGCATCGGAGGGCAGGCGCGCCCGCCTGGCCGTCACTCCTCGGCGTCCGCCTCGAGTTCGGCCTGCACCTCGGCGCTGAGGTCGAAGTTGCTGAAGACGCTCTGCACGTCTTCGCTGTCCTCCAGGGCGTCGATGAGACGGAACACCTTTCGCGCGGTGTCGGCGTCGACCTCGACCTTGAGGTTCGGCACGAACTCGACGTCGGCCGACTCGTAGTCGATGCCCGCATCCTGCAGCGCCGTGCGCACGGTCACGAGGTCGGTCGCCTCGGTGATGACCTCGAAGCCCGCGGGATGCGGCTCGACGTCGTCGGCACCCGCCTCCAGCACAGCCAGCATGACGTCGTCCTCGGTCGTGCCCTCGCCCGAGACGACGATGACACCCTTGCGGGTGAAGTTGTAGGCGACGCTGCCCGGGTCGGCGAGCGTGCCGCCGTTGCGGCTGAGGGCGGTGCGCACCTCGGCCGCGGCCCGGTTCTTGTTGTCGGTGAGGCACTCGATCATGAGGGCGACGCCGTTCGGTCCGTAGCCCTCGTATGTGATCGACGTGTACTCGACAGACTCGCCGCCGATGCCCGCTCCGCGCTTGACGGCGCGGTCGATGTTGTCCTTGGGCACCGAGGTCTTCTTGGCCTTCTGCACGGCGTCGTACAGCGTCGGGTTGCCCTGCATGTCGGCACCGCCGAGCTTCGCGGCGACCTCGATGTTCTTGATGAGCTTGGCCCAGGACTTCGCTCGACGGCTGTCGATGACGGCCTTCTTGTGCTTGGTCGTGGCCCACTTGGAATGCCCTGACATGTGACTCCCGCTCGATTCTCCGGCCCGTGCGGCCGTCGATCATTCTAAACCCGCGAGCCGTGGGCCTTTCGGATGCCGCGTCGCCCCGCGGTCAACGGGCCCTCACATGCGCGAGGAACCGCGCGTGGAATCGGACGTCCCCCGACACCTCGGGATGGAACGACGTCCCGAGCAGGACGCCCTGCTCGACCGCGACGACGCCGCCGTCGGGCAGCGCCGCGAGAGCGGTCGCCGCCGGGCCGACATCCGTCACGAGAGGCGCGCGGATGAACGCCGCCTGCACCGGCTCGTCCCAGCCGTCGACCGCCAACGCGGTCTCGAACGACTCCACCTGCCCGCCGAAGGCGTTGCGCGCAACCGTCACATCGAGACCGCCGAAGGTCTGCTGGCCGTCGATCGCGCCCGTGATGCGGTCGGCCAGCAGGATGAGTCCGGCGCACGTGCCGTAGACCGGCATCCCGTCTCGGATCGCATCCCGGATCGGCTGCTGCATGCCGAACGCGCGCGAGAGCTTGTCGATGACGCTCGATTCTCCGCCGGGCAGCACCAAGCCGTCGACGTCCGCGAGCTCGGACGGACGCCGCACGAGGGCGACATCCGCTCCGAGACCTGTCAGGACGCGGACGTGCTCCCGCACATCGCCCTGCAGCGCCAAGACGCCGACGCGCTTGGACATGCTCAGCGTCGCGCTCCGCTCACCAGCCGCGCTCGGCCAGACGATGCGGCGCCGGCAGATCGCTGACGTTGATGCCGACCATGGCTTCGCCAAGCCCTCGCGAGACGTCGGCGATGACCTTGGCGTCGTCGTAGAACGTGGTGGCCTTCACGATGGCCGCTGCGCGCTCGGCCGGGTTGCCCGACTTGAAGATGCCCGAGCCGACGAACACGCCGTCGGCGCCCAGCTGCATCATCATCGCGGCATCCGCGGGGGTGGCGACGCCGCCGGCGACGAAGAGCACGACGGGCAGTGCGCCGGTCTCGGCGACCTCGGCGACGAGGTCGTACGGCGCCTGAAGCTCTTTCGCGGCGACGTACAGCTCGTCCTTCGACATCGACGTGAGGCGGTTGATCTCACGCGAGATCGTGCGGATGTGCTTGGTGGCCTCGGACACGTCGCCGGTGCCCGCCTCGCCCTTCGAGCGGATCATCGCCGCGCCCTCGGTGATGCGACGCAGCGCCTCGCCCAGATTCGTCGCACCGCAGACGAACGGAACCGTGAAGCCCCACTTGTCGATGTGGTTGACATAGTCGGCCGGTGACAGCACCTCGGACTCGTCGATGTAGTCGACGCCGAGCTCCTGCAGCACCTGGGCCTCGACGAAGTGGCCGATGCGCGCCTTGGCCATCACGGGGATCGAGACGGCTTCGATGATGCCGTCGATCATGTCGGGGTCGCTCATGCGCGACACGCCGCCCTGAGCGCGGATGTCGGCCGGCACGCGCTCCAGCGCCATCACGGCGACGGCACCGGCGTCTTCGGCGATCTTGGCCTGCTCGACGGTGACGACATCCATGATGACGCCGCCCTTGAGCATTTCGGCGAGTCCCCGCTTGACGCGGCTGGTTCCCGTGTCAGAAGTGGTCACGAGAGGGTCCCTTCGGTCGGTGCGGCGCCTGCGGCGCGCGATCTCGGACAATGTCGGGCATTGACCTAGGCCAAAAGATAGCATGAGGGGGCGCACCGATCCGCGACCATGAGAGGCGGCGACATGCAGATCACCGGAAGCTCGGCATCCGAGATCGCCGACAGCCTACGGGCGATGCTCGAGCGCGGGATGCTGCGGGCGGGCGATGCGCTTCCGCCCGTGCGCTCCCTCGCGGAAGACCTCGGGGTCAACCGCAACACCGTGGTGGCCGCATACCGTCAGCTCACGCAGACCGGTGTCATCGTCACGAGCGGCCGCGGGGGCACCCACGTCGCCGACCGCTCGCCGGTCGCCTTGGACGGCTTCGCCTCCGACACGGTGCTGCGCGACGTCGGCACCGGCAATCCCGACCCCGACCTGATCCCCGACCTCACCCGGGCGCTCGCGAGCGCCGCCGGCCGGCCGGTGCTCTACGGCGAGCCCGTCATCGATCCCGGCCTCGAGGGGTGGGCGCTCGGCTGGATGAGCGAAGGACTGGCCCCGGATGCCGTGCGCCTGACGATCACGAGCGGCGCAGCCGACGCGGTCGAGCGTCTGCTCGCCCAGACCCTCACGCGCGATGACGCGATCGCCCTCGAAGACCCGTGCTTCCTCGCCAGCATCCACACGGTGAGGCTCGGCGGCTATCGCCCGGTGCCGGTGCCGGTCGATGACGAGGGGATGACCGTCGAGGGGCTTCGCGCAGCCCTCGCGCAGGGGGTGCGTGCCGTGATCTGCACGCCGCGCGCCCAGAACCCGACCGGTGCGAGCCTGTCCGAGCGTCGGGCCGCCGAGCTGCGCGGCGTGCTGAGCGAGCACCCGTACGTGCTCGTCATCGAGGACGACCACTTCTCGATGCTGTCACGCGAGCCGTACCACTCCCTGATCGGCCCCGGGCAGCGACGCTGGGCGCTCATCCGGTCCGTGTCGAAGTTCCTCGGCCCGGACATGTGCCTGGCCGTCACCGCGTCCGACCCCGACACCGCCCAGCGGCTTGCGACCCGGCTGACGCCCGGCACGACGTGGGTGAGTCATCTGCTCCAACGGCTGACGCACGCGCTCGTGACCGACAGCGAGGTGACCGAGGCGATCGCCCGTGCGGGGGCGCACTACGCCGCGCGCAACGACGCCTTCGCGCGCCGACTCGCCGCACTCGGCGTGGCGGCTGAGGCGCGCGACGGCCTCAATCTGTGGGTCGCGCTGGGGGCACCGGCATCCGTCGTCTGCGCGCAGCTCATGCGACGCGGATGGCTCGCGCGATCGGGCGAGGAGTTCCTGCTCGCGGACGAGGGGTCGGCCGAGCACCTGCGTCTCACGGTGCACGACCTCGATGACGATGACGCCGCGCAACTGGCGGCCGACATCGCCGACGCCGTGGCGGCGGCATCCGCTCGGCTCGCGCCTGCCGCAGGTGGGATGATCGACCGGTGAAGATCCTCTCGATCCAGTCGGCCGTCGCCTACGGCCACGTCGGAAACTCCGCCGCCGTCTTCCCCCTCCAGCGCATCGGCGTCGAGGTGCTCCCCGTCAACACGGTGAACTTCTCGAACCACACCGGCTACGGCGCGTGGCGCGGGCCGCTCATCGCGCCCGACGACGTGCGTGCCGTGATCACGGGCATCGAGGAGCGCGGGGTCTTCCCCCAGATCGACGCGGTGCTGTCGGGCTACCAGGGCGGCGAAGGCATCGGCGACGTCATCATCGACGCGGTCGCCCGCGTGAAGTCCGCGAACCCGTCGGCGGTCTACGCGTGCGACCCGGTGATGGGCAACGCGAAATCCGGATGCTTCGTGGCCCCGGCCATCCCGGTGCTGCTGCGCGAACGCGTCGTGCCGGTCGCCGACATCATCACGCCCAACCAGTTCGAACTCGGGTTCCTCACCGGTACCGAGCCCGACACGATCGACTCCACGCTCGAGGCGGTCGACGCCGCGCACGCGATGGGTCCGCGCACCGTGCTCGTCACCAGCGTCGAGCGCCCGGACCGCGAGGAGGGGACGATCGAGATGCTCGTCGCCGACGACTCCGGAGCGTGGATCGTCCAGACTCCCCTGCTGCCGATGAAGGCGAACGGCTCGGGCGATGTGACAGCCGCTCTGTTCACCGCTCACTACGTCGAGACGAAGGATGCCGCCACCGCGCTCGCCCGCACCGCGTCCAGCGTCTTCGGGCTGCTGAAGCGCACGTTCGAGTCGGGCGAGCGCGAACTGCAGCTCGTCGAGTCGCAGGAGGTCTACGCGAACCCGGCGATGGGGTTCACCCCGCGACGCATCCGCTGAGGCAGGGCCTCACCAGGCGTCGGCGACGCTGCGGCGCACGTCGCCGAGCAGCTGGGGCAGGGCCTTCGTCTTGGCGATGATCGGGAAGAAGTTCGCGTCGAAGCTCCACCGCGGCACGATGTGCTGGTGCAGGTGACCGTCGACGCCGGCACCGGCCACCTGGCCCTGATTCATGCCGATGTTGAAGCCGTCGCACTTCGCGACGGTCTTGAGCACCGTCATCCCCCGCTGGGTGAGCGCGCCGATCTCGGCGACCTCTTCGGGGCTCGCTTCGTCGTACGTCGAGATGTGCCGGTACGGGCACACGAGCAGATGGCCCGAGTTGTACGGGAAGAGGTTCAGCAGGACGTACGCGGTGCGGCCGCGCGCGACGATCAGGCCGTCTTCGTCGCTCATCTCGGGCGCGGCGCAGAACGGGCAGGTCTCGCGCAGCGGCTCGGGTCCGGCCTGGATGTAGGCCATGCGGTGCGGGGTCCACAGCCGCTGGAACTCGTCGGGGACGCCGGCGAGGGTGGATGCCGCGACCAGCCCGTCGACAGGCTCAGGGATCGGGACTTCGCGATCGCGACTCCTCGCGAGCGAGTCGTCGCTCACGCGACCTTCGACAGGCTCAGGGACCGGGACTTCGCGATCGCGACTCCTCGCGAGCGAGTCGTCGCTCACGCGAAGTCGTCCGCCGTGTCGACGAGCGTGTGGGCGGTGATTGCGTGCTGGACCCGACGAACCGCATCGGCGATCGGGATGCCGTTCTCCTGGGTCCCGTCGCGGAAGCGGAACGAGACGGTGCCGCCGGAGCGGTCCTGCTCGCCCGCGATCAGCATGAGCGGCACCTTCTGCGTCGTGTGGGTGCGGATCTTCTTCTGCATCCGCTCGTCGCTGCGGTCGATCTCGGCGCGCACGCCCTCGACCTGAAGAGCCGCGATGACGTCTTCGAGGTAGTCGGCGTACTCTTCGGCGACCGGGATGCCGACGACCTGCACCGGCGACAGCCAGACGGGGAAAGCGCCGGCGTAGTGCTCGAGCAGGATCGCGAAGAACCGTTCGATCGACCCGAACAAGGCTCGGTGGATCATGATCGGGCGCTTCTTCTGGCCGTCGCGGTCGGTGAACTCGAGCTCGAACCGCTCCGGCAGGTTGACGTCGACCTGCACGGTCGACAGCTGCCACGTGCGTCCGATGGCGTCCTTGGTCTTCAGATCGATCTTCGGGCCGTAGAAGGCGGCTTCGCCCGGAACCTCGGTGACCTTCAGTCCGCTCGCGTGGGCGACGTTGCGGAGGGCGTTCGTGGAGTACTCCCAGAACTCGTCCGAGCCGATCCACTTCGACTTCTCGTCGTCGCGCATCGAGAGCTCGAGCTCGAAGTCGTCGAGGCCGAAGTCGCGCAGCATCGAGATGACGAACTCGAGCACGCGAGTGGTCTCCGCCTCGAGCTGGTCGGGCGTGACGAACAGGTGCGAGTCGTCCTGCGTGAATCCGCGCACCCGGGTGAGGCCGTGGAGCGCACCCGAGAGCTCGTTGCGGTACACGGTGCCATTCTCGGCGAGGCGCATGGGCAGGTCTCGATAGCTGCGCGCGCGCTCCTTGAAGATCAGGATGTGCATCGGGCAGTTCATCGGCTTCAGGTAGTAGTCGACACCGGCCTTCGTGACCTCGCCGTTCTCGTCTACCTCCTCGTCCATGCGGATGGGCGGGAACATGCCCTCCTTGTAGGTGACGAGGTGGTTCGACTGCAGAAAGAGATCCTGCTTCGAGATGTGCGGCGTGTAGACGTAGGTGTAGCCGCCGGCGATGTGACGCTTGCGGGCGTGCTGTTCCATCTCGCCGCGGATGACGCCGCCGCGCGGATGCCAGACAGACAGGCCCGAGCCGATCTCGTCGGGGAAGGAGAACAGGTCGAGGTCCCTGCCGAGCTTGCGGTGATCGCGTTTGGCAGCCTCCTCCAGCCGCTGCTGGTAGGCCCGCAGCTCGTCCTTCGATGGCCACGCGGTGCCGTAGATGCGCTGCAGCTGCGGGTTCTTCTCGCTCCCGCGCCAGTAGGCACCGGCGATGCGGGTGAGATCCCAGCCGTTGCCGAGAACGCGGGTTCCTGACACGTGCGGTCCCCGGCACAGGTCCTTCCAGACCGTCTCGCCGTCGCGGTTCACGTTGTCGTAGATCGTGAGCTCACCGGCGCCGACCTCGACGGAGGCACCTTCGACCTTTGCCATCGCGGTCCCCGAGCCTGCTGAAGGGCCCTTCAGGCCGATCAGCTCGAGCTTGAACGGCTCGTCGGCCAGCTCTGCACGGGCTTCGTCATCGGTGACGACGCGACGCACGAACCGCTGGTTCTCACGGACGATCCGCTCCATCTCCTTCTTGATCGCCTTGAGGTCCTCGGGAGTGAAGGGCTCGTCGACGCCGAAGTCGTAGTAGAAGCCGTTCTCGATGGGCGGGCCGATTCCGAGGTTCGCCTGAGGGCGGATGCGCTGAACCGCTTGCGCCAGCACGTGCGCCGTCGAGTGGCGCAGAATCGAGAGGCCGTCGGGGCTGTCCGACGTCACCGGCTCGACGGCATCCGTCTCGCTCACGAGCGTCGCGAGGTCTTTCAGCTCGCCGTTCACACGGAGGGCGACCACCGAGCGATCGGGGTACAGGGCGAAACCGTCGGCGGGATACGTCACGTCAGACACAGGGACTCCAGGTGGTGGGATGCTTCCAGGCTACTCAGCTTCGGGACCGCCGCGCGCTGAGCCGACGAGGGGTTGGGCGGAGGCCCGCCCAACCCCTCATCAGAGGATTGCTCAGCTGCAGAGCTCTGTCATCGCCTGACCGGCGGTGGCGACCTCCTGCGACACGGTCTGGAGCTCTTCGACCTTGGTGGTGAAGGCGGTCATGTCACCGTCGGCGACGCCGGTGAAGATGGCGGCGAAGTCCCCGACCTTCTCGCCCAGTGTCGTCAGCGCGCCCTTGACCTCGGAGTTCGAGATCTCTGCGGCGGCCGTCTCGAGGCTCGTGTTGAGCGCGCCGAGCTTCTCGGCGACGACGGTGAAGTTGCCCTCCGAGACGTCGGTCGAGATCGAGGTGAGGTCGGACTGCAGGGCCGAGACCGATGCCGTCGCGGTCGCACAGGCGTCCTCGACGGACTGGTCGCCCGACGCCGCAGGGGCCTCGGTCGTCTCGCTCGACGCGCTCGGAGCGCTCGACGCCGATGACGTCGAGGCCGGCGCGGAGGCGCCGGAGCAGCCGGTGAGCGCGACGGCGCCCAGACCGGCAGCGAGCACGAGGGCCGAAAGGGTCTTCATCTTGCGCACGTTGGTTCCCCCCAACCTCCGCCCCTTCCGGGCCGGAGTCTCATTGAAAACGGCCTCGTCGGCCGCTCTGAGAGCCTAATGCGTGCCCGCCGACGTGCCCGTCGCGGGGGTCGGCCGACCCCCGCGACGAGGTCACGCAGCGGCGTCGACGGCTGCCTGCTGTGCTGCGGGCAGCGTGTCGAAGCGGCCCACGGGTGAGGTGTCGGCGCCGAACGCGATGTACCCGTTGGGTGCCACCACGACATGACCGATCACCTCGCCGTCGATGATCGCGGTCTGCATGCCGGGTTCCGGCGTCGTCCACGTCGGCTGTCGTGTCTCTCGTCGACTCCCCCAGAGTTTTCGAGCACCACCAATTTTCCTCCACATGTCGTACTCCATCCCCAGTTGGCCACATGTAGTCAGTTGAATACGGACATTAGTTCCTGCGGACTAGGAATTGCCTCCACCCCAGGAAAGCTTGAGCGAAAGCTGAGGGAAGCCGAGCGGGCTGTGCCTCGTCTCCAGCCCAAGTGCAGCGCTGACCAGCGCATTCCCCGGGTGTCGGTGGTGGGTCTGTAGCCTGACGTTCTCGGCCGGAGCAAGGACACCGGCCACCGTGACGAAGAACCGCCGCTACGAAGCGCACTACGACCGCCTCAACGATCAGCGCAGCGCTGCCGCTGCGGAGCGCCCCGCGCCCGTCACGCTTCCTCCTGCAGCCTGGGAGCCTCTCGAGCTCGACTGGTCGCACCCCGCCGTGCCCGTCTGGGCGTGGCTGCAATGGGCCACCGGTCCCGCCGAGAAGCTGCCGTGCCTGGCGCACGCGTGGAACCAGCGTGTGGTGCTCGTGTCGTGGGAGCCGGGCGGACTCCCCCGCACGGTGTTCGTGTGGCGTCAGGCGGTGACGAGGCGGGCTTCGCGAGGTCACTCGACGATGAGCGGTGGGGAATGAAAAGCTACCTCCACAGCAAGCAAAGCCGGGGACGACCACGAAAGACAGCGCGAGGGAATTGTGCTCGAACCAGCGGGACCGGGGCGCGGTCACCTTCAAAACGAGTGCTCTCACCCCACGAGTCTGGGAACCGTGGCCCAAAGGCTTACCCGTGCTCGTGGATAGCAACGAAGCCCGCATCTTCGAGGGCCGCGCCCTGAGGCTTTCCGACGGGGGTCTGACGCCTAAGGAATTGGCGAGCGACCGCGTGCGCCCCGCCAGAACCGGTGCCATCTCACCCGCGCAGAGAGCCTGGGGTCGCCGGGCAGACCTTCGCCACCGGCCAACAGTAGGTCGCGGTCGCGGATCGCCCGCTCGCGTTCTGTGTCAGCCATGTTGTGGGGGTCGTCGTGAATCGCCTCAATCGGTTCCAGTCCGTCGCGACGCCACCAGCGAGAGCTGGAATCCCGGAACCAGATGACCGGCGCGACGCTTGGCGCGCCGGGGTGCAGGTCGTTGACGACGAGTAGTTCCACAACCAGGTCTGAGCGTGGTTCTATTGGCGCGTTTAGCGGTAGCGAGACCCGCTCAAACAGCTTCCGTGTGGCTGGGTCGAGAAGTTGGATCTTGACAGGTCCGATTAGCTCGTCGCTGCCGTTGTGAACCACGATGACGGTGCGAACTAGAGGCTGCAGTACCCGAAGCCCCGTAGGAGGTTCCCCGACGTTCCAGATCTCGAACTTCACAAACTCGTAGCCTTCGCCGTTGACGACGATCGCGGCACTGTCAGAGGGGATGATCTCACCGGGCTGGTGATAGCTCACGTGCGCCAGTTTCGCGTACACAAGACGCGCCTGGGCTTGTCGTCGCGAGTGGACACTGTGGGCGTAGGAAACCGCGGCGACGAGAAACGCTAGCGAGGTGAATGCGGCAGCAACCCAGTCGGGCCAGGTTCCGAGGCCGATCCCGATCGCAAGAGCGTGCATCGGTCAAGCATGCCCGATAGGGCCGGGCTGGTCGCCTGGCCCTATCGGGAACCCGCCAACCGGCATTTCGCGGGCACGGGCGAGTTCTGTAGTTTCGGGGTCATGGGTGGGCGACCGAGCAACGCTGAGCGACGCACGCGGCGGTTGATCGCCGCCATAGTCAGCATCGCTGTCATTAGTCCCCTCGCAGTCGGCATGGCTGCCTTCCCTTCGTTGGTCATTGCACCCACGTCATGTTTGCCCCCCGGCACTACTGGATGGGAACTCCCACCGAGGCTCGCTGGTCTCGCGCTGTGCTTGGCGCTAGTGGTGTTCGCCGTTGCAGGCATCGTGCGGGGCGGACCGGCGCGGGTGGCGGGACTGGTCGCCCTGGGCTACCTCGCTGTTGGCACTGTCGTCGTGTTCGGTTTCACGGGCCTGATCGTCTACGTCATGTGTTGACAGCCCGGCGAGACGGCCCCGGGTCGGCTGTTTGCTAGTGCACGTAGGGGGCACAAAAGCAAAACCCCTGGCCGGATTCGCATCCGATCAGGGGTTTTTGTGGTGCGCGATACTGGGATCGAACCAGTGACCTCTTCCGTGTCAGGGAAGCGCGCTACCGCTGCGCCAATCGCGCCCAAATGGGCTGTTCAGTTGTGTGGCGAGGTGGCGACGGGATTCGAACCCGTGTAAACGGCTTTGCAGGCCGGTGCCTAGCCGCTCGGCCACGCCACCGTGTGGTTTGACCCCACGTGCTGTGACTTCCCCGAAAGGAAGTCCCTGCACTCGAGCGGATGACGAGACTCGAACTCGCGACCCCAACCTTGGCAAGGTTGTGCGCTACCAACTGCGCTACATCCGCGTTCCCGGATTGCTCCGGGCACTCGTGCAACTTTAGCCCAAGATTTAGGACTCGCCAAACCAACGTCTACCCGAGCGTGTCGCGAGTCTGCGGTTCGCCGGTACCCCCGGCATCCGGTAACATCGTGTCTCGGTCCTCACGGACCATCAGGGCGATTGGCGCAGTTGGTAGCGCGCTTCCTTCACACGGAAGAGGTCGTCGGTTCGAGTCCGGCATCGCCCACCATTTCCTTCTTCCTCGCCCTCATTGCGTGGTGCTGCGCCTCTCTCGCAGACGCTCCCACACGAAGCGCGCTTCCTCGCCGTATCCGGCTTGTTCCAGCAGCACGGCGTAGTCCTCCGCGGCATCGAGCGTTCGCGGGTCTCGCGATCCGTGGGTGCGCTGGATGAGGCGGAGTGCTCGTTCGGAATGAACGACGGCGGATGCCGGGCGACCCCGCGCCGCGGAGCGCTGCGCCGCTGCCGCCGACGACTCGGCCGCCTCGACACCGGGCCGCAGCCCGATCGCGATCACCGCCGACGCCATCGACACGATCAGAACGGCGACCGGCCCCACACCGACAGAGGCGGGAATGCCGTCGCTGCCGAGATCCCGCAGGGTGCCCATCTCGAAGAGCGGCAGGCTCGCCCACGCAGCCGCGAGCAGGCTCGTCGCTGCGATCAGCAGCCGTGCACTCCCCCATGCCCGTCTCAGCAGCCAGACGAGGGCCAGCACCGTGAGGAGTCCGCCCAGCAGGCGCAGCACGGCGCGGTCGCCGGAGTTCCGGTACCCGATCGCCCGCCGCACGGTGTTCTGCGTGAACTCCGGCCCGAGCTCGCCGGCGCCCTCCATCCACGGCAGGAAGGTCAGGACGATGATGAGGAGTCCGGTACCGGCCAGCAGGATGATCCAGCGAGCCTGGCCGCGCCACAGTGCGAACATCGGGGGTGTCGCGGCGCTCATGCCGTGATCCGATCGACGGGGAGCGTCAGCGCGAGCGCGGCCAACCCCGTGCAGATCACGACGAGTCCGACCGCGAAGGCAGTCAGGGCGATGCGCAATGTCCGCACCCTGAATCCGCTCGCGAGCATCGCCAGGATGAGAGGTCCGATCGCCATCAGGATCGACAGCGTCGCGGTCATCACGAAGACGCGCCAGGCGGTGTCGCCGGCGACGGGGAGAAGCGGCGCGATCGGCGATGCGATCACGATCGCCTGAAGACCGCCGGTCACGATCGCGACGACCGCTGCGCCGAGGGCGAGCAGCGGGCCCGCCAGGACCATTCCGCCGATCAGGAGCACTCCCCAGCCTGTGGAGCCGGTGGACAGCGGCACAGGCGGTTGAGGTGCCGCAGGCGAGGCGGGATCGCCCCCGGATCGGATGTAGCGGTCCATGTCGCGCTGGTACCGCTCGACGGCGGCGTAGTGCGAGTCCAGCTCATCGGACTGCGCCGTCGATCGGCGTTCATCGCGTGCGGCGGCACGACGGGCGAGTTCCTCGCTCTCGGCCTGCACGACGCCGCGCGGACGTCGCGGTCTGACGGTGGCGAACACCGACACCGCCGCGGCGGAGGCAGGCAGCAGCCAGGCGAGCGACGAGACGTCGGTGACGTCGGCATCGCCCCGGATGCCGCCGACGCTGAATCCCGTCGCCCCGACGTCGGGAAGCGTCACCGATGCCGGATGCCCCACGGTCGTGCCGACGGGATACCCGACGACCACCTCATCCCCCTCGACGATGCGATAGCCCGTCAGGCGGTCATCCCACGCGAAGACGACCGGCGCACCGGATGAATCGGTCGCGACGACGTCTCGAGCCCACTCTCGCGCCAGCCAGTCCTCGGTGTAGTCCGCTTGGTCGGCGGGCATGCGGATCTCGGCCCACAGCGCGTATCCGCTCACGTTGTAGGGAGGATCGACGGATGCCGAGGCCCCAGGCACCCGCAGATCGGGTTCGGCCAGGGGTGGCGCATTCGAGACGATGTGGTAGATCGAGGTCACGAACCCCGCAAGGCTCAGGCACAGCACCAGCAGCGCGACGACAGGCATCCACTGCGGCCGAGACGCAGCCGTGCCACGCGTGAAGTACTGCTTGTCGGGTGGAACGGCGGTCTTCGCCATCCGGTCGATCCCTTCCCCAGAAAGGTGCGCGGTGAGCCGTGGCCCCAAGCTAGCGCACCCCCGCCTCTACGCGCCTGCTTCCCAGCCGTACCGGCGGTGCAGAGCGTCGGCGACACGCACGAAGCGGTCGAGATCGAGAGCGGACGCCTCGCGCCGCATCCCGTCGACGTGGACGCTGTAGAGCTGCTCGATGTCGATCCACGACGGCCGGCCCTGCGCATCCCAGGGGCCTGACCCGAGGGCGAGGAAGTCGCGATCGCCCTCGTGCGCGCGGGACGTCAGCCGCACCGCGTAGACGCGCTCGGCGCTCTGGCGGCCGATCACGAGCACGGGGCGGTCCTTGCCGCGGCCGTCGCGCTCGGCATAGGGCACCCACGTCCACACGATCTCGCCGGCATCCGGATCACCGTCGATGGAGGGCGTGTAGGTGATGCGCAGCGCCCGGGGCCCGGGCGGCTCGATCTCGACTGTCTCGACGTCGGCCCGCACTCCCGAGCCGAGCGAGCGGGCATCGGTCTGCATGACGTTCGCGGCTCGCGCTGGGCGGAACAAGCCGAGAAGAGTGCTCAGGATGCCGGTTCGCTTGGTCACCCCGCCACTGTGCCATACGCCGGACACGCCGAAGGGGCGCCGCGATCGCTCGCGACGCCCCTTCGGGATGTGGTGTGTCGATCAGGCCTTGGAGTCGGCGAGCACGTAGCCCTCTTCGCCGTGGACGATCGTGTCGATGCCGGCGATCTCGTCTTCGTTCTTGACGCGGAAGCCGATCGTCTTCTCGATCGCGAAGCCGATGATGAGGGCGAGCACGAACGAGTACGCGAGGACCGCGAAGGCGGCGATCGCCTGGACGAGCAGCTGCGTGCCGTCACCACCGGTGAACAGACCGGTGCTGGTGGCGAAGAAGCCGAGGTACAGGGTTCCGATCAGGCCGCCGACGAGGTGGATGCCCACGACGTCGAGCGAATCGTCGAAGCCGAGCTTGAACTTCAGCTCGATCGCCAGGGCGCAGACCGCACCGGCGATGAAGCCGAGGAGGATCGCCCAGCCGGGCGTCAGCGATGCGCAGGCCGGGGTGATCGCGACGAGACCGGCGACGGCACCCGAAGCGGCACCGACCGAGGTCGGCTTCCCGTCCTTGAGCTTCTCGACGAGCAGCCAGGCCAGCAGCGCGGCGGCGGGTGCGGCGATCGTGTTGATGAACGCGAGGGCGGCGGTTCCGTCGGCGGCGAGCTCGGAGCCCGCGTTGAAGCCGAACCAGCCGAACCACAGCAGACCGGCACCGAGGAGCACGAACGGCGGGTTGTGGGGGACGTGGACGCCCTTCTGGAAACCGACGCGCTTGCCGAGCACGAGCGCCAGGGCGAGGGCTGCGGCACCGGCGTTGATGTGAACCGCGGTTCCGCCGGCGAAGTCGATCGCGCCGAGGCCGAAGGTCTCCTGCATGCCGTACGTGATCCAGCCGCCGTAGGCGAAGCTGCCGTCGTCGGCGAGGCCGAAGTTGAAGACCCAGCTGGCGACCGGGAAGTAGACGATCGTCGCCCAGATGGCGGCGAAGATCATCCACGAGCCGAACTTGGCGCGGTCGGCGATGGCACCCGAGACGAGTGCGACGGTGATGATGGCGAACGTGGCCTGGAAGGCGACGAAGGCCAGCGGCGGGTACGCAGCGCCCTCGGGAACCTCGAGCAGGCTCGTGAGCCCGATCGCGGACCAGTCGATCGACCAGGGGAAGACGACTCCCTCAGCGCCGGGGAATGCGATTGCGTAGCCGTAGACGACCCAGAGGACGCCGATGAGCCCCATGGCTCCGAAGCTGAGCATCATCATGCTGATCACGCTCTTGGCCTTGACCAGGCCGCCGTAGAAGAACGCCAGTCCGGGCGTCATCAACAGCACGAGTGCCGCGCAAATCAGGATGAATGCTGTATTGCCTTGATCCATCTCGAAGAGAACCTCTCTGCAGTGACGCCAGAGCGCGTCGGGTGTCCCCAGTGTCGCCAGTGGGGGTTTCGAGCGGCGTGCGAGTCGTGTTTCGCGATGGTTACGTGAGTACCCCGCAGGTAAACATCACGTTTCGGCAGGCCTCGAAACGTCCTCGAAGAGGTTGTGCGGGGTGTCAGGACAGCGTCGAGGCGACCAGGCGCGACGTCGCGCGGAGGTACTTCTTGCGGTATCCGCCGGCGAGCATCTCGTCGGGGAACACCTGGTCCAGAGTGACCCCGGTGGCACGGATCGGCAGCTGTGCGTCGTAGACGCGGTCGATGAAGGCCACGAAGCGCAGCGCGGCCGACTGATCGGTGAACGGGGCGACGTCACGCAGGCCGACGGTGGTGACTCCGTCGATGAGGCGGATGTAGCGCGAGGGATGCACGCGCGCGAGGTGGGCGATCAGGCCGGCGAAGTCGTCATCGGACACGGGGCCGGCCTTCGACGCCTCGGCGATCGCGTCCTCGTACTCCGTCGCCCCGAGCACGGCGGCGTGGCCGTCGACCGCGCGCTGGCGGAAGTCGGTGCCGTCGATGCGCAGCGTCTCGAAGCTCGCCGCCATCGCGAGGATCTCGCGGAGGAAGTCCTGTGCGGCGAACCGCCCCTCGCCGAGCGCGTTCGGCGGAGTGTTGGAGGTCGCCGCGACCCGCGTGCCCGACCCGACCAGCTCGCCGAGCAAGCGCGTCATCACCATCGTGTCGCCCGGGTCGTCGAGCTCGAACTCGTCGATGCACAGCAGATCGGTTCCGCGGAACAGCTCGACGGTCTTCTGGTAACCCATGGCACCGACGAGAGCGGTGTACTCGATGAACGAGCCGAAGTACTTCCTGCGCGCCGGGAGCGCGTGATAGACGGATGCCAGCAGGTGGGTCTTCCCGACGCCGAATCCGCCGTCGAGGTAGACGCCCGGCTTCATCGGCGGCGTCTTCTTGGCCCGCGAGAAGAAGCCGACCTTCGCCGCCGGGGCGCCGAGCCCGCAGAACGTCATCAGCAGGTCCTTCGTGCCCTGTTGCGACGGGTACTCGGGATCGGCGCGGTACGACTCGAATGTGGCCTCGGCGAACTGCCGAGGCGGCACCAGGGCGGCGACCATCTCGGCTCCCGACAGCTGCGGGATGCGGTCGGAGAGGTGGACGATGCGGGCGTCGGCCGTGGTCATGCGGATCCTCGTAACAGTCTTACAGAACGGGTGCGCTCCCCCGGCAGGAATCCTAGGGTCGAAACGGCGGTTCAACCCTACGCGGTCACCCCCGCCGCCCCGACCCGAGGAGTCCCCTGTGCCCGTCGAAATCGACAGCTCATCCCCCAAATTCGCCGAGTACTCCACTCCCGGCCGGCTCGTCACCGGCGAGTGGCTCGAAGCGCATCTCGGCCGACCCGGTCTCGTGGTCGTCGAATCCGACGAAGACGTGCTGCTCTACGAGACCGGCCACATCCCGTCGGCGGTCAAGGTCGACTGGCACACCGAGCTGAACGACCCCGTCGTGCGCGACTACGTCGACGGTGCCGGTTTCGCCGAATTGCTGTCGCGCAAGGGGATCTCCCGCGACGACACCGTCGTGATCTACGGCGACAAGAACAACTGGTGGGCCGCATACGCCCTGTGGGTGTTCTCGCTGTTCGGGCACGAAGACGTCCGACTGCTCGACGGCGGTCGGGACAAGTGGATCGCCGAGGGCCGACCCATCACCACGGAGCGCACCGTCGTCGACGTCACGGACTACCCCGTGGTGGAGCGCGACGACAGCATCCTGCGCGCCTACAAAGACGACGTGCTCGCCCACCTCGGCAATCCTCTGATCGATGTGCGGTCCCCCGAGGAGTACGACGGCACCCGCACCACCGCCCCGGCCTACCCCGAGGAGGGCGCGCTGCGCGCCGGTCACATCCCGTCGGCGCAGAGCGTGCCGTGGGGGCGGGCGGTCGCCGAGGACGGCGGCTTCAAGCCGCGCGCCGAGCTCGACGCGATCTACCGCGACGGAGCGGGACTCGCGGACGGTGACTCGATCGTCGCGTACTGCCGCATCGGTGAGCGGTCGAGCCACACGTGGTTCGTTCTGAAGCACCTGCTCGGCTTCGACGACGTGCGCAACTACGACGGCTCGTGGACCGAATGGGGCAGCGCCGTGCGCGTGCCGATCGCCGTGGGCGCCGAACCGGGCGCGGTGCCCGCCCGGTGAGCGCGATGTCGTCGTGGGAGAATCGACCTCGATGACCGAGAACAGCCTGCCCGACTCCCTCGCCGAGATCCGCGACGACTTCCTCGAGCTGCCCGAATCCGATCGGCTGCAGCTGCTGCTGGAGTTCTCGCAGGAGCTGCCGGCGGTGCCGGCGCGGTACGACGGGCATCCCGAACTGCAGGAGCGGGTGGCGGAGTGCCAGTCGCCGGTGTACATCGTGGTCGAGGTCGGTGACGACGACACGGTCGCGATGCACGCCACTGCGCCACCCGAGGCGCCGACGACGCGCGGCTTCGCGAGCATCCTGGTGCAGGGCATCTCGGGGCTGAGCGCCGATGACGTGCTGGCGATCCCCGATGACTTCCCGCAGAGCATCGGACTCACCCGGGCCGTGTCGCCGCTGCGCATCGCCGGGATGACGGGGATGCTGCTGCGCGTCAAGCGCCAGGTGCGCGCCAAGCGCGCCGCCTGAGGCGGGTCAGCGGTTCACGGACTCGTTCGACAGTCCGTGGGTGGCCAGCCAGGAGCGGATGCTGGTGCTCCAGCGCTCCTGGTCGTAGTTCCACAGCTTGGTGTGCCGGGCGACCTCGAACACCTGCAGCTCGACGAGGTCGGGCCGTGCCCGCAGCAGGTCGTGCGAGGCGTCCGACGGGACGAACCCGTCGTCGTCGCTGTGCATGATGAGAATCGGATGCCGCAGCTCCGCCGCCCGGGCCACGACGTCGAGCCGGTCGAACGGGATCGCTCCGCCGGCGTGGGTGACCGACGAGCCCCAATCGTGACGCAGGGCTTCGAGGGCGAGTCCGCTCACGGCGGCCGGTACGTTCTGCAGTTTGGCGTGGAAGTCGAGGACGACGCGCCAATCGACCACGGGCGATTCGAGCACGAGACCGGCGATCAGGCTCCGGTGTGCCGAGTTGAGCGACACCTGGAGGGCGATCGCGCCCCCCATGGACCAGCCCATCAGGATCACGCGCTTGGCGCCACGGCGGCGGGCGAAGCCGACGGCGGCGTCGACGTCGCGCCATTCGGTCGCACCCAGGGTGTACGTGCCCGTTCGACTGCGGGGTGCTTCGCCGTCGTTGCGGTACGACACCACGAGACTCGTGACCCCGAGGGCGTGGAACACCGGCACCGCGCGCAGGCACTCCGAACGGGTGGTGCCGCGCCCGTGCACCTGGATCACCCAGGTCTGGCCGTCGCCGGCGGGGAACAGCCACGCCGGGCAGGGTCCGACCGCGGAGCCGACCACTTCGCGGGAGTACGGGATGTGCAGCTCGTCGGGCCGCTCGTAGTACCAGCCGCTGAACGAGGCGTCGGGCGCGAGCTGGGCGGTGGGGGCGACGTGCGTCAGCAGTTTGCGCTTCACGCTGTCTGCGTCTTCCGCCAGCACCGAGCCGAGCTTGACGTACCCCGACGTGCCGGTGGTGAACAGTCCGTACCGCCCGGGCAGCTCGGTGTCGGGCGTCCGTCCGAGGGTGATCGTCTGAGCCGCGGTGTCGAGCGAGAGGATGCGGGTGTCGGTCACGCGGCTGGTCGGCGTGACGACCTTGCGGGCCATCCGTGCGGACGCGAGCCCGAGCATGGCCAGCGACGCCGCCAGAGCGGCGGACACCAGCGTCAGTGCGATTCTGATGCCGGCGAGGAGTTCAGGGGTTGCGCCGCGCATCGCGGCGCGCCTGGGAGTGACCATCGAGGCCTCACTCTAGTCTGTCCGCGTGGCTGACCAGCGTCCCCCCGCGTCGTCGTCGTTCGCTTCCGCGGTCGACCTCGTTCGCTCCCTCCCGTTTCGGGAGGATCTGTCCGTGCGCGAGATCCCTGCTCCGTCGGGACTCGCCCCGGACGCCATCGCGCTGGCCGGAGACGTGCGACCCGAGGAGGGCGCGCTCGAATCGCTGTTCGGCACGGGGCGGCTGATCCTCCTCCACGACCCTTCCGAACCGGATGCCTGGAGCGGCCCCTGGCGCATCGTGTGCTTCGCCCAGGCTCCGCTCGAACACGACATCGGCACCGATCCGATGCTGGCCGACGTCGCGTGGGCGTGGCTCACCGACGCGCTGGCCTCGCGCGGGGCCGGATTCCACTCGGCATCCGGCACCGCCACGAAGACCCTGTCCAAAGGTTTCGGTACTCTGGCCGCTGAGGGCGACGGCGCGCAGATCGAATTGCGCGCATCGTGGTCGCCCGAAGGTCCGGTGACGCCGCACATCGAGGCGTGGGCCGAACTCGTCTGCATGCTCGCGGGACTCCCGCCCGGATCTGAAGGAATCGCGATGCTCGGAGCACGAAGGTCCACGCGTGGCTGATTACACCGTCATCACCGATGGCGCAGGACTCCGTGAGGCCGCAGACACCCTCGCCGCCGGTACCGGCCCCGTGGCCGTCGACGTCGAGCGCGCCTCGGGCTTCCGCTATTCGCAGCGCGCCTACCTCGTGCAGGTGTTCCGACGGGACGCCGGCGTCTTCATGTTCGACCCGCCGCCGATCGGCGACTTCAGTGCGCTCCAGGCGGCGATCGGCGGGGAGGAATGGATCCTGCACGCGGCGAGCCAGGACCTCCCCTCGCTGCGCGAGATCGAACTCGAGCCCGCCACGCTGTTCGACACCGAGCTCGCCGCACGGCTCCTGGGCCACGAACGCGTCGGCCTCGGCGCCGTCGTCGAGGACACGCTGGGCGTGACCCTCGCCAAGGCGCACTCCGCGGCCGACTGGTCCACGCGACCGCTGCCGCAGTCGTGGCTCGAGTACGCCGCGCTGGATGTGACCTATCTTCCCGACGTGCGCGATCTGCTCGTCGCCGAACTCGAGGAGCAGGGCAAAACGGGCTTCGCCGCCGAGGAGTTCGAGGCGATCCTCACCCGCCTGCCGAAACCGCCCAGGGAAGAGCCGTGGCGTCGGCTCAGCGGACTCCACACCGTGCGCGGCCGCCGCAATCTCGCCGTGGCGCGCTCCCTGTGGACGGCGCGTGAGGAGTTCGCCCGCGAGCAGGACATCTCGCCCGGCCGCCTCGTCCCGGATCGCTCGCTGATCGCCGCCATCGTCGCGGCTCCCGCCTCGAAGCAGGAACTGGCGTCGGTCAAGGATTTCAACGGTCGCGCGAGCCGGTCTCAGATCGACCGCTGGTGGGCGGCGATCGAAGCGGGCCGCAACGAGACCGATCTGCCGTTCGAGCGCGGAAGCGGTGGCGACACACTGCCTCCGCCCCGTGCGTGGGTCGACCGCAACCCCGAGGCGGACGCCCGGCTGAAAGCCGCGCGGCCCGTCGTGGAGGAGCGTGCCCAGGCGCTCGACATGCCGACCGAGAACCTGCTCACGCCCGAGACGCTGCGCCGAGTGGCCTGGAGTCCGCCGTCACCGATCGACGCCGACACCATCTCGGATGCCCTCATCGGGCTCGGCGCCCGCCTCTGGCAGATTGATCAAACTGCACAGCTGATCGCCGATGCTTTTGTGGGTTCCGTGCAAGAGCCGTCGGAGGCGCCCGAAACCGATTCGTAGGTTTCCGCCACCGGTTTCCTCCCGCGTCACGGCCGCTCCCTAGGCTGACGGCATACCAAATATTGGAGGCAGAGTGGCCGAGCTTTCGGACGTCTACTTCGTCGACGGCGTACGCACCCCCTTCGGGCGCGCCGGCGAGAAGGGCATGTACTTCCACACCCGTTCCGACGATCTCGCCGTCAAGGCGACGATCGGCCTGATGGACCGCAACCCGGGCGTTCCCGCGGATCGCATCGACGACGTGGCGATCGCCGCGACGTCGCAGACGGGCGACCAGGGACTCACCCTCGGTCGGTCGGTGGCGATCCTCGCGGGGCTCCCCCAGACCGTCCCGGGCTTCGCGATCGAGCGCATGTGCGCCGGTGCGATGACGAGCGTCACCACGATGGGCGCCTCGATCGGGGTCGGGATGTACGACATCGCCCTCGCCGGCGGCGTCGAGCACATGGGCGGACACCCCATCGGCGCGAACGCCGACCCGAACCCGCGTTTCGTCGCCGAGCGCATGGTCGATCCGGGAGCGCTCAACATGGGCGTCACGGCCGAGCGGATCTTCGACCGCTTCCCGCACCTCACGAAGGAGCGCTCCGACCGTTACGGCATGCTGTCCCAGCACAAGGTGCAGGCGGCCTACGACGCCGGCAAGATCCAGCCCGATCTCGTGCCCGTGGCGATCAAGGATGCCGCCGGCGCCTGGGGCCTGGCGACCGAAGACGAGGGCCGCCGTCCGCAGACGACGATGGAAGACCTCGCGGCGCTCAAGACCCCGTTCCGCCCGCACGGGCGGGTCACGGCGGGCACGTCCTCGCCGCTCACCGACGGGGCGACGATGTCGCTGCTCGCCGGCGGCGGCGCTGTGAAGGAGCTCGGCCTCGCGCCCAAGATGAAGATGGTCTCGTTCGCCTTCGCGGGTGTGCAGCCCGAGATCATGGGCATCGGGCCGATCCCGTCGACCGAGAAGGCGCTGAAGAAGGCCGGTCTCACGATCTCCGACATCGGGCTCTTCGAACTCAACGAGGCGTTCGCGATCCAGGTCATCTCGCTCCTGGACCACTTCGGCATCGCCGACGACGACCCCCGTGTCAACCAGTGGGGCGGCGCGATCGCGATCGGGCACCCGCTCGCGGCATCCGGTGTGCGTCTCATGATCCAGCTCGCGGCCCAGTTCGCCGAGCGTCCCGACGTGCGCTACGGCCTCACGGCGATGTGCGTCGGCCTCGGCCAGGGCGGCTCGGTCATCTGGGAGAACCCGCACTACAACGGCAAGAAGAAGAAGTAGGGCACGGACGCATGACTCAGTACGACGACGTCGATTTCACACCCATCCAGGCCCTCACCGAGGGCGAGGTCATCACGCACTCCCCCGTGCGCGACATCCGTCTCGCATCCGGCAAGGTGCTCGCCCTCATCACGCTCGACAACGGTCGTGACCACACCCGCCCGAACACCCTCGGCCCGGCCACCCTCACCGAGTTCGGCGAGACGCTCGACGCCCTGAGGGCACGGGCGACCGCCGGTGAGATCCACGCGGTCGGGGTCACGGGCAAGCAGTACATCCTCGCGGCCGGCGCCGACCTGAGCGACATCACCAAGGTCGGCTCGAAGGACAACGCCCGGCTCATCGCCCAGCTCGGACACAAGGTGCTCGGCAAGCTCGGCGATCTGGGCGTGCCGTCGTTCACCTTCGTCAACGGGCTCGCGCTCGGCGGCGGTCTCGAGATCGCCCTGAACTCGACCTACCGCACGGTGGATGCCTCGGCTGCGGCGATCGCACTGCCCGAGGTGTTCCTCGGCATCATCCCGGGCTGGGGTGGTGCCTACCTGCTCCCGAACCTGATCGGCATCGAGAACGCCCTCGAGGTCGTGATCTCGAACCCGCTGAAGCAGAACCGCATGCTCAAGCCGCAGCAGGCGTTCGACTACGGCATCGTGGATGCGATCTTCCCGGCGGCCAACTTCCTCGAGGACTCGCTCGGCTGGGCCGACGCCGTGCTCGGCGGCAAGAAGGTCGACCGCAAGAACGAGCCCGGCAAGATCGAGCGGGCCGTGAAGTGGCCCGTCGCCGTCAAGATGGCGCGCGGGATGCTGGAGTCGAAGATCGGCACTGTGCCGAAGTCTCCGTACGCGGCGCTCGAGCTGCTCGACAAAGCCAAGAGCGGCACGAAGGCCGAGGGCTTCGCCCGCGAGGACGAGGCACTGGCCGAGCTCGTCACGGGAGACCAGTTCGCGGCATCCATGTACGCGTTCGATCTCGTGCAGAAGCGCGCCAAGCGCCCGGTCGGCGCCCCCGACAAGGCTCTCGCCAAGAAGGTCACGAAGGTGGGCGTCATCGGCGCCGGGCTCATGGCCAGCCAGTTCGCGCTGCTGTTCGTGCGCAAGCTGCAGGTGCCCGTGCTCATCACCGACCTCGACCAGGCGCGCGTCGACAAGGGCGTCGCGTACATCCACGACGAGATCGGCAAGCTCGAGGCCAAGGGCCGCTTGGACGGTGACTCGGCCAACAAGCTGCGCGCGCTCGTGACCGGCACCACCGACAAGAGCCTCTACGCGGACTGCGACTTCGTCATCGAAGCGGTCTTCGAAGAGGTCGGTGTCAAGCAGGCCGTCTTCGGCGAGATCGAGCAGTACATCGCCGAGGACGCGATCCTCGCGACGAACACGTCGTCGCTGTCGGTCGAAGAGATCGGCGCGAAGCTCGCGCATCCCGGACGACTGGTCGGCTTCCACTTCTTCAACCCGGTCGCCGTCATGCCGCTCATCGAGATCGTGACGACGCCTCGCACGGCGGATGCCGCCCTGTCGACAGCCTTCGTGGTCGCCAAGGGCCTCGGCAAGAACGCCGTGCTCACCGCCGACGCCCCCGGCTTCGTCGTGAACCGTCTGCTCGCCAAGGTGATGGGCGAGGCGGCACGAGCCGTGTACGAAGGCACGCCGGTCGCAGACGTCGAGAAGGCCTTCGGTCCTCTCGGACTCCCGATGGGACCATTCCAGCTCATCGACCTGGTCGGCTGGAAGGTCGCCGCCCACGTGCAGGACACGATGGTGCGCGCGTTCCCCGAGCGGTTCTACGCGAACGAGAACTTCCACGCGCTGGCGGAGCTGACCGAGGTCGTGGAGAAGGACAAGGGCGGCCGGGTCACCGGGTTCTCCAAGGCGGCCGAGAAGCTGCTCAAGGGGCATGTCGGTCAGGAACCGGCATCCGACGAGACGATCCTCGCCCGCGTGCAGGACGGACTCGCGCAGGAGATCAGGATCATGCTCGACGAGGGCGTCGTGCCCGAGGTCGAAGACATCGACCTGTGCCTCATCCTCGGCGCCGGCTGGCCCTTCATCGACGGCGGCGCCTCGCCCTACCTCGACCGCGAGGGTGCCTCCGAGCGCGTCTTCGGCGACACGTTCCACCACCCCGTCATCCGGGGCATCGGCGCGTAGCCATCGTGCGCAGAGGGCGGTTCCGGGCTACGGCTCGGGACCGCCCTCTCGGCGTGTACGCGCGCGGTCGGGGCGCAGCCTCCCCCGGCGCGCTGATCGTTGCCGAGGATCTGGTCACTCCCGAGGGCCGATGTCGGCATGACTCTCCTCGGGAATGACCACGCCCTCTCCTGCGCACAGCTCCCGCGCGTGATACGGTCTGAACGTGTTCAGTTCCGAGGCCCCCGTCCTGACCAAGAGCGAGCGCACGCGGGCGCAGATCCGAGAGGTCGCGCTGCGATCGTTCCGGGAGCGCGGCTACGACGGCACCACGATCCGCCTCATCGCCCAGGAGGCCGGAGTCTCGGTCGGCACGACGAACTACCATTTCGCGTCGAAGAACCAGCTGGTGCAGGAGCTCTACCTCGATGTCCAGCAGGCGCATCGGGATGCCGCCGAGCCCATGCTCGCGGCATCCGACGATCTCGTCGAACGACTGCGGATCGTGTACTCCTCAGGACTGGACCAATTGGAGCCGTATCACGCGTTCGCGCCGGAGTTCCTCTCCGCGGCCGTATCACCGAGGTCGCCGATCAACCCGCTGTCAGAGGAATCGGCGCCGGCGCTCGCGATCATCGAGGGGCTGTTCCGCGATGCCGTCGACGGGTCGACCGACAGACTGCCCGACGACTTCCGTGATCGGCTTCCGCACGCGTTCGTGCTCGCCCACCTGCTGCTGGCGCTGTTCTGGGTCTACGACCGCTCGCCCGATCGCAGACGCACCCGGGCGCTGCTCGATCGTGGGCTGCGGCTGCTGAAGCTCGCGCTCCCCCTGACGCGTCTGCCGCTGCTGCGGGCACCGCTGCGCGAGATGCTCGATCTCGTCGCCGACGTCCGGTCATGAGCGAGCCGGTCGTGTCGCCGCGGTCGGCGGAGGAGCCGATGGCGTTCTCGAAGGACGAGCTCTGGGCGGGTGGCGGGTGGTCGTGGTCGGCGTTCAACACGCTGCTGGTGACCGGGATGTCGATCGTGTCGATCTGGTCCGAGGTGGCGGCGGCGTCGAACGGCTCGACAGGCTCTGGTGTGGGCACGATCCTCTTCGTGGTCTTCTACACGCTGCTCATCGGCGGCGCCGTCTCACTCGGCGTGATGCTCGTCGGGCTGCCCGGGGCATGGTTCGTCGGTCGACGTCTGCGCCGTGTCGCCTCGGTGCCGACGCATGTGGCTGTCCATGGAGTCCTCGGAGCGGCGCTCGGGGTGATCGTGTTCGGCGTCTACGTCGTGACGATCGGACAGGGCCGAGTGCTCGACGCGCTCGACACTCCCCTGCTGCCGATCACGGTCGCCCTCACCACGTCGTCGGTCGTCTTCGGCTGGTGGATGGCGTCGCGCCGAGCGCGCTCCGAACGGCGAAGCGATGACCGGCGCTCGCCCCTCGGACTCGACGAGGCGTTCGACCCCCACGCGTCGCTGCGGTGAACCCCGGCCGCCCGCGGGTGGACTCCGGGTGCGCGAGGCGGAACGGGTGCGGGCGACCCGGTGAACAATCGGCGCCGACGGGGCCTGCGCGCCGGCGCGGGCGCGCGGGCGCGGCATCCTGGCATCGTCGGACCGCCGAACGAGAGGGCTCTGCATGCTGGACGCGATCACGGGGATGTTCGGAGGCGGCGCGCTCAGCGTGCTCGTCAAGACGAGCGGAGCCGCCCTGACGCTGCTCCTGGTGATCCCCGCGCTGATGAAGCTCTTCCTGGTGACCGTCGACGAGGGCTCCGCGGCGATCCGTACCCGCAACGGCAAGCCGATCATCCGCAAGCGATCGCGAGGCTCGGGCGACGAGCGCGGCGAGGTCGTGGTGCTCCGCCCGGGGACGCACGGGGCGTTCCCGATCTTCGCGTGGTACCGCATGATCGACGTGCGCGCGCTGTCGACCGACCTTCCCGCGCGTCATCTGACCGGAGCGACCGGTCATCAGCACCTCGTGCACGCCTCGTTCGACTGGCGGCCGATCGTCTCGGGCCATGACCTTCGGGTGCTCGAACTCGACGTGGTCAACGTGCGGGAGCGCGCCGGCAACATCGTCGGGGCGGCGCTGCGTGACATGGTGCACGATCTCGGGGGCCCGACGCTGCCCTCGAACGACGAGCTGTCTCCCCGGGTGGTCGCTGCCTGCGCCGACCGGGTGCGCACCGACTGCGGCATCGAGCTGCTCGGCGTCGTGGTCACCGGAGACGCCCTCACCGACGGCTATCTGCTGTCGACCGCGATCGCCCCGCGCACTCCCGAGGGTGAATGGGATGCCGCCTCCGCCGTGCTGGCGGCACGATTGAGCGTGATCAGCTGACGCCGGTCAGCTGCGTCCCCACTCGCTGAGCGACGCGATCTCGCTGCTCTCGGGACGGGCCACCGGGATGCGGGTGCCCAGCACCTGCGACACGACGTCCTGGGCGATCTTCGCCGGCGTCAGCCCGGCATCCTCCATGATCTGCTCACGGGTCGCGTGATCGATGAACTCGTCCGGAACGCCGAGCTCGTCGACGGCGGTGTCGATGCCCGCCTCGCGCAGCACCTGACGCACGCGGGTGCCGATGCCCCCGACGCGGATGCCGTCTTCGATGGTGATGACCAGGCGGTGGGATGCCGCGAGCTCGACGATCGACGGCTGCACCGGGATCGCCCACCGGGGGTCGACGACGGTCGCCCCGATGCCCTGGGCGCGCAAGCGCTCGGCGACGTCGACGGCGAGGTGCGCCATCGGTCCGATGCCCACGAGGAGAACGTCCTGCGAGCCCGACCGCGACAGCACGTCGACGCCGTCGGCGAGACGCTCGATGGCCGGCAGATCGGGGCTGACTTCGCCCTTCGGGAACCGCACGACGGTGGGAGCGTCCGGCACGGCGACGGCCTCGCGCAGTTCTTCTCGCAGTCGCGCGGCGTCACGCGGAACGGCGATGCGGATGTGCGGAACGATCTGGAGCATCGCGAGATCCCAGATGCCGTGGTGGCTCGGACCGTCGGGACCGGTGACGCCGGCGCGGTCGAGCACGAAGGTGACGCCGGCGCGGTGCAGCGCGACATCCATCAGCACCTGGTCGAACGCGCGGTTCATGAACGTGGCGTAGAGCGCCACCACCGGATGCAGGCCGCCGAACGCGAGGCCGGCGGCGGACGCCACCGCGTGCTGCTCGGCGATGCCGACGTCGTAGACCCGGTCGGGGAAGCGCTGGGCGAAAGGCAGCAGACCGGTGGGGCGGAGCATCGCGGCCGTCATCGCGATGACGTCGTCGCGGTCTTCGCCGACGCCGACGAGTTCGTCGGCGAAGACGTCGGTCCACTGCTCGGGAGATCCGCCGCCGAGGGCCGCGCCCGAGATCGGATCGATCTTGCCGACCGCGTGGAACTGGTCGGCCTCGTCGTCGCGCGCCGGCTGGTAGCCGCGACCCTTCTCGGTGATGGCGTGCACGATGACGGGAGCGCCGTAGGACTTCGCCAGCTCGAGCGTCTCGAGGAGGGTCGGCAGATCGTGGCCGTCGACCGGGCCGAGGTACTTGATGTCGAGGTTCGAGTACAGCGCGGCGTTGTTCGTGAAGCGCGACAGGAAGCCGTGCGTGCCGCCGCGTACGCCCCGATAGACGGCGCGGGCCGCCGGGCCCAGTTTGCGGAACAGCGTGTCGGAGCCGTCCTTCAGGGTGCGGTAGGTCTCGGCCGTGCGCACGCGGTTGAGGTACCGCGCCATGCCGCCGATCGTGGGCGCGTAGGAACGGCCGTTGTCGTTCACCACGATCACGAGGTTGCGGTCGTTGTCGTCGGAGATGTTGTTGAGGGCTTCCCACGTCATGCCGCCGGTGAGCGAGCCGTCGCCGACGACGGCCACCACGTGCCGGTCTTTGCGGCCGGTGCGGGTCAGCGCGCGTGAGACGCCGTCCGCCCAGCTCAGCGAGCTCGAGGCGTGCGAGGACTCCACGACGTCGTGGGCGCTCTCGGAGCGCTGCGGATAGCCTGCGAGTCCTCCGCGCGTGCGCAGCTTGGAGAAGTCCTGACGGCCGGTGAGCAGCTTGTGGACGTACGACTGGTGCCCGGTGTCGAAGATGACCGGGTCGTTCGGAGAGTCGAAGACGCGGTGGATCGCGATCGTGAGCTCGACCACACCGAGGTTCGGGCCGAGGTGACCGCCGGTGCGGGAGACGTTCTCGATGAGGAACTCGCGCACTTCGGCGGCGAGCTCCGACAACTGGTCGACGCTCAGCGCGTCGAGATCACGAGGCTCCGTGATCGAGGACAGCAGCGACATCACACGCTCCTTTCGGCCCCGCGGGGCACTGGGTTCAGTCTATGCGCGAGGGTGCAGAAGGGGCCGAGCGCTCGCGCGCACGGCCCCTTCTGTGCGAACGATCAGACCAACGAGCGCAGCACGTACTGCAGGATTCCGCCGTTGCGGTAGTAGTCGGCCTCACCGGGAGTGTCGATGCGCACGACGGCGTCGAACTCGACGGTCTGCTTGCCCTCGGGCGAGAACTCGCTCGGCGCGGCGGTCACACGCACGGTCTTGGGCGTGACGCCTTCGTTGAGCTGCTCGAGACCCGCGATCGAGACGATCTCGGTGCCGTCCAGGCCCAGTGACGCCCAGCTCTCGCCGGCGGGGAACTGGAGTGGGACGACCCCCATGCCGATGAGGTTCGAGCGGTGGATGCGCTCGAAGCTCTCGGTGATGACGGCCTTGACACCCAGCAGGCTCGTGCCCTTGGCCGCCCAGTCGCGCGACGAGCCCGATCCGTACTCCTTGCCGCCGAAGATGACCAGCGGCGTGCCCTGGGCCTGGTAGTTCTGGCTGGCGTCATAGATGAACGACTGCGGGCCGCCCTCCTGCGTGAAGTCGCGGGTGTATCCGCCCTCGACCTCGGTGCCGTCGTTGACCGCGCGCAGCAGCTGGTTCTTCAGGCGGATGTTGGCGAACGTGCCGCGGATCATGACCTCGTGGTTGCCTCGACGCGAGCCGAAGGAGTTGAAGTCCTTCTGGCGCACGCCGTGCTCTTCGAGGTACTTCGCCGCGGGCGTGCCGACCTTGATGTTGCCGGCAGGGCTGATGTGGTCGGTCGTGACCGAGTCCAGCAGGGTCGCCATGACGCGGGCACCCGAGATGTCGCTGACCGGGGTCAGCTCCATCGTCATGCCGTCGAAGTAGGGCGCCTTGCGCACGTACGTCGAGTTCTCGTCCCACTGGAAGATCGAGTCGTCCGGTGTCGGCAGGTTCTTCCAGCGGTCGTCGCCCTCGAACACGGTGGCGTACTGCTTGATGAACTGCTCACGCGAGATCGACGAGTCGATCGTCGCCTGCACCTCGTCGGTCGAGGGCCAGATGTCCTTGAGGAACACGTCGTTGCCGTCCTGGTCCTTGCCCAGGGCGTCGGTCTCGAAGTCGAAGTGCATCGAGCCGGCGAGGGCGTAGGCCACGACCAGCGGCGGCGACGCGAGGTAGTTCATCTTCACGTCGGGGCTGATGCGACCCTCGAAGTTGCGGTTTCCCGACAGCACCGCCGTGACCGCCAGATCGTGCTCGTTGATCGCGGCCGAGACCTCTTCGATCAGCGGACCCGAGTTGCCGATGCAGATCGTGCAGCCGTAGCCGACGGTGTAGAAGCCGAGACCCTCGAGGCTCTTGTCGAGGCCCGACTTCTCGTAGTAGTCGGTGACGACCTTCGACCCCGGTCCGAGCGTCGTCTTGACCCACGGCTTCTGCTTCAGGCCCTTGGCCAGCGCGTTGCGGGCGAGCAGCCCCGCCGCAAGCATGACCGACGGGTTCGAGGTGTTCGTGCACGACGTGATCGCGGCGAGCGTCACCGCACCGTTGTCGAGGATGTACGTCTCGCCTTCGGGGGTCGTGACCTTCACGGGCTTGGATGCCGCAGCGGGCCCGCCGCTGGAGATGTGCACGACCCGGGTCTCCTCGTGCTCCTCGCCGGGGGCCTGACCCGGGTCGGACGCGGGGAACGAGTGCTTCGACTCCAGGTCGACGATGTCGTCCGAGGTGGAGGCGTCGGCGTAGTTCAGGATGTCGACCTCGAACTGCGACTTCGCCTCGGACAGCAGGATGCGGTCCTGCGGGCGCTTCGGGCCGGCGATGCTCGGCACCACGGTCGCGAGGTCGAGTTCGAGGTACTCGCTGAACACCGGCTCGGTGTCGGGGTCATGCCACAGCTTCTGCAGCTTGGCGTACTCCTCGACGAGGGCGACGGCCTGCTCGTCGCGACCCGTCAGGCGCAGGTAGTCGAGGGTCACGTCGTCGATCGGGAACATGGCGGCCGTCGAGCCGAACTCGGGGCTCATGTTGCCGATCGTGGCGCGGTTCGCGAGGGGCACGGATGCGACGCCGGCTCCGTAGAACTCGACGAACTTGCCGACCACGCCGTGCTTGCGCAGCTGCTCGGTGATCGTGAGCACGACGTCTGTAGCCGTCACGCCCGCGGGGATCTCGCCGGTCAGCTTGAAGCCGACGACGCGCGGGATGAGCATCGAGACGGGCTGGCCCAGCATCGCGGCCTCGGCCTCGATGCCGCCGACGCCCCAGCCGAGCACGCCGAGGCCGTTGACCATCGTGGTGTGCGAGTCGGTGCCGACGCACGTGTCGGGGTAGGCGCGCAGGACGCCGCCGACGGAACGGTCGTAGATGACCTTCGCCAGGTGCTCGATGTTGACCTGGTGCACGATGCCGGTGCCCGGCGGCACGACCTTGAAGTCGTCGAACGCCGTCTGGCCCCAGCGCAGGAACTGGTACCGCTCGCCGTTGCGCTCGTACTCGATCTCGACGTTGCGCTCGAGGGCGTTCTCGCTGCCGAACAGGTCGGCGATGACGGAGTGGTCGATGACCATCTCGGCCGGCGACAGCGGGTTGATCTTGTCGGCGTCGCCGCCGAGGGCGGCCACCGCCTCGCGCATCGTGGCCAGGTCGACGATGCAGGGCACGCCCGTGAAGTCCTGCATGACCACGCGCGCCGGCGTGAACTGGATCTCGGTGTCGGGCTCGGCCGCGGCATCCCACGATCCGAGCGCTTCGATCTGCGCCTTCGTCACGTTGGCGCCGTCTTCGGTGCGCAGCAGGTTCTCGAGCAGCACCTTGAGGCTGAACGGAAGCTTCTCGTATCCGGGGACGGTGTCGATGCGGAAGATCTCGTAGTCGGTGCTGCCGACCGTCAGGGTGCTCTTGGCACCGAAGCTGTCAACAGTGGACACGTGTGTCTCCTTCGTCGGCGGAGCGCGGCACGAGGCGCGCATTCCCCATCTTTCCCCTGCCGCGGTGCCGTGGCTAGTGAGGCGCGCCTAACACCGGGCGGAAGGGGAGATTTATCTTGATGTCAAGATAAAAGATATCACTCGGCTGGATCGACGGGGGGCCCGGCGCGAGGATACAGCGCGCGCACCACGAGCCAGGTGACAGCGACGAGGGGCGCGAAAAGCGGAAGCCCCATCACGAGCTTGAGCGTGCCGAGGGCGGTGACGTCGTCGGCGAAGTACAGCGGCAGCTGCACGATCAGCCGGGCCGCGAACAGGCCCGCCCAGCCGATGGTGAGCCAGAAGAACACGCGGCGCTTGCGCTTGTCGCGCCGCCACGCGGTGCCTTCGCCCATCAGGAATCCCACGGCGAGCCCGATCAGGGACCAGCCGGCCAGAGCCGAGATGAGCAGTGCCGATCCATAGACGACGTTGGTGATGAAACCGGGGACGAAGTTGTTGCTCGCCTCGCCGGTGAAGGCGGCGAAGCCGGCCGCGACGCCCGCTGCCACCAGGCCGCCGATCGCCGCAGACGTCGGCTGACGGGCGATGAGCCGCGCGATCGTGAACACGGCCGCGACGCCCACCGAGAGCCCGAGCGAGAGCCACAGGTCCCCGTCTCCCGAGGCGGGATCGATCGTGAGCGTGTAGACGAGCACGAAGATGAGCCCCGGAAGCACCGATTCGAGGATGCCGCGCCACCCGCCGATCGCCCCCCACACGAGATGTCCCGTGCTCTTGCCCTCGGACGGATCCAGGCCCGCTCGGCGGGCCGCCCCGCCGAGCGCCGCGCCGAGGATCTCGGACGCCGACTGCTCCCCCGGCTCGGGGGGTGTCAGACCGGGCCTGTCGCTCACGTCGTGCCCGGGGTCGCCGGCATCCGGAGCGGGATCAGGTCGCGCGGCGGCATGGGCGTTCCACCGCGCACGACGACGATCGAGCGGAACAGCTCCTCGACCTTCGCTGCGGCGTCCACGTCGGCGGTGGCAGCGCCCCCGATGACGCCGCGGAGGAACCAGCGGGGTCCGTCCGATCCCACGAAGCGCGCGAGCCGCTTGCCGTTGGTGCCGTCGGCGCCGGTGACGGGCACCTCGGCGAGCAGCTCGGGGCCGAGCGGACCCTCGCGCTCTTCGACGCGCCCGCCCTGCTGGCGCACCTGGGTGCGGATCTGCTCGCGGGTCTCTTCCCAGAGCCCGGTGGAACGGGGCGCGGCGAAGGGCTGCACCTGAAGCGTGGAATCCGCGTAGTCCAGACCCACGGCGACGATGCGCTTGGTCTGCTCCTCGACTTCGAGGCGCAGGTTCAGCCCCTCGCGCGGAAGGATCTTTATGCCGCCCAGGTCGATGTAGGGACGCACGGGGTTCGCCTCGGACTCGTCGAACGGCCCGTTGGTGGCGCGATCGTCCGCGGAAGCGGCTGACGTGACATCGGTCATGCCGATACTCCGTTCTGATAGCCGGTCGAACCGAAGCCGCCCTCGCCGCGAAGGCTCTCGGGCAGGTCGTCGACCGGGATGAAGCGTGCACGGGACACCGGCATGACGATGAGCTGCGCGATGCGGTCGCCGGGCGCGATGTCGTAGGCGTGCTCGGTGTCGGTGTTCAGCAGCGAGACCTTGATCTCGCCGCGGTAGCCGGCATCGACCGTGCCGGGCGAGTTGACGACCGTGATGCCGTGCTTGGCGGCCAGGCCCGACCGCGGCACCACGAAGGCGACGTGGCCCTCGGGCAGCGCGATCCGCACGCCGGTGGCGACGAGGGCGCGTCGACCCGGCTCGAGACGGACGCTCTCGGCGGACACGAGATCGGCCCCGGCATCACCGGGATGGGCGTACGCGGGAACCTCGGGAGCGATAATGAGGACGTCCACGGTTTCGGTCACTCCACGAGGGTAATGCAGATGGCATCCACGAACGTCAGGACGCCGCAGGGCGTCGCCTATCGCGAACGGCTGAGCCCTTCGCTGTGGGTGCTCGTCGCCGCGGCCGTGTGCGGGCCCATGGCCGCGCTCGTCTTCGCGCCCATCGACACGACGCTCGCACTCGTGGTCGGGGCCGTCGTCGGGGTGGCGATCGTGGCACTCCTGGTGGCCGGCTCGCCCTCGCTCGAGGTGCGCGACGGCGTCCTGCACGCCGGGCGGGCCCGCATCGAGGTCGAGCTGCTGGGCGCACCGACCACGGCGGTCGGCGAAGAGGCCCGGCACGCGCGCGGTTCGGGGCTCGACCCGCGGTCGTGGCATGTCATCCGCGGAGGCATCGACGGCGTCGTGACGATCCCGGTCATCGATCCCGACGACCCGACACCGGTGTGGGTTCTGTCCACCCGCACGCCGGAGCGGTTGGCCGCCGGCATCCGGCGGGAACAGAAGAAGGCGAGCACCTGACGGCGCTCGCCTTCCGGAGTGATCGGGCTATGCGGCGCACTCGACGCAGATGAGCCCGGCCTTCTCTTCGTGGTCGACCTGCGAACGGTGCTTCACCAGGAAGCAGCTGACGCAGGTGAATTCGTCTTCCTGAGCCGGGAGCACGACGACGTCGAGCTCGAGGTCGGAGAGGTCGGCACCGGGGAGTTCGAACCCTGACGGGTTGTCTGCGTCCTCAGCATCGACGGAACCCGACAGCTTGTCGGGGACGCGCTCCTTGAGAGCCTCGATCGACTCGCTGTCGTCCTCGGTCTTGCGGGGGGCGTCGTAATCGGTGGCCATGCGTGAACGTCTCAACTTCCGGATAATTGCGAGTGCCTGGACCCGTTGGGGCGGCCATAGTTTGCATGACGTGTAGGCATTTGGCAAATGCGCAGATGGCCGTCCCGTCGTGCGCATCCTGAAACTCACGGCGCGCGCGCGATATTCCCGGCGTTGGGGGCGGCGCATGTCACGATGGGGCGGACAAAGCTGGATCGGAGGGCGTTTCGCATGGAACAGCTCAAAGTCATCGGAACCGAGGACGACGTCCTCGTCCTCGTGACCGAATCGGGAGATCGCTTCTCGCTGCCCATCGACGAGGCGCTGCGCGCCGAACTGCGCAGGGCCAAGCGCGAGAGGGAACCCGAACAGCGCGCAGACCGGCCCAGTCCGCGCGACATCCAGGCGCACATCCGCGCGGGATTGTCCGCGCAGGAGGTCGCGGCCCTGCTCGATGCCCGGGTCGAGGACATCGTGCGGTTCGAAGGCCCCGTGCTCGCCGAACGTCAGCACATCGTCGGACAGGCTCTGGCGGTGCCGGTTCTGCTGGGCGCCGAGTTCGACGGAGACACGCATCCGACGTTCGGGTCGGCGGTCCGCGGCAAGCTGGCCGAGGCCGGCGCTTCGGGTGAGCGGTGGACGAGCTGGAAAGAGACCACGGGCTGGATCGTCAAGCTCGAGTTCACCGCGAACGAGGTCGATCACGATGCGCGCTGGGGCTTCGACCCGCGACGCAGCAATCTCTCCCCGCTGAACAACGACGCCATCCAGCTCTCCCGACAGGGTTCGCTCCCCGAAGGACTCATCCCGCGGCTCCGCGCCCTGGACGCCAGCGCGCCCAAGGACGACACGCGCTTCGACAGCGGTGCGTTCGGGCCGCGGCATCTTCCCGACGCCGATTTCGAGTCCCCCGAGCTGCACGTCGCCACCGCGCCCGCTGTCCAGGATGCCGCGATCAAGCGGGCCACCGAGACCTCGGTGACCTCGGCCGAGACGGCCGACCTCCTTGAGGCGCTGCGACGTCGTCGGGGCCAGCGCGAACCGCTGCCCGGTGCCGAGGAGGTCGCCCCGCCGCGGAGTCACGCTCCCGTCGCCCTCTTCGACGCCCTCGAGCCCGGATACGACGAGACTCCGAACGACGAGCCGGCGACCCCCGAGGCGGCGCCCACGGCGATCGCCGAGGCGGCGGGTCGACGCAAGGGTCGGACGTCGATGCCGTCGTGGGACGAGATCGTCTTCGGAGCCCGCGGCGACGAGTGACCCGCGTCAGGCGAAGGCGCCCAGTCGGAGGAGCGGCACGATGCGCTCCTCGTTCGTGAGCGACCCGTGCTGGCCGACCATCTTCTGCGCGCCCTTGTCACTCAGGCGGTCGTCGTAGTACGCGATGCCCGAACGCGCGGCGACGAGCACATCGCCGATGCGGCCTTCCACCTCGGGTGACACCGGGCCGAACAGACCGGCGTCCGTGGCCTCGGACCGGGACATCACCCACGACCTGCCGCCCTCGGCTGCGCGCCACGCATCGAGCACCGCGCCGGCGCGTCCCTCGTTCGTGTAGAGGTGCAGCATCCGCGGTTCGCCCCCGATGAGGTGCACCCCGTCGAGCAGCTCGTCCCCCTCGGACAGCAGGACCTGCCGGTGCGCGGGCACGTCGACCATGCCGTGGTCGGCGGTGACGACGACGCCCGTACCGCCGGCGACGGCAGAGGCGAGGGCGCGGGCGGCGGCATCCACTCTCTCGAGGGCGGCGATCCATTCGCCGGACTGCCACCCGCGCTTGTGACCGATCGCGTCGAGATCGTTCGCGTAGAGGTAGATGAAGGCGCCCGGATGCTGCGCGGCGAGCTCTGCCGCACGGTTCACGCGCGCGGTGAGGTCGTCCACGCCGACGAACTCCGCCTCGCCGAGAGTGACGTCGGTGAATCCCGTGCCGGCGTACTCCGACTTCGAGACGGCGAACCGGGGTCGGTCGGGATGAGCGGCGACGAGGCGCGGCGCGCGCTGCCACGTCAGCGGAAGGCCGTCGGTGTCGTAGCCGCGCAGCTGATTGGCGACGTGATCGGTGCCCGGCATCCGCGCCCGGTACCCCACGATGCCGTGCTCGCCCGCCGGTGCGCCGGTGAGGAGCCCGGTGAGAGCCGTGGCCGTGGTCGACGGGAACACCGTGCGCACCACATCCTTCTTCGAACCGGCCTGCGCGAGGAATCTCGCGTGCCCGGACCGCGCCGCCAGGTTCGATGCTCCGAGTCCGTCGATGACGAAGACGATCGCGCTGGTCGCCGGAGCGAACCAGTCCGAACGGCCCTCCAGCGCCGCGAAAAGCTGGGGCACGACACCGGTGAGGCTCCGGGCTCGGGGCGGGTCCACGGGTAGGCTGAGAGACATCGGGGCCAGTCTCGCACACCGGCGGGAGGCCTCCACCGGACCCCTGCCACCCGAGGCCTCTCCCGCACCATGCCCGCATCGCGCACCGAAGACATCCCCATCGATCACGGACGCATCGAAGACATCGACGTCTCGTCCGAGATGCAGAGCTCGTTCCTCGAGTACGCCTATTCGGTCATCTACTCGCGCGCCCTCCCCGATGCCCGTGACGGGCTCAAGCCGGTGCAGCGACGGATCCTCTACCAGATGGCCGACATGGGCCTCCGGCCCGACCGTGGTCACGTGAAGAGCGCCCGCGTCGTGGGCGAGGTCATGGGAAAGCTCCACCCCCACGGCGACGCGCCCATCTACGACGCCCTCGTGCGGCTCGCGCAGTGGTTCTCGCTGCGGGTCCCGCTCGTCGACGGACACGGCAACTTCGGCTCGCTCGACGACGGACCTGCCGCCGCCCGGTACACCGAGGCCCGCCTCGCCCCGGCCGCGCTCGCGCTGACGGAGAACCTCGATGAAGACGTCGTCGACTTCATCCCGAACTACGACGGTCAGTTCCAGCAGCCCGAAGTGCTGCCGGCGGCCTTTCCGAACCTGCTCGTCAACGGCACCACCGGCATCGCCGTCGGCATGGCCACCAACATGGCGCCCCACAACCTCATCGAGGTCATCGGTGCCGCGGTGCACCTGCTCGACAACCCCGAGGCGACGGTCGACGAGCTCATGGAGTTCGTCCCCGGACCCGACCTGCCGTCGGGCGGCATCATCGTCGGACTCGACGGCATCAAGGACGCCTACACGAACGGCCGCGGCAGCTTCCGCACCCGCGCCAAGGTCGCGATCGAATCGCTCGGCCCACGCCGTATGGGCCTCGTGGTGACCGAGTTGCCGTACCTCGTCGGACCCGAGCGCGTGATCGAGAAGATCAAGGACGCCGTCCAGGCCAAGAAGCTGCAGGGCATCGCCGACGTGAACGACCTCACAGACCGTCACAACGGCCTGAGGCTCGTCATCGGCATCAAGACGGGATTCGACCCGCAGGCCGTGCTCGAGCACCTGTACCGGCTCACCCCGCTCGAGGACTCCTTCAGCATCAACAACGTCGCGCTGGTCGGCGGGCAGCCGCAGACGCTCGGTCTGAAGGACCTCCTGCGCGTCTATCTCGATCATCGTCTGAGCGTCGTGACGCGGCGCAGCCGCTTCCGGCTCGCGAAGCGCAAGGATCGCCTGCACCTCGTCGAGGGTCTTCTTATCGCGATCCTCGACATCGACGAGGTCATCCAGGTCATCCGCGCCGCAGACGACAGCGACCAGGCCCGCGCCCGGCTGCAGGACGTCTTCGACCTCTCGGAGCTGCAGGCGGAGTACATCCTCGAGCTGCGGCTGCGGCGCCTGACCAAGTTCTCCCGCATCGAGCTCGAGGCCGAGCGAGACACGCTCAAGGCCGAGATCGCCCAGCTCGAAGAGCTGCTCGCGAGCGATGTGCTGTTGCGGGCGCAGATCGCCCGTGAGCTGGATGCCGCGGCCGAGACCTACGGAACTCCGAGACGCACGCTGCTGCTCAACGGCGGGCCGGTCGCACCCCGCTCACGAGCCGCCGCCGCTGCCGCCGACCTGCAGATCGCCGACGCTCCGTGCCGCGTGTTCCTCTCTGCCACGGGCCGAATGGTGCGCGCCGAGCTCGTCGCCGACGCCCCGGGCGGCGGTGTCGTCGCGCCGACGCGCCGCGCCAAGCACGATGCCATCCGCTCCGCGGTCGACACCACCACGCGCGGAGACCTGGGCGCCGTGACGAGTGCGGGGCGGCTCGTGCGCTTCTCCCCCGTCGACCTGCCGTCGGTCCCCGCCAACTCGGTGCAGCTCGCGGCGGGCACCCGCGCCGACCAGTACCTCGGCCTCGCGTCGGGCGAACACGTCGTCGCCGTCGTGGCGCTGGTCGAATCCCCCGCTGTCGCCCTCGGGACGGCGCAGGGCGTCGTCAAACGTGTCGCCGCGAGCGAGATCACCAACAAGCACGATGTCGAGATCATCTCCCTCAAGCCCGGCGACCGGGTGGTGGGCGCGGCCCCCGCACCCGACGACGCCGAGCTCGTGTTCGTCACCTCCGACGCCCAGCTGCTGCGCTTCGATGCCGCGAGCGTGCGACCACAGGGTCGCGCCGCCGGCGGAATGGCGGGTATGCGCGTGACGCCCGGTGAACGGGTCGTCTTCTTCGGTGCCGTGGATGCCGCCGACGCCCCGAGCGTCGTGGCGGTCACCATCGCCGGCAGCACCGACGCCCTGCCCGGCACCGACGCCGGCACGGCGAAGGTCTCGGCGTTCGAGGAATTCCCGCCGAAGGGCCGGGCGACCGGCGGCGTGCGGGCGCAGCGCTTCCTGCGCGGCGAGAACGCGATCACGCTCGCCTGGGTCGGCGAGGAGCCTCGTGCCGTCGGCACCGACGGGGCGACCCGCGCGCTTCCGCCCGCAGGCGCGAAGCGGGACGCTTCGGGCGTGCCGCTGGATGGCGTGGTCGGCGCCGTGGGCACCGGCATCCGCTGACCCGCACGTCGCCACGGGCGGCACTTCTCGACGACGGATGCCGCGGCCTCCGGCATCCCGTGACATCGTCGGCCGTTGCGGGCATCACCGCTGGCGCCGCGCGAGAGCCTCAGGCGTCGATGCGGTCCCGGGCGAGGCTGCCGCTGGAGTCGATGATGAACTCCTTGCGGGGGGCGACGTCGTTGCCCATCAGCAGCTCGAACACCGTCGAGGCCGCCTCGGCATCCTGCATCCGAACACGGCGCAGGGTGCGGCCGGCGCGATCCATCGTGGTCGTCGCCAGCTGGTCGGCATCCATCTCGCCGAGGCCCTTGTAGCGCTGCACGGGCTCCTGCCAGCGCTTGCCCGATTTCGTGAGCTTGGCGAGCAGGGTGTGCAGCTCCTGCTCCGAGTAGGTGTAAATCGTCTCGTTGGGCTTCGTCCCGGGATTCATCACGACGACCCGGTGCAGCGGGGGCACCGCGGCGTACACGCGCCCGTCGTCGATGAGCGGCCGCATGTAGCGGAAGAAGAGAGTCAGCAGCAGCGTTCGGATGTGGGCGCCGTCGACGTCGGCGTCGCTCATCAGGATCACCTTGCCGTACCGCGCCGTGTCGAGGTCGAAGGATCGACCCGACCCGGCGCCGATGACCTGGATGATCGCCGCGCACTCGGCGTTGCCGAGCATGTCGGAGATCGAGGCCTTCTGCACATTGAGGATCTTGCCGCGGATCGGCAGCAGTGCCTGGTACTCGCTGTTGCGTGCGAGCTTGGCCGTGCCGAGAGCGGAATCGCCCTCGACGATGAACAGCTCGGATGCTGCGACGTCGTTCGTGCGGCAGTCGGCGAGCTTGACCGGCAGCGACGAGGACTCCAGGGCGTTCTTGCGTCGCTGGGTCTCTTTGTGGGTGCGCGCCGAGATGCGCGCCTTCATCTCGGAGACGACCTTGTCGAGCAGCTGGGCGGTCTGGGCCTTGTCGTCGCGCTTGGGCGAGGCGAACTTCGCGGCGAGCTCCTTCGTCACGACGTTCGCGACGATCTGGCGGACCGCGGGGGTGCCCAGGATCTCCTTCGTCTGGCCCTCGAACTGCGGCTCGGGCACGCGGACGGTGAGCACGACCGTGAGCCCGGCGAGGATGTCGTCCTTGTCGAGCTTGTCGTTGCCGACCTTGAGTCGCCGCGCGTTCTGTTCGACCTGTGCGCGCACGACCTTCATGAGACCGAGTTCGAAGCCGGCCTGGTGCGTGCCGCCCTTGGGGGTGGCGATGATGTTGACGAACGACCGCTGCACGGTCTCGTACCCGATCCCCCACCGCAGGGCGACGTCGACGACGCATTCCCGCTGCACCTCGGTGGGAACCATCGCGCCGGTCGGCTGCAGCACGGGCACCGTCTCGGTGAAGCTGCCCGTTCCGGTCAGGCGCCACGTGTCGGTGATCGGCGCGTCGGGGGCGAGGAACTCGGCGAACTCCGAGATCCCGCCGTCGTAGCGGAAGCTCGTCTCGACCGCTTCGCCGGACTCCGCCACGGTCGCAGCACGCTCGTCGCGGATGACGATCTCGAGCCCCGGCACCAGGAATGCGGTCTGGCGGGCGCGCTGCTCGAGCTCCTGAAGGTTGAACGCGGCATCCTTCGTGAAGATCTGCTGGTCTGCCCAGTACCGGATGCGGGTGCCGGTGACGCCCTTCGGGGCCTTGCCGGCCACCCGCAGCTCGGAGCTCTTCTCGAACGGCGTGAAGGTGGAGGACGGCTCGGGACCGGAGAAGTTGCCCGGCTCGCCGCGGTGGAACGACATCGCCCAGGTCTTGCCGCCACGGTCGACCTCGACGTCGAGACGCTCCGACAGGGCGTTGACGACCGAAGCGCCGACCCCGTGGAGTCCGCCGGAGGCCGCGTACGAACCGCCGCCGAACTTGCCGCCCGCGTGGAGCTTCGTGAAGACCACCTCGACACCCGAGAGGCCGGTGCGCGGTTCGATGTCGACCGGGATGCCGCGGGCGCGGTCGCGCACCTCGACGCTGCCGTCGACGTGCAGCACGATGTCGATGCGCGAGCCGTGGCCGCCGAGCGCCTCGTCGACGGAGTTGTCGATGATCTCCCACAGGCAGTGCATGAGGCCGCGCGAGTCGGTTGAGCCGATGTACATGCCGGGCCGCTTGCGGACCGCCTCGAGCCCTTCGAGCACCTGCAGGTGATGGGCGGAATACTCGGAGGTCACAATCTGCAAGCGTATCCGGGCGGTGCGACACCGCGTCCGAGACACACGGCACGGTGTTCCCGCGTACGCGGACAGCGAACGTGTGCCCGATCCGGGCATGCACGAAACAAGGGCGTGGTTGTATTTCATGACCACGCACCACGTTCTATGCAATCGAGGAGGCACCGAGATGAACACGCTCACGACACCCGACGAGACCACCGTCGTCCTCGAGCACCGCCTGACGGCTATCGACCGTTGCGATTCCTGCGGCGCACAGGCCTACATCGCCGCAGAGGTGAACGGCAGCGAGCTGCTCTTCTGCGCCCACCACGGGCGCAAGTACGAAGAGAAGCTGCGCTCGATCGCCACCTCGTGGCACGACGAGACGGCGCGTCTCGACGACGCCCGCTGATCTTCTCCGAGAAAGGCCCCCGCCAGTGGCGGGGGCCTTTCTCACAGCTGGATCGCGGTGAAGTGCTTGCTCTCGGCAAGGCGCTCGATCTCGGCACGGGCGGCGGCCGCGTGTCGGTCGACGCTCTCGTGCTCCACACCGAGCACGTACTCGACGCCGGCGGCCGTCGACGCTCGACGCAGGATCGCGTCGGCGAGCTGCGGGTTGAGCGGCAGCACCGGCCCCTGCACGTTGGTCGCGTAGAGCCCGTCGACGAACAGGGTCTCCGTCCCGCCCGCGACGCTGCCGTCACCGGCGATGACCTTTCCGTAGCGGATGCCGCTGCCCGCCGCATCCGACAGCGTCCACTCGGATGCGTGGTCCTCGAAGCCGATGAGCCGCCCGTCCGAGGTGTCGGCGACCACGTAGCCCACCCGCCGGCGACGTGTGCGCGCCACGCGAGCCGGAACGAGCCCGAGCCCGTCGACGCGGCCGCCGTCGAGCAGATCGACGCCGTCGGCGAGAAGCTCGGCACCGCCGCCCACAGCGAGCACCGCGGCGCCGTCGGCGCGCTGTGCGTCGAGCCAATCCCGACGCCCGGCGAGGTCGTCGCGGACCGCTCGCATCGCCGACAGCGGTCCGTTGCCGATCACGACGACATGAGGGGCCTCGGGCGAGGGATCGCCGATGCCGACCGGGACGACCTCGGCGTCGAGGCCGGCGAAGCGCGCCCGCGCAGCGAGCACATCGACGTTTCCACGGTCGCCGGTCACTCCGAGCAGGTCGGGGTACAGCTGCACGATGCGCAACGTGGTCATCGGCGTGCCACCTCCTGGTCTCCGTACCCGAGGATCCGGCGGCCGATCATCATCAGCTCGTAGTTGACGAACCACACCTGACGCCGGGCCTCGGTCTCGGGGAAGGCACGCATGAGGGCGACCGCCTTCTCCATGTCGGGCTCGACGACACCGACCGGCACGCCGGCATACGCCAGGCGCGTCGCGATCTGGTGGGCCTTCTCGCCGGTCACGACGTCGACGTGGTCGAAGACCGTGAGGTCGACGTCGTAGAGCCACGACACGTCGGGGGTGCCCTCGTCGACCGCCATGAGCAGTCTCTCGGGCGCGCCGTCGAGGGCATCGACGTTGAGCTGCAGGCTCGGTCCGTTCTTGAACATCACGAACTCGACCTGCTCGCCGGCGGGATCGCGGCGCAGCGGCACGAGCTCGCCGCGACCATAGGCCGGTGCCATCTCGGCGAAGCCTCGGACGGCGGCGGCGGCCGAGAACTCGTCGCCCAGCACGTGGCTGGCCACGCTCACGGCGGCCGCGGCGTCCACGGCGTAATGAAGCCCGCGTGCCGGGAGCGTGATCGCCAGCCGCTCGTCGCCGAGGTCGAGTTCGACCGCGCGACCCGAGACCGAGGCGACCTGCGATTCGAGTTCGCGGGTGCGCACGCCGGTGTCGCCGCTGCGGGTGTCGACGGCGTTCACCAGGCCGTGCGCGGAGGCGCTCACGACGTCGGGTGACGCACCGAAGAACGACACGGGCGAACGCAGCGTCGACTCGTCGATCTTGCTGAGGTACGGGTCATCGCCGTTGACCACGACACGGACGGATGCCCGGCGTGCGGCATCCAGCATCATGTCGGCCACCCGCTCGGTTTCGTAGAACCGATACAGCTGATCGACTTGCACGTTGAGGGCGACGATCACACGGGGAGCGAGGATGTCGGCGAGTTCTGCCGCGAAGCCCTCGTCGACCTCGAGCACCGCGACGTCGGCCCGCACCTTGCCGGTGAGGGTCGCCTCGGCGAGGAGCGCGCTCGTGACCCCTTGCGGGAGGTTCGCGCCCGTCGGGTTGGTGAAGACCCGCAGACCGTGCGCCCGCAGGATCTCGCTGATCATGTGGGTCGTCGTGGTCTTGCCGTTCGAGCCCAGCACGAACACGACCCCGTACCGGAACTGTCCACCGAGCGTCGACAACAGCGACGGAGCGAGCCGGTTCGCGACGTAGCCGGGAAAAGCCGACCCGCCGCCGCGCAGTCGCGTCGCGACGCGGGCCAGCTTTCCGGCGAGCACCGCCGGGATGTACCGGACGCTGCTCCCCTTGGCCGGGCTCACTCGAGGTAGTCCCGGAGAGACTGCGATCGGGACGGATGCCGCAGCTTCGCCATCGTCTTGGACTCGATCTGACGGATGCGCTCGCGCGTGACGCCGAACGTGTCGCCGATCTGGTCGAGGGTCTTGGGCTGGCCGTCACCGAGGCCGAAGCGCATGCGGATCACGCCGGCTTCGCGTTCGGAGAGCGAGTCGAGCAGCGATTCGAGCTGACGCTGCAGCATCGTGAAACCGACCGCGTCGGCCGGAACGACCGCCTCGGTGTCCTCGATGAGGTCACCGAACTCGCTGTCGCCGTCTTCGCCGAGAGGCGTGTGCAGCGAGATCGGCTCGCGACCGTACTTCTGGACCTCGATGACCTTCTCGGGTGTCATGTCGAGCTCGCGGCTCAGCTCTTCGGGAGTCGGTTCGCGACCGAGATCCTGCAGCATCTGGCGCTGCACGCGGGCGAGCTTGTTGATGACCTCGACCATGTGCACCGGGATGCGGATCGTACGGGCCTGGTCGGCCATGGCGCGCGTGATGGCCTGACGGATCCACCACGTGGCGTAGGTCGAGAACTTGAAGCCCTTCGTGTAGTCGAACTTCTCGACGGCACGGATGAGGCCCAGGTTTCCCTCCTGGATGAGGTCGAGGAACTGCATGCCGCGGCCCGTGTAGCGCTTGGCGAGCGAGACGACGAGGCGCAGGTTCGCACCCAGGAGGTGCGACTTGGCGCGCTGGCCGTCGCGGGCGACCCATTGCAGGTCGAGGCCGGTCTGGTTCGACTTCTCGGCCGGCGTCATGTGCGACAGCTTCTCTTCGGCGAACAGACCCGCCTCGATGCGCATCGCGAGCTCGACCTCTTCGGCCGCGTTCAGCAGCGGAACCTTGCCGATCTGCTTCAGGTAATCCTTGACGGGGTCGGCTGTGGCACCCGTGATCATCGTCGAGTAGACCGGCACGTCTTCGTCGTCGGACGACGAGATGACGATCGCGCCCGTGGGCAGCGGCTCGGTGAAAGCAGGCTTGGTCGACTCTTCTTCGTCGGAGTCGTCGGCGTCCGCCTCGGATGCCGTTGCAGCCGGCTTGTCCTTCGCCGTCGCGGGAGCGTCGTCCGAGTCGTCGGCCTCGACATCCGCCTCGAGTTCGACGTCCTCGACGATCTCTTCTTCGTCGTCGGCTTCGTCCGTCGCCTTCGAGGCCTTCTTCGGAGCGGCCTTGGCCTTCGCCGGAGCCTTCGCGGCGGGTGCCTTGGCAGCGGCGGCCTTGGCGGCGGGCTTGCGGGCGGCCGGCTTCTTGACCGCGGCCGCGGCCTTGCCCTCGGGCGCGACGTCTTCGGGCTCGGTGTCCTTCGCCGCGCCGGAGCGGGGCTTGGTGCTGGTGCCTGGAGTCACGTTCTGCCTTTCACCGAGAGCGCCCTGGGGCGAGACCCTCGGTAGATTTCGGACACTAGTAAGACCCTTGTCAAGTCCCGACGCCGCAGACAGAGCCTGCGACACGGTTGACAACGGGTCGATGCATCCAGTATCGCATACTCGACCTGTCACGCCACCACGGCGTGCGCACGTCTGCGATTCTGGCGCTCTGACAGGAACGCCGCGGGAGGCGCAGGAATTCCGCGGAAGCTCAGAACCGCTTGTCTTCCTCGCCGGTCTGACGACTGGCGAGGAATCGCTCGAGCTCGGCCGCGAGTTCGTCGGCGCTCGGCAGGTCGCCGGTGTGGATGATCGGCGTCGCCAGAGTCGACCCCGCCATGTATGAGTCGTACCGCTCTTCCAGCCCTTCGAGCATGCGCGAGAGCTCCTCGCTGCCGGCCACCTGGTCGGTGACCTTCGCCACGTAGTCGCGGTTCTCCTCACGCAGATCGTCGCCCGAGAAGACGAGGCCGGTGGCGACCGTGAGGCTGTCGAGCGCCGCCAGGGCCGCCGCCGGGTACTCGGTGTCGCCGAGGTAGTGCGGCACCAGGAGGACGAAGCCCGCGACGCTCGCGCCGGCCTCGGCGAAACGGTATTCGAGCAGGTGCCCGGCGGTCGACGGCACTTGGGTGTGGGGCTGCCACACCGAATGCGCCTCGGTGAGGTCGCTGCGGGTCCCGCTCACCGTCGTGCCGATCGGGCGCGTGTGCGGGACGGGCATCGGGATCGCGTGGACCCACGTGACGGTGGAGATGCCGTAGTCGTCGGCGAGGTCGAGGACGGCCTGGGAGAAGGCGTCCCAGGCGAAGTCGGGCTCGTAACCCGCAAGCAGCAGGAACGGCTGACCGAGGGCATCCCGCGTGAACGACAGCTCCAGACGCGGGGGTCGGTAGTCGCTCAGGTGATCCTGATCGAACGAGATGATCGGGCGTCGTGCGCGGTAGTCCAGCAGCACGTCGTTGGTGAACACCACCAGCGGCGTCGGGTCGAGCGTGTCGCGGAAGTGATCGACCACTTGGCCGACGGCGCCCCCGGCATCCGTGAATCCGGTCATCGTGATCACCAGCGGAAGCCCGTGCGGGACGACCGGAGCCGAGGCCGAGCGCTCGAACAGCGGACCGTGGGTGGGCATGCGTCCATGCTACGAGCACGGTTCCGACGTGCGGGTCGGGAGCATCCCGCTCACAGCGAACACGGCGGCCCCGATCTCGCTGCCGCGGGTGAGACGCCGACGCGCCCTTCGACGGTGAGGCGCCGACGCAGGTGCAAACCTAGGATGGGGATCATGTCGTTCCCCGACCTCGACCACCGTACAGATCCGATCAGAGAGACCGACGCCGACGCGATCCTCCTCGCGCTCCCCCCGTTGAACGGGGACGACTCCCTCGCAGAATGGCCGGGACTGGCCGACGCCCTCGCCGGAACCGGCTTCACCGGTGCCGTCGGGTCGTTCCAGCGCGTGCACGTGCCCGAGAGCACGCCGTTGCCCGTGGCCGTGGTCGGCACCGGCGCGACGGCGGATGCCGCGGCCCTGCGCGACGCGGCGGGCACCGGCATCCGTCTGCTCACGGGTCACGGGACCGTCGCGGTCGCCGCACCCCTGGCAGATCCCGCGCTGTGGGCGGCCCTCGCCGAAGGGGCCGCACTGGGCGGCTACCGCTTCGACGGGTACAAGACCGAAGCGCCGAAGGCCCGCGCGTCGCGGGTCGTCGTGCACGCCGACACCGATGTCGATCCGGGCGCCCTCGCCGACGTCGCCGCCGTCGCAGACGCCGCGGCCCTGGTGAAGGACCTCGTCTCGATCCCCGCGCAGTGGCTCGGACCCGACGACTTCGCCCAGCGCGCCGTCGCCTCGGTCGAGGGTCTTCCCGTCACCGTCGAGGTGCTGGACGAGTCCGCCCTCGCCGAAGGCGGCTACGGCGGCATCCTGGGTGTCGGTCAGGGTTCGGACCGCCCCCCGCGACTGGTGCGCCTCGATTACAACCCCGAGGGTGCGCAACGCCACATCGCGCTCGTCGGAAAGGGCATCACGTTCGACACCGGCGGGCTCTCGCTCAAGCCGGCGGCGTCGATGATGGGCATGAAGTACGACATGTGCGGAGCCGCCACGGCGCTCGCCGTGCTGCGGGCGGTCGCCACGATCGGCGCACCGGTCCGGGTGAGCGCCTGGCTCTGCATCGCGGAGAACATGCCCTCGGGCCGCGCGACCCGCCCGGGTGACGTGCTGCGCATGCTCGACGGGACGACGGTGGAGGTGACGAACACCGACGCCGAAGGCCGCCTCGTGCTCGGTGACGGAATGGTCGCGGCGAGCCGCCAGCATCCCGACGTCATCGTCGACGTCGCCACGCTCACCGGCGCGATCACCGTCGCGCTCGGCACCCGTCACGCCGGTGTCATGGGCGATGAGGTCGCCGTCGAGGCCTACCTCGCCGCGGCGGCCGAGGTCGGCGAGCTCGCTTGGCCGCTCCCCCTCCCCTCCCACATGACCGACGACCTCGATTCGCCGATCGCCGACATGCAGAACGCCAAGATCGGCGATCCCGCCGGCGGGTCGCTCTTCGCCGGGCTGTTCCTCCAGCGGTTCGTCGGACGGGTGGCCGACGAACCCGATGCGCCGCGCATCCCGTGGGTGCACCTCGACATCGCCGGCGTCGGCATGAACAAGGGCGGCGGATTCGGCTTCACCGACAAGGGTCCGACCGCCGCGACCGTGCGCTCGCTGATCCGCTTCGTCTCGGGAGGCGGCCGGTGACCGATCACACGTTCGACCTCGTCGTGCTCGGCGGCGGCAGCGGCGGCTACGCGGCGGCGCTCCGCGCGGCGGAGCTCGGCAAGACGGTTGCGATCGTCGAGAAGGACAAGCTCGGCGGCACGTGCCTGCACCGCGGCTGCATCCCGACGAAGGCGCTGCTGCACGCGGCCGAAGTCGCAGACACGACACGGGATGCCGCGAGCATCGGCGTCCGCGCGTCGTTCGAGGGTGTCGACCCCGACGGCGTGCGCGCCTACCGCGAGAACATCGTCGCGAAGAAGTTCGCCGGGCTCCAGGGACTCATCAAGGCGCGCGGCATCACGGTCATCGCCGGCGAGGGCCGGCTCGAGGCAGGTCCCGCTGTCCGCGTCGGCGACGATCTGTACCGCGGCACCGACGTCGTGCTCGCGACGGGATCGTACAGCCGCACGCTGCCCGGGCTCGAGATCGGGGGGCGTGTGCTCACGAGCGAGCACGCCCTCGACCTCTCCGAGATCCCGGAACGCGTCGTCATCCTCGGCGGCGGCGTCATCGGCGTCGAGTTCGCCAGTGTGTGGCGGTCGTTCGGAGTCGACGTGACGATCGTCGAGGCGCTGCCGCATCTCGCCCCCAGCGAAGACCTCGCGCTGAGCAAGGGCCTCGAGCGGGCGTTCCGCAAGCGCGGCATCGCGTATTCGCTCGGCGTCCGGTTCCAGTCGGTGTCCCAGACGGCGGATGCCGTGACGGTCACTCTCGAGGACGGCAAGACCCTCGAAGCCGACTACCTCCTCGTCGCCGTGGGACGCGGGCCGTCGACCGCCGGGCTCGGCTTCGAAGAGGCCGGCGTCACTCTCGACCGCGGATTCGTCGTGACCGACGACCGGCTCCGCACCGGCGTCGCGAACGTCTGGGCCGTGGGCGACATCGTGCCGGGTCTGCAGCTCGCTCATCGCGGATTCCAGCAGGGCATCTTCGTGGCCGAGGAGATCGCGGGCCTGTCGCCCGTCGTCGTCCCCGACGTCTACATCCCCAAGGTCACCTACTCGCATCCCGAGCTCGCCTCGGTGGGGCTCACCCAGGCGCAGGCAGAGAGCGCCCACGGCGCTGACGCGGTCGTCGCGTACGAGTACAACCTCGCCGGCAACGGCAAGAGCGAGATCCTGGGCACGAGCGGAATCGTCAAGGTGGTGCGCGTCGTCGACGGTCCCGTCGTCGGAGTCCATCTCATCGGCGACCGCGTCGGCGAACTCATCGCCGAAGGGCAGCTCGCAGTGGTGTGGGAAGCCCACCCCGAAGACATCGCGCCGTTCATCCACGCGCATCCCACCCAGAGCGAGGCACTGGGCGAGGCGTTCCTCGCGCTCGCCGGCAAGCCGCTCCATACGGTGTGACCGCCGGTCGCACTCGGATCACTAAGCTAGACAAGACATCAGGAATCCTGAAGGAGACAAGCCCATGAGCACTTCCGTGGTCCTCCCCGCGCTCGGAGAGAGCGTCACCGAGGGAACGGTCACCCGCTGGCTCAAGCAGGTCGGTGACACCGTCGAGGCGGACGAGGGATTGCTCGAGATCTCCACCGACAAGGTCGACACCGAGATCCCCTCGCCGGTCAGCGGCGTCATCGAAGAGATCCTCGTCCAGGAGGACGAGGTCGTCGAAGTCGGCGCCGTCCTCGCGAAGATCGGCGACGGCTCCGCCGAGCCTGCCGAGCCCGCAGCCCCCGAAGCGGCCGCCCCGGCCGCAGAAGAAGCGCCGGCCGAGCCCGCGCCGGCTGCTGCTGAGCCGGCACCCGCCGAGCCCGCAGCCGAAGCGGCACCCGCTGAGCCGGCACCCGCCGAAGCTGCGCCCGCTGAAGCCGCACCCGCGGCATCCGGCGGCAAGGAGATCCTCCTCCCCGAGCTGGGCGAGAGCGTCACCGAAGGCACCGTGACCCGCTGGCTGAAGCAGGTCGGCGACACCGTCGAGGTCGACGAGCCGCTGCTCGAGATCTCGACCGACAAGGTCGACACCGAGATCCCGTCGCCTTTCGCCGGCGTCCTGCAGGAGATCCTCGTCCAGGAGGACGACACGGTCGCCGTGGGCGCCGCGCTCGCCCGCATCGGCGACGGTGCAGCTGCTCCGGCTGCGGAGGCGCCCGCTGCTTCCGCGCCGACTGCCGAGGCTCCCGCCGCGGCACCGGCTCCCGCCGTCGAGGCGCCCGCTGCCCCGGTGGCCGCCGATCCGGCTCCCGCCGCGGCACCGGCACCGGCCGCTGAGCAGACACCTGCTCCCGCCGCCGCACCCGCTCCGGCCCCCGAGCCCGCTCCCGCGGCGCCTGCCGCCTCAGCGTCGGCGTCCGACGACGTCGCATATGTCACTCCGCTCGTGCGTCGTCTGGCGCAGCAGCAGGGTGTCGACCTCGGGTCGATCACCGGCACCGGAGTGGGTGGACGCATCCGCAAGGAAGACGTGCTCAAGGCCGCCGAGGCGGCCGCAGCACCCGCTCCCGCCGAAGCCGCCGCGCCGGCGGCCGCAGCTCCGGTCGCTGTCGAGGTCTCGCCGCTCCGCGGCACGACCCAGGCCATGTCGCGTCTTCGCAAGGTGATCGCCGAGCGTGCCGTCGCCTCCATGCAGCAGACGGCGCAGCTCACGACGGTCGTCGAGGTCGACGTGACGAAGCTGGCCTCGTACCGTGACGCGGTCAAGGCGGACTTCCAGGCCAAGACGGGTGACAAGCTCTCGTTCCTGCCGTTCTTCGCGGTTGCGGCGGTCGAGGCGCTCCAGGCGTTCCCGATCATCAACGCCACGGTCGACGGCACCGACATCGTCTACCCGGCGGGCGAGAACATCTCGATCGCCGTCGACACCGAGCGCGGACTCCTCACGCCCGTCGTGAAGAACGCCGCGGGCAAGACGCTCGCCCAGTTCGCGCGGGAGATCGCCGACCTGGCGGCTCGCACGCGCGACAACAAGCTGAAGCCCGACGAGCTCGCCGGCGGCACCTTCACGCTGACGAACACGGGGTCGCGTGGCGCGCTGTTCGACACGCCGATCGTGTTCCTGCCGCAGTCGGCCATCCTCGGCCTCGGCGCGGTCGTGAAGAAGCCGGGCGTCGTCGTGGTCGACGGCAAGGACGCGATCTCGGTGCGCTCGTATGTGTACCTCGCCCTGTCGTACGACCACCGCATCATCGACGGTGCCGACGCCGCCCGCTTCCTCGGTGCGCTCAAGACGCGCCTCGAAGCGGCCGACTTCGGCGGTGTGCTCGGTATCTGAGCACGATGACGGCTATGGCTGCTGCGCGACGTACACGTCGCGCAGCAGCCATTCGTCTTCTTCCTGCTGGATGACGACGAGCTGCGACGCGATCGCCGGATCACCGGCGTCGACGCGCAGCACGGCGACGCCGCCGAACTCGTCGAGCACGACCGTGGTGCGGTCGGACGGCGCCAGATCGACCGCACCGGCGGCGAACCGCGCCGTGGGCTCGACGAGCACTCCGGCCAGGCACGCCGTATCGTCCGCGCATGCCGCCCGCTCCGTCAACAGAGCCGAAGCGACCCCGGCCAGGTCTTCGCCCACCGGCGTCCCAGCCGATGTGTCGGGGTTGACGGGAGTGTCCGGGCGGGGCGGCTCCGCAGCAGGAGTCCCGATCGTGGTGTCGACCGCGGGCGCTTCGGCGGCCGGTGCCGAGCCGACCGGCGTCGCGGGCGGCGACGGCTGCGCGGCGACCGTGCCGTCATCCGTCGGCCAGAGCATGCCGCCCATCACGACGGCGACCGCTGCGCCGGCTGCGAGCGCCCACACCCGGCCGCGCGGTGCTGTCGACGAGCGGGTGCGCAATCGACGCCAGATGCCGGTCGTGGCGCGCGAGACGAGATCGGCGACGTCGGCGTCGACGTGACGCACGAGACGGTCGACCAAGCCCGACGGGGGCGCCGACAGGAGGGGGTCGTCGGGTCTTCGCGCCTGTGCGATCGTGATCGGCTCGGGGGTGCGCGTGCGCTGCGGCACCAGCGGAGCGTCGGACAACGGCTCCGCAGCGGCCACGGAGAACAGTCGCTGCTCGAGCAGCGCGAGCTCGCGAGCCGTCACGGCGGCCCGATCGATCGCAGCCCCCATGGCGTCGATGAGCCCCGGGTCCCCGAGGGCGTCGGCGACGCCGTCGAGAACCACGCGGCTCGCCTCGGCCACGGACTCGGTGCCGAGACCCGTAGCGAGCACGGGCCGACCGGCATCCGTCAGCCACCATCGTCCCGTGACCGACGCGAGACCGTCTCCCAGTTCGCTGAGTCCGCGCAGCATGCTGACGGCGAGGGTGACGCCCTCACCCGCACTGAGAGGCACGCGTCCGTCGAGACGCCGCCGGAGGAACTCCTCGACCGTGCCCGCGCAGGCGGGGAAGGCGACGTCATGACCCGACGAACGGCGTACGAGATCGAGCGGCGCGAGCAGGTGCCCGTCAGTATCGGCTGACCAGCCCGGCCAGCAGTCGTCGAAGACACCGGCATCGACGAGCAGGCTGTGCTCCCCCGCATCCGTCGTCACGAGTTGACCCGGCCACGGCGCATCGGCTCCGCCGGCGACGTACCGCACGGGATGGTAGGGACGCAGCAGGCGATCGTCGGGTTCGAGAGGCACGCCGTGAGTCTGCGTGGGCGCGCGGGTCCGACGCCGACGCGCACCCCGACATGTGAGTGGATGCCGCGCAAGAGCGCCTCGGGAGGAGAGGATCCCGCGACCGCGAAAAGGTAGGCTGTTCGTCATGGCACGCAGTACCGCACCTGAGAAGCGTCCCGGTTTCTTCTCGCAGCTCCGCACCCTGTACACCTTCACGCAGAAGGCGTTCCGGTGGCTCCCGTTCATGCTCGCCGGCATCGTCCTGCTCGGGATCGCCGTGGGTGTCACGGTCGGCCTGCTGATCCCGCCCGCCGCGATCTGGAGCGTCATCCTCTGGGGTGTCACGGGGCTCATGCTCGGCGTGCTCGGTGCCCTCATGTCCATGACCCGCCTGTCGACGAGCGCGATGTACAAGAAGCTGGACGGGATGCCCGGTGCCGCCGGCCACGTGCTGTCCACGTCGCTCGGCCGCAAGTGGCAGGCGAGCGACATGCCCGTCGGCATCAACCCCAAGACGCAGGAGGCGGTCTACCGCGCGATCGGCCGCGGTGGCGTCGTGATCGTCGGCGAAGGTACGCGCGGCCGGCTCACGCGTCTCGTCAACGACGAGCGCATGAAGGTGCAGCGCGTCGCATCCGGCGTTCCGATCCACGTCTTCTACATCGGCCACGGCTCCGACGAGGTGCCGATCGCCAAGCTCCCCGGCGCGATCAAGTCGCTCCCCAAGGCGATCGACCGCACCACCATGGCAGCCGTCATCAAGCGCGTCGACTCGGTGTCGCAGACGCTCGCGTCGCTGCCGATCCCCAAGGGCATCGACCCCACCAGGGCGCGCGCGCCGCGTCCCCGCTGACCGCGGAGCCCTCAGGTCCGCAGGAGCACCGTTCCGGCGACCTTGTCGTGCAGGCCCCGGTGATCGGCATCCCAGATCACCGCGGGGATGACGAGGGCCAGCAGCACCGACCGCACCAGCGGACGCCACAGTCCGGGCCATCCGCCGGTCACGCGCTGAACGCGCATGCCGAGGACGCGCTGCCCGGGGCTTCCGCCGATCGTGGGGATGAACACCGCCTGCACGACCACGAAGACGACGCTCGTGGCGATCGGGTCGTAGTCGAAGAACGCCACCGAGATCAGGACGGCGCACGCCCAGTCGATCGCGACGCCGATGATGCGACGACCGAGTTTCGCGATGCTGCCCGAGCCGTCTTTCGGCAGGCCCAGACGTTCACCGGGATAGGGATCTGGGGCAAACGCGTCGGGCATCCGCCCAGCGTAGCCAGCCTCACGTAACATGCTCGAAACAAAGGTGTCACTGCGGGGCAATGCCCTCCCGATACCGTGCACACAAGCCCGTACGCGGGCGGCAGTTCCCGATGCCCTACCTCTGGAGCCCTCATGTTCAAAGATTCATCCGAGGTGCTGAAGTACATCAAGGACGAGGACGTCAAGTTCCTCGACATCCGTTTCACGGATCTCCCCGGTGTGCAGCAGCACTTCAACATCCCCGCCTCGACCGTCGACGAAGAGTTCTTCACGGTCGGCCAGCTGTTCGACGGCTCCTCGATCCGAGGCTTCGCGAACATCCACGAATCGGACATGCAGCTGATTCCGGATGTCACGACCGCGTACGTGGATCAGTTCCGCGAGGCGAAGACGCTCATCATGATCTTCGACATCTACAACCCGCGCAACGGCGAGATCTACCACAAGGACCCGCGCCAGGTCGCCAAGAAGGCCGAGAAGTACCTCGCCTCGACCGGCATCGCCGACACCGCGTTCTTCGCCCCCGAGGCGGAGTTCTACATCTTCGACGACGTGCGCTACGAAGTGAAGCAGAACTCCAGCTTCTACAGCGTCGACTCCGAAGAGGGCGCCTGGAACACCGGCCGCGTCGAAGAAGGCGGGAACCTCGCCAACAAGACGCCCTATAAGGGCGGCTACTTCCCGGTCAGCCCCGTCGACAAGACGGCCGACCTGCGCGACGACATCACCCTCAAGCTCATCGAGGCCGGATTCATCCTCGAGCGCTCGCACCACGAAGTGGGAACGGGCGGACAGCAGGAGATCAACTACCGCTTCGACACCATGGTGCACTCGGCAGACGACATCCTGAAGTTCAAGTACATCGTCAAGAACACGGCGGAGCAGTGGGGCAAGGTCGCGACCTTCATGCCCAAGCCGCTCTTCGGCGACAACGGCTCGGGCATGCACACGCACCAGTCGCTGTGGCTCGACGGCAAGCCCCTCTTCTACGACGAGAAGGGCTACGGCGGACTCTCGGACGTCGCCCGCTGGTACATCGGCGGCCTGCTCGCGCACGCTCCCGCGGTGCTCGCGTTCACGAACCCGACGATCAACTCGTACAAGCGTCTGGTGAAGGGCTACGAGGCCCCGGTCAACCTGGTCTACTCGGCCGGAAACCGCTCGGCGGCCATCCGCATCCCGATCACCGGATCGAACCCCAAGGCCAAGCGCATCGAGTTCCGTGCACCGGATGCCTCGGGCAACCCGTACCTCGCATTCGCCGCGCAGATGATGGCGGGCCTGGACGGCATCCTGAACCGCATCGAGCCGCACGAGCCGGTCGACAAGGACCTGTACGAGCTTCCCCCCGAGGAGGCGAAGAACATCCCGCAGGTTCCGAACTCGCTGCTGGACTCGCTCGAGGCGCTCCGCGCCGACAACGAGTTCCTGACGCGTGGCAACGTGTTCACGCCGGAGCTCATCGAGACGTGGATCGAGTACAAGATCGAGAACGAGATCAAGCCGATCGCGGCTCGTCCGCACCCGTTCGAGTACGAGCTCTACTTCGGCGTGTGACCTGATGGTCGGCTCAGCCCGGGATCACCTCCCGGGCTGAGAGCCGGGAGACCGTGCGAAGACCGGTTTTGAAGCGACAAGACCCCCGAGCCGATCAGGCTCGGGGGTCTTTCGTTCGCGCGGATCCGTCTCGGGGGAATCGGTCCCATCGAGGCACGCCTCGGCGCCGTGGTTACCGAACGGCCCGCACCCTTTATGGGTGCGGGCCGTCATGGTCGAGATGTCAGGAGCGGAAGAACGCGTTCGCCTTCGGGGAGAACAGCAGGATCAGCGCGATGAGCGCGAGGATTCCGGAGAGGATGCCGGACCAGTTGCTGAAGCCCGAAGCGATGACGGTGTACACCGTGGCGATGACGTTGAGCACGAAGACGATCGCCGCGAGGATGCGTGCGACGTTCGACCCGCGCAGAAGGCCGACGCCGACGGCGATCGTCAGGACGCCGATGATGATCGAGATCCATGCCGCCGTCGCGCCGACGCCGCCGCCGAGGGCTACCCCATCCACGCTCGTGCCGCCCGCGCCGACGCCGATGAGGAGGAGGATGCCGCCCAGGACGTTGAGCGCGCCCGAGATCCATGCGAGGACGGCGACGAGAGTCACACCGCCCGGTCGAGTACCTGCCATGATTCAACCCTTCGTCTGCGCCCCGCCGGTCGGCGGGATCTGCCACTCACCCTCTCAACGCGGCTGTGACGTCATCACCAGACACGCCGACCGGGCAGAAGTAGCCCGGCCTTGGGTACAGCGATGGTGAAGGAAAGCGTGGTCGATGCGGCGGCCGTGTCGACGTGCATGCGGGCGCTCGCGCGCGCCCCGCGGACATCGACGGCGGGCAGATCCGCCGAGTACGCCGTGCCACCGCCCTCCCTCGATGCGGCAGCGAGATCCGCGACCAGCGCGTCGAGCTGTTCTGGCGTCCAGCCCCAGGACTCGGCCACGGTCTGGAGTCGCGCGAAGGCGCTCGTCCACGCACCGTTCCCGTCCTGGCCGATCGTCACCGACGCGACGCGGCCTTCTGCCGTGGCGACGTCGATGGACGAGACCGAATCGAATGTCAGCACGCCGTCCGGGGTGAGGACGACGGCGTCGATCGGCACGATCGGCTCGATCCGTGTGCTGCCGTCGCTCTCGAGTCCGAGCTCGGCGGTCGCGGTGCTGTCGGCGCGGAGGGAGACCTTCACGACGCCCTGCCGGGTGAACCAGTGCACACCGGAGACGTCGAAGATCGACATCCCGTCCGCCGCCTCCTGATCCGCTGCGGGACGGGCATCCGGCTGGACCCACCACGAGTTCTGCATGGTGAAGGCACCCAGGACGACGCCCGCGCAGATGAGCGCGATCACCGCGGTCGGGATCCACGAGAGGATCGCGCGACGCTTGGCGCGGCTGCGTGTCGCCTGCACGATCAGCCGTAGAAGAGCTTCTCGAAGATGCGGCGCGAGCGCCGCGTGGCGGCCATGTAGTCCTCTTCGATCTGCGTGGCCGAACGCGGCGGATACCCCAGCAGGCTGGCGATGCCGTCGAGCTTGCGACGGTCGACGGGCAGCACATCGCTCGTCTGACCCGACAGCAGCGTGTTCGCCGACCGGAGTCTGCTCGCGAGACGCCAAGCTTCAGTGAGGCGCGCGGCGTCGGCATCCGTCACGATGCCCGCCTCGCGGGCAGCCTCCAGGGCTCCGAGCGTGGACGTGGTGCGCATGCCGGAGACGCGGTGGGCATGCTGCAGCTGAAGCAGCTGCACGAGCCATTCGACGTCGCTGAGCGAGCCCGGGCCGAGTTTCAGGTGGCGCGCGGGATCGGTACCCTGCGGAAGCCGTTCGTTCTCGACGCGCGCTTTGATGCGCTTGATCTCGCGAAGGCCCTGGGCATCCGCGGATGCCGGGTACCGCACGTCGTCGGCGAGGGCGGTGAAGGCCTCGATGAGCTTGACGCTCCCGGCGACGCCGCGGGCGCGCAGGAGCGCCTGGGCTTCCCACGAGAGCGACCAGCGACCGTAGTACGCGGCGTACGAGTCGAGCGATCGGGCCAGCGGGCCGTTGCGGCCCTCGGGCCGAAGATCTGCGTCGAGATCGAGAGGGAGACGGTGGTCCTCCGAGTGCTCCCGCAGCCCCGCCACGATCTTGAGCGCCAGCGAGTGCGTCCGCTCGGGGTCGACGCGGTTCGCGCGGTAGACGTACATGATGTCGGCGTCCGAGCCGAAGCCGAGTTCGCGTCCGCCGAAACGGCCCATCGCGATGACCGAGAAATCGAGATCGGCGTCTTCGGGGGGCACCACCTCTCGCCGGACCGCGCGCAGCGTCGCCTGGATCGTGACGTCGGAGATCGTCGTCAGCGAGTCCGCCACCCCGTCGATCGACGCCTCGCCCACCAGCGCCCACATCGCCGTGCGGAGCAGTTCCCGCCGGCGGAGAGCGCGCACCGCCCGCATCGCGTCGGCGATCGTGTCGTGGCGCGTCTGGATCGCACGCGCCTCTTCTTGCATCATCCGTCCGGTGCGCGGACGCAGGAGCTCGGGATCGTCGAGCCAGGCCGCGGACTCCGGGATCCACTCGATGAGCTCGCCGACGAACCGCGACCCCGACAGCACCAGAGTGAGGCTCTCGGCTGCACCGGACGAGTCGCGCAGCATCCGGAGGAACCAAGGGGTGTTGCCGAGACGCTCGCTCAGGCGACGGAAGGCCAGCAGACCATAGTCGGGATCCACGCCGTCGGCGAACCAGCGGATCATGACGGGCATCAGATGGCGCTGGATAGTGGCTTTGCGACTCAACCCGCTCGTCAGGGCGCCGATGTGCCGCAGCGCCCCGGCCGGATCGGTGAAGCCGATCGCCGCGAGGCGATCGTGCGCCTGCTGGGCCGACAGCGCCCGGCCCTCGCCTGAGAGCCCGCGGTCATCCGCCGGCAGCGCGGCGACGGCGGACAGCAGGGGGCGGTAGAAGAGCCGCACGTGGATGTCGCGCACCTCGCGCTTCACGGCCTCCCAGCGGGCCCAGACCGCCGGGCCCGACTCGGCGAGTCCCGATGCGCGCGCCAGCACGCGCAGGTCGTCGGGCCGCGACGGCATGAGGTGCGTGCGCCGCAGGTGTCGCAGCTGCACGCGGTGCTCGAGAAGGCGCAGCTCGCGGTAGTCGCGGGCGAAGACCGAGGCGTCGGCGCGACCGATGTAGCCCTCGGCGACGAGCGCATCGAGTGCGGCGAGTGTGCCGCGCTGACGGATGCGGTCATCGGACAAGCCGTGCACGAGCTGCAGCAGCTGCACGGTGAATTCGATGTCGCGGATGCCGCCGGGCCCGAGTTTGAGCTGGTGGGCGACCTCGCCCGCGGGGATGTGATCGGTGACGCGCTCGCGCATGCGCTGCACGTTGTCGACGAAGTTCGCTCGGGCGGCACTCGTCCAGATCTTCGGCTGCACCGCCTCGACGTACTTCTCGCCGAGCGAGAGGTCGCCGGCGATGGGTCGAGCCTTCAGCAGCGCCTGGAACTCCCACCCCTTCGCCCAGCGGTCGTAGTACGACAGATGCGAGTCCAGCGTGCGCACGAGGGCGCCCTGCTTGCCCTCGGGGCGCAGATTGGCGTCGACCTCCCACAGCGGCGGCTCGATCTCGGCGCCGGAGATCCCGCGCATCGTCTGCACGGCGAGGCGCGTGGCGATGTCGATGACGCGGCTCTCGCCCACGTCTTCGACGAATTCGTCATCGGCGCCTCCGACGAAGATGACGTCGACGTCGCTCACGTAGTTCAGCTCGCGGGCTCCGGTCTTGCCCATGCCGACGATGGCCAGCTGCGCCCGTGCGACCTGGTCGCGCGGGAAGAGCCCGGCCCCCGCGGCGCCGCCCGACACCCGGGTGCGGGCGACGCAGAGTGCCGCCTCGAGTGCGGCGCCTGCCAGATCGGCGAGGCACGCGCCCACCGCGGGCATCTCGTCGACGGGCGACGCGCTGAGCAGGTCGTACGCCGCGATCGCCGCGAGCTCGCGGCGGTAGCGCACCCGCAGCGCGCACCATGCCGACTCCCCCGCGTCTGCGGCGAATCCATCGACGGAGCCGACCGACTCGAGCAGCGACTCCCGCAGCTCGTCACGGCCCCGCAGGGCGCGTGCGCCGCCCCGCAGGTGGATCAGTTCCTCGGGATGCCGGAAATAGAAGTCCGCGAAGCCCGTCGACGCGCCGAGCACCGCCCACAGAGCCCGCCAGCCGAGTGGGTCCGAGCTCAGCTCGCGGATCGCCGCGGCGTCGCGCCGGGCGATCCGTGCGATCGCCTCGAGCGCGGCATCCGGATCAGCAGCGCGCGCCGCCTCGGACGTCAGCAGGGTACGCGCGATGCCGGCCTCGGATTCGAGCTCGACGAAAAGCGCCTCGGTCTCGGCGAGCCGGCTGAATCCGAGTCGGGCGAGCTCCGTGAGGGAGGTCGTGCGTTCGCCCGCGGTCATGCGCGTGGACTCAGAGCATCTCGAGGTTGCTCTTGAGCTCGAACGGGGTCACCTGCGAGCGGTACTCGGCCCACTCCTTGCGCTTGTTGAGGAGCACGTAGTTGAAGACCTGCTCGCCCAGCGTCTCGGCGACGAGCTCGGACTCCTCCATGTACTCCAGCGCGTGGTCCAGGCTCGCGGGCAGCGGGGCGTAGCCGAGGGCACGACGCTCGCCGTCGGTCAGCGACCACACGTTGTCCTCCGCCTCGGGCGGCAGCTCGTAGCCCTCCTCGATGCCCTTGAGCCCGGCGGCGAGCATGAGCGCGAACGACAGGTAGGGGTTGGCCGCCGAGTCGAGCGCGCGGTACTCGACGCGCGATGACTGGCCCTTGTTGGGCTTGTACATCGGCACGCGCACGAGCGCCGAGCGGTTGTTGTGACCCCAGCAGATGAAGCTCGGGGCCTCGTCACCGCCCCACAGCCGCTTGTAGGAGTTCACGAACTGGTTCGTCACCGCCGCGATCTCGTTGGCGTGCCGCAGGAGCCCCGCGATGAACTGGCGGCCCGTCTTGGAGAGCTGATACTGCGCGCCCTCTTCGTAGAACGCGTTCTGGTCGCCTTCGAACAGCGACATGTGCGTGTGCATGCCGCTGCCGGGCTTGCCGCTGAGGGGCTTCGGCATGAAGGTGGCGTACACACCCTGCTCGATCGCGACCTCTTTGATGACGGTTCGGAACGTCATGATGTTGTCGGCTGTCGCGAGCGCGTCGGCGTAGCGCAGGTCGATCTCGTTCTGACCCGGACCGCCCTCGTGGTGGCTGAACTCCACCGAGATGCCGAGATCTTCGAGCATGCGCACCGAACGGCGACGGAAGTCGTGCGCGGTGCCGCCCGGCACGTTGTCGAAGTAACCGGCCGAGTCCACCGGCTCGGGGCCCTCGGCGCCGTACGACGACGACTTGAGCAGGTAGAACTCGATCTCAGGGTGGGTGTAGAACGTGAAGCCGGCGTCCGCAGCCTTCGCCAGCGCCCTCTTCAGGACGTGACGCGGATCGGCCACGGCCGGCTGACCGTCGGGCGTAGTGATGTCGCAGAACATGCGGCCGGTGGGATCGATCTCGCCGCGCCACGGGAGGGTCTGGAAGGTCGTGGGATCGGGGTGCGCCAGCAGGTCGGACTCGTATGAGCGCGTCAGACCCTCGATCGCCGAGCCGTCGAATCCGAGACCCTCCGCGAAAGCGCCCTCGACCTCGGCCGGCGCGATCGCGACGGACTTGAGGGTGCCGATGACGTCGGTGAACCACAGGCGGACGAACTTGACTCCGCGTTCCTCGATGGTCCGGAGGACGAAGTCCCGCTGCTTGTCCACGCTCAGCTCCCCGCGCTTCCGCCGGAGAAGCCGCCGTCTTCGCGGGCTTCCTCCTCGGCCCACGCGCGGGAGCGCTCACGGATGATGTCGAGGGCGCGCGATGCCTCCTCGGCGGTGTCGAACGGACCGGCACGGTCGATCGCGGGCGACTCGAAGCCCTTCTCGACCTCGCCCGTCGTGAGGTTGTACCAGTACTTCTCGCTGTCGCCGGACACCGTGTCTCCTCCCGTGGGGCGGTCGCGCCCGGAAACCGAGCATGTGGACGAGTCCGCCTGGTTCGATCCTACTGATCGGGCGGACTCTCCTGGATAGGCTGAGCCCATGGCAACTCAGGCGACGCACGCGGTCGGCGTGGACATCGGCGGCACGGGCATCAAAGCGGGCATCGTGGACCTCGAACAGGGCATCCTCGTGAGCGACCGGATGAAGGTGTCCACTCCCGCCGGCGCCGAGCCCCCCGACGTGCTCGAAGCTGTGCGCACGGTCCTCGAGAAGCTCGAGGTCACGGATGCGGGCATCCCGCTCGGGGTGGCCTTCCCGGCGATCGTCAAGAGCGGGCGCACGATGTCGGCGGCGAACGTCTCGAAGGAGTGGATCGGGTTCGAAGCCGAGAAGTTCTTCGAGGACGGGCTCGGTCGCGACATCCACTTCGCCAACGACGCCGACGTCGCTGGTGTCGCGGAGCTGCGTTACGGCGCGGCCAAGGGTCGAACAGGCCTCACGATCCTCACCACACTGGGCACGGGCATCGGTTCGGCGCTGCTGCACGACGGCGTCCTCATCCCGAACAGCGAGCTCGGCCACGTGCAGCGGGCAAAGCACGGCAAGGATGCCGAGGCCTACGCCGCCTATTCGGCGATGGAGCGGGACGAACTCTCGTGGGAAGAGTGGGCCGAGCGGCTGCAGTGGTACTACAGCCACATCGAGTTCCTCTTCAGCCCCGACCTGTTCGTCGTCGGGGGCGGGGTCTCCAAGCACGCCGACAAGTTCCTGCCGCTGCTCGACCTGGCGACCGAGATCGTGCCCGCGGTGCACCGCAACAACGCCGGCATCATCGGCGCCGCGGCTCTCTCGCTCGCGTGACGCGAACGCCCCGCCCGACCCGAGGGTCGTGGCGGGGCGAATGGGCCGGCCTGTACGCCGGGTTCTGTCCGGGGGCGTGAGCCCCGTGGACGGTCATCTCTCTCGGCGACACGTTGCCGTGCCGCTCCAGCGGCCTACCCGAGGACTCGGCGAGCCGCGTCAGCATCCTCTGTCTGGCCTTGCTCCGGGCGAGGTTTACCGTGCGGGTCGTCTCACGACGACCCCGGTGGTCTCTTACACCGCCGTTTCACCCTTACCGCGTCAACCCTTCGACAAGCTCAGGGACCGATGCGGCGGTCTGCTCTCTGTGGCACTGTCTCGCGGATCGCTCCGGGTGGGTGTTACCCACCGCCCTGCTCTGTGGAGCCCGGACGTTCCTCGGCATGACGGCGAACCGTCATGACGCGACCGTCCAGCCGACCCATTCGCGGTCCGATACTAGCCGCGACGCGCCGATTCGGCCGAAACGTGTACGAAACACGCCCGGATGCCGTACGATCAGATCACCTGCGGGATGCGACTGGGAACGCGCCTGCAGAAGAGACGCCTTTGGGGAGGCATATTTATCATGCGCAAGATCATCTTCGCTGCGGCCGTGTCCGCAGCTCTACTGGTCGCCGGTCCGATTTCCGCTGCATCTGCAGTCGAGGGCTACTCGCCCGACGAACCGACGAACCCTTCGCTGTCGGGCACTGTCGCCGACGGCGAATGCATGTCCGATGCACCGTGGATCAACTACTCGGTGGAACTCACCGATCCGGCTGGCCTGCACACGTCGGATGCCGCGACTCTCGTCATCTCGAGCGGTGCCAACGTCGTGTCGGTGCCGCTGGGCTCCCTCGTCGACGGTGAGCTCTCGGGCAGCGTGCTGTGGCCCGGCGCTTCGGTCGACGCCAACGGCGTCGCGAACGGCTGGCCCGGCTGGGAGCAGGTCGACGGCGACTGGGTGCAGACGAACGGCAACTTCGGCTGGACCCGTGGCGCCATCTCGGCCAAGATCGTCGTCAACCCCGAGATCGTCGTGCCGCTGTCGTACCCGGCAGCGTCCGGCGACTGCGCCACCGCACCGCGCGGCCAGAACAGCGTGCCCGCATCGCTCCCCCTCACGGGAATGGATGCCGCGGTCCTGCCGCTCAGCATCGCCGGAGGCGCGGCTGCGCTCATCGGCGTCGGACTGCTCGTCGCGCAGCGCCGTCGTCGCTCGCAGGCCTGAACGACTGACATCCTGAGGTGGTGACTACCTCCACCGACGCGACTCGCCGACCCCACTGGGGTCGGCGAGTCGCGCTCGCGTTCCTCGCTCTCGTCGTCCTGATCCTCATCGCGGCCGCCTGGGTCGGCGTCCGCGGACTCATGGCCAAGGCCGAACTCGACGCGGTCGTCTCGCTCACGCAGCCCGTGCGCGACGCCGCGGAGTCGCGGGACCTCGATCGACTCGACGAACTGGTGACCGAGGTCGAGTCGCACGCGACGCAGGCGGCGAGCCTCACCGGCGACCCGATCTGGCGCCTGGCCGAAGTGCTCCCGTTCGCGGGACCTAACCTCGCCGCCGTGCGAACCGTCTCGAGCGCCGTCGCCGATGTCGCCGGCTCCGCGCAGCCGCTGCTCGGTCTCGCCCGTGACGCCGCCGCGTCCGGCGACACCGGATCGGTCATGCGGGTGCTCGCCGACGCCCGATCACCGCTGCAGACGGCATCGGATGCCTTCGCGGATGCGGATGCCGCGCTCGCAGCGCTTCAGTCCGACGCGCTGCTCCCGCCCGTCACCGCCGGCGTGGAGAAGGCGTCCGTCTTCGTGCAGGACGGCGGCCCCATGGTGGCCTCGCTCGCACAGGCCGCGCAGATCCTGCCGCCCATGCTCGGCGCCGACGGCCCGCGCACGCTGCTGGTGATGATCCAGAACGGTGCCGAGCTGCGCACCGCCGGCGGGCTCGCCGGCTCATTCGTGCTGCTCCAGGCCGACGCCGACGGCTTCGACATCGTCGAGCAAGCCGACTCGTCGAAGTTCCCCCGTCGTACGGAGCCGATCGCAGAGGTTCCTGCATCCACGACCGCCTTCTACGGCGACGACGTAGCCCGCTATGTGCAGAACGCGACGATGACGCCGGACTTCGCGACCACGGGATCGCTCGTGAGCAGCTGGTGGGCCGGCTACACCGGCACCGCTCCTGACGCGGTGCTGTCGATCGACCTCGCGACCGTGGCTTCCCTCGTCGAGGTGTCGGGTCCGCTCGTCCTGCCCGACGGCACCGAGATCCCGGCCGACGAGCTCGAGCAGCGAGTGCTCGTCGACCCCTACTTCACGCTCGACTCCGACGAGCAGACCGCGTTCCAGGAACTGGTCACCGCCGCGGCCATGGAACGCATCCTCGGCTCGAGCGGCGACCCCGCCGCCTGGATCGGAGCCCTGGTCGCCCCCGTCGAGCAGGGGCGCATCTCCGCCTGGAGCTCGGTGGAGTCCGAGCAGGCCACCATCGTCTCCTCGATGCTGGGCGGCCCCGCGGCACGTCACGCCGCGTCCGGCGACGCGTACGCCGTGTACTTCAACGACGCGACCGGCGGCAAGATGGACGGCTTCATGGACGTCTCGATCGCGACGGGATCGGCTTCGTGCCGGCCGGACGGACGCCACGACGTGACCGTCGCGGTGACGCTCACCAATACGGCTCCGGCCGACGCCGGCGCATGGCCGATGCTCGTGACCGGCGGCGGCTCCCAGGGCGTGACGCCCGGCGACATCTCCACCGATGTCGCCGTCGCCGCCCCGGCGGGCACGTTCCTCGGTGAGGTGCTGCGCGACGGAGAGGCGGTTCTTCCGGCGGATGCCGAGATCGCCGGCTTCCCGATGATCCGCGCCGGAGTGCTGGTCTCGCCCGGGCAGTCGAGCACGATCGAGTTCCACTTCGTGACGGCCGGGGCCGCGGACCCGTCGCTCTCCGTGCTGCACACCCCGCTGCTCAACACGCCCGAGGTCACCACGACCGAAGTCCGCTGCGCCTGAGCTCAGGCCTTGCCGGCCGAATCGGCCACGCGCAGGTCGAGGGGGAAATCCACGGGGAAGTCCCCGAACAGCAGACGACCGGCGGCGGTCGCGGCATCCCGGGTCGCGACCGCCACCTCGTCGGCGAGCTCTGCAGGCGTGTGGATGATGACTTCGTCGTGCAGGAAGAACGCGAGATGCGGGCGACGCTCGAAGGCGATGCCCGACCGTGGCGCAGCGCGGCCCTCGGGCACCGCGGGCATCGTCGCGAGCCGCTGGCGCAGGTCGGCCAACCACGACAGCGCCCATTCGGCGGCGCTCCCCTGCACGATGAAGTTACGCGTGAATCGGCCCCGGTCCCGAGCGTCGCGTCGCGCGCGGGTCTCGGCGTCGCTCGTGGCGTCGACCTGGTTCGCACGCGACTGACGCTCGAGCCACTCGGCCGAGGGCGCCGGTGAGGAGCGTCCGAGCCACGTCGAGACGGTCCCGCCGCGCTCGCCCGTGGCGGCCGCCTCGTCGACGAGCGCCATCGCCCGGGGGAAGGTTCGCCGCAGGCGCGGCACGAGCCGGCCCGAGTCGCCGGTCGTCGCGCCGTACATCGCGCCGAGGATCGCCATCTTCGCCTCGGCGCGCGAGGTGACGGCACCGAGGTCGACGATCCCTGCATACAGATCGGTGCCGTAGGCGGCGCGGGCGAGCGCCGTGTCCCGCGAGATCGCCGCGAGCACCCGGGGTTCCAGCTGCGCCACATCGGCTACCACGAGGCGCCAACCCGGGTCCGGCCGCACTGCCGCGCGCAGCTGCCGCGGCAGCTGCAGCGCTCCCCCACCCGACGACGCCCACCGCCCGGTGACGACGCCTCCGGGCACGTACACGGGGCGGAACCGCCCGTCGTGCACCCATTCACCGAGCCACGCCCACCCGTTCGCGGACAGCAGGCGCGAGAGCTTCTTGTATTCGAGCAGCGGCTCGATCACCGGATGCCGATGCTCGGCGAGCTCCCATCTGCTCGTCGATTCCACGAGCACCCCGACCCGGTGGAGCGCCCGCAGCAGCTTGGGCTGCGAGTCGAGGCGCGCCGTCGGATCGTCGAGCGCGATACGCACGAGGCGGGCCGCGGCATCCATCTTCTCGGGCATTCCCCCGCCGACGGGACGCGGGCCGAGCATCTCGGTGAGGATGCGGTCGTGCTCGGCGGCGTCCCACGGCAGTCCGGCGGAACGCAGTTCCGCTGCGATGAGCGCGCCCGCGGATTCGGCGGCGATGAGAAGCCTCAGGCGCGCCGGCTCGGTGGCCGTGGCGACGGCGTCCCGCTGGCGCGCGAACTCGGCCAGGACGGCGTCGATGCCGTCAGGCAGCCTCGAGGATTCCGCATCCCGGTCCAGGTCGAACAGGGCGGGCCTCAGATCGGGAGCCGCGGGCGCGGCATCCCATTCACGAGCGGTCCGCACCGCGGCATCGTCCGCGACGAAGGCGCTGTCGCGCAGGATCGCGTGACTCAGACGCAGGTCGTGACAGCGCGCGAGACGGTGGCCCCGCGCCAGCACCGGGTCGTACCACCCGGGCGTGTCGTTCCAGACCCAGCGCGGCGGAGCGGACGCTTCACGAGCGGCGATCCAGGCCACGAGTTCGTCCGCCGACAGTGGTGTGCGACCGGATTCGGATCCGTCCGCGGCGAGCTCGACGGCGACGATCGCCTCCGCGGCGCGTCCGAGGACGATCCAGGTCGGGGCGTCAGCAGCGCCCACGGATCACAGGCCCGATTCCTCCGTGCGCACCAGGATGCAGCCGCACTCGGGGCACATCACAACGGCGTCCGGCGCTGCTGCCCGCAGCGTGTTGAGGTCGGTGCCCGAGAGCACCATGTTGCAGCCTTCGCACGTGCGGCGGCGCAGCATCGCTGCGCCCGCCGACCGCGGCGCCAGCCGGTCGTACAGCGCGAGCAGGTCGTCCGGGATGCCGTCGGCGACGGCGGCACGATCGCGGGTGGTGGCTTCGATGGTCGCCGTCGCCTCGGCGACGACGCGCTTGGCCTCGGCGCTGAGCTCGGCGCCCTCGGCGTTCGTCGAGGCGATGAGGGATTCCTGCTCGGCGACCGCGGCGTCGGCCTGCTCGAGCCGGTCCATGAGGTCGAGCTCGGCGTCTTCGAGGTCGCTCTTGCGACGGGCGAGGGCCTGCAGCTCGCTCTCGAGACCCTGCGCCTCCTTCGAGTTGGACGACGTCGCCAGGCGACCCGCGTCCCGAGCGCTGCGGGCATCGACGACCGCGACGTCGGACTCGATGCGCGCGATCTCGGTGCGCAGGTCGTCGCGAGCACCCAGACGCACCGTCAGCTCCTGCGACAGCTCCTGGCGGCGCTGCATGAGCTCGCGGACCCGCACCGCCTGCGGCGGGTTCTTGCGCGCGTGCTCGGCGGTGCGCAGACGCACGTCGAGGGCTGCGAGGTCGAGCAGGCGGAGCTGGTCGGCGGGGCTGGCGTTCACGGGATCAAACCTACCCCGCGGCCGCTCGGCACGACGGCTCAGAGCTGGAGGACCCAGGACGCGACGGCGAAGTAGATGATGAGGCTGGTCGCGTCGCAGAACGTCGAGATGAACGGCGTGCTGAAGACGGCGGGGTCGGCGTGCAGCACACGGGCGAGGATCGGCATCACACCGCCGACGGTGGCGGCGAGGGTGCAGACGCCGAACAGCGTGAGACCGATGACGAGACCGAGGGGCGGGCCGAACACGACGCCGGCGATGCCGAATCCCAGCACCCCGAGCAATCCGCCCAGCAGCGCCCCGACGCGCACTTCGCGCCAGGCGACCGCGAGCACGTCGCGTCTGGTCACCTCGCCCATCGCGAGAGCCCGTGTCACCGTGGTGGCCGCCTGCGCGCCGGTGTTGCCCGCGGTGCCGGTGAGCAGCGGGATGAACAGGGCGAGGGTCACGACCTGCTCCAGCGTCGCCTCGAAGATGTCGAGCACGCCCACCGTCAGCAGCGCCGAGACGGCGAGCACCAGCAGCCAGACCACGCGGGATCGCACGATGCCGAGCACCGGGGTGGTCAGGTAGGGCCGCCGCAGCGGTTCCGACGCTCCCTGACGGGCGGCATCCTCGTCCTCGGCGTCTTCGAGGATGCGCGACGCGTCGTCGATCGTGAGGATGCCCAGCAGGCGGTCCTCGCCGTCGACCACGGGCGCCGCCAGCAGCTGGGCGTCCACGAGGGACCGCGCCGAGGATTCGGCATCGTCGGTCGCGCGCACGTGGCGGGCGTCGGTCATGATGTCGCTGATGAGGGTGTCGGATGCCCCCATCACGAGTTCGCGCAGGCCGACGATCCCGAGCACCCGGCGCTGGGGGTCGGTGACGGGCAGGGTGTAGATGGTCTCGGCCTCGACACCGCGGTGCCGCACGTGCGAGAGCGCGTCCCCGAGGGTGAGCTGGGGCTCGAGTCGCACGTACTCGGGGCTCATGAAGCGGCCGATGCTGCCGCGCGGATAGCCGAGCATCGGGGCGGTGAGTTCGCGCTCGCGCGCAGAGAGTCCGCGCATGAGCTTCTGCGCGACGCCCGCGGGCAGCTCGTCGACCAGCTGGGCGCGGTCGTCGGGGTCGAGCGCCTCGAACACCCGTGCGACATCCTCGTCCCGCAGCCCGGCGAAGAGCTCCGCCCGGATGCCGGAATCGAGCAGCTCGAACACCTCGAGGGCGGTGTCGCGCGGCAGCAGACGGTAGAGGACGGCGCGATCCGCGGCGTCCTCGCGTTCGAGCAGTCGCGCGATCTCGGGCGACTCGTGGCGGGAGAGCACCGCGCCCAGTGCCGGCAGGTCGCGGGCGCGCAGCGGTTCGGTGATGCTCTCGAGAAGCGCGTCGAACTCGTCATCCATGGGCGCATCATCCCAGATGCCGATGACGGATGCGGGGTGGGCCCTGCCGGGATCGAACCGACGACATCCACGGTGTAAACGTGGCGCTCTACCAGCTGAGCTAAAGGCCCTGACGCGTTCAGTCTAGAGCCCGCGGAAGTGCGTGCCCCGGCATCCCGACCAGCCGGCTAGTGGGTAGGCTTGCACACGGCGCGTTGTGCGCGGCCGACAAAGCCGTGCCCGCTTCCGTTGCGAAAACCTGGCACGATCTGCCAGACGACGAAAGGTCTTCCGTGACTGTCAACGATCAGGATCCGTACTCGCAGGGCAGCCTCGACAGCGATCCCGAAGAGACTTCGGAGTGGCAGCAGTCACTCCAGCAGCTCGTGCAGGCGAGGGGCCACGGTCGTGGCCGCGAGATCATGCTGAGCCTCCTCAAGACGTCGCACGATCTGCACCTCGGTGTGCCGATGGTGCCGACGACGGACTACATCAACACGATCGCGCCCGAGAACGAGCCCGAGTTCCCCGGCGACGAGGAGATCGAGCGCCGCTACCGGGCGTGGATCCGCTGGAACGCGGCCATGACGGTGCACCGCGCGCAGCGCCCCGGCATCGGCGTCGGCGGCCACATCTCGACCTACGCGTCGTCGGCAGCGCTGTACGAGGTCGGGTTCAACCACTTCTTCCGCGGCCTCGACAGCCCGTCGGGCGGCGACCAGATCTTCGTGCAGGGTCACGCCTCCCCCGGAACCTACGCCCGCGCCTTCCTCGAGGGTCGCGTCAGCGAAGCACAGCTCGACGGCTTCCGCCAGGAGAAGTCCGCGGCGCCGAACGGCCTGCCGTCCTACCCGCACCCGCGGCTCATGCCGGACTTCTGGCAGTTCCCCACCGTCTCGATGGGCCTCGGGCCGATCAACGCCATCTACCAGGCGATGACGAACAAGTACCTCACCAACCGCGGCATCAAGGACGTCTCGGACTCGCACGTCTGGGCGTTCCTCGGCGACGGCGAGATGGACGAGGTCGAGAGCCGCGGTCAGCTGCAGGTCGCGGCCAACGAAGGCCTCGACAACCTGACCTTCGTCATCAACGCCAACCTCCAGCGGCTCGACGGCCCCGTGCGCGGCAACGGCAAGATCATCCAGGAGCTCGAGAGCTTCTTCCGCGGCGCCGGCTGGAACGTCATCAAGGTCGTGTGGGGCCGCGAATGGGACGACCTGCTCTCGCGCGACAAGGACGGCGCGCTCCTCAACCTCATGAACGTCACGCCCGACGGCGACTACCAGACGTTCAAGACCGAGGACGGCGCGTACGTGCGCGAGAACTTCTTCGGTCGCGACGAGCGCACGCTCGAACTGGTCAAGGACTACACCGACGACCAGATCTGGAGCCTCAAGCGCGGTGGCCACGACTACCGCAAGGTCTACGCGGCCTACAAGGCGGCTGTCGAGCACAAAGGTCAGCCGACCGTCATCATCGCCAAGACCATCAAGGGCTACGGTCTGGGCAAGCACTTCGAGGGCCGCAACGCGACCCACCAGATGAAGAAGATGACCCTCGATGACCTCAAGCACTTCCGCGACGAGATGCACATCCCGATCACGGACGCCCAGCTCGAAGAGAACCCGTACGCCCCGCCGTACTACAACCCCGGTGCGCAGGACGAGACGATCCAGTACCTGCTCGAGCGCCGTCGCGCGCTCGGAGGGTTCCTCCCCGAGCGTCGCACGCACCACGTCGGTCTCGAGCTTCCCGGCGACGCCGCCTACGCGCTTCCCAAGAAGGGTTCGGGAACGCAGGAGATCGCCACGACGATGGCGTTCGTCCGCCTCCTGAAGGATCTGCTGCGCGTCAAGGGCTTCGGTCACCGCATCGTGCCGATCATCCCCGACGAGGCCCGCACCTTCGGCATGGACGCGTTCTTCCCGACGGCGAAGATCTACAACCCGAACGGCCAGCACTACACCTCGGTCGACCGCGAGCTGCTCCTGGCCTACAAGGAGAGCCCGCAGGGCCAGATCATCCACGTCGGCATCAACGAGGCGGGCGCCCTGGCGGCGTTCACCGGCATCGGCACGTCCTACTCGACGCACGGCGAGCCGCTCATCCCGGTCTACGTCTTCTACTCGATGTTCGGCTTCCAGCGCACCGGCGACGCGCAGTGGGCCGCCGGCGATCAGATGGCGCGAGGCTTCATCATCGGCGCCACCGCCGGCCGCACGACGCTGACGGGCGAGGGCCTGCAGCACGCCGACGGGCACTCGCACCTGCTCGCGTCGACCAACCCCGCGACGCTGTCGTACGACCCGGCGTTCGGCTACGAGATCGCCCACATCGTGCGGGCCGGCCTCGAGCGGATGTACGGCGGCGACCACGAAGACCCGAACGTCATGTACTACATGACGGTCTACAACGAGCCGATCGTGCAGCCGGCCGAGCCCGAGGGCGTGGACGTCGACGGCATCGTGCGCGGCATCCACCGCATCTCCTCCGCAGAAGGCGAGGGTCCGCGCGCCCAGCTGCTGGCGTCGGGTGTGGGTGTGCCGTGGGCACTCGAGGCGCAGCAGCTGCTGCGCGACGACTGGGGCGTGCACGCCGATGTCTGGTCGGTCACGTCGTGGACCGAGCTGCGCCGGGACGGCCTCGACGTCGACCAGCACAACTTCCTGCAGCCCGACGAGCCGGAGCGCACCGCGTACATCACCGAGAAGCTCCGGGGCACGCCCGGACCGGTGGTCGCCGTCAGCGACTTCATGAACGCCGTGCAGGACCAGATCCGTCCGTGGGTCGAGCACAACTACTGGACCCTCGGGGCTGACGGCTTCGGGTTCTCGGACACGCGCGCCGCGGCTCGCCGATTCTTCAAGATCGACGGTCCGTCGATGGTCGTGCGCACCCTGCAGGCCCTCGCGGCCGAAGGCGCGGTGGATCGTGCGCTCGCCGCCCAGGCGATCGAGAAGTACCGTCTGCACGACGTCAAGGCGGGGACGAGCGGGAACGCGGGCGGCGAGAGCTGACCCGTCCCATGGCCGCTGCCACGCCTTCACCGCAGAAGGCCGAGACCCTCGTCTGGCTGAGGCGCATCTCGGGAGACCTGGCGACCGCGACGATCCAACGTCTCGACGACACGCTCCCCTGGTATGCGGACATGCCGCCGGCGCGGCGCTCGGCCGTGGGGCTCGTCGCCCAGGCGGGGATCACGTCGTTCATCCAGTGGTACGAGGACCCGGAGTCCACGCCGTGGATCGCGGCGGACATCTTCGCAGCGGCCCCGCGCGAGCTGCTGCGCAGCGTGAGCCTGCAGCAGACGCTGCAGCTCATCCGGGTGACGGTGGGCGTGACCGAGGAGCGTGTCGCGGGGAAAGACGCCGACGTGCGCGAGGCGATCCTGCTGTACTCGCGCGACGTCGCCTTCGCGGCCGCCGACGTCTATGCGCGCGCGGCCGAGGCGCGCGGGCTGTGGGATGCCCGTCTCGAAGCGCTCGTCGTCGACTCGATCCTCACCGGCGAGGCCGACGAGGAGCTTCCCAGCCGCATCGCCGCCCTCGGGTGGCACGGACACGGCGAGGTGTCGGTGCTCGTCGGCACGACTCCCCCGCACTTCGACGTCGACCAGCTCCGACGGGTCGCGCGCAAGCACGGCGTCGATGTGCTCATCGGCGTGCAGGGCTCGCGCCTGGTGCTGGTCGTGGGCCGCACCGACGCGGTGGGACGTGAGGACACGCCCGTCGACCTGCCGTTCGTCGAGATCGCCAAACGCCTCGAGCCCGGCTTCGGCGCAGGGCACCTCGTCCTCGGTCCGGCGGTGCCCGCGCTCGTCGAGGCGAGCCAGAGCGCTCGGGCTGCCCTCGCGGGATTCGCGGTGGCGCGTGCGTGGCGCAACGCGCCCCGACCGGTCGAAGCCGACGACCTGCTGCCCGAGCGCGCGCTCGCGGGCGATCCGCTCGCGAAGCAGACGCTCGTCGAACGCATCTACCGGCCTCTGCACGCGCACAGCACCGACCTCGTTGCGACACTGTGGAGCTACCTCGACAACGGGCGCTCCCTGGAGGCCACCGCGCGCGAGCTCTTCGTGCACCCCAACACCGTGCGGTACCGCCTCAAGCGCGTCTCCGAAGTGATCGGCTGGGATGCCACGGGCCCGCGTGAAGCTCTCATCCTGCAGACGGCGCTGATCCTCGGATCGATCGGCACAGACGCCGCGCGGCGTCGGCCACCGTTGCGTCGCGGAGGCCATTGATCACGCCGGCTGTACGCCGAGCACAAAGGTTCTGCTCATTCTTGTGCGGGTGTCGCCATAAGGTCGGCCGTGATGATTGGCAGGATGGGTAAGTGATCATCGCGGTCTTCCCCGGTCAGGGCTCTCAGTCGCCCGGCTTCCTCACTCCCTGGCTCGCCCTCGACGGCGCTGCCGACCGACTTTCGGCGTACTCGGAGTGGTCGGGCGTCGATCTCGTCGCCGCCGGAACCGAGTGGGATGCCGATCGCATCCGCGACACCCAGGTCGCCCAGCCGCTCATCGTCGCAGCCAGCCTGCTCTCGTGGAACGCCCTGGCCGAGCGCGATCGGATCGCGGGCGTCGCCGGCCACTCGGTCGGCGAGTTCGCCGCGGCCGCGGCCGCCGGCATCCTGTCCGAAGAAGACGCGCTGCGACTCGTCGGGTTGCGAGGGCGCGCGATGGCCGATGCCGCCGCCGCGGAGCAGACCGGGATGAGCGCCGTCATCGGCGGCGACCAGGATGCCGTGGTGGCGCGGCTCGAGGAACTCGGCCTGACAACCGCGAACTACAACGGCGGCGGTCAGATCGTCGCCGCCGGTTCACTCGAGGCACTCGCCGCGCTCACGGCCGAACCTGTCGGCGGCACCCGCGTCATCCCGCTGCAGGTCGCCGGCGCTTTCCACACCCGCTACATGTCCGCCGCCGTCGACACACTGGCCGCAGCGGTGGCCGACGTCGAGACCAACGACCCCGCGACCGACGTGTGGACGAACCGCGACGGCAGCATCGTGCGCTCGGGCGCCGCGTTCGCGGACATGCTCGTGAACCAGGTCGCCTCGCCCGTACGCTGGGACCTCTGCATGGAGTCCTTCGCGACGGCCGGTGTCACGGGCATCATCGAACTCGCGCCCGCCGGCACCCTGATCGGCCTGGCCAAGCGAGCGCTGCGCGGCACGCCGGGCATCGCCGTCAAGACGCCCGAAGACCTCACCGCAGCCGAGGCCCTGCTCATCGGAGGCAACGCATGACCCGCACGATCATCCAGCCCACCGGCGCCGCACACACCCGCATCTACGCTTACGGGGCGGCACGTGGAGAGATCGCCGTGCCCAACGACGACCTGGTCGGACCGATCGACTCGAGCGACGAGTGGATCCGCCAGCGCACCGGCATCATCACGCGCACGCGCGCCGTGAAGGACACCTCGGCGGTGGATCTCGCGACGGATGCCGCACGCGAGGCGATCGAGCGCTCGGGCGTCGACCCGGCATTGATCGACGCGGTGCTCGTGGCGACGATCTCGAACCCGAAGCAGACGCCCTCGGTCTCGGCCATCGTGGCCGATCGCGTCGGCGCGAACCCCGCCGCCGCCTACGACCTCAACGCCGCATGCGCGGGTTTCGCCTACGGAGTCGCGCAGGCCGACGCCCTGATCCGCGGCGGTCTCGCTCACTACGCCGTCGTCGTCGGCGCTGAGAAGCTGAGCGATGTCGTCGACCCCACCGATCGCAGCATCTCGTTCCTTCTCGGCGACGGCGCCGGTGCCGTCGTGATCGGGCCGAGCGACACGCCCGGCATCGGTCCGACGGTGTGGGGCTCGGACGGCTCGAAGGCCGACGCCGTCGGGATGAACGGGACGCTCACCCAGTTCCGCGACGGCGAGGTGCCGTGGCCGACACTCCGTCAGGAGGGGCCCACCGTCTTCCGCTGGGCCGTCTGGGAGATGGTCAAAGTCGCCCGTCAGGCTCTGGAGGCCGCCGGAGTGGAGGCATCCGATCTCGCGGCATTCGTGCCGCATCAGGCGAACATGCGCATCATCGACGAGTTCGCCAAGCAGCTCGGGCTTCCCGAGACCGTCATCGTTGGCCGCGACATCGAGACGACAGGCAACACGTCGGCGGCGTCGATCCCGCTTGCCACGCACCGTCTGCTGCAGGAGCACCCCGAGCTCAGCGGCGGACTCGCGCTGCAGATCGGCTTCGGCGCCGGACTCGTCTTCGGCGCGCAGGTCGTCGTCCTCCCGTGATGCGGGCGACCCCGACTCTAAACTGATCACCGACCCGACCGGGTCCGAGACCCCGAAGAAACAGGAGAAACCCATGGCATTCACCACCGACGAGGTGCTCGCCGGACTCGCCGAGCTCATCACCGACGAGACGGGAATCTCGGCCGACGAGGTCGCCGCCGAGAAGTCGTTCACGGATGACCTCGACATCGACTCGATCTCGATGATGACCATCGTCGTCAACGCCGAGGAGAAGTTCGGCGTCACGATCCCCGACGACGAGGTCAAGAACCTCAAGACCGTCGGCGACGCCGTCACCTTCATCACGTCGAACCAGGCGTAGCGCCACCCCCGGTGGGGGCCCCGGCCCCCACCGGCACCATCACGAGGAATCACCAGGACCATGAGCACGCCACGCATCGTCGTCACCGGCATCGGAGCCTCGTCGCCCATCGGCGGCACGGCTCCCGACAGCTGGTCAGCCCTGCTCGCGGGGGCTTCGGGCACCCGCACGCTGGACCACGAGTGGGTCGAGCAGTACGAGCTTCCCGTCACGTTCGCCGCGCAGGCCGCGGTGCGGCCCGACACGGTGCTCGCGCGGCCCGAGGCGAAACGACTCGACCCGTCCGCGCAGTTCGCCCTCGTGGCGGCGCGCGAGGCCTGGGCGGATGCCGGCGAGCCCGATGTCGAGCCCGAGCGCCTCGGCGTCGACTTCGCGACCGGGATCGGCGGCCTCTGGACGCTGCTCGATGCGTGGGACACGCTCAAGGAGAAGGGCCCGCGTCGGGTCATGCCGATGACGGTGCCCATGCTCATGCCCAATGCGGCCGCAGCCGCTGTCTCGATGCATCTCGGAGCGCGCGCATACGCCCGCACCGTGGCGTCGGCATGTGCGTCGAGCACCGAGTCGATCGTCAATGCCTTCGAGCACCTTCGGCTGGGGCTCGCGGACGTCGTCATCGCCGGCGGCGCCGAGTCCGCCATCCACCCGATAACGATGGCCTCGTTCGCCTCGATGCAGGCGCTCTCCAAGCGCAACGACGACCCGGCGCACGCGTCGCGCCCGTACAGCATCGACCGCGACGGCTTCGTCATGGGAGAAGGGGCCGCAGCGCTCGTGCTGGAGCGCGAAGACCATGCCATCGCCCGCGGGGCGAAGATCTACGCGGCCGTCGTCGGCGGTGGGATCACCGCCGATTCGTACCACATCACCGCGCCCGAGCCCGAGGGCCTCGGCGCCTCGCGCGCCGTGCGCGCGGCACTCGAGCAGGCCGGCGCAGGCATCGCGGACGTCACCCACATCAATGCGCACGCGACGTCGACGCCGACCGGTGACATCGCGGAGTACCGCGCCCTGCTGAGCGTCTTCGGAGACCGCCTCCACGAGATCCCCGTGTCGGCGACCAAGGCGTCCACGGGTCACCTCCTCGGCGGCACGGGGGCGCTGGAGGCCGTTTTCACGATCCTGGCGCTGCAGGAGCGTCTGGCCCCGCCGACGATCAACACCACGACCCAGGACCCCGAGATCCCGCTGCGCATCTCGAGCGAGGCCGTGCCTCTCGGTGCCGGGACCCAGTTCGCGCTCAGCAACTCGTTCGGCTTCGGCGGCCACAACGCCGTCGCCGCGTTCGCATCTGCCTGATCACCCCCGTAGACGGAAGCCCCCGTGCTCGCGATGCGAGCCCGGGGGCTTCTGTCGGGTCAGGCGGACTGATTCGCTTTCCCATCGTCCGGGAGACCAGCTCACCGACCGTCGGTACTCGCGCCTCGGACCGCCTGGGTCTCGAGCACGATGGCTTCGCCGCCTCGGCGGGAGCCGTCTGTGGAGTTGTGGGGTCAGCCGACCTTGTGCAGCCAGACGACGCGCGCGTCATCTCCGGCGTGGCGGAAGGGCTCGAGCTCTTCGTCCCACGCCGAGCCGAGTGCGATGCCGAGCTCGCGCTGCAGTTCGACCGCGTCACCGGCGGCGACTTCCATCGCGTAGCGGATGCGGTCTTCACCGATCACGACGTTGCCGGCTGAATCGGTCTGCGCGTAGTGGATGCCCAGCCCGGGCGTGTGCATCCATCGGCCGCCGTCGCTGCGCGGCGTCGGGTCTTCGCTCACTTCGAACCGCAGATGCTCCCACCCGCGGATCGCGGTGGCGAGCGCCGCTCCGGTTCCCGCGGAACCCTCCCAGTAGAACTCGGCCCGTCGGCTTCCGCCGAGCACGGGCTGCTCAGTCCACTCGAAGCTCACGCCGCGCCCGAGGGCGCGACCGACAGCCCACTCGAGGTGCGGGCAGAGTGCTCGTGGCGCGGAGTGGATGAGAACCACTCCACGCGCATGTGGTGTCGCCATGTTCTCTCCGTTTCGTCAGGTGCGTCTTCCCCTACGACCTGATGACGGATGCTCATGGTGTGTTCGGTTGTGTCGCCATTATCGCTCAGACCACGGCGGAATGACAAGCGTGTGATTTCGGCGTGTCGGCGCGTCACGCCCGCAGCGCCAGCGCGAACGGCAGCACGGCCTCGGCACCGGCGCGCCGCAGTTCGCGTGCGGCGACGGTGAGCGTCCACCGGCTGTCGACGACATCGTCGATCACGAGCACCGGACCGGGCGGGAACACGAGGCTCGACGCGTCGAACCGGTCCCACAGACCTGCGAGCCGGTACACGCTGTTGCCGCCGGGTTCGCCGCTCGGCCCCCCGTTGCGCACGGGCAGAGTGCCCAGGTACGGGAGGCGGCCGACCTCGGCGAGGGCGCGTGCGAGCGAGTCGATGAGCAGTGGTCGGCGCCGGGACGGCAGCGCGAGCACGGAACCGGGACGCTCGGCCCACGGCCAATCGGCGAGCACCGAGATCGCCGCACCGCGCAGTGCGGGCGTGAGGGGCGCATCCGGCGTCGCGGGATCGAAGAGCGTACGCAGCGTGCCGCCCCACCCGAGGTCGGTGAGACGGGCCAGCGCACGGCCGGGAGCGGCGCGCTCGTCGGGGGCGATGTTGCCCTTGAGCGGCACGCCGAGCCGATCGGCGCCGGTCGGCCATTGGGCTCGCGGATCGATCGGCACACCGACCCGTTCGAGCGATGCGTCGGCCGATGCGCCGGCGTGCTCGTCGATGTCGGTGGGGTACCAGCGCCCCGCGCAGTTGTCGCAGCGGCCGCAGGGGGCGGCGCTGTCGTCGTCGAGCGTGCGCTGCAGGAACTCCATGCGGCACGTGTTCGTCGTCTCGTAGTCGAGCATGTGCTGCTGCTCGACCTGGCGCGCAGCCGCGATGCGTTCGTACCGCTCGGCGTCGTACGTCCACGGGATGCCCGTGGGCACCCATCCCCCGCGCACCCGGTGCACAGCGCCGTCGACGTCGAGCACCTTGAGGAGCAGCTCGAGCGGCGTGCGCCGGATATCGACCAGCGCCTCGAGCGCGGGCGTCGACAGCGCGGTGTCACCGAGCTCGGCGATGACCCGCTCGGCGCGGTCGCGGGTCGGCATCGACGCGGTCGCGAAGTAGCGCCAGATGTCTGGATCCTCGGGGCCGGGCAGCAGCAGCACGTCGGCGTTGTCGGTGGCTCGGCCGGCGCGGCCGACCTGCTGGTAGTAGGCGACCGGTGACGACGGGGCGCCGAGGTGGATCACGAACCCCAGATCCGGTTTGTCGAAGCCCATTCCGAGGGCGCTGGTGGCGACCAGGGCCTTGACCTCGTTGCGCTTGAGCAGAGCCTCGGACTCCTCACGCTCGGCCGTGTCTGTCTGTCCCGTGTAGGCGCGCACGTCGTGACCGGCCTCACGCAGCAGCCGCGCGACGTCCTGCGCGCCACTGACGGTCAGGCTGTAGATGATGCCCGATCCCGGCAGTTCGCCGAGATGGGTCAGCAGCCAGGCCAGACGCGCGCGGGCGTCGGGCAGGCGGAGCACGCCGAGACGCAGGGATGCCCGAGCCAGCGGTCCGCGGATCGTCACGACGTCGACCGGTGCGGTGTCGCCGGCGGCGAGCTGCTCGGCGATGTCGGTGACGACGCGGCTGTTCGCCGTGGCGGTGGTGGCGAGGATCGGGACGCCCTGCGGCATCCGTCGGATGAGGTCGCCCAGCCGCCGGTAGTCGGGCCGGAAGTCGTGACCCCAATCGCTGATGCAATGTGCCTCGTCGACCACGAGCATGCCCATGCGCTCGACGAGAGCCGGCAGCTGCTCGTCGCGGAACGCGGGGTTGTTGAGCCGCTCGGGCGACAGCAGCAGCACGTCGATGTCGTCGTCGCGCAGCCGCGCGAGCACGTCGCCCCACTCGTGGGCGTTGGTGGAGTTGATGGCCACCGCACGCACCCCGGCGCGTTCGGCCGCGGCGATCTGATCGCGCATGAGCGCGAGGAGCGGCGAGACCAGGACCGTCGGGCCGGCACCGCGGCGGCGCAGCAGGAGCGTCGCCACGAAGTACACCGCGGACTTGCCCCACCCGGTGCGTTGCACCACCAGCGCACGGCTGCGGTCATCGACGAGAGCCGAGATCGCCTCGAACTGCCCGTCGTGGAAGACGGCGTCGTCGCGGCCCACGAGGGCGCGCAGCGTGTCGAGGGCGGCGGTGCGGGTGTCGCTGTCGATGCTCATCGTGTCGAGTCTGTCACCGGCGGCCGACATGACGGATGCCCCGGCCGGAGCGGCCGGGGCATCCGAAGCGTCGTCTGCGCTTACGCCTCGCTCATGACAGTGACCGCTGCCTGGCCCTTGGCGGCGTAGTACGCCGCGCGCGCGGCGTCCTTGCGGGCCTGCTCGAGGTAGCCGGCGTCGAGGATGTCCTGGTCGACGGCGACGCTGTCGACCCTGTTCACGCCGTTGTACTTCTCGATGTATGCGTCGAGCTCGGGTCCCGAGGTCCACGACGTGATCAGGTTGTAGCGGGGCTCCGAGCCGAGGTGGGTCGTCGCGTGCCACAGCCGCTGCGTGTCGATGATGAGCTGCGCGCCGGCGGGCAGCGCGATTCGCACCTCGCCCTCGGGGTCGGTGCGGTTCTCGCGCAGGACGAAGAAGCTGTCCTTGTCATCGGTCAGGTTGAAGAACCCGCGCACCACCCAGCCGGTGCCGTCGGGGTTGAGGCGGTTGTTGTCATCCTGGTGGAGGTTGTAGAGGCAGTCGCCGTAGGGCGTGGGCTGCAGCTCGATCACGCGGCAGCGACCGACGTTCGCACCGGGTTCCTGCGCCCGCCGGGTGAGATTCGGCGCCTTGGCGACCTGCGAGTCGATCCAGACGCCGTCCTTGTCGGTGCGCGGGGGCTTGTGGTTCCAGAAGCCGTTGCACTCGATCTCGCCGAAGGCGCTGGCCAGCGGAGCGAACCGCGTGTCGCCCGACGACTTCCAGTCGTTGTACTCGATGTCGAGCCATTCTTTGGGGTCGAGTTCCTGGTTGTAGCTGTCGAGTACGACGTAGCCGGTCTCTTCGAGCGCGGCGGATTTGATGTAACCCATGAGGTGGATCAGCCTTTCGTAGGGGGCCAGCACGTTTTAACAGGCCCAACTTAGGCAAGCCTACATCCGGGCGCCGAGCCGCCCCAGGGGGCCCGCCGTGAATGAACGCGCCTCCCGGACGGGTCCTCGCGAGCGGGCTAAACTCAACGGCGGCGCGTCGACGGCATGTCGTGCGCGCGAGCGGATCAGGAGCAGAGCGAGGCATGTCCACAGCCACGAACATCGATGCGACAGCCGTCAACACGGTCGCGTGGCTCTCAGACCCCGACACCACGATCGTCGTGCCGGTCTACCAGAGGCAGTATCGGTGGGACATCGGCGGGTGCGAGCAGCTGCTCGCCGACATCCGCTCGGTTTCGGACTCGCACGACCGCGAACTGCACTTCATCGGGTCGATCCTGTCGTCGGTCGGCGAGGCGCCGGGCGATGATCTCGTGCTCATCGACGGGCAGCAGCGCATCACGACGCTCATGCTGCTCGTCGCCGCCCTCCACCACACGATCCGTGAGACCGATCCGGCACTCGCGGCCGAGCTCGAGGCGGTGCTCGTGCGCGCCGACGACCCGACCCGCACGAAGCTGCGCCCCCATCGAGCATGGGCCGACGTGTTCCAGGATGTCGTGCTCGATCGCCGCACCGCCGACTCGACGCTGCGCGACTCGAGGTTCGACGACAACTACGCGTTCTTCCGCAGCCAGGTCGGCCCCGACGAGGCGCCCCGCGTCTGGCGCGGACTCCAGCGGCTCGAGCACGTCGCCATCACGCTGGGCGCGGGCGCGAACGCGCAGCAGATCTTCGCCAGCCTGAACTCGACCGGAGAGCCGCTGCGCGATCACGAGCTCATCCACAACTACGTGCTCATGGGGCTCTCGCACGCCGAGCAGACTCAGATCGAAGAGGACTTCTGGCTCGCCATCGAGCAGAACACCGGCGACGCGATCGGCGCGTTCTGGCGCCACTACCTCGTCATGCTCACGGGCCGCGAGGTGGCGGTGGCCGGTGAGCACGGCGTCTACAGCGCGTTCCGCCAGCGGTTCCCGCGCATCGATCTCGACACCCTGCGCGCGCACGCCGCGCAGTGGCGCGCGTACTCCGAGATCTACCGGATGCTGCGCGACCCCGCCGCCGCGGGAGACGACGAGCTCACACGTCACCTGACCTACGTCAACACCTTCGGACGCGTCGCGTATCCGCTGGTGATGCGCGCGCTGCACGACCACCTCGCCGGGCTCAGCGACCGCAGCACCCTCGTGACGACGCTCGAGCACGTGCAGACGCTGCTTCTGCGACGCACGGTCGTCGGGCTGGGCAACGACAGGCTGATCGCGCGGCTCTGCCGTGCGCGCGAAGAGGGACCGGACCGCCTCGTCCACGCGATCTCGCGGATCACCCCGTCCGACGAGCGTGTGCGCGTGTCGCTGAAGTACGGCGATCTGCCGCACGCGGCCTACGTCCTGGGGCGTCTCGCGGGCGTCGCGGGTCCCGACGGTCTCGATGTCGAGCACGTCTTCCCCCTGGCTCCCGGCGAGTCGTGGACCGGAGACGGGACGCGCGCGTGGCGCGACTACTCCGAGGACGAGCAGAACAGCCATCGCGCGCTCGCGCAGACCATCGGCAACCTCACCCTGCTCGAAGAGCCCCTTGCTTTGCGCGCCCTGGACGAGTCGTTCCCCGAGAAGAAGCGGTTGTACGCCGCCAGCGGGATCGACGACACGCGTGCGCTGACGGATGCCGCAGAATGGACCACTGCGGCGATCATCGCGCGCACGGCGGCCCTCACCGATCGCTTCGTGCGGATCTGGAGCCGGCCGGCATCCGTTCTCATCGACGACGACGGTCTCACGCCGATCCTCGATGCGGTGCGCAGGCGCGGCTGGCCACAGGGTTGGGAACGCGAGTGGGACTACACGGAGTACCGCGGCGAGCACTGGGAGGTGCACGACGTGAAGTATCTCTTCCACCGGATCTTCACGCGCCTGTGGGCGGACGATCGGGCGAGCGTCGTGCGCTTCAGCGAGAACCGCGGCGGTCCGATCTACCCCGCGCGCTCGTGGAACGGCCAGTGGGACGCGCTCGACGACGACAACTTCCTCTACATGGGCTGGGACTCGAAGTACATGCTGACCGCCGTGCAGGGCGTGCTCGACGAGGCGGGCATCGCCCACGAGGTCTTCGTCAAGTACTCCTACATCGGCGCGGCGATGTGAGCCCTGCTCAGGCGTGATCCTCGGTGTGCGCGCGGAGGCGCCGCAGACCCTCGTCGATGTCGACCGCCGGTTCCCACGCGAGAGCGCGCCGCGTCTCGCGCTGATCGAACCAGTGCGCGGTCGACAGCTGCTCGGCGAGGAACCGCGTCATCGGCGGCTCGTCGGCGCCGGGCCGTAGCGCCCACGCACGTTCGATGAGCGACCCGGCGCTGCGGGCGAGCCCTGACGGGACGCTCCACCGCGGTGGGCGCACCCCCGAGGCCAGGCAGATGCCGGCCAGCAGCTCGCCGACCGGGCGCGGCTCGCCGTTCGTGATCACGAACGCCCGCCCGTGCGCCTCGTCGGCGCGATGGAGCCCGGCGACGATGCCGGTGGCCGCGTTGTCGATGTAGGTGGAGTCCACGAGCGCGCGCCCGCCGTCGATCAGCGGCAGCCGGCCGCGACGTGCGCGGTCGACGATGCGGGCGACGAGCTGTGTGTCGCTCGGCCCCCACACGAGGTGCGGTCGGACGGCCACGACCCGCATCCCGGGTGAGTCGCCGGCGAGTGCGAGGAGCTCGGCCTCGGCCTTCGTGCGGGCGTACTCGCCGCGGGCGTCGGCCGGCGAGGCGGGGTCCGCGCCGACGCCGGCCAGCGATGCTCCGGCGTGCGCCACCGACGGCGACGACACCTGGACGAAGCGGGATGCCCCGGTCCGCCGTGCCGCCTCGAGCAATGTCCGCGTCCCCCCGACGTTCACGGTGCGGAACTCCGCGGGATCCCCGGCGAGCGAGACCTTCGCGGCGAGGTGCACCACACCCTCAGCGCCCTCCAGCGCTCGGGAGACGGCTTCAGGATCGGTGATCGAACCGAGGACGTCCGTCACGCCGTCGACGCGGCTGGGACGCCGTTGCAGCGTGCGCACGTCGTGCCCGGCCGAGACGAGCTCGGCTGCGACGGCTCGGCCCAGATAGCCCGACGCGCCGGTGACGGTCACGATCACGGTGCGCCGATCCTTCCGCCGGCGAGCGTGCGCTCCGCCCACCGCGACAGCCGCGTGCGGTCGATCTTGGAATTGTGGCGGATGTCGGTGGGAAGCTGCGGCACGACGAGCACGGCGGCCAGCGCCTGCGTCGATCGGGCCCGCACGTCGGCGGTGACCTCGGGCGAGGCCAGACCCGCTCGCGTGGCGGCCGGTACCAGCTCGACCACGGCGACAGCCTGCCGGAGTCCCTCGGGACCGATTCCCACCACCGCGGCCCGACGCACGACCTCGGCGCCCTCGATCTGCTGCTCGGGCCCGACAGGGGCGACCGGTCCGTCGACGGTCGTCAGAACGTGCGGCAGCCGTCCCTCGATCCACAGGCGGCCATCGGCGTCGAGATGGCCGACGTCGCCGGTGCGGTGCCAGCGGCCGGATGCGGGCGTGTCGACGACGGCTCCGCGATCGGTGAGCCACAGGCGGTCGTAGGAGGACTTCAGGTGCGGCGCCGAGATGACGACCTCGCCCAGGATGCCCGGCTCGGCGCTCGGCGAACCTGTGGCGCGTCCGTCCGGATCCAGGGCGCTGATGAGCACCGTGTTCTTCCCGATCGGCACGCCCACGCAGACTCCGCGGTCGTCCGCATCCCGGACATCGCGGATACCCGCGAGCGTCACATCCGTGACCAGCAGGCACTCGGTCATCCCGTACGGGGTGTGCGGCTGCGCGTTGGGCATGAGGGCGGCCGCGGCGGCGAGCAGGGGCTCCCCCACGGGCGCGCCGGTCGACAGGAAGGTCCGGACGCCCGCGAGCGAAGCGCGGTCTTCCGCGGTGAGAGAAGAGGCGGTCGCGACGACGTTCAGGATCGCGGCCGGGGAGAGGAAGACGATGCCGGCGTCGGATGACCGCACCGCTGCGGCGACCGCCGAGGCGGTCAGCGTGCGCGGTGCCGAGACATCCATGTCGGGGGTGGCGGAGCGGGTGCCGAGCGCCGGCCCCAGCAAGGCGAACGGCGCGAATCCGGTGACGAGTCCGGTGTCGGGCGTCACGTCGAAGTGCGAGGCCAGCACGTCACGCAGCGACGACAGCTGCCGATGCGTGTACACGACGCCCTTGGCGGGCCCGGTCGACCCCGACGTGAACAGGATCGCCGCGATGTCCTCCGGCGCCGGCTCGTGCGGGAGTGCGACTCCCCTGCCGGCGACGGCGAGGGCGGCGAGATCGTGAGAGACCCCCAGGGCGCGTGCAGACACCCGGGGCAGTCGTGCGACCGAGATCCGCGTGCCGGGCCAGCCGAGCGCACGGGCGGCGGCGAGGCCGGGGAGCTCTCCGATGACGACATCGGGCCATGCGCCCCGCACGGCCCGCGAGAGACCGCGCACGCCGAGGCCCGCATCGGCGACGACGACGACCGCGCCGATGCGGAGGCACGCGTAGACGACCGCGGTCAGCGTCGGCCCGGGCGGAACCAGCACCGAGACGCGCTGGCCGCGTCGCACGCCGATGCCGGCGAGGCCGGCGGCGAGGCTGCGCACCCGGTCATCGAGCAGCCGCCAGCTGACGCGGCGCTCGACGCCGCCTCGCGCGGCCATGTCGATGACCGCGACAGCGTCGTCATCACGGCGAGCATCGAGGGCGGTCCACAGGGGCGTGAACCCGGCAGGCTCGGAGGCGCCGGCGGATGGCGCGCGCGTCGGTCCGTCGCCGAGCCACTGCAGGATCGCGTCGGCGTAGGGCCGGTCCTCGGCGACGAGGTGACCGGCGCCTTCGAAGCGATGGACGTCGGCGTGCGGGAGGCGATCGACCAGGTCGTCGAGATACCGGTCGCTGAAGATGGGATCCGCCGGGCCCCACAGCAGGAGGGCCGGAACCTCGAGTGCCGCGACGCCGCTCGAGATGCGCTCCAGTTCGGCGAAGCTCGGGTGCGCGGCACCCACGGGGATGTCGGCGACGAAGGCTCCGATGCCGCGCCGGTGCTCGGCGGAGCGGTAGGGCGCGCGGTACGCGTCTGCGACGTCGTGTTCGAGGGAAGGTCGCGCGAGCGCGAGTGTCGTGTCGAGGAACGCCGTCGTGTGCACGGTGGATGCCGCAAGCACACCCCGTGCGCCGGCCAGCCGCAGCGGGGCCGGGATCGCGGTGCCGGCGGGATGATGCACGGCGGTGTTGAGCGTCATGACGCCGGCGAGCACGTCGGGGTGGTCCACTGCCCAGCCGAGCGCCACGACGCCTCCCCAGTCATGGCCGAGGCTGATCACGGGTCCGTCGAGGGCGAGGGCGTCGGTGAAGTCGGCGAGGTCGGCGACCCGCGTGGCGAGCGTGCGGGTCTCCCCGGTGCGGGCCGAGAAGCCCATGTCGAGCTGATCGACTGCGATCACGCGCCAGGCGGGCTTCCCGGCCTCCGCTGCGCGGAGCGAGGCGGCGATCAGCGCGCGCCAGAGGTAGGACCACGTGGGGTTGCCGTGCACGGCCACGATCGTTCCGACCACCGGTGCCCCGAGGCGGGCGAGCTCATCGCCGGAATCGAGGTAATGCCATTCCTGCGCGAGACCGGTGGCGCGCTCGGGCACGCGCCGCGTGCGGCTCCATCGCACGTCGAGTCCCGGAAGACCGGCGGGCAGCGGCCTCCTGGCATTCACCACGCGATCTCCAGCATCGCCGTGTTGAGTCCCGACCCGACGCCCATGAGCAGCACCCGGTCGCCCGAGCGCAGTGTCGCCTGCTCCTCGACGAGCGTGATCGGCACAGACGCCGGCCCGATGTTGCCGTAGTGCGGGAAGGTGGTCGGAACCCGCGAGCGGTCGAGGTTCACGGCCTTCACGATCGCGTCTGTGTGGATCGACGAGACCTGGTGCGTGATGTAGCGGTTCATCGACTTCCAGTCCCATTCGGTCGACGCGTCCTTCCACGCCGAGACGACGAGGTCGAGTCCGCCCTTCAGAAGGGCTTTGGCGTCGGTGAACATGCCGTCGACGCTGCCGACGCACAGCCGGTGGAACTCCGTCGCCGCCCGCGTCACGCCGCCGAGGATGCGGTGTCCTTCAGGGTGTTCATCGGTGCGCCCGAGAACCGCGGCGGCCGAGCCCGAGCCGAGCGTCAGCGACGCGAACTCGCTCATGAATCCGTCGCGGTCGCTCTCGGCCTCCAGCAGTCGGTCGATGGTGTTGACCTGGATCTCATCGGCGTCCTCGCCGGCCACGACGAGGGCGTAGCGGATCTGGCCCGATTGGATCATCGTCGCCGCGAGCGACATGCCGTTGATGAAGCCGAGGCACGCGTTGGCGATGTCGAAGTTGACCGCCGAACTCGGCAGGTCGAGTCCATGATGCAGTGCCACCGCGACCGAGGGCTCCAGATTGGTGCGGGTCACCGAGGTGTTGATGAGCAGACCGATCTCGGAGGGCTCGACACCCGCCTCGGAGAGCGCGCGTCTGCCGGCGGCGATGGTGGCGGCATCCACTGATTCGGTCTCGGACCAGTTGCGGCGCTCGAGGACGCCCGCGACGCGTCTCAGAAGACCGGTGCGCAGCTTGAGCCGCTTCAGCGAGGGCGCGAGGCGCTCCTCGATCTCATCGGATGTCGTCACACGACTGGGGAGAACACTCGCGACCGACAACAGAGAGACGTTGTCGAAGCGGGCGATGGCATTGCCGGGCACTGAACCTCCATCGGGAGGTCGATACATTCTCCCTCATAGGTTTTACCGCACCCTAGCTGTGTATCGGCGGGGCTTGCACTGAAGCATCACACCTGCAGTGAGCCTCGCGCATCAGCGGCACGTAGGGCGGGTGGGACTTGAACCCACGATCGTCGGGTTATGAGCCCGCTGCCTTAACCAGCTTGGCCACCGCCCCCTGTTCGGAAACCGAGCCTACCGGCAGGTGCGCGTGGGCGGATTCAGCGCCGGGGCGGCTTGTCGTCGTCGACCGGCGGGTTGGGCCACACCTTCGAGACCGCCTCGGTGATGCGGATCGATCCTGTGCTGGGCGCGGCGTCGCTCCCCCGCCGGATCGGGAGCTCCTGGCTGTCGCTGACGACCTGCGGGTGGTTCTTGGCCAGGTCGTATACGCCGATCACGGCGATCACGCCCGCGATGCCGAAGCCGATGTAGGCCCACAGCGGGGCGTTCGCGGCTTCGCCGAGCACCGTCAGCCCGATGATGATCGCGACGATCGGGTCGATCACGGTGAGCCCGGCGATGACGAGGTCGGGCGGTCCCGACGAGTAGGCCGACTGGACGAAGTACGCACCGACCCCCGCCGCCAGCAGCAGCGCCAGCAGGCAAGTCACCGTCAGCCATTCGAAGTCGCCCGACTGGATGCGGCTGATGACGACCTTGGCGAGGGTGGCGACGAAGCCGTACATGACACCTGCGCCGAGGATGTAGAACAGGGCCGTCATGCGGTCGCGGAGCCACATCCACAGACCGCCGAACACGACCGTCACCGCGCCCAGGATGACGAGGATGGTGATGAGCTGCCCGTTCGACACCGGCTCGTCGGTCGCCACGAGGGCGGCGATCGTGACGAAGATGAAGATGCCGCCGACGCACTCGACGATCGCGCGGATCGAGCGCTTCGTCGGCTTGTGGCCGCTGATGCGGGCGTTCAGCAGGGTCGTGATCACGAGCGCGATCGCACCCAGCGGCTGCACGACGATGAGGGGCGCGAACGACAGGGCGCCGAGCTGGCAGGCGATCGCCAGCACGAGCATCACGGTTCCGAGCACCCAGGACGGTCGGGTGAGCAGACGCCCGAGCTGCGCGAGCGAGAGACCGCCCGATGCGGCTCCACCCGACAGCGCCTCGACCTTCGTGACGCCGCGGTGCTGGTACTGCGCTCCGAACGACATGAACACCGCGCCGACCAGCGCGAGGGGGATGCCGATCAGCAGCGACGGGTCGGCGAAGACGCCCACGAGTGCATCGCCGACGTCTGTGAGGTTGTCGATATCGCCGGTTGCCCACATCACCCCTAGACACTAACGGCCGGGGCCGCTCGATAGGCTCAAGGCGTGGCCGTTCTCCCGATTCGCATCATGGGCGATCCCGTCCTGCATGCCCCCGCCTCCCCCGTCGCCGAGATCACCGACGACATCCGCACCCTCGTGGCGGACATGTTCGAGACGATGGATGCCGCACCCGGCGTCGGTCTCGCCGCCCCGCAGGTCGGCGTCGCACTGCGCATCTACACCTACGCGTACACCGATGACGACGACGCTCCGTGGCGCGGTGTGCTCATCAACCCCGAGCTGTGGATGCATCCGCTCATCCCGGGCGAGCCCGACCCAGACGACGAATCCGAGGGGTGCCTGTCCTTCCCCGGCGAACGGTTCCCCCTGCGCCGCTCCGAGCGGGTGCTCGTGACGGGCACCGACCTCGACGGATCTGCCGTGCGCATCGAGGTCGACGGCTGGCGTGCACGGATCATGCAGCACGAATTCGACCACCTCGACGGGATCCTCTACGTCGACAGACTCGACGACGGCGACTGGAAGACCGTGCAGAAGATCGCCCGCAAGCGAGGCTGGGGCAAGCCCGGCAGTTCGTGGATGCCGGGCGTCGACGACATCGAGGCCTGACGCCCCACCACTGAGCCGAGGCAAAGGGAAAGGCCCGGGGTGGAAGCCCGGGCCTTAGGTGAGAGCCACGTTAGATGACGCGGTACTCTCGCTCCCCGGCTTGGACTCGAACCAAGAACCTGCCGGTTAACAGCCGGCTGCTCTGCCAATTGAGCTACCGAGGAAGAGCCCCGCTCGCGCGAGGCAACCTGACCATCCTAACAATACTCGGGGAGTGCTCGCGAACTCAGGTGGAGATGAGCCGGTGCTCCGCATCGACGCTCGGCGACCAGAGAAGAGCGCCCGGATCCCGCCCCGCGGCGACGACATGACCGGCGCGCAGCACGATGACGTGCGCGCCCAGATCGCGGGCGACATCCACGTCGTTGGTCACGACCAGCGTCGACATCCCGTACTCGTCGCGACGTCGATCGATCGCGTGGCGGGCGGCGACCCGCACCTCGACGTCCATGTTGGCGAACGGCTCGTCGGCGATGAACACCTTCGGCTGCAGGACGAGCGCGCGGGCGAACGCGACCCGCTGTCGCATGCCCGCGCTGAGCTCGTACGGATACTTGCTCGCCGCGCCGAGCGGCAGCATGAGCTCGTCCAGCAGCGTCGCCACCCGCACCGCGAGAGCTCGCTCGTTCACGTGACGGTCCCGGCTCGTGATCGGTTCGCCGATCACCTCGGAGACGGTGAGTCGCGCGGGAAGCGCCGCTCCGGCGGACTGTCGGAGATAGCCCGTGATGTAGGTCAGCAACCGCTGCGACCGCCCGGGCCTGCGCAGCCGGATGCCCTCGACCCAGGCGTCGCCGCCGACGACCGCGAGTCCGCCCTCGGTCCTGCCCGCCAGCACATCGGCGAGGCTGGACTTGCCCGCACCGGTGGGTCCCATCACGGCCAGCGCGTCGCCGTGCTCGACCGTGAAGGTGATGCCGTCGACCACCCGCTCGGCCTGCGCCCTGCCGGCGCGCGCGATCGAGAGGTCGGTCGCGCGGATCGCGACATCGGCGTCGGGGCGTCGTGTCATGACGCCATCCTGCCTCGTCCCGCGCCGTGCGTGCCGACGACGGGCCGACCGGCTACGACTCCTCCACGAGTCGGCGGCGCTGCACGTCGAGTTCGCGCAACTGCAGTCGGATGCGGCGTCCCTCCTCGGAATCGGGCGTGACCCGCTGGATGGCGCCGAGCAGTTCGGACTTCTCGGAATCGATCGCGCGCGCCAGCAGACCGCGCAGCAGATCGATCGCCGAGGCGACCGCGCCGTCGTCGGTGTGCGCCGGGAAGCGCGCCGAGAGCAGCTCGGCGCCCAGCGAGCGGTAGGGCTCCCGAACCGAGTTCACCGCGTCGGCGGCCCAGCCGACCCGGGTCCGGTCACCGGCGGCGACGATCGCCTGTCGGACGGCGTCCAGCGCCGCGTTGCGCAGCGGGAACGCGAGAGCCCGCTCGACGAGGTCGACGTCCAGGCGGTGGCCGAACTGCAGCACACCCATGAGCGCGTCGCGTTCGAGGTCCGCCGAGCGCGGGAGGGACGCCAGGGTCACCCGCACCACGGGTGCGCTGTCGTCGCCGGCCGGCGGTGCGGTCGACCCGTCGGGGCGGGCGGCGGCGCGGCGGCCGGCTCCGGCCACTTCTCGGCGCACGTCTTCGGTGTCCATGCCCAGGCGCCTCGCGAGCACGCGCACGTACTCCGGCTGCAGGAGGGGGTCGCGCAGCTCGGCGACCACGGGGGCGGCCACCCGCAGCGCGCCGACGCGACCCTCGACGCTCGCGAGATCGAATCCCGAGATGCGCTGGTCGAGCACGAACTCCACCATCGGCACCTTGGCGTCCATGAGCGCGCGAACGGCGCCGTCTCCTCGCTCCAGGCGCAGGTCGCAGGGGTCCAGCCCCTGAGGTCCGGTGGCGACGTACGTCTGCGCGTTGAAGCGCTTCGCATCGGCGAAGGCGCGCAGCGCCGCCTTCTGGCCCGCGGCATCCGGATCGAAGGTGAAGACCACTTCGCCCGCCGTGGAATCGTCGCCCATGACGCGCCGCAGCACCGTGATGTGGTCTGCGGCGAACGCCGTTCCGCACGTGGCGATGGCGGTGGTGACACCGGCCAGGTGGCACGCCATGACGTCGGTGTAGCCCTCGACGACGACCACGCGGTGCTCGCGCGAGATGTCGCGCTTGGCGAGATCGAGGCCGTAGAGCACCTGCGTCTTCTTGTAGATCGTGGTCTCGGGGGTGTTGAGGTACTTGGGGCCGCTGTCGTCGTCGTACAGCCGGCGCGCGCCGAAGCCGATGACCTGCCCCGTCACGTCGCGGATCGGCCAGACCACGCGTCCGCGGAACCGGTCGTAGACCCCCCGCTGGCCCTGCGAGACCAAGCCGGCCGCACTGAGCACGTCGTCGGGGAATCCCTGCGCGCGCAGGGCGTCGTGCATGTGCGACCAGCCCTTGGGCGCGTACCCGACGCCGAAATGCGCCGCCGCACCCGCGTCGAATCCCCGCTCTCCGAGGAACCGGCGCGCTGTGTCGGCCTCGCCCGAAGCGAGCTGCCCGCGGAAGTACTCGGCCGCCGCCGCGTTCGCCGCGTAGAGCCGGGCTCGGCCCGTCGTCTCGGGTGCGGCTCCCCCGTCTTCGTAGTGCAGGGTGTAGCCGATGCGGCCGGCGAGCCGTTCGACGGCCTCGGTGAACGTGACGTGGTCCATCGCTCGCAGGAACGAGTAGACGTCTCCGGATTCACCGCATCCGAAGCAGTGGTAGAACCCCGCCTGGGCCCGCACGTTGAAGCTCGGACTGCGCTCGTCGTGGAAGGGGCACAGTCCCTTCATCGACCCGACGCCGGCCGACTTGAGCGCGACCCGCTCGCCGATGATGTCGGCGATGTTGGTGCGGGACTTCACCTCGTCGACGTCGGCCTGCCGGATGCGCCCGGCCATCAGGTCGCCTCGGCGATCGCGGCGGGCATCCGGGCACCCGGAGCCCACACGCCGATGGAGGACGGATCGATGTCGCCCACGAGCCGGGAATGCCACGAGATCGCGAGCTGGTCGGTGAGGCTCGCCACCTGGTCCACGACCACGCGGCGGCGCGCGGACTCCGTCTCGGCGAGCTCGAAGTCCTCGGTGTGCATGGCGTCGAGGGCCGCGGGCTCGTCCCACAGCGCCGTCGCGAGACGCTGAAGCACGCGGCGCTGCTCCTTGTAGAGGCTCTTGCGGCCTTCGATCGAGACCACGGCGGCCCCGATGATGCCCTTGAGCACGGCCATCTCGGCCTCGATCACCCGCGGCACGACGACGTGCGCGCGGTAGCGGGTGAGCACGGTGGTCGCCGAGGCCTCCCACGTGGCCGTCGTGGCGGCCCGGGCGAAGCGGCCGATGAGGTCGGACGTCAGGTTCTTGAGCTGAGCCAGCGCCATGCGCGTGCCGTCGAACGACGCGATCCATTCCGGCATCCGGGTCAGGCGGTAGAGCGCATCGGCGAGTTCGTCGCGCGCGAAGTCGTAGCCCACCCAGGTCTGCACGGCGCTGAGCAGCGCCGTGTGTTGGGCGGCGTCCGCGAGCCAGGCCGGATCGAGGTAGCCGTTGACGACCGCGTCCTCGAAATCGTGCACCGAATAGGCGATGTCGTCGGCCAGGTCCATGACCTCGGCTTCGATGCACCGCACGCGCCCGGGCGCACCGGCCCGCATCCAGTGGAACAGCGGCTCGTCGTCGGGATACACCCCGAACTTCAGGCGTCCGCCCGCGTCGGGCAGCGGATGCTCGGCCGTCCAGGGGTACTTGCACGTGGCGTCCAGACTCGCGCGCGTGAGGTTGAGCCCGTAGGTGCGGCCCTCCTCGATCACCTTCGGCTCGAGCCGGGTCAGGATGCGCAGGGTCTGGGCGTTGCCCTCGAAGCCGCCGATGCCCTCGGCCCACTCGTTGAGCGCGCGTTCGCCGTTGTGTCCGAAGGGCGGATGCCCGAGGTCGTGACTCAGGCACGCGGTGTCGACGACGTCGGGCGACAGGCGCAGTGCGGTGGCGAGCTCGCGGCCCACCTGGGCGACCTCGAGCGAGTGCGTCAGACGGTTGCGGGCGAAGTCGACGGGGCTCGCGGGGCTCAGCACCTGGGTCTTGGCGGCCAGCCGCCGAAGCGCCGCGGAGTGGAGCACCCGCGCACGGTCACGCGCGAAGTCGTCGCGCTGCGAGCGATGACGCTCGCGGCGATAGCGCTCGGCATCCACATCGTCGTAGCCTGCGGGCCTGCCCGTCGGGTCGACCCGCGACGGATCAACCACCACTGTTGTCGAGCTCCGCGTCGGCGAGGGCGGCGGATGCGGCTGCCCCGAGCTCACGCGATTCGAGCCAGCGATCGGGCAGCGCCGGCCGCTTCGGAGTGCCGGCGCGGCCGCGCTGACCTTCCGCACCGGCGCCCGGATACGGCGCATCGAGGTCGAGCGTCGCGACGATGTCGTCGATCTCGGCGAGGCTGCCGACCGTGGCGAGCGAAGCGCGGGTCTCGCCGCCGACCGGGTAGCCCTTGAAGTACCACGACGCGTGCTTCCGGATGTCGCGGCATCCGCGGTCTTCGTCCTCGTAGAACTCCACGAGCAGCTGGGCGTGACGGCGGAACGCGTCGGCCACGAAGCCGAGGGTCGCGTCGACGGGCTCGGCCGGGGCCGACCCGGGCAGGCCGAGGCCTCTGGCCAGGTCGCCGAACAGCCACGGACGCCCGAGGCACCCGCGACCCACGACCACGCCGTCGCAGCCGGTCTCGTACATCATGCGGGCGGCGTCGTCGGCCGACCAGATGTCGCCGTTGCCGAGCACAGGCACGCTGGTGACGGTCTCCTTCAGCTTCGCGATCGCCGACCAGTCGGCGTGCCCCGAGTAGAACTCGGCGGCGGTGCGTGCGTGCAGCGCGACTGCGGCGACGCCCGCGTCCTCGGCGATGCGGCCGGCCTCGAGATACGTGAGGTGGTTCGAGTCGATGCCCTTGCGCATCTTGATCGTGAGCGGGATGTCGCCCGCGGCTCGCGCGGCACGGGTGACGATCTCGCGGAACAGTCCGAGCTTCCACGGCAGCGCGGCCCCACCGCCCTTGCGGGTGACCTTGGGCACCGGGCATCCGAAATTCAGGTCGATGTGATCGGCGCGGTCTTCATCGACCAGGATGCGCACGGCGGCTTCGGTGGTCGCGGGATCGACGCCGTAGAGCTGGATGGACCGGGGCGTCTCGGATTCGTGGTGCGTGATCAGGCGCATCGTCACGGCGTTGCGCTCGACCAGCGCCCGGGTCGTGATCATCTCGCTCACGTAGAGCCCGGCGCCGTACTCGCGGCACAGGCGCCGGAAGGCGGTGTTGGTGATGCCGGCCATGGGAGCGAGCACGACCGGGGCGTCGAGTTCGATGGGCCCGATGCGCAGGGTGCGCGCGGGAGCGATGGCGGTGTTCACGTCGACCATTCTCCCACTGCTTTCCGCCCTCCGATCGAACGCGAGGTCCTACCCTGGGGATATGACTCAGGCCACGACCACGGATGTCCGCGAAATCCCGTTCCAGACCGCCGACGGCGGCACCGCCAAGCTCTCCGAGCTGGGCTCGGAGGTGTACCTCGTCGTGAACCTGGCGTCCAAGTGCGGACTCACCCCGCAGTACGAGCAGCTCGAGCAGCTGCAGAAGACGTACGGCGAGCGAGGCTTCAGCGTCGTCGGGTTCCCGAGCAACCAGTTCCTGCAGGAGCCGGGTTCGACCGAGCAGATCCTCGACTACTGCGCGACGACGTGGGGTGTCTCGTTCCCCGTCTTCGACAAGGTGAAGGTCAACGGCCGCAGCGCGGCGCCGATCTACAAGCAGCTCAAGGATTCGGCCGACGAGAGCGGTCGCGTCACCTGGAACTTCGAGAAGTTCATCGTGCTGCCCACCGGCGAAGTGCGCCGCTTCTCGCCGAAGACCCTTCCCGACGCCCCCGAGATCGTCGAGCTCATCGAGGCGAACCTCCCGAGCTGACCCGGCTCACGCCTCGGCGGGGGCGGGTTCCCGCTTCTCGTCGCGCACCTGGCGCACGATCTGCGTGAAGGCCTCGGCGGGCTGCGCGCCCGAGACGCCGTACTTGCCGTCGATGACGAAGAACGGGACCCCGGTGATGCCGTAGGCCCGTGCCTGCGCCTGGTCGGCACGGACGGCGTCCAGGAAGCGGCCGGATCGCAGAGCGGCACGCGCCTGGTCGGCGTCGAGACCGGCATCCGTCGCGATCGTCACGAGGTCGTCTTCGCGTCCGACGTGGCGTCCCTCGGTGAAGTACGCCGACATCAGGCGCTCGGCGAGCTCGTGCTGCCGGCCCTGCTCCTTCGCGAAGTGCAGCAGCTCGTGCGCCTTCACGGTGTTGGTGTGCTTCACCTCATCCATGCGGTACGTGAGCCCGGCGTCGGCGGCGATGCCGGTGACACGGTCGTTCATCTCCCGCGCCTGGTCGACCGAGATGCCCTTGCGCTCGGCGAGGAAGTCGGTCGTGGTTCCCTCGAAGTCGACCGGGGTGTCGGGTGAGAGCTCATAGGAGTGGTACGTCACCTCGACGACGGGGGCGTCGTCGTCGGCGGCCGCTGCGGCCAGGCCGTTCTCGAGGTTGCGCTTGCCGATGTAGCACCACGGGCACGCGATGTCGGACCAGACGTCGATCTTGATGGTTTCGCTCACACGGGGCGCAACCCCGGGGTGCGGGGGTCTATTCCGCTTCCGCTCCGGGAGCGTCGATCGCCCCGCCGAACCGGCGGTCGCGGTCGAGGTAGCGGCCGATGGCCTCCCACAGGTCGACACGCGAGAAGTCCGGCCAGAGCGTGTCGAGGAAGACGAACTCGGCATACGCCGACTCCCACAGCAGGAAGTTCGACGTCCGCTGCTCGCCGCTGGATCGCACGAAGAGGTCGACGTCGGGCATCCCGGGCTGATAGAGCCGGGAGCGGATGAGCTTCTCACTCACCGCCGACGCTCTGAGTCGCCCTGCCGCGACGTCGTCGGCGATCGAGCGCATCGCATCGACGAGCTCGATGCGTCCGCCGTAGTTGACGCACATCGTGAGGGTGAGCACGTCGTTTCCCGCGGTGAGCTGCTCGGCGTACTGCAGCTCCTTGATCACCGAGCCCCACAGGCGCGGCTTGCGGCCCGCCCAGCGCACGCGCACGCCCCACTCGTTGAGCTGGTCGCGTCGGCGGTGGAGCACGTCGCGGTTGAACCCCATGAGGAACCGCACCTCATCGGGCGAGCGCGACCAGTTCTCGGTCGAGAAGGCGTACACCGACAGGTGCTTCACTCCGGCCTGGATCGCCCCGGCAACGACGTCGAGCAGTGCCGCTTCGCCCGCTTTGTGACCTTCGACCCGGGTCAGACCCTGCCGGTTCGCCCAGCGTCCGTTACCGTCCATGACGATCGCGACGTGCTCGGGGACGGCGCCCTTCGGGAAGGTCGGCGGATACACGCCGGTCCAGTCGAGGGGGCGGTACGCGACGGCATCCCGATGGGTGAACGGCTTCGGTGTCATCGGGGGTCTCCGGCGGGTACGTGGACGAGCGAGCGGATGCCGCGTTCGAGATGCCACTGCGCGTAGGCGGCGATGAGACCGGATGCCGCCGCCGACGACCCTGCCGAGGCGGCATCCACCTCGCTCCACTCCCCCGCCATCAGCGACCGCAGCAGCGACGACGTCTGCGGGGCGACCCGCGCCGAGCCCGCGGGCGCGCAGTGGTCGCACACCATCCCGCCGATCTGGGCGACGAACCAGTCGTGGGGCCCGGGGCGTCCGCAGCGCGCACAGTCGTGGAGCCCGGGCGCCCATCCCGAGAGCGCCATCGCGCGCAGGAGGTACGAGTCCAGGAGGCTGCGCGACGCGTGCTCGCCCTTGGCGAGGGCGCGGAGTCCGCCGACGAGGAGGAGGTACTGCTGCGGGGTGGCTTCGGCCTCGTTGAGACGATCCGCCGCCTCGACCATGGCGTGCGCCGACGTGTACCGGTCGTAGTGCGCGACGATGTCGGCGCCGTAGGAGCCGAGCGACTCGGCCTGCTGCACGATGTCGAGCGAGCGGCCCTTGTACAGCTGCACATCCGCGACCATGAAGGGCTCGAGCCTCGATCCGAAGCGCGACGACGTGCGGCGGACGCCCTTCGCGACGGCACGGATCTTGCCGTTGCGACGACTCAGCGCCGTGACGATGCGATCGGCTTCACCCAGCTTGTGGGTGCGCAGGATCACGACTTCGTCGCGGTAGGTGGGCACGGTTCCATTATCGCCGCCGGGTAGGCGCAGCGGCGGGATGCCGCGGTCCGCGCGCCGCCGGGATATGCGGCCCGGACCGGTGTCGCGCTGCGGAGATGATCGCCGACACGCCGCTGCCCGGGGCCGGGCTGCGGCGTGTCGTCCACGGACTCCGAAGCCGGCCACGCCGCCGACGGCGGTGCGCGCAGACATTCGGCGGCTCGAACCCGATGATGGAGCACGTGGAAGACGCCGTTCTCATCATCCCGCTCTGGGCGGATCTGCTCGCCGTCGGCCTCGGTGGCATCCAGGGCGCGCTGTTCGCCTCGGGGTTCCGCGGCGATCGCCGGCTCGACCTGCTCGGCGTCGCGATCATCGGCGTCGTGATGGGCATGGGCGGCGGTCTCATCCGCGACCTTCTGCTCAACGTGCTGCCGGTCACCCTGCAGAGCAACTGGTACCTGCTGACGGCCACGGGTGCCGCCTTGCTCGGGATGCTGCTCGCAGGCGTCTTCCAGCGGCTCAACGGCGTCATCGTCGGCCTCGACGCGATCGTGATCGGCCTGTTCGGCGCCTTCGGCACCGGCAAGGCGCTGACCCTCGGCCTGCCGGTGGCGCCGGCGATCTTCGTCGGCGTGTGCTCGGCGGTGGGCGGCGGCATCCTGCGCGACATGATGATGGGCATCCCCGTCTCGATCATGCACGTCGGGTCTCTCTACGCCGTGGCTGCGGGGGCCGGATGCCTCGTGCTCGCCGGCGCGCACGCGCTCGGTGCGCCGCTGCTGGCGGCATCCATCGCGGGGATCGTCGTCACCGCCGTCATCCGGCTGCTCGCCGTCATCTTCGACATCTCGCTGCCCGAGCAGCGGGCGCTCCACCGCCGCAAGGTCGCGGTCGAGACCTCGGCGATCCCGATCGTCCGTCCCTGACGGCCCGCACAACGGCGTCGCCGAAGCCGCTGAGCCTCCATCCGGCCGCCGAGAGCGTGGGCGACACCCGAGCTCTCGGCCGCCGGATGGAGGCTCAGCGAGTCAGGGGGCGGGCCGGGGGACGGCGGGTCAGACCGAGGCGAGCACGCCGGCGCGCTCGCGCGTGCGGATCGCGCGGTTGACGCCCGACACGATCGCCTTGAGGGATGCCGTCGAGATGTCGCCGTCGATGCCGACGCCCCACAGGCGCTCGCCGTCGACCTGCAGCTCGACGTAGGCTGCGGCCTGCGCGTCACCGCCGGCGCTGAGGGTGTGCTCGACGTAGTCGTACAGCGCGATGTCGAACCCGTGCGAGCGCACGACCTCGAGGAACGCGGCGATCGGCCCGTTGCCGTGACCCACGGCATCCTGGACGTCATCGCCGTCGCGCAGGCGCACCGACAGCTCGACGTCGCCGGTCATGTCGCTCGCGGTGCGGGTTCCCAGCAGCTCGAAGCGGCCCCACTTGTCGTCGTGCGACGGCGCGGGCAGGTACTCGTCGGTGAACACCGACCAGATCTGGTCGCTCGTGACCTCGCCGCCGTCGGCATCCGTCTTCGCCTGAACGACGCCCGAGAACTCGATCTGCAGCTTGCGCGGCAGATCCAGCGAGTGGTCGGTCTTGAGCAGATAGGCGACGCCGCCCTTGCCGGATTGCGAATTGACGCGGATGACGGCCTCGTACGAGCGCCCGAGGTCCTTCGGGTCGATGGGCAGGTACGGCACGGCCCATTCGATCTCGTCGACCGTGACACCGGATGCCGCGGCCTGGGCGTCCATCGCCTCGAAGCCCTTCTTGATGGCGTCCTGGTGCGATCCGCTGAAGGCGGTGAAGACGAGGTCGCCCGCCCACGGGCTGCGCTCGTGCACCGGCAGCTGGTTGCAGTACTCGGCGGTGCGCTTGACGTTGTCGATGTCGCTGAAGTCGATCTGCGGGTCGATGCCCTGCGTCAGCAGGTTGATGCCCAGGGCCACGAGGTCGACGTTTCCGGTGCGCTCTCCGTTGCCGAAGAGGCAGCCTTCGATGCGATCGGCGCCGGCCATGTAGCCGAGTTCGGCCGCCGCGATGGCCGTGCCGCGATCGTTGTGCGGGTGCAGCGAGAGGATGACGTTCTCGCGGTGCGCGAGGTGACGCGACATCCACTCGATCGAGTCGGCGTAGACGTTCGGCGTGGCCATCTCGACAGTGGCCGGCAGGTTGATGATGACCTTGCGCTCGGGAGACGGCTCGAAGATCTCGATCACCTGGTTGCAGATGTCGACGGCGAACTCGAGCTCGGTGCCGGTGTAGCTCTCGGGCGAGTACTCGTAGTACACGGTGGTCTCGGGGATGCGCTTCTCGAACTCGCGGCAGAGTCGCGCGCCCTCGAGGGCGATGTCGATGATGCCCTGCTTGTCGGTGCGGAACACGACGTCGCGCTGCAGGATGCTCGTCGAGTTGTACAGGTGCACGATCGCCTGCTTGGCACCGGCGATGGACTCGTACGTGCGATCGATGAGGTGCTCGCGCGCCTGGGTGAGCACCTGGATCGTGACGTCGTCGGGGATTGCGCCGTCCTCGATGAGGTGGCGCACGAAGTCGAAGTCGGTCTGGCTCGCGCTCGGGAAGCCGACCTCGATCTCCTTGTAGCCCATGCTCACGAGCAGGTCGAACATGATGCGCTTGCGCTCGGGGCTCATGGGGTCGATGAGCGCCTGGTTGCCGTCGCGCAGGTCGACCGCGCACCAGCGGGGCGCGGTCGTGATACGAGCGTCGGGCCACGTGCGGTCGGGAAGGGAGACACCGAACTGCTGGTGGTACGGGCGGTACTTGTGGATCGGCATGCCCGAAGGCTGCTGGCTGTTGTCCATGATTCGTCGCTTCTTCTTTTCGCCCTGACAGGGCCGGCTCTGAGCCTGATGAGTGCGGACCAACGACAAGCTCCGCGACGAGGGAGGTCCTAGATCGAGGACTCGTCGCGGCGACTAAGAAGAAGAAGCCCGCCGAAGCGCATGGCTCGATGGTAGCAGGGTCGATCCGACGTGAGACGAATCCGGATGCCGCGACACTTGATGATCATGAGGCGTCTCTTCTTCGTCGTCGCGGCGGCCGCGGCATCCGCTCTCGTCATCACCGGGTGTGCGTCGGGGGCTTCCCCGGGTGCAGGGTTGGGTACCGTCTGGCCCGAACCGCCCGCCGGCGAGGTCATGGCCCAGGGCACGGTGCTCGATTCGGACGGCTCGGTGCAGCTGTGCCTCGGAGCCGTCGCCGAGTCGTACCCCCCGCAGTGCTCGGGCATCCCGGTGACGGGGTGGAGCTGGGACCGTGTGGAAGGGTCCGAGACGGCGAGCGGCGTGACATGGGGCGCGTACGCCGTACAGGGGATGTACGACGGGGAGTCCTTCGAGGTCACCCAGCCGCCGATCATGCTCGCCTTGTACGACACGATGCCGCTCGAGGATCCGACGGACGGTGAGCCGGGAGCTGCGAGCGAGTCAGAACTTGTCGAGATGCAGGATGCTCTGCCCTCGAAGTTCGGCGAGGCCTTCCTGACGGCGTACCCCGACAACGGCCGCCTGTGGGTCGACGTCGTCTGGGACGACGGCACGTGGCAGCGTGCCGCGGACGCCGAGTACGGCGAGCAGATGGTGGTCGTGCGCTCGGCGCTGCGCGAAGTCGGCTGACGCGACACCGCGTCATCCCTCAGGGAATCAGCGCGACCTTGCCGCCGGGGTGTCCGTCGAGCACGAACGAGACCGCCTCGCGTGCCTGTGTCAGCGGATACGTCCGCGCGAGCGGAATCTCCAGCTCCCCCGCCCCGGCGAGGGCGATGAGCTCGGCGCGTACGCCGTCGCGGTAGGCGGCACTCGCGGGAAGGGAGCCGACGATCCACGCGAAACCCTCGCTCTGCGCCCGCGCGGCAGCGGCGACCGTCACGATGCGCGAGCGATCCGCCACGAGAGCGAGCGATACATCTACAGCCTCGTCGGTTCCCACCGCATCCAGAACCGCCGCGATCGGGGCACCCGCAGCATCCGTCACGCGGTCATGAAGACCTGGCCCGTGCGCGACGGCAGTGCCGCCGAACTGCTCGACACGAGTGAAGCTCGACGGGCTTGCCGTGCCGATCACCCGCACACCCAAACGAGCGGCGAGCTGCAGCACCATCACGCCGACCGCGCCCGAGGCGCCGTGCAGCAGGATCGTCTCTCCGGGCGCGACCCGGGTGACGTGCAGCATCTCGGATGCCGTGGTGCCGGCGAGCAGCAGATTGGCTGCTGCTTCGTGACTCAGCGACGCCGGCTTCGCGAAGACCTTCTCGGCCGGCACGGTGATCTCGGTGGCGTACCCGCCGTAGACCCGGAACGCGAGCACGTCGTCGCCGACACGAGCCTCGCCCGAGCCGATGCGCGTGTCGGGGCCGACGGCGGTGAGCTCTCCCGACACCTCGTAGCCGATCGGAACGGGCAGCGTCGCGCCGGATCGCGCAGACGCCACATGCTTCGCATCGGCGGGATTCACGCCCGCGGCCCGCACACGGATCGTCACCTCGCCGATCCGAGGCGCAGGTGTCTGCACCTCGGTGAACTCCCACGACCACGGATCACCCCACTGCGTCGCGAGCCACTGACGGGCCATGTCAGAACCCCAGACGGCCGAGCTGCTTCGGATCCCGCTGCCACTCCTTGGCGACACGCACGTGCAGTTTGAGGAACACGTTCGTCCCGATCAGCGGTTCGATCTGCGCGCGCGCACGCGCACCGACGGCGGCCAGCCGTGATCCCTTGTGCCCGATGATGATCGCCTTCTGGCTGTCGCGCTCGACGATGAGATTCGCGTGGATGACGGTCATCGAGCCCGTGTCGCGCTCGGCGATGTCTTCGATCGTGACGGCGATCGAGTGCGGCAGCTCGTCGCGCACACCCTCGAGCGCGGCTTCGCGGATGATCTCGGCGATCCGGTCTTCCTGAGATTCGTCGGTCACGACGTCGTCGGGGTACAGCGCGGGCCCGGTCGGCATCATCGACAGCAGCTCGTCGGTCAGCACATCGAGTTGCGACAGCCCGAGCGCCGACAGCGGGATCACCGCTGCCCAGTCCTCGCGCAGGGCGTCGACCTCGAGCAGGCGGTCGGTGATCTGCTCGCGCGATGCGGCGTCGGTCTTCGTCACGATCGCCACCTTCTTCGCCCGACCATAGCCCGAGAGCGACTCGGCGATGCGCCGGTCACCGGGGCCGACCTTCTCGGTGGCAGGAACGCAGAACCCGATCACGTCGACGTCGCCGAGCACCGACTCGACCAGGTCGTTCAGTCGCTGACCGAGCAGTGTGCGGGGCTTGTGGAGACCGGGGGTGTCGACGATGACGAGCTGGCCGGCAGGCCGATTCAGGATGCCGCGGATCGCGCGTCGCGTGGTCTGCGGCTTGTCGCTCGTGATCGCGACCTTCTCACCGACCAGCGCGTTGGTCAGCGTCGACTTGCCGACGTTGGGACGCCCGACGAACGTGACGAACCCCGACCGGAACTCGGATTCGCTCATGATCTCTCCTTCTTGCGTGCCACGCGGATCTCGCCCGTGGTGGGCACGCGGATCTCTCCGGTCTGGGCATGGCGTCCGCCGAAGGAGTCTTCGGCCGCTTCCAGCGCCTCGGTGCGTTCGACGAACACAGTCGAGATGCCACGACCGCGACCTCGCGAAGCGCCGCCGGTCATGATGAGACCCTCGTATTCGGCGGTGGAACCCGGTTGAGGGATGCGCCCGAGCGCCTTGCCGAGCAGACCGCCGATCGAGTCGACGTCATCGTCTTCGAGGTCGATGCCGAACAGGTCGCCGACCTCGTCGAGACCGAGGCGGGCGCTCACGCGGAAGCGGCCGGGTTCGATCTCGGACACCTCGTCGGAGCGGGGGTCGTACTCGTCTGCGATCTCGCCGACGAGCTCTTCGATGAGGTCCTCCAGCGTGACCAGACCCGAGACTCCGCCGTACTCGTCGACGACGAGGCAGACGTGGACGGCATCCTTCTTCATCTGCTGGAGCAGCGTCTCGGCCTTCATCGACTCGGGCACGAACACCGCCGGCCGCGCGATGCGTGTGATCGGCGCATCTCGCCAGCCCGCCTCGTCGCGGAAGCCGAACTGCACGAGGTCCTTGAGATACAGCATCCCGACCACGTCGTCGGCGTCGTCGTCGACGATCGGCACGCGTGACACGCCCTTCTCGAGGAAGATCGTCATCGCCTGCCGCGTCGACTCGGTCGCGTCGACCGTGACCATGTCGGTGCGCGGCACCATGACCGCGCGCACGAACGTGTCGGTGAAATCGAACACCGAGTGGATGAGCTCGCGGTCATCCTGCTCGATGAGCTCGTTCTCGGCGGCCTCGTCGATGATGCTGAGCAGCTGCTCCTCGGAGGCGAACGACGCTCCGCGTGTGACACCCGGGGTCACGCGCGTGCCGAGCACGACGAGACCGTGCGCGAGCGGTCCGAGGATGAGCCGCACCCCGCGCACGATCGGCGCGGAACTGCGCAGGAGCCCCGACGCGTGCTGATGGCCCCACGCGCGCGGACTGGCGCCGACGGCGACGAACGAGAAGCCCGTCATGAGCACGGCGGCGGCGAGCATCGCCCACCAGATGTTGTCGAAGAGGTCGACGAAGGCGACGGTGACGAGCACGGCGGCGGTCGTCTCGGACAGCACGCGGATGAACACGACCGCGGTCGAGTGTGCTTCGGGGTCGGCTGCGATCTTCCGCAGCGATCCGGCGTTGCGCCCCGACGCGCCGAGTTCGGCGAGGTCGGAGCGAGAGGTGACGCCGAGTGCCGCATCCGTCGCGGCCATCAGCCCCCCGAAGGCGATGAGCAGCACGGCCGCAGCCAGAAGGAGGGCCGCGGTCATGCGCGTCGTTTGCGTTCGGCGCTCTGGAAGCTCGTGATGAGCTCCTTCTGCAGTCCGAACATCTCACGCTCGTCCTCGGGCTCGGCGTGATCGAATCCCAGCAGGTGCAGCAGACCGTGCGTCGTCAGCATGACGAGCTCGTCCATCGTCGAGTGACGGGCTGCGATCGCCTGCGTCTCGGCGACCTGCGGGCACAGCACGATGTCACCGAGGAGTCCGGGCGGCGTCGGCACCTCTTCGGACCCCGGGCGCAGCTCGTCCATCGGGAAGCTGAGCACATCGGTCGGCCCGGGCTCGTCCATCCACTGCACATGGAGGGCCTCCATCGCGCCTTCGTCGACGAGGAGGATCGCCACGTCGGCGTCCGGGCTCACGTGCAGTTCGGCGAGATCGTGCTGCATGAGACGCAGCAGCACGGTCTCGTCGATCGCCACGCCGGATTCGTTGCCGATCTCGATGGTCATGGGCGTCCTCGCTTGGGAAGGTGGTCGCGTGGATTCTGGGGACGGGCGTTCGTGCGGCGCTCGGCACGGTTCGCGAACTCGGACGCCTCATCGCGCTCGCGTCGTGCCGACAGACGGTGCTCGTCGTATTCGGTGTACGCGTCGACGATGCGGCCGACGAGGGTGTGCCGCACGACGTCCGCGCTCGTCAGATACGAGAAGTGGATGTCGTCGATGTCCTTCAGGACCCGGGTGACCAGTCGCAGTCCCGACGAGCCCTGCGGAAGGTCGACCTGCGTGATGTCGCCGGTGACCACCATGCGCGTGCCGAAGCCCAGGCGGGTGAGGAACATCTTCATCTGCTCGGGCGTGGTGTTCTGCGCTTCGTCGAGCACGACGAACGAGTCGTTGAGCGTTCGCCCGCGCATGTAGGCGAGCGGGGCGACCTCGATCGTCCCGCTGGCCATGAGCTTGGGGACGAGCTCGGGATCGAGCATCTCGTTGAGCGCGTCGTACAGCGGGCGCAGGTAGGGGTCGATCTTGTCGGTCAGGGTTCCGGGCAGGAAACCCAGCCGCTCCCCCGCTTCGACGGCCGGCCGGGTGAGGATGATGCGACTGACCTCTTTGCGCTGGAGCGCCTGAACGGCCTTGGCCATCGCGAGGTACGTCTTGCCCGTTCCGGCGGGACCGATGCCGAACACGATCGTGCTCTCCTCGATCGCGTCGACGTACGCCTTCTGCCCGAGCGTCTTGGGGCGGATCGCCTTGCCGCGCGAGGTCAGGATCGCCTCGCCGAGCACTTCGGACGGCCGCGGCCCGCCCTCGCTCTGGAGGATGCGGTTCGACGACGTGACGTCGGCGGGTTCGAGCCCCTGGCCGGCCCTGGTCATGGCGAGCAGCTCGTCCACGAGTCCCCGCGCCGCGGAGACGGCGTCGGATTCACCCGTGAGGGTGATCTCGTTGCCGCGCACGTGGACGTCGACGTCGGGGTGCTCCTTCTCGACGATGCGCAGCAGACGGTCCTGCGGGCCGAGCAGCTGCACCATCGCGACACCGTCCGCGTAGACGTGGTCGACGACGGTGCCGTCCGTGGAATCGTCAGGCACCGACGCTCTTCTCTGTCAGGCCGCCCGCGAGGACGTGCGCGTGGACGTGGGACACCGTCTGCCCCGCGCCGGGGCCGGTGTTGAAGACGAGACGGAAGTCACCGTCGCCGTGCTCGATCGCCAGCGAGTTCGCGAGTCCGATCACCTCGGCGAGCAGATCGGGGTCGCCTGCGGCGAGTTCGACCACGTTGCGGTACTCCTCGCTCTTCGGGACGACGAGGAGATGAACGGGCGCCTGGGGTGCGATGTCGCGGATGGCGAACGCGTTGTCGGTCTCGGCGATGATCTCGGCGGGGATCTCTCCCCGCAGAATCCGCGTGAAGATCGATGATTCGCTCATCGCCACAGTCTATCGACCGACCGTCACCAGCGGCCGAGCGCCGTGCTCGCCACAGCGAGGGCGGCGGGCCCCGCGGTGGACGTGCGCAGCACGGTGCGACCCAGGCGCACCGGCGTCGCACCCGCGTGCACGAGCACGTCGAGCTCCTCGGCGGCGATGCCGCCTTCGGGGCCGACCACGAGCACGACCTCTGCATCACCCGCGAGGTCGATCTCGGTGAGGGCGCGCGCCGCCGTCGGCTCGAGGATGTAGACACGGGATGCCGCGGCACGCCCGGCCAGCGTCTTGGTCGTGGCGAGCGCCGAAACGTCGGGCACCCACGCGCGGTGCGCCTGCTTCGCCGCTTCGCGCACGATCGTCGTCCACCGTGCCCGGCCCTTGTCGGCTTTGGCGGCGTCCCACCGCGACACCGACCGCGCGGCCTGCCACGGCACGATCTCGTCGACTCCGAGTTCGGTCGCCGCCTGGATCGCGAGCTCGTCGCGGTCGCCCTTCGCGAGAGCCTGCACGAGCACGAGGCGCGGCGCGGCCGGCGCCACCTCGGCGCGGTCGGTGACGCGCACCACGACCTCGCGCGGGCCCAGCGAGGCGCACTCTCCCGTCAGCCAGACCCCCCGGCCGTCGCCGACCGTGACCTGCTCCCCCACCCGCACGCGACGCACCGTGGCGGCGTGGTGGGCCTCGGCGCCGGTGAGCACGACGTCGTCACCGACCACCTGGGTCGCAGGCGTGTCGAGGAGGAAATGCAGCGCCACGCGCTCAGCTGTTCCGGAAGCGGTCGCGAAGCTTGGCGAACAGGCCCTGATGGAACTCCGAGAGCTGGGGCGCCGGGGCCTTCGTGCGCTTGGCGAAGTCCTCGATGAGGGCGCGCTCCTTGTGGTCCAGACGCGTGGGCGTCACGACGTGCACGCCGACCTTGAGGTCGCCGCGCTGCGAGCCGCGCAGCGGAGTGATGCCGCGATTCTTGATCGTGAGGATGTCGCCCGCCTGCACGCCGGGGCGGATCTCGAGATCGACCGGGCCGTCCAGCGAGTCGATCGTCGTCGTCGTGCCCAGGATGGCATCGCTCATCGAGACATCGAGCGTCGCGAGCAGATCGTCGCCGTCGCGGCTGAACACCGGATGCGGGGTGACCGACACCTCGATGTAGAGGTCGCCGTTCGGGCCGCCGGCGGGACCGACCTCGCCCGACCCGGGGAGCTGCAGCCGCAGGCCCGTCTCGACGCCGGCGGGGATGTCGAGCGACACCGTGCGGCGCGAGCGCACGCGTCCCTGGCCCTGGCATGTGGCGCAGGGGTACGGGATCGTCGTGCCGTATCCCTGGCACACGTTGCAGGGCACGGTGGTGACGACGTTGCCGAGCAGGCTGCGCACCTGGCGCTGCACGTTGCCGGCGCCGTGGCAGATGTCGCAGGTGACGGGCGTCGTGCCGGGCTGGCAGCACGAGCCCTCGCAGGTCTCGCACGCGATGGCCGTGTCGACGTCGATGTCGCGGTGCACGCCGAAGACCACGTCCTGCAGGTCGAGCGTGACGCGCACGAGGGCATCCTGGCCGCGTTCGCGACGCGACCTCGGGCGGCCGGCTCGACCGCCCGCGCCGGCACCGAAGAACGTCTCGAAGATGTCGCCGAACCCGCCGAAGCCACCGGCTCCGCCTCCGGCGCCGAAGGGCGAGTCTCCGCCGCCCATGTCGTAGCGCGCGCGCTGGTCCTTGTCGCTCAGCACGTCGTAGGCGTGCGTCACGAGCTTGAACCGCTCGGAGGCCTCCTCGCCCGGATTGACGTCGGGGTGGAGCTCGCGGGCGAGACGCCGGTACGCCTTCTTGATCTCGTCCAAGCTCGCCTCGCGCGAGACGCCGAGGACCTCGTAGTGGTCAGCCACAATCGCCTTCCTGCCCGCGCCGTGGCGCGGAGTCGTGTGTCGCCGTCACCGCGTCAGCGGCCGGCCTCGTCTTCTTCGAGCAGCTGCGTGAGGTATCGGGCGACCGCCCTCACCGCTGCCATGTTCGTGGGATAGTCCATGCGGGTCGGGCCGAGCAGGCCCACGCGCGCCCGCGCGCCCGTCGCGTCGTAGTCGCTCGTCACGATCGACGCCTCGGGCAGCCCGAACGCCTCGTTCTCGCGCCCGATGCTCGCCGCCAGCCCCTTGTCGTCGGCGACCATCTCGCTCATGAGCTTGAGCAGGGTGACCTGCTCCTCGATGGCTTCGAGGAGCGGGTAGATGCTTCCGCGGAAGTCCGCCTCGCGTCGGGCGAGGTTCGCCGAGCCCGCCATCACCAGTCGGTCCTGGCGGAACTCCTCGAGCTCCTCGGCGACGACCCGGGCGATCTCGGCCGTCGCGGCCTCCCGAGCCGGCACGGACTCGGCACGCGATGCGAGGTGACCGTCGATGCGCTGGAGGCCGTCGCGCACGGGGCGGCCGACGAGCAGCGTGCCGAGCTCGGCCCTCATGCGGCCCAGTTCGATCTCGTCGAACTCTTCGCGCACGAAGGCGACGCGCTGCGAGACGCGGCCCGTGTCGGTGACCACGATGACGAGCATGCGCCCGCCGCCGAGCTGGACGAGCTCGACGTGGGTGACGGTGGCGCGCGCGAACGACGGGTACTGCACGATCGCGACCTGGCCGGTGAGCTGCGTCAGGACGCGCACGGTGCGCACGAGTGCGTCGTCGAGGTCTCCCGGACCGTCGAGGAACGAGGCGATCGCCGTGCGCTGCGCCGGGCTCAGCGGGCGCAGCTCTGCGAGGTGGTCCACGAACACCCGGTAGCCCTTGTCTGTGGGGATGCGACCCGACGACGTGTGCGGGGCCGTGATGAGCTCTTCGTCTTCGAGCAGGGCCATGTCGTTGCGGATCGTCGCGGCCGACACTCCGAACGCGTGACGCTCGACGATGGCCTTGGACCCGACGGGCTCGCGCGTGTCGACGTAGTCCTGCACGATCGCCCGCAGCACCTGCAGACCTCGTTCACTGACCATTCCCGCCTCCTCCACGCCCTCGCCCGTGGTGCTGGCACTCGCCTCACGGGAGTGCCAATTCTACCGGATGCCGGTCGGCCCGGCCGGGACGACGCGTCAGTCGGTCAGCGCCCGCACCACGGCGTCGGCGAGCAGGCGCCCCCGGCGCGTGAGCACGACGCGGCCCCGCACCGCCGCCGCTCCCTCGACGAGACCGTCCGCGATCAGGGCCGCGACCGCGTGGCGGCCCTCGCCCAGAAGCTCGGCGACCGGCATCCCGTCACGCAGGCGGGTGCGCAGGAGCACTCGCTCGAGGTCGCGGGCGGCGGCATCGGGCTGCTCACGACCGGCGGCCGGGGTCTCTCGGAGCGCCAGACGCTGCGCATACGCCGCCGGGTGCTTGACGTTCCAGAACCGCGTGCCGGCGATGTGGCTGTGAGCCCCCGGACCGAAGCCCCACCAGTCGGCATCCGTCCAGTACGACAGGTTGTGACGCGAGCGCTGATCGGCGCCGCGCGACCAGTTCGACACCTCGTACCAGTCGTAGCCGGCCTCGGCGAGAAGATCGTCGGCGAGCTCGTACATGTCTGCCTGCAGGTCGTCGTCGGGCGCGACCACCTCGCCGCGTCGGATCTGCCGAGCGAGCTTCGTGCCGTCCTCGATGATGAGCGCATAGGCCGACACGTGGTCGGGCCCCAGGGCGATCACGGTCTCGAGCGATCGACGCCAGTCCGCGAGCGACTCGCCCGGTGCACCGTAGATGAGGTCCAGGCTCACCGCGAGCCCGGCGCGTCGCGCGGCGGCGACGGCGGTCTCGACGTTCGCCGGGTCATGGGTGCGGTCGAGCGCCGCGAGCACGTGCGGAACCGAGGACTGCATACCGATCGACAGCCGCGTGACGCCGGATGCCGCCAGCTCAGCGGCCGTGGCATCCGTCACGGTGTCGGGATTCGCCTCGACGGTGATCTCGGCGTCGTCGGCGACGCCGAACGCCCCTCGCACCCCCTCGAGCATGCGCGCGAGATCTCCGGGCGGCAGGAGGGTCGGTGTGCCGCCCCCGAAGAACACCGTGGACGCCTCGCGCAGCGGGCCGACGTCCGACAGGACGCCACGTGCGAGGTCGACTTCGCGCAACAGGGTGTCGGCGTACTCGTCCTGCTTCGCACCCTGTAGTTCGGTGGAGGTGTAGGTGTTGAAGTCGCAGTAGCCGCAGCGCACGCGGCAGAAGGGCACGTGCAGATAGACGCCGAACGGCGTCTTGGGGTCGACGGCCGTTCCCGCGGGGAGCGCGCCGTCGCGCGGAACCGGATCACCCGGTGGCAGAGCAGCGCCCACGTCAGGCCGGGGTCGTGTACAGCGGCGATATCGCGCGCAGATACCGCGTGAACAGCTCGCGACGGCGGCGACGCGTCAGTGCCGGCACGAGCCGGTACAGCAGCGCCGCCGGCGCGTCGAACGCGCGCACCGTGAACCACACCTCGTCGTTCTCGTGCCAGTCGAGCATGAACGACTCCTCACCGCTGACGACCGAGTGCCCGACCGTGCCCAGCGCGAAGCCGACGCGGCGGGGCTCCTCCACGGCGAAGATGACCCGCAGCTCGGCGCTCGCGTTGAGACCGGCCACGCGACCCTCGAGGTGCGCGGTCGTCCCGCCGGCGACGTAGGGGGTGCCGTCGGCGTCGAAGCGCTGGTCGGCCTCGGTGCGGCTCGGGGCGACCGGGTGGCCCTCTGCGTCAAAGCTCACGCCCGAGTACATGGGTCCGGATGCCGGTCGCACATCTTTCAGCGTCAGTCCGGTGCCCCGCTGCGCGGCCCACGAGAGAAGCGCCTCGCCCGCGGTCTGGAACCGCGTCTCACCGCTGCCGATGCGCCACGACTGCTCTGCCGGGATGCTGCGCTCGGGCGGGTAGCCCATCAGGTCGGGCGCCTGAGTGGCGCCGACCGCGGCGTAGTCGACGGTTTCGTCTCGGAAGGTTCCGCGGCGCATGCGGACAGCCTACTTCGCGCCCTTGGTCTCGGTGTCGCCCGACAGAGCCGCGATGAACGCCTCCTGGGGCACCTCGACGCGGCCGACCATCTTCATGCGCTTCTTGCCCTCTTTCTGCTTCTCGAGGAGCTTGCGCTTGCGGCTGATGTCACCGCCGTAGCACTTCGCGAGGACGTCCTTGCGCATCGCGCGGATCGATTCGCGCGCGATGATGCGGGCGCCGATCGCGGCCTGGATGGGAACCTCGAACTGCTGGCGGGGAATGAGCTTCTTCAGGCGCTCGGTCATGAGGACGCCGTACGCGTAGGCCTTGTCGCGGTGCACGATCGCGCTGAACGCGTCGACCGCCTCGCCCTGCAGGAGGATGTCGACCTTCACGAGGTCGGCCTCCTGGTCGCCGCTGGGCTCGTAGTCCAGCGAGGCGTAGCCGGCGGTCTTGGACTTCAGGTGGTCGAAGAAGTCGAAGACGATCTCGCCGAGCGGCATCGCGTAGCGGATCTCGACGCGGTCCTCGCCGAGGAACTCCATGCCGAGAAGCGTTCCGCGGCGGGACTGGCACAGCTCCATGATCGTGCCGACGTAGTCCTTCGGGGCGAGGATCGCGGCCTTCACCATCGGCTCGGTGACGCTGGCGATCTTCGTGCCCGACGGGAACTCGCTCGGGTTGGTCACCGTGAACATCTTGTTGTCGTCGGTCTTCACCTCGTACGTCACCGACGGGGCGGTGGAGATGAGGTCGAGCCCGAACTCGCGCTCAAGACGCTCGGTGATGATCTCGAGGTGCAGCAGCCCCAGGAACCCGCATCGGAACCCGAACCCGAGCGCCACCGACGTCTCGGGCTCGTAGTTGAGGGAGGCGTCCGACAGCTTCAGCTTGTCGAGGGCCTCGCGCAGCACCGGGTAGTCGCTGCCGTCGATCGGGTACAGGCCCGAGAAGACCATCGGCTTCGGATCGGTGTAGCCCGGCAGCGCCTCTTTCGACGGACGCTGGGCGTTCGTGACGGTGTCGCCGACCTTGGACTGGCGCACGTCCTTCACACCCGTGATCAGGTAGCCGACCTCGCCCACGCCGAGCCCCTTGGTGGGTGTTGGCTCAGGGGACGACACACCGATCTCGAGCAGTTCGTGCGTGGCCCTGGTCGACATCATCTGGATGCGCTCGCGCGGATTGAGCGACCCGTCGATCATGCGGACGTAGGTGATGACGCCGCGATACGAGTCGTAGACCGAGTCGAAGATCATGGCCCGCGACGGAGCATCCGGGTCGCCCTGGGGCGCCGGGATCTGAGCCACGACGTGGTCGAGCAGCTCTTCGACGCCGAGCCCGGTCTTGCCGCTCACGCGCAGCACGTCTTCTGGCTTGCCGCCGATGAGGCTCGCGAGCTCCTTCGCGTACTTCTCGGGATCGGCCGCGGGCAGATCGATCTTGTTGAGCACGGGGATGATCTGCAGATCGTTCTCGAGCGCGAGATAGAGGTTGGCGAGTGTCTGCGCCTCGATGCCCTGGGCGGCGTCCACGAGCAGGATCGCGCCCTCGCACGCGGCGAGCGAGCGGCTGACCTCGTACGTGAAATCGACGTGGCCCGGAGTGTCGATCATGTTCAGCGCATAGGTGATGTCCGGTCCCTGAGCCTGTCGGAGGGTCCACGGCATCCGCACCGCCTGCGACTTGATCGTGATGCCGCGCTCGCGCTCGATGTCCATGCGGTCGAGGTACTGCGCGCGCATGTCGCGGTCCGACACGACGCCCGTGGTCTGGAGCATGCGGTCGGCCAGCGTCGACTTGCCGTGGTCGATGTGGGCGATGATGCAGAAGTTGCGGAGCAGCTCGGGCGGAGTGGCGGACGGCTCGAGGGGCTTCAGGGCGCGGGGTGACATATCCCGTCGAGTCTACTTTCTCCCGGCTGTGCGCTCAGGACGCCGACGGCAGGCGTCGGAGCCCCTCGAGCAGGGACGTGCGGTCGCTCGCGACGCACACGCGGATCCAGCCCTCTCCCGACGCGCCGAACGCGGATCCCGGCGTCACGGCGACCCCCTGCTCGTCCAGGAACCGCTCGCACCAGGCCATGACATCGCCACCCGATACGTGGGACACGTCGATCCAGAGGTAGAACGCCCCCGTGGGGGTCAGGTATCTGAGGCCGCGTTCGTCCAGAAGAGCCGTCGATGCGGCGAGGTTGTCGCGATAGTGGGTAGCCGCGCGCTCCACGTCGGACTGCTCACCCGTCAGCGCTGCGAGCGCGGCCCGCTGGGAGGGAGCGTCCACGCAGCTGACGAGCGACTCCTGCACACGCAGCATCGTCGGCCGCCACCCGGGCGGGGTGACGAGCCAGCCGACCCGGGCTCCGGTCATCGCGAAGGTCTTCGACATCGAGAAGACGCTCAGCACGCGTCCGTCCGTGTCGATCGACGCCGGGCTGACATGCGGCTCACCCCAGGTGAAGCGCTCGTACACCTCGTCGCTGATGACCCACAGGTCGTGTCGGCGGGCAAGCTCGAGCAGGGCCTGGAGCGTCGCCCGGTCGAACGTCGATCCCAGCGGGTTCGACGGCGTGTTGACGATGATCGCGCGGGTGCGGGGCGTGATGAGGGTCTCGAGCTCGGCGAGGTCGGGCTGGAACGCGCGCTCGGGCCGCAGCGGATACGGAACGGGCGCCGCCTGGAGCAGGTGCGCGTTCATCGTGAAGGTCGTGTAGCCCGGGTCGGGCACCAGCACCTCGTCCCCGCGCTGCAGCGTGACCGCCATCGCCGTGAACAGCGCCTGCGTGGCACCGACCGTGACCCACACCTGCTCGACGTCCACGTCGAGATCGTTCTCGCGGGCGAGCTTGGCGACGATCGCTTCGCGCAGGGGCAGGATGCCGCCGTTGGGCGTGTATCGGACGTCGCCGTCGCGCCAGGCGGCGGCCGCGGCGTCGCGCACCGCGGAGCCGGCCACCTCGCCGGGCTCGCCCACCGCGAGGATGATCGTCCCGGGCCTGCGGAGCGCGAGCTCCAGGATGTGACGGACGCCGGAACCCGGCATCCGCGCGATGTGCGGGGCGATCTCGGGCATCCGCCCATGCTAGAGCGGACGTAGCCTGGAACGGTGACGGTTCAGGTCGTGTTCGTGCACGGCATCCGCACGTCTGCGACCATGTGGCGCTCGCAGCTGGCACATCTCGACGCCCGCGGCATTCCCGCGACGGCCGTGGATCTGCCGGGCCACGGGTCGCGGATGGCCGAGACGTTCTCCCTCGAGGGGGCTTTCGCGACGATCGACGCGGCGGTGCAGGATGCCGCCGCCCGGGGACCGGTGCTGCTCGTCGGACACTCGATGGGCGGCCTGATCTCGGTGGAGTACGTCGGAGCAGAGAGCCGCCCGCCCGTCTCCGGCTTCATCGCGGCGTCGTGCACGTCGATCCCCCGCGGCCTCGGGCTGTCGACCTACCGGGTGCTGGCGCGGCGCTTCGACTCGCTGCCCGACCGGGGCATGTGGCTGACGAACCGCGTGCTCGACGCCACGCTTCCGACCGAGACACGGCAGGACTTCGGCGCAGGCGGCTACGCCTTCGACGCGCAGGACCTCGCCCTGCGCAGCCTGTCGGTGCTCGACCTGCTGGCGGCGCTCGGGCGCATCGATGTGCCGATCTGGTTCATCAACGGCCAGTACGACCAGCTGCGCATCAACGAGCGGCTGTTCATGAGGGTCGCCAGAGATGCCGAGCTGATCGTGGTTCCGCGCACGTCGCACCTCGTGACGGCGATGCGGCCACGGGTGTTCAACGCCCTGATCGACGTCGCCGTCGCGACGCTCGACTCCCCCGCCTGAGCGTTTCGTCGGTTCGACGGGTCGCCTGCTAGAATCATCTCTTGGCTTGCGTGTGAGGTCCCACCCTCACACGACGCCGCGAGCGGCCCCTCTACCCGTAACGCGGCAACTCATCGCATCCATATCTACTGAAAGAGCCTTCAACGTGGCGAACATCAAGTCGCAGATCAAGCGCAACAAGACCAACGACAAGGCCAACGAGCGCAACAAGGCCGTCAAGAGCGGCCTGCGCACCGAGGTGCGTCGCACCCGCGAGGCCATCGCCGCCGGCGACAAGGCCGCCGCCGAGAAGGCCCTCGCGACCGCGACCAAGAAGCTCGACAAGGCCGTGAGCAAGGGCGTCATCCACGCCAACAACGCCGCGAACCGCAAGTCGTCCATCGCGAAGCAGGTCGCCGCGCTCTGACCTCGGTCACCCGCAGCATCGAACGCCCGTCCCTTCGGGGGCGGGCGTTCCGCTTTTTCTGCTCGTCGGGTGCGCTCCGCGACGGGCCGATCAGGCTCCGAACGGCGCACGCGTCGCGATGACCGTGACCAGACGCTCGAGCGCGAACACCGAGTCCCGGGAACCGCCCTTGACCTCGACGTCGGCTCGCGCCGCAGCCTGGATCGCCATGCCGAGCGTCGTCTCGTTCCATCCGGTCAGATCGCGCTTGGCCCGGTCCACCTGCCAATCCTTGAGCCCGAGCCGGGCCGCGAGGGCGCCAGACGACTCCCGGTGACCGGCGACGCGGGCCATCGTCCGCAGCTTCGAGGCGATGGCCGCCACGAGCGGCACGGGATCGGCGCCCGATGCCAGCGCGTGGCGCAGCGCGATGAGCGCGTCGCCGTAGCGCCCCGCGATCGCGGTGTCGGCGACGGTGAAGGCGGACGTCTCGACGCGCCCGCCGTAGTAGCGCTCGACGACCTGATCGGTGATGTCGCCGGGCACGTCGGCGATGAGCTGCTGACAGGCTGCCGCGAGCTCGGTCACATCGTCGGCGAACGCCGACACGAGGGTGCGCAGGGCCGTGGGGGCGATGCGCTTGTGAGCCGCGCGGAACTCTCCGGCGGCGAAGTCGAACTTGTCGGAGTCGCGTTTGATCGCAGCGCACGGGATCTCGACGCCCGCGCCGGTGCCGGCGCGGATCGCGTCGAGCAGCTTCTTGCCGCGCACGCTCGCGCCGGTGTGTCGAAGGACCACCGTGGCGCCCTCCTGCGGCATCTGCAGGTACGACAGCGCCTCGCCCAGGAACGCGTCGGAGCACTTCTCCACTCCGGTGACACGCACGAGTCGCGGTTCGCCGAACAGCGACGGCGACGTGAGGCCCAGCAGTGTGCCCGCCGCGTAGTCGTCAGCTCGGATATCGGAGACCTCGAGACTCGCGTCCTCGGCGCGCAGGTACTCGCGGAGCCCCGCGATCGCCCGCTCCGCGCAGACGTCTTCGGGCCCGGACACCAGCACGATCGGCGCCGGCTGCGGCTCGCGCCACGACAGCTGCGGGATCGCACTCTTGGACGCCGACGCGGGTGAGCGTCGCGGTGCCGGGGCCATGCATCCAGCCTACTCATCGCCGCCGACGCGCTCCCGCCAGACGGCGACGCCGTCACGGCGGGGCGAGATCACGATGAGGCCCTGGGTGTCGGTGCGGGCGACCCGCGCACCCAGGGCCGAGACGACGTCCAGGATCTCCCGACGCGGATGCCCGAAGTCGTTGTCGGCGCCCACGGTCACGAGGGCGACGGACGGCTCGGCTGCGACGTAGAGCGCGGGCTCTTGATCGGCACTGCCGTGATGGGCGACCTTCACGATCGCATAGGGCGGCGACAGCGCACCGGATGCCGCGAGTGCCCGCTGCGGCGATGCCGACAGGTCGCCCAGCATGAGTGTCGGGGGGACACCGCCGCCGCGTACGTCGAGCACGACGCTGGCATCGTTGCCGCTCGGGAAGGCCGGGCTCTCGGCGCGCGGCCAGAGCACGCTCCACCGCGCGCCGCCGAGCGCGCCGGACATCCCCGAGGCCGCCTCGTCGCTTCGCGCTCCCCCGGCGACGAGCGTCGTGATGATCCTCTCGTCCGCCGCGTCGGCAGGCGGTCCGTGCAGCACGCGCGTCACACGCCCCTCCAGCGCGGACACTCCACCGACGTGGTCGAGGTCGAAATGCGACAGCACGAGCAGATCGATGCGATCGACGCCGACGCGTCGCAGACACGCGTCGAGGGCGGCCGGGTCGGGTCCGGCATCCATCAGCGCAACCTGACCCGCCGAGCGCACCAGCACCGCGTCGCCCTGCCCCACGTCGCACGCGATGATCGACCAATCCCGCGGGATCCCCCACGGACCGGCGACGCCCGTCGACAGCGCGCCGCCGCCGGCGATGCCGACGACGAGCGCGACCAGCGCGCCCGACGCACCGCGCGCGGCGCGCCAGCGACCCGGCGCGACGGCGACGAGCACGCCGACGGCGACTCCGAGCCCGGCCAGGAGCGCGGCGCCGGGCACGCCCTCGACCCACGGCACGACGTCCCCCGGAAGCGTCGTGATGCTCGCCGCGGTGCCGGCGATCCACGATGCCGGCAGCCAGGCGAGCGCGGCGAGGCCGGACTGCAGCCAGGGCAGCGGCGCAGCCAGACACGCGGCGAGTCCGAGCACCGTGGCGATCGGAGCGGCGGGCGCGGCGAGCATGTTGGCGACCACGCCGTAGAGCGGCACGCTCGGCTCGATGAGGATCAGCAGCGGCCCGCAGGCCAGCTGCGCCGCCAGGGGCACGGACAGGCCGAGCGCCAGCGCGCGGGGCAGCACGCGCTGCAGGCCGATGGCGAACGGACGCGCGAAGAGGAGGAGGGACGCCGTCGCCGTGGCCGACAGCGCGAAGCCGAGTGAACCCGCGAGCCACGGGTCGGCGACGAGGATCACCGTGACGGCGACGCTCAAGACGGCCATGCCCACCCCCGGTCTGCCCAGCAGCACGGCGAGCATCGCGATCGAGGCCATCGCGGCCGCCCGCACGACGCTCGGCTCGGGGGTGACCAGCAGCACGAAGCCGCCGAGTGCGGCGAGACCGACCCCGACGCGCACAGCCCTGCTCGCCCCGAGCGCCGCCGCGGCGAGGAAGGCGAGTCCGACGACGAGCGCGCAGTTCGCACCCGACACCGCGGTCAGGTGCGACAGCGACGACCGCTTCATCGCGGCATCGAGCTCGGGGTCGACAGCCGAGGTGTCGCCCACCGCCAGTCCGGGGACGAGTCCGGCGCCCCAGCCCGGCAGCCCCTCGGCCGCCGCGACGAGCCCCCGGCGGAGGCCGCCGGTGACCGCCGGTGCGCCCTGCGCCGGCGCTGTCACCGAGACGCCGCGGGATGCCCGCACCTCGAGCACCGCCCGCCGGCCGGGGTCGGCGGGCATCGCGGTGCCGAACACGTCGACGACCGCGCCGACGTCGAGCACCGACCCGGGCGCGAGGTCGTCGGGCGACACGCGCACGATCACCTCGCCGCGCACGACATGTGCCCGGTCACCGATCGTCACCGATCGGGCGACGGCGTCGAACGCGAGCAAGCCGTCCGCCCGGCGCTCGAGCTTGCCCACGACGTCGGCGCGCATCTCGATGGCCCTCCCCCCGGCGACGGCCAGGCTCGCGAGACCATCACGCGCCGGCTGCGCGAACGCGACGTGCGATGCCGTGACGGCTGCGGCGACGAGGCTCACCGAGATGATCACGAGTGCCAACCGGGTCGTGCGGGCCCGGCCCGAACGGACGGTCATCGCCGCGAGCACCACGAGACCCGCGACCCACAGCGCACCGGCGACGACGGACGCGGCATCCGGGATCATCGTCAGGGCGAACGCCGTCGCCCACGTCAACGCGACGACGGGCAGCAGCCGGTGGCGACCGTGCGTGCTCACACCGTCACGAGCTCGCGCAGGGCCTCGAGCATCTTGTCTCCGATGCCCGGCACCGCCAGCAGGTCGTCGACGCTCGTGAAGCGACCGTTCGCGTCGCGCCAGTCGATGATGCGCTGCGCCATGGCCGCGCCGATGCGCGGCAGCGTGTCGAGCTCGGCGACGCCGGCCGTGTTGAGGTTGACGCGGCCGTCACCCGCGGGCACCGTCGCCGAGGCGGGCGTCTCGCCCTGCAGCGGCACGTGCAGCTGCTCGCCGTCGCCGATCTCGCGCGCGAGATTCACCGATGCCTCGTCGGCTCCCGCCGCGAAGCCGCCGGCGGCGGCGACCGCGTCGACCACGCGCGCCCCCTCATCGAGCACGTACAGTCCGGGCGCCGCGACGGCGCCCGAGACATGCACGTAGACGGATGCCGGGGCCGCGGCATCCGGAACCTCGCTCGACTTCTCGAACGCGACGGATTCGACCGGGGCACCCGCCCCGCGCAGGATGCCGATGCCGACGGTGATCGCCAGCGCGGCGATCACGACGACGAGTGCCGCACCGAGACCGAGCCGCCGCCGGGGAGCGGCGGGCGTCTGTTCGGCGGTCACCCGCTCACGCTAGAGGGGGGCGATCCCCTCCGCCAGGCGCTCCCCGGATCGGTGGAGTCGGTGGCGCTGTCACCGACCTGGGGAGGAATGCCTCACCGCGTGCTGAAGCTGACGACCTTCGGGGCGCGCACGATCGCACGCACGATCTCGCGGTCTCCGAGCGAACGCAGCACCTTGTCGTTCGCCCGCGCGAGCTTCTCGAGCTCGCCCGCATCAATGCGGGCGGGAACTTCGAGGGTCGCCCGCACCTTGCCGTCGATCTGCACGACCGCCGTCACCGAATCCTCCACGAGCAGCATGGGGTCCGCCTGACGCCAGGGCACGAGTCCGACGAACGGCTTGTAGCCAAGGATCTCCCACATCTCCTCCGCCGTGTGCGGCGCGAAGAGGTCGAGGACCATGGCGGTGACCTCGGCGGCTTCGCGCACGGCCGGATCGGCGGCGCCGGCCCCCGAGTCGATCGTCTTGCGCGTGGCGTTGACGAGCTCCATGAGTCGTGCCACGACGACGTTGAACTTGTTCTGCTCGATGAGACCGGATGCCTCGGCCAGCAGTCGGTGGGTGACCCGGCGCAGAGCGATGTCACCCTCGGCCCAGATCACGTCGGGCTCGCTCGTGACGTCCTGGGCGATGCGCATCGCCCGGGCGAGGAACTTCGCCGCGCCCGTCGTCGAGACGTCCTCCCAGTTGATGTCGTCCTCGACCGGTCCCGCGAACGCGATCGCGACCCGCACGACGTCGGCGCCGGGGTCGACCATGCTCGCGGCGAACTCGACGAGGTTGCCCTTGCTCTTGCTCATCTTCGAGCCGTCGAGCAGCACCATGCCCTGGTTGATGAGGCTCGAGAACGGCTCGGTGAACTCGACCAGGCCCATGTCGAAGAGCACCTTGGTGATGAATCGCGCGTAGAGCAGATGCAGGATGGCGTGCTCGACGCCGCCGATGTACGAGTCGACGGGGCCCCACTTGTCGGCCTCGCGGGTCGAGAACGCCTGGGTCGGGTCGCCCGGGTTGAGGAAGCGCAGGAAGTACCAGGAGCTGTCGACGAAGGTGTCCATCGTGTCGGCGTCACGGAGAGCCGGTTCACCGGTCTCGGGGTCGACGGTGTTGATCCAGTCCGCGGCGCCGCCGAGCGGTGACGTGCCCTTCGGCGTGAGGTCCAGACCCTTGGCGTCGGGGAGCGTGAGCGGCAGCTGATCCTCGGGAACGGGGACGATGCGGCCGTCCTCGGTGTGGATCATCGGGATCGGCGTGCCCCAGAAGCGCTGGCGGGAGATCAGCCAGTCGCGGAGGCGATACGACTTCGCCGCGCGGCCGACGCCCTTGGCCTGCAGCTCCTCGGTCATCCGGGCGATCGCGTTGCGCTTGGAGAGCCCGTCGAGCGAGCCGGAGTTGACCATGCGACCCTCGCCCGTCAGGGCGATTCCGGTGCGCGCAGGATCGATGCTCTCGAGCGCGTCGTCGGCGCCGGGATCGATCGGCACCCCGTGCTCGTCAAGCTCGATGACCGGGATGGCTCCGGTGATGGGGGCGGTGGTGTCGACGACGACCTTGACCGGCAGGTCGAACGCACGCGCGAAGTCGAGGTCTCGCTGATCGTGGGCGGGCACCGCCATGACGGCACCGTGGCCGTAGTCTGCCAGCACGTAGTCGGCCGCCCACACCGGCAGCCGCTCGCCATTGACGGGGTTGATGGCGTAGCGGCCGAGGAACACGCCCGTCTTGGGGCGATCGGTGCTCTGTCGTTCGATGTCGGTGTGCTTCTGGACCTGGTCGAGGTAGTCCTGGAACCGCACGCGCACGTCCGCGTCGGCCCCCGCGACGAGCTCGGCGGCCAGATCGCTGTCGGGTGCGACGACGAAGAACGTCGCGCCGTGCAGAGTGTCGGGGCGCGTGGAGAACACGGTGACGCGCTCGTCACGACCCTCGATCTCGAATACGATGTCTGCGCCGACCGACCTGCCGATCCAGTTGCGCTGCATCCGGATGACCTTCTGCGGCCAGAAGCCCTCGAGCTGGTTGAGGTCGTCCAGGAGGCGGTCGGCGTAGTCGGTGATCTTGAAGTACCACTGGGTGAGCTTCTTCTTCACGACCTCGGCGCCGCACCGCTCGCAGTGCCCGTCGACGACCTGCTCGTTGGCGAGCACGGTCTGGTCGTTCGGGCACCAGTTGACCGGGCTCTCCTTGCGGTAGGCGAGGTCGCGCTCGTACAGCTTCTGGAACAGCCACTGGTTCCAGTGGTAGTAGTCGGGATCGCTCGTGTGGAGGATCCGCGACCAGTCGTACGAGGAGCCGTACTCGCGGAAGCTCTTCTTGTGCTGCGCGATGTTCGCGTAGGTCCACTCGCGCGGGTCGGCCCCACGCTGGATCGCGGCGTTCTCGGCGGGGAGTCCGAACGAGTCCCAGCCGATCGGGTTGAGCACGTTGTATCCGCGGTGGCGCCAGAAGCGGGCGACGATGTCGACGTACGCGTAGCTCTCGGCATGACCCATGTGCAGGTCGCCCGAGGGGTACGGGAACATGCCCAGCACGTACTTGCGCGGTCGCGAATCGGTCGGGCCCCCGGCCCGGAACGGGTCGGCCTCAGCCCAGCGCGCCTGCCACTTCTGCTGGATGGCGTGGGCGTCGAAGCCGCCGTCGGCGGGCGCCGACGCGTCGGGGGGCAGAGTCTGACTCACGAGGTGGGACCAATCATGGGGGTGCGCGGGTGGCGTTCGGGCGCCGTCGTACAGGCTACCGGACGGCGCGGTTCACCAGCCGGGGGGCAGGATGCCGCCGATCGCCGCCAGCGGACCCCGCGCCTTGATCCCCACCTCGGCGACCTCCGCCGCGGCATCCGATCCCCAGGTGATGCCGCCTCCGGCTCCGACATAGGCGCCGTGCGCGTGGACGACGACCGAGCGGATCACCATCGCGAGGTCGAGGGCGCCGTCGTCGCCGACCCAGCCGAATGCGCCGGCGAACACGCCGCGCGGCGCCTCTTCGAGGCGATGCAGGATCGTCATCGCCGAGAGCTTGGGTGCTCCGGTCATGCTGCCGGCGGGGAAGGCCGCGTCCAGGAGCTCGTCCAGCGTGGTGCCCGCCGTGAGCACGCCCGAGACGGTGCTCACGAGCTGGTGGACGGCCGGGTAGGTCTCGACATCGAGCAGCGCGTCCACCCCGACCGTTCCGTCGACGCACACCCGCGACAGATCGTTGCGCATGAGGTCGACGATCATGACGTTCTCGGCCCGCTCCTTCTCGCTCGCGACCAGCTCGGCTGCGAGGGCCGCATCCTCCGCGGCATCGCGACCGCGCGGACGAGTGCCCTTGATGGGGCGGGTGCGCACGAAACCCTGTTCGACCTCGAGGAACCGCTCGGGGCTCGCGCTCGCCAGGGCGGAGTCGCCGGATACGACGAGTCCCCCGTGGTGGGCGGGGGTGGCGGAGCGCAGACGTCGATAGGCCCCGACCGCATCGACGGGCGCCGCGACGTCGAATCGCGTCGTGAGACACAGCTGATACGCGTCGCCCTCGCGGATCGCGCCGCGACACTCCTCCACCAGTGCCGTGTACTGCCCGGGCTCGTGGCGGGCGTTCACCGCCCGCGGGTCAGCGGCATCCACAGCCTCCGCCGGAGGCAGATCCGCCACCGACGCGGCGAACTCCTGCGCCGACGAGGCAGGCGCGAAGGCCCACGCACGGGCGGACGTGTGGTCAAAGGCGACGAAACCGCCGGCTCGGATCCAGCGTTCCTGCGGAACGTCGTCACCGGATGCCGCCACCGGCGCGCCGGCGCGCGCGGCTGCATCCTCGTAACCGAGCCAGCCGACCCATCCGCCGCGGAAGCGCCCCCCGGGGCCTGCGCCTCGCTCCGCCGTCAGCTGCACGGCGCGCACGCGCCCGGCGTCGAGCTCGGGTTCACCGTGCCCGACCCAGCTCCAACCGTCGGTCGCGCCGGGTCCGGCATCCAGCCAGAAGACGTGCTCGTGTCGCGCCTGCAGAGACAAGAAGACCGCTTCCGGGTCCATCGCGCCGCGAAGTTCGATCGGGACGAGCTGATCCGACATGTTCTCAGGGTAGGGCGAGGGGTGGGGCTCTAGGCTCGTGCCGTGAACGAGTTCCTGTCGTGGCTGCTCGACACCGTCCAGAGCGTGGACCCCGTGCTGCGCACGCTCATCGCCGGGCTCGCCATCATGCTGGAGACGAGCGTGCTCGTCGGGCTGGTGGTACCGGGCGACACCATCGTCATCGTCGCGGGGACCGCGGTGGCGAGCCCCCTCGAAGGCGTGCTCCTCGGCGTCGCCGTCGTCATCGGCGCCCTGATCGGCGAGAGCATCGGGTTCTGGCTCGGCCGCCTGTTGGGGCCGAAGATCCGGGACTCCCGGCTGGGCCGACGCATCGGCCACGACAACTGGGCCAAGTCCGAGCGCTACCTGCAGCGGCGCGGGGGGCCGGCGATCTTCCTGTCCCGCTTCCTGCCCGTCCTGCACTCGCTCGTGCCGCTCACCGTCGGCATGAGCGAGTACTCGTACCGCCGATTCCTCGCGTGGACCACGCCCGCCTGCATCCTCTGGGCGAGCCTCTACATCTCGGTGTCATCGCTCGCCGCGGGTACGTACCGCGAGCTCGCCGATCAGCTGCACTACGCCGGCTACATCTTCGTGGGCGTCATCGTCGTATTCCTTCTCGGCGTCTTCCTCGCCAAGAAGATCATCGAGCGGTCCGAGCGGGCGCACCTCGCCGAGGAGGCTCCGGCGACCAGCCGTTCGGAGCGCATCGACGAGGACGTGGAAGACTGAGGAGATGCCCGAGAACGTCGAAGAGCCGCCGCGCGCGAAAGTGCTGTGGCTCGCGCGGCTCGAATACCGCTTCCACTCCTGGCGCGAACGGCGCGCCCGTGCCCGCGGCCTCACCCCCATCGTCACGCCGTTCCCCGGCTATGCGGGTGTCGACTGGGTGCGCGTGCTCGGTCGCGTGCTGATCGCCTCGCCGGTCAAGGCCCGCACGTCGGGCGAGTACTCCAGCGTCCGCGGGTGGCGCAGCTTCGCGGCTGTTCCGATCGGCTACGCGCAGGTGAGCGTCACGATCGCGGGAGTCACCCACGAAGTCGTGGCGGACCGGGGCGGTGTGATCGACACGGTCCTGCCAGCGAACCTCGAACCGGGGTGGCAGACGTTCGAGATGTCGGTCGAAGGCGGCGAGCCGATCGAGACCCGCGTGTTCGTGGTCGGGTCCGACGTGCGATTCGGCGTGGTGTCCGACATCGACGACACGGTCATGGTCACGGCGCTCCCCCGACCGCTCATCGCGGCGTGGAACTCGTTCGTCGTCGACGAGCACGCGCGTCAGCCCGTGCCGGGCATGGCGGTTCTGCTCGAGCGCCTGATGCGCGACAACGCGGGGTCGCCCATCGTCTATCTGTCCACCGGCGCGTGGAACGTCGCGCCGACCCTGGTGCGGTTCCTGCGTCGGCACCTCTTCCCGCCGGGCTCGATGCTGCTCACGGACTGGGGTCCGTCGCACGACCGCTGGTTCCGCAGCGGCAAGGCCCACAAGGCGGCGAACCTGCGCCGCCTCGCGCGTGAGTTCCCCGACGTGAAATGGCTGCTCATCGGCGACGACGGCCAGCACGACGACGAGCTGTACACCCACTTCACGAGCGAGCACCCGACCAACGTCGCGGGTGTGGCGATCCGCCGTCTCTCACCCGCCGAAGCCGTGCTCGCGGGTGGGCGCACGGCCGTCAACGACCATTCCGCGGCGTCGATCCCCTGGGTGAGCGACGACGACGGAGCCGGGCTGCTCGAGCGGCTCGAAGAGGTCGGCGTCATCACCGCCTGACGTCGGACCCCCGTCGTAGGCTTGCCGCATGTGCGGTCGCTTCGTCGTTGCCAGTGCCCAGGACGAACTCGTCGGCGTCCTGCGTGTCGATGTGGTCGGCGACGAGCTCCCCCCGCCGTCGTACAACATCGCCCCCACCTCCACGGTGTCGATCGTGCTCGACTCGATGAAGACCGATCTGCCCACCCGGCGGCTCGAACCGGCGCGCTGGGGTCTCGTGCCCGGCTGGGCCAAAGACCCCAAGATCGGGGTGCGGGCATTCAACGCCCGTTCGGAGGAGCTCGAGGACAAGCCGATGTTCCGCGGCGCCCTGGCCAAGCGTCGCGCGGTGGTGCCGGCATCCGGGTACTACGAGTGGAAGACCGGCGACGGCGTCAAGACACCGCACTACATCCACCCCGCAGATGGCGGGCCCATGCTCTTCGCCGGGCTGTACGAGTGGTGGAAGGACCCCGAGAAGGCCGACGACGACCCTGATCGCTGGCTGCTCAGCTTCACGATCCTCACGCGCGACTCGATCGGGCGCCTGGGCTCGATCCACGACCGCATGCCGCTGTTCCTGGATGCCGATCACGCCGACGCGTGGCTCGATCCGACCACCGACAACGTGCGCGACGTGCTCGACGCCGCGATCGACGCGGCTCCGGCGGTCGCAGACACGCTCGACGACCACGTCGTTTCGCCCGCGGTCGGCAACGTGCGCAACAACTCCCCCGAGCTCATCGAGCCCGCGTAGCGCCTATCCTCGAACGGTGTCTCTGCTCGCCGAATCCCCCGTGCGGCTCTCGCCGCGGGAATGGCGAGAGCTCGAGGCCGCCCACCACTACCGCGCCGACGATCTGACAGCCGCACATCGCGCGCGGGCGTCACGCCACGAGCGCCACCCGGTCGAGGACTTCCTGTTCACGTACTACTCGTACAAGCCCGCTGTCCTGCGCCGCTGGCATGCCGGTGAGGGCGTGGTGCTCTCCGACGCCGCCGAGCGCGCCGGGTGGCGCTGGTACGCGCCGGGAGCCGATCCCGGCTCGGTCCACGTCGACGGCGTGTCCTTCCGCGCCGAGCGCTCACTCCTCGTCGCCGGCGTCTCGCGCATCCTGCGGGCGACGGCGGGTCGGGCTGCAGGTTTCGGCTGCTTCGGGCTCCACGAGTGGGCGATGGTCTACCGTCAGCACGAGAACCGGCATCCCGAACCTCTTCGTCTCGGACGCCGCGGCACCGATGACGTCGTCGAAGCGCATGATCTGCGGTGCACGCACTTCGACGCGTTCCGCTTCTTCACGCCCGATGCGGTGCCGCTCAATCGGGATCGGCCCACGCGTGACGCGCAGTCCGCGCTCGAGCAGCCCGGTTGCCTGCACGCGGGCATGGACCTGTACAAGTGGTCGATCAAGCTCACGCCGCTGCTGCCGGGCGATCTCGTGCTCGATGCGTTCGAGCTCGCGCGCGACATCCGCACGCTCGACATGCGCGCATCGCCGTACGACCTCACCGCCTGGGGCTATGAACCGGTGGCGATCGAGACACCGGAGGGCAAGGCCGAGTACGTGCGCGCGCAGCGGGGCTTCTCCGAGCGCGGGCAGGTCATCAGAGCCCGGATGCTGTCGCTCCTGGACGGCGACTGATCACCCGACCGGTGCGCATTCCCCGCACGGCATGAGCCCGCGACCCTCGGCGGCGAGCCGCAGACGCAGTTCGACGACGCGCTGGACGGCGTCGTCGAGACGCGTCGCGGGGAGCGTTCCGGTCTCGACGGCCACGACGATCCCGTCGATGATGCGGGGGGCCGACTCGGCGTTCGAGAACATGACGGCGAGCACCATGTCGTTCCCCGCGCGGAGGGCGCTCACCGCATTGGCCACCGGATCCCCGTATGCGGGATCACCAGACGCCTGCAGCATGCCCAGGTCGTCGGTGATCGCGACGCCGTCGAACCCGAGCTCGTCGCGCGCGATGCGGTGCCATTCGCTCGACAGCGACGCCGGGGCCGAGTCGACGGCCGTGTACGCGAGGTGACCGTACATGAGGAGTTCGGCACCGGCGTCGATCCCGGCGCGGAACGGCATCCCGTCGGCGGCCTGCCACTGGTCCTTCGACATGCCCGTCGCCGGGATGCCGACGTGGGAGTCGCCGGGTGCGGCACCGTGCCCGGGAAAGTGCTTGAGCGTCGTCAGCACCGAGCCGGATTCGCCCTCGACGGCCGCGCCGACGTGGTCGGCTCCCGATGCCGGACCGGTGCCGAGCGCGCGTCGGAAGATGAACGACGAGTCATCGGCGGTGACGTCGGCGACGACGCCGAAGTTGACCCCGATGCCGGCTCGCTGCACGAGTGCCGCTCGCCCCGCGAAGGCATCCCGTGTCGCGTCGGCCGGCTGATCCTTCAGCACGCGCGCCGAGGGGAATCCGTCCCACGGCAGGCGTGAGACGTCGCCGCCCTCCTGGTCCACCGCGATCAGCGGCGGCAGCGCCGTGTCCAGAGTCATGCCCGCCGTCAGCGCCCGCAGCTCGGCTTCTGTGGCGGGGATGTTCGCACCCATCAGGATGAACCCGCCGAGTCCGGTCGACTCCATGTACGCCCGCACCGGCGCGGCATCCGCGGTCGGGATGTGACCCATGACGACGGCAGCCGCCTTGTCGCGGAGTGTCATCGCCTCGACACGGGCGGCGGCGTCTGCCGCGAGGTCGTCGCCCGAGCCTGCTTCGACGACGACCCGGCCGGCGGTCTCGACCTCGTCGGCGCCACCCCGGGCGGCTGACGGCACGCCGAGCGCGACGCACACCAGCGCGGCGACCGCGATGGCCCCCGCTCGACCGGCCGTCGTAACGTCGCCTCGGCGGGCGGGGCGAAGACCAGCGCGAACTGCTCGTCTTTCGTCAGCGGCGCCTTCGTGACGATGTCGTGGATGAAGCCGAGCTTGCGCTTGACGGGTCCCGAGATGTCGAACGGATAGAGATCGCCGAAGCCCATCGCCCGGTTGATGCGGTTGAACGCCTCCGACATCCACTCCCAGTCGTTCAGCACCCGCTGGACGGGTTCGTCGCGGTACGACTCGAGCGGGATCACGTCGGTGTCGCGCAAGCTCATCACCGCCGCATCGAGATGGATGCCGATGGCCGCAGCGGTCTGGAGGGTACCGGTGATGTGCAGGTAGTGCGCGAAGGTCTCGGCGAAATCCTCCCACGGGTGCATCGTGGCGTACTCCGAGATGAACGACATGTGCCAGTCGCTCGGAGCACCGGTGGCGTAGTGGCGTGCGATGGCATCCTGGTAGCTCTGGCGCTCGTCCCCGAACAGCTCTCGGCACCGGGTCCACTCCGCATCATCGCGCAGCAGGACGTTCTGGTAGTAGTGGCCCACCTCGTGACGCAGGTGACCGAGCATCGTGCGGTAGGGCTCGCCCAGCCGGATGCGCAGGGCTTCCCGACGATCATCGAGGCTCTCGGCCAGATCGAGCGAGATGATCCCGTTGGCGTGCCCGATCGACACCCGCTTGCCGTCGCTGAGGCTCGACAGCAGATCGAAGCCGAGTCCGCCATCCCGCACATCCCACGGGACGATGGGCAGGCCCAGTTCGCCGAGCTGAAGGATCAGGCGACGCTTGGCCTCTTCTGTCTTGGCGAGCTTCTCGAGGGCGACGGTGTCGGCCGACGGCGGGCGCGTGCGGGTCAGCCGGCACGAGAAGCACCGCCCGGCGGGGGCGTTCTCCCAGACGAGCCAGTTGCAGTCCCATTCTCGATTCGAGCAGGTGTACCAGGTCGACCCGTCGATCACGACGCGACCGTTGCGGATGCCGTGGAATCGGCGACTCATCAGGTGGTAGCCGAGCTCGGAATCACAGGACGGACACACGAGCGTGTCGAGGTAGACGAACCGGCGACAGTGCGGGCAGCGGGGCTGAGAGCTCACGTTCTCACCGTAGCGCTCGGGACTTCACGAGGAGGTCAGTGGCAGCCTGAGAAGGAGGTCGTCGCCTTCTCGCGGCGCCCCGCGACCGTCGGAATTGTTCGTGAGCACCCAGAGCGTCCCGTCAGGCGCGGCGACGGCGTCGCGCAGGCGGCCCTGACCGTCGAACGCGGCGTCTTTCGCGCCGGTGGTCGTGTCGTAGTACCAGAGCCGCTCTCCGCGGAGTCCGGTCACGAACACCGTGTCTCCCACGGCCGCGACTCCGCTCGGGCTCAGCTCCGCCGTCGTCCACGTGGCCACCGGGGTCGTGAACGCGGGGTCGTCGCTGTCTCCTTCGACGAGCGGCCAGCCGTAGTTGCCGCCCTGCTCGATGAGGTTGAGCTCGTCCCACGTGTTCTGCCCGAACTCGCTGGCCCACATGCGGCCGTCGGCCGTCCAGGCGATCCCCTGCACGTTCCGGTGACCGTAGGAGAACACCTCGTTGCCGAACGGGTTCCCGGGTGCGGATTCGCCGTCGGAAGTCAGCCGCAGGATCTTTCCGCCGAGCGCCGTCGGATCCTGCGCGGCATCCCGGATCTGCGCGTCGCCCGTCGTGACATACAGGAAGCCGTCGGGTCCGAACGCGATGCGGCCTCCATTGTGGGTGTTCGCGCGCGGGATGCCCGAGAACACCACCTCGGCCTCGCCGAGGCTGTGCGCACCCGGCGTGCCGTCGAGCGGCATCTGCACCACGCGGTTGTCGTCGGCTGCCCCGTGGTACGCGTACAGCCGGCCCTCGTGGAGCGCCAGGCCGTGCAGCCCGGACTCGCCGCCCGAGACGACGCCGGGTACGACTCCCGCTTCGCGCACGGTGCCATCGGGTGCGAGTTCACGCACGACGCCCGAGTCGCGTTCCGAGATCAGCGCTCCGCCGCCCTCCAGAGGGACGACCGACCACGGCGCGGCGAGACATCTCGCCAAGGCGGAGGGTTCTCCGCCGACGCGCCAGACGCCCGCGGCGTCGACCGTCGGCGAGGGCGCCGTGGTGGTCGGCGGTGCCGACGTCGGGACTGCCGCCGGCGCCGCACCCGCGCACCCGGATGCCGCCGCCAGCACCGTCACGAGGACGAGGCCCGCCGTGACGATTCTCCGCGGACGTCGCGGGCCGGCATCCCGTCTCGGATTCACACGCATGGATCCAGGCTCACCCAGGGGCTCGTGACGCACAAGCCGCAGGGCGTGGGAGTCCCCTGTGAAGGACAGACGACGGTCAGCGCGAGACATCCAGATGCGCATCGCGATGCTGCCGATGACGGCTGAAAAGGCGAAACGCCCCTCGAGGGGGCGTTCGCATCGGTGGACCTGAGGGGACTCGAACCCCTGACCCCCTGCATGCCATGCAGGTGCGCTACCAGCTGCGCCACAGGCCCGAAATCGTTCCCTCGTGGGAACGAGGCAACTCCGAAAGCCTACTACACGCCACGGAGTGCGCCCAACCGCGGTCAGTCCGCAGCGGTGTGCTCCGGGAGCACGATGGGCACCACGGGGCAGTCCTTCCAGAGACGCTCGAGGCCGTAGTAGATGCGCTCCTCCTCGTGGAAGACGTGCACGACGAGGTCACCGAAATCCAGAAGCACCCACCGGGACTCGGCACGTCCTTCGCGACGCAGACGCTTGTGCCCTGCCTCGAGGAGCTTCTCCTCGATGTCGTCGGCGATGGCGGCGACGTTGCGTTCGTTGCGACCCGTGACGAGCAGGAAGATGTCGACGAGCGGAAGCGGGCCCGACACGTCGAGCGCGACGAAGTCCTCTCCGCCCTTGGCGTCGGCTGCCGCGGCGGCGATCTGCGCCATCTCGCGGGCCTGGTCTGTGGCTGTCATCACAGCACTCCTGTCGTGAAAGCGAGAACGAGGACGCCGACGAGCGCCAGCGCGAGCGCGCCGGCCGTGATCGCCAGCCACAGCATGAGCCTGCTGCCCTTTTCGGGAGCCGGCGGCCTGATGACATCGCCCGCTCCCTTGACCGTGCTGATCGCGGCGCTGGCGGCGATCGGTGTCGGAGACGAATGCGCCGGCAGTTCACCGTCGACCAGCACGGCGTCGGTCTCCTTGCCGTCGGCGGTGCCGAGGGCGTGACCGGTCGAGCCGAGACCCTCCGGAAGGTTGAACGTGCCCGTGATGATGATCTCGCCGGTCGCGTTGACGGGAGAGATCATCGGCATGTCGGCGGCACCCTGCGAGAGGATGAGCGCGTTGGGCGTCCCGATCGATCCGGTGCTCCCCTGCGCGAGCAGCTGGTCGAACGACGGCGGAAGATCGATCTCGACGGGTTCTCCGGCGATCACCGCGGCACCGAGCTTCGGGCTCACGACGGCGCGGTCGGACTCGTCCTCCGGAACGCGGTCCTCCTCATCGACGGCATCGTCGAGGTCGTCGTCTTCGAGCACGGCGACGACGTGGTCATCGGAGGCCTGTGTCTCGTCGTCGTCCCGCCCGGGCACGACACTGATCGGCTCCGGCGCCCAGACCGCCGGCTCGTCCGTCGATTCCGTCGGCTCGTCCGTCGGGCTCGTCGGCTCGGGCGCGAAGATCCGAGGCGCGGCACCCGCTGTCGCCGCAGCGTGCGCCGCCGCGACGTCGGGGGTGATGACGGGAACGGATGCCGTGCGGATGCGCTCCTGCTGGCGGGCTTGGCGGCGTGTGAGCGGCGACACGCCGAGGTCGACCGATGCGTCGGCGATCGGCGCGGCGCCGACGACAGACGGTGCCGCCGGCCGCGGGAGCGGCGCCTCGGGCGGCTGCTCGTCGGCAACCGGCGCGTCGGGCTGCTCGTCGGCAACCGGCGCGTCGGGCTGCTCGGCCTCGCTCTGCTCCACGCCTTCGGCCTGCTCGGCGGGCGGGGCGACGAACGGCACGGCGCCTGCGGTGATGACGGGTGTCGCACCGGTGTTGCGGATCTCCCGCAGCTGCTTCCGGGTCAGCGGTGGGGTGTCCGGCTGCTCAGGTGATGTCATTCCTTGCTCCGGTAGAGGTGGTGCTTGGCAATGTATTGGACGACCCCGTCGGGGACGAGGTACCACACGGGGTTCCCGCTGCGCACACGCTCACGGCAATCCGTGGACGAGATCGCCAGCGCGGGGATCTCGAGCAGGCTCACGTCCTCGGTCGGCAGTCCGGCAGTGCTGAGCACGTGACCGGGTCGCGAGACGGCGACGAAGTGGGCGAGGTCCCACAACTCATCATGGTCCCTCCAACTGAGAATCTGCGCTATTGCGTCCGCCCCGGTGATGAAGACGAACTCGGCATCGGGACGCTGGCGCTTGAGATCCTTCAGCGTGTCGATCGTGTAGGTCGGTCCGTCACGGTCGATGTCGACGCGACTGACGGTGAACTGCGGGTTGGATGCCGTGGCGATCACCGTCATCAGATAGCGGTGCTCGGCCTCGGTGACGACGCCCTTCTGCCACGGCTGGCCGGTGGGGACGAACACCACCTCATCGAGATCGAACGACTGCGCGACCTCACTGGCTGCGACGAGGTGACCGTGATGGACGGGATCGAACGTCCCACCCATGACCCCGATCCTGGGGGCTCGCGTCACCGACATACGGTCGCGGCCTAGTGGCCGTGCCCGCTGTGCTGGACGTCGTCGGCGTGCGCCTTGGCGTACGCGTCGGCCTTGTGCGCGTGGCGGTTGGCGACGTTGCGATACGAGGCCGTGACGAGCGCGAGGGCGGCGAAGACGATGACCGCCACGATGCCGTAGCCGACCGTCTCGAGCGCGACGTTGCCGTGCTCGCCCTCTTCGGCGACGGCAGCGAGAAGCGTGGCGATGGTCATTCGTGCTCCGTTCGGGTTGCGGTCCTGTTCCCAGGCGCTCGATCAGTTTAGGTGGTCAGGCGCGGACTTGTCCTGAGCCGCGCGCGAGCCACTTGGTGCTCGTCAGTTCGCTGAGCCCCATCGGCCCACGTGCGTGGAGCTTCTGGGTCGAGATGCCCACCTCGGCGCCGAAGCCGAATTCGCCGCCGTCGGTGAACCGGGTCGAGGCGTTGACCATCACGACGGCGGAGTCCACCTCGGCCAGGAACCGCTCGGCATTGGCGTCGTCGGTCGTGATGATGGACTCGGTGTGATGCGTCGAGTAGCGGCGGATGTGATCGAGCGCTTCGTCGAGGTCGTCGACGACCCGCATCGCGATGTCGAGGCTCAGGTACTCGCTGGCCCAGTCCTCTTCGGAGGCGGCGATCACGCCGTCGGCGAGGCGTGCGACGGCCGGGTCGCCGTGGACGACGACTCCCCGCTCCTGCAGCCCCGCAACCACGACCGGGATGACGCGCTCCGCGGCATCCCGATGCACGAGCACGGTCTCGACGGCGTTGCAGACGCTCGGTCGCTGCACCTTCGCGTTGACGACGATGTCACGCGACCACTCGAGCGGTGCGGTGGCGTCCAGGACGATGTGCACGACCCCGGCGCCGGTCTCGATCACCGGAACCGACGACTCGGTGACCACCGTCTCGATGAGCTGGGCGCTCCCCCGCGGCACGAGCACGTCGACGATGCCACGCGCCTGCATCAGCTCCCTGGCTCCCTCGCGCCCGAACTCGTCGACCGTCTGGATCGCCTCGGGGTCGATGCCGAGCCCGGCCAGTGCGCCTCGCATCGCGCGCACGAGCTCGGCGTTGGTCTGCTCGGCGGCGGTTCCGCCGCGCAGCACGACGGCGTTGCCCGACCGCAGAGCCAGAGCCGCGATGTCGACGGTCACATTGGGGCGGGCCTCGTAGATCGAGCCGACGACGCCGAACGGAACGGAGACCTTCGTCAATGCGACGCCGTCGGCGATCGTGCGCTCATCGAGCACCCGGCCGACGGGATCGGGCAGGTCGGCGATGTCGCGCACCGCCTGGGCGAGCGCGGCGACCCGCGGGGCGTCGAGTCGCAGGCGGTCCTGCAGCGACTCCGAGAGCCCCGCAGCGCGGCCTCGTGCGAGGTCGTCGGCATTCGCCGCGACGATCTCGGGGCTCGCGGACTCGATCGCGCCGGCGATCGCGTTCAGCGCAGTGCGCTTGGCCTCATCGCCCAGCAGGGCGATCGACCGGGACGCCTCTTTCGCGAGGAGCATCCGCTCGCGCGCGGTCGTGATCGTCGTGGTCATGGGGTCAGTTTATCGGCGGAGCCGACTCACTCCGCGCCCATGGTCGACGTCGCCGTGCGCACCGGTCCGGTGGCGGCGGGCGCCGCAGGCTCGGGGTTCGGAGCGAACCAGGTGCCGATGTCGTCGCCCGACAGAGCCCGATCGACGAGGTCGGCGCTGGTGACCAGAACCCCGATTCCGGATGCCGTCGCCAGCCGCGCAGCAGACACCTTCGTGGCCGCTCCCCCGGTGCCGACGCTGTTGACGACGACGGTCCCGAACTCGAAGCCGTGCAGGTCGTCGCCGTACACGACCCGACGGATCGGCTGGGCTCCCGGCTCGCCGGGCGGTCGCGTGTAGAGGCATTCGATGTCGCTCAGGAGCACGAGCGCGTCGGCGCCGATCAGCTGCGCCACGAGGGCGGCGAGCCGATCGTTGTCGCCGAACCGGATCTCCTGCGTGGCGACGGTGTCGTTCTCGTTCACGATCGGGAGGATGCGCAGACCGAGCAGACGCTCCATCGCCCGTCGGGCGTTGGAGCGCGGGGTGGGATTCTCGAGGTCGCCGGCCGTCAGCAACACTTGGCCGGCGAGGATCCTGAAGCGATCGAGCGACGTCTGGTACCGCCACATGAGCACGTTCTGGCCGACCGCGGCGGCAGCCTGCTGCGTCGCGAGATCGTTGGGGCGACCGCCCAGATCGAGGAACGGGATGGCGGTGGCGATCGCGCCCGACGACACCAGCACGACCTCGGTGCCGCGGCCATGGGCAGACGCGATCGCCTCGACGATCGTGTCGATCCGGTGCGCCGCGTCGCCGCTGATCGACGACGATCCGACTTTCACCACGACGCGACGCGACGTCGGGATGTCGTGGCGCTCGAAGGCGGTCACGCGTCGCCCTCTTCGCCGCTCCAGTCGCGCGCGGCGCGTCGCTCGGCTTCGAGCTCTGCCCGAGCCTCGGCCTTGGCATCCATCAGGTCGTAGTACTGCTCGCGGCGCTCGGTCGTCGTGCGGCGGGTGCTCTGCAGCAGGCGGGGGTCGGTGCCTCGCGGTGCCGTCATGAGCTCGGCTGTCGACGAGAGTGACGGCTCCCAATCGAAGATGATGCCGTCGCCCTCGCCGATGACGACGGTGGCTCCCGGAACCGCGCCGGCGCGGTACAGCGCGTCGTCGACACCGAGCTTGTCGAGGCGATCGGCCAGGTAGCCGACGGCCTCTTCGTTCGCGAAGTCGGTCTGCTGCACCCAGCGCACGGGCTTCTCGCCGAGGATGCGGTAGATGTTGCCGTACGAGCCGCCGTCGACGCGCACGGTGAAGTCCTTGACGGCGCCGCGGGGGCGGATGACGATGCGCTCCGGTACCGGCGCCGCGGCGACCTCTGCGCGGTGCTGAGCGACGATGTCGCCGAGGGCGAACGTGATCTGGCGCAGACCTTCGTGGCTCACGGTCGAGATCTCGAACACGCGGAATCCGCGCGCTTCGAGCTCGGGGCGCACGAGTTCTGCGAGATCCTTCGCCTCGGGCACGTCGACCTTGTTCAGGGCGATGAGCTGAGGTCGATCCAGCAGAGGAACCTGACCCTCAGGCACGGGGTAGGCGGCGAGCTCGGCGAGGATCACGTCGAGGTCGGTCAGCGGATCGCGGCCCGGGTCGAGCGTGGCGCAGTCCAGGACGTGCACGAGGGCCGTGCAGCGCTCGACGTGGCGCAGGAACTCCAGGCCCAGGCCCTTGCCTTCGCTCGCGCCCTCGATCAGGCCGGGGACGTCGGCGACGGTGAAGCGCACGTCGCCGGACTGCACGACGCCCAGGTTCGGGTGCAGGGTCGTGAACGGGTACTCCGCGATCTTCGGACGCGCCGCGGAGATCGCCGCGATCAGGCTCGACTTACCCGCCGACGGATAGCCGACCAGGGCGACGTCGGCGACGGTCTTCAGCTCGAGCTGGATGTCACCTTCCCACCCGGGCGTGCCGAGGAGAGCGAAGCCGGGGGCCTTGCGCTTGGTGCTCGACAGCGCGGCATTGCCGAGCCCGCCGAGCCCACCGGGCGCGACGACGAAGCGCATGCCGGGTTCGATCATGTCGACGAGGGTCTCGCCGTCGGCGTCCTTCACGACGGTGCCGACCGGGACCGGCAGCTCGACGACCTCGCCGAGCGCGCCGTTGCGGTGGTCACCCATTCCGAAGCCGCCGTTGCCGCCCGAACGGTGCGGCGAGTGGTGGTACGACAGCAGCGTCGTCACCTGCGGGTCGGCGATGAGCACGACATCGCCGCCGTGCCCGCCGTTGCCGCCGTCGGGGCCGGCGAGCGGCTTGAACTTCTCGCGCTTGACGGACACGCAGCCGTTGCCGCCCTTGCCGGCGCTGAGGTGCAACGTCACACGATCGACGAACGTGACCACGTGCATCCTCCTGAAGATTGGTTGGGAAATGCGAAAGGGGCGAGCCAGTGCCCGCCCCTCCGCTTGAGACTGTCGCCTGAGTTGCGGGTCACTCCGCGAATTCGACGATGTTGACGACCTTACGGCCGCCCTTCTTGCCGAACTCGACTGCACCCGGGGTGAGGGCGAAGAGCGTGTCGTCGCCGCCACGGCCGACGTTGGCGCCGGGGTGGAAGTGCGTGCCGCGCTGACGGACGATGATCTCGCCGGCGAGGACCTTCTGACCGCCGAAGCGCTTCACGCCCAGGCGCTGTGCGTTGGAGTCACGACCGTTGCGGGTGGAGCTTGCGCCCTTTTTGTGTGCCATCTCTGCGTCTCTTCCTGGACTTACTTGATGCCGGTGATCTTGACGCGCGTGAGGTCCTGACGGTGGCCCTGGCGCTTCTTGTAGCCGGTCTTGTTCTTGAACTTCTGGATGTGGATCTTCGGACCCCGCTCTTCGGCGAGGACCTCAGCCGTGACCGTGACCTTCGCGAGCTTGTCGGCGTCGGTCGTCACGGCGTCGCCGTCGACGAACAGAACGGCGGCGAGCTCGATCGAGTCGCCGATCTTCGCGGCCTGACGGTCGAGGACGACGATCGTGCCGACTTCCACCTTCTCCTGCCGGCCTCCGGCCCGCACAACTGCGTAAACCACTTCACACCTGTTTCGTCTGGGAGCACACGGCTCCGATTTGTCTCGATAAGACTGAAAAGTCACGGTGCGGACTGCTCCAACCCGTTGCTGAGCCTGTCGACGCGAGCATGAGCCTGCGTACGGGACGCACCAAAGGACTACTTTACCGGATGCATCGTGATCCGGCAAAAGCAGTCGTCTTCGTGTCGCGACGAGACCCTGCATAGGATCGCGACGTGGTGATCCTCATCGACGACCCCCTCTGGCCCGCGCACGGGCGGATGTGGGCGCATCTGGTCAGCGACAGCGATCTCGACGAGCTGCACGCGTTCGCAGAGGCCAACGGCATCCCCCGTCGAGGATTCGATCTCGACCACTACGACGTTCCCGACGACGCCCACGCCCGGCTCGTCGCGGCGGGCGCCACGCACGTCGGCGGGCACGAGCTCGTGCGTCGCCTCATCGCGTCCGGTCTCCGCGTGCGGGGGCGTGACCGCCCCCGCCGCTGAGCCGTCGGGGTCAGTCGTTCGCTGCGGGGCTGACGGGCGTGCCGGTGAGCGCGGCCGTCGTGACACGACGACGCGAGCGTCCCTGGCCCGGTGCCTTCGGCTCGGGCAGAGCGCTCAGCACCGAGTCGAGGAGCAGGTCCTTCTCGGTCATCGGCTTCTTCGCGGCGGGCTCCGGACGCTTCTTGCGCGGCTTCTTGGGTCGCTCCGCCACGGCCTCTTCGACGACCGGGGCCGCGACGGGCTCTTCGACGACCGGCTCGTCGTGGCTGTGGATCGTGGATGCCGCGATCTGCGCCAGGGCGGACTTGACGCCCTCGGTGATGACGTGGGTGCCGTTGGAGCCGTTGGTCTGCGGCTGCGGCGTGCTGCGCGGACGGCGTGAACTCTGCGAGCTGCCCGCCGGGGCCCGGTGCTTGACGACCGGGTCGTGATGCACGATCACGCCGCGCCCCGCACAGACCTCGCACGCCTCGCTGAACGTCTCGAGCAGCCCGAGGCCCAGCTTCTTGCGCGTCATCTGCACGAGACCGAGTGACGTCACCTCGGCCACCTGGTGCTTGGTGCGGTCACGGCTCAGGCACTCGACCATGCGCCGCAGCACGAGGTCGCGGTTGGACTCGAGCACCATGTCGATGAAGTCCACGACGATGATGCCTCCGATGTCGCGCAGCCGCAGCTGGCGCACGATCTCCTCGGCCGCCTCCAGATTGTTCTTGGTGACGGTCTCCTCGAGGTTTCCGCCCGAGCCGACGAACTTGCCGGTGTTGACGTCGACCACCGTCATGGCCTCGGTGCGGTCGATCACGAGCGAACCACCCGACGGCAGCCACACCTTGCGGTCGAGCGCCTTCTCGATCTGCTCGGTGATGCGGTACGCGTCGAACGGGTCGACGTCGGAGTCGTACGACTCCACGCGGTCCAGCAGATCCGGCGCGACGCTGGCGAGATAGGACGTGATGGTGCCGTGCGCATCGTCGCCTTGGATGAGCATCTTGGTGAAGTCCTCGTTGAAGACGTCGCGGACGATCTTCACGAGCAGATCGGGCTCGGAGTGCAGCAGAGCAGGCGCCTGGATCGAATCGAGCTGCGTGGAGATGTGCTCCCACTGGTTGGTCAGACGCTGGACGTCGAGCGTCAGCTGGTCTTCGGTCGCGCCCTCGGCCGCGGTGCGGACGATGACGCCCGACGACTCGGGCAGCACCTCTTTCAAAATCTTCTTCAGGCGCGCGCGCTCGGTGTCGGGCAGCTTGCGCGAGATGCCGTTCATGGCGCCGCCGGGCACGTACACGAGGTAGCGGCCCGGGAGCGAGATCTGGCTCGTCAGTCGAGCGCCCTTGTGGCCCACGGGGTCCTTGGTGACCTGGACCAGGACCTTGTCGCCGCTCTTGAGTGCGAGCTCGATGCGTCGCGGCTGGTTGCCGGTCTCGACGGCGTCCCAATCGACCTCGCCCGAGTACAGCACGGCGTTGCGGCCGCGGCCGATGTCGACGAACGCGGCCTCCATGCTGGGCAGCACGTTCTGCACGCGGCCGAGGTAGACGTTGCCGATGAGGGAGGCATCCTGGTTGCGGGCCACATAGTGCTCGACGAGAACCTTGTCTTCGAGCACCGCGATCTGCACGCGGCCGTTCTTCGATCGCACGATCATGACGCGGTCGACGGCTTCACGGCGGGCGAGGAACTCCGCCTCGGTGACCACCGCGCGGCGGCGTCCGGCCTCGCGGCCGTCACGACGACGCTGCTTCTTCGCCTCGAGGCGGGTCGATCCCTTGATGCGCTGCGGTTCGGTGATCAGCTCGACCGCACGCTGCCGGTGTGCCGGCTGCTCGCGGGGTTCGCGCGGCTCCCGGGGCTCGCGCTGTTCGCGGGGCTCGGGCTGCTGGTCCTGCTGATCGTCGCGGGGGTCTCCGCCGCGGCGGCGTCCGCGCCTGCGCGCATTGCCCGACGGCTGCTGGTCGTCCTGTCGCTGCTCCGGCTCGTCGGGAAGCGACGGCATCGGGATGAACGCGGGGGCGTAGAAGTGGAGGGTGGTCGAGACCGCCGAGACGAACGTCTCGGGGATCAGCCCGAGGCTGACCGCCGTGACCTTCTCGGGCGCGGCGGGCGCGCTGGGCTCGGTGGGCGCGGGGTCAGCGGAATCCGCGTCGGTCGCGGGCTCCGGAGCGGCGTCGTCACGCGCGGCATCGATCTCGGCCTGCGGCGCGGCGCCCGCGGGGGGCTCGGCGTCACTCGGGACCTCGACGTCCGGCCCCTCGGCGGGCTCGGGGAAGATGTCGGCCGCGGGCTCGTCGGTCGCCGAGTCGGGGCCTGGAGACACTTCCACATCGGGGCCCTCGAGCGGCGCCGTCACGTGCTCGCGCGTCAGCGCGGCATCCGATCCCGTGTCGAGGTCGTGTTCGTTGTTTGCGTCATCGGCCATCACTGGGGTACTCCTAGCGGGGCGAAACCGCGCGTCGCCCGGCGAAATCTCGTGCGGTGCCGCACCTGCGGTGCCGCGAACTCTCTCGGTCTGCAGCCGGCTCACGGCTCGGGCTGCGCGGGCGGTCGTCGCCCTGAAGTCTTCTGTGATGCGTGCCACGGCGCGGCCGTGGCGCATCCGCATCATTATCGCACTTCCGGAGCGCGTTTGCTCGCCGCGGACACGCCGGGACTGCTTACCGGGAGGATGCGGCATCCGATCAGCCCGCGTTTGCCATAATCCGAGACATGCCCACCCACCAGTCGCACACCCGCCCGACCGCGCTTGCGGTGTGGCTCATCATCGCCGGCACGATCGGATGGTGGGCGGCGTTCTCGTTGACCGTCGAGAAGTTCCACGCCCTCGCGAACCCGGGTGAGGGCGCCGCGTGCGACATCAGCGTGCTGGTGCAGTGCAGCGCGAACCTCGACTCATGGCAGGGCAGCATCTTCGGGTTCCCGAATCCGATCCTGGGGTTGGCCGGCTGGATCGCGCCGATCGTCGTCGGCGTCGCGATCCTGGCCGGCGCTCGCTTCGCACGCTGGTTCTGGCTGGGCCTGTGGGCCGGGTTCGGGTTCGCCTTCGGATTCGTCGTCTGGCTCATCGGCCAGAGCATCTACGCGCAGAACCTCCACACCCTCTGCCCGTGGTGCATGGTCACGTGGGCGGTCACCATCCCGACGTTCTACCTCGTGACGCTGCACGTTCTGCGGTCGGGCGTCGTGCCCGTCGCCGCGCGGGTGCGTCGCGGTGCCGACTCGCTCATGGTGTGGGTGCCGCTGGCCGCGATCCTGAGCTACGCGCTGATCCTGCTGCTCGCACAGCTCGAGATGGAAGCGGTCACCCGCATCATCGCCGACATCTTCTGAGAGAACCGCGTCGAGGCTGGGTCGTCAGGGCCGGATTCAGAACCAGATGGCGAGCTCGCGCGCGGCGGACTCGGGGCTGTCCGAACCGTGGACGAGGTTCTGCTGCACCTTGAGGCCCCAGTCGCGGCCGAAGTCGCCGCGGATCGTTCCCGGAGCCGCGGTCGTCGGGTCGGTGGTTCCGGCGAGGGAGCGGAAACCCTCGATGACCCGGTTTCCCGCGAGCCGGATCGCCACCGACGGACCCGACATCATGAACTCGAGGAGCGGCTCGTAGAAGGGCTTGCCCTCGTGCTCGGCGTAGTGCTGCTCCAGCGTCTCGCGGTCGGGCTCGACGAGACGGATGTCGACGAGCGCGTAGCCCTTCGCCTCGATGCGGGCGAGGATCGCGCCGGTGAGGCCGCGCGCGACGCCGTCGGGCTTGACGAGGACGAGGGTCTCTTCGGTGGCCATGCGTGGGTTCCGTTCGGTTCAGGTTTCGTCGGGTGGGGTGGAGCCGATCTGCGCGTTGCGTCGATCCAGCGCCGCCCCCTTGATCGTGGCATATCCGTACATCGTCCCGAAAATGAGCGCGACGAGCGCCAGCGCCGGAACGAGGATCGCCCCGAGCGCGACCACGAGCTGCAGCACCCATCCGAAGGCGATGCCCCACGGATACCGCACGAAGCGGCCCGCGAGGATCATCAGCACCGCCACGACCGAGCCCGCCACGATGCCCCACCAGGACGGGATGCCCTCCGGAAGGACACCGAGCCCGTAGATCACGAGCCCGCCCAGGAAGGCGATCACCGACTCGAACGCGAGCACGATCGACGCGAGCGATTCGGCGGCACCGCGCCGGCGACGCGCCGGCCCCTGCGCGGTGGTCACGAAGCCCACCCCGACTTCCAGTCCTCGAGCTCGGAGAGGGCGAGGACTTCGCCGGCGAGCAGGACGGAGCCCGCCACGATGACGGCGCGACGATCGGATGCCGCGGCCCACCCGCGGGCGGCTTCCGTCGCCGCACCGGCGTCGACGTGCACCGTCACGGCGAGGCCGGCGGCTTCGGCGAAGTCGGCGACGGTGTCGGCGTCGCTTGCGCGCTCGGAGTCGGGCATCGTCGCGAACACGTGGGCCGCGACCGGCGCCAGCTCGGCGACGATGCCGCCTGCATCCTTGTCGGCCAGCACGCCCAGCACGACACCCCAGTCGTCGAAGTCGAACGCCTCGCGCAGGGCCGTCGCCAGCGCTCGCGCGCCGTGGGGATTGTGTGCAGCGTCGACGATCACGGTCGGCTGCACTCCGACGAGCTGAAGACGCCCGGGAGACGTCGCCTGGCCGAGGCCCTCGGCCAGGATGTCGCTCGCGATCGGCTGGGTCGCGCCGCCGACCAGGGACTCGACGGCCGCGATCGCGAGCGCCGCGTTGAACCCCTGGTGCGCGCCGTAGATCGGCAGGTACTCGTCGTCGTAGGCGCCGGCGAGTCCGCGCACCGAGATCAACTGACCCCCGACGGCGAGACGCTGCGACGACAGGCCGAACTCTCCGCCCTCGAAGGCGATCGTGGCGCCCCTGGTCGCCGCTGCGGCACGCAGCACCGCCTCGGCGGCCGGCTGCTGCCGAGCGGAGACGACGGCGGCGCCATCCTTGATGATGCCCGCCTTGACGGCTGCGATGTCGGCGATGGTCTCGCCGAGCCGGTCGGCGTGATCGATGTCGATCGGCGCGATGACGGCGACGTCGCCGTCGGCGGTGTTCGTGGAGTCCCACGTGCCGCCCATGCCCACTTCGAGCACCAGTACGTCGATCGGCGCGTCGGCGAAGGCGACGAAGGCCAGCACCGTGAGCAGCTCGAAGAACGTCAGCGGTGCGTCGCCGGCACCCTGGAGCTCGGTGTCGACGATGTCGACGAACGGCAGGATCTCGTCCCACGCGTCGGCGATCGCGGCATCCGCGATCGGAGCGCCGTCGATCATGATGCGCTCGGTGAACCGCTCGAGATGGGGGCTCGTGAACAGGCCCGTGCGCAGGCCGTGCGCCCGCACGAGGCTCTCGATCATGCGTGCCGTCGACGTCTTGCCGTTCGTGCCGGTGATGTGCACGACGCGATACGTCTTCTGCGGATCGTCGAGCAGCTCGAGCACCCGAGCGGTGCGCTCGACCCGTGGCTGCACCCACTGTTCGCCCTGGCGCTGCAGAAGAGCGTCGTAGACGGCGTCGGCGCGGTTGCGATCGTTCATGCGGATGACTCCTTGCGCGCGACGACGACGTCGAAGGCGCCCTTGTTCGCGTAGGTACCTGCGTTGATGTGCTCGGTGTGCCCCTCCACCGACGACGGCACAAGACCGGCGTCACGATCGTAGCCTCGGCCGGCCACGATGACCTCGTGCTCGACGGCGAGGGTCTCCTCGGCGACGCGCGCCGTGGCGAATGCGGACTTGACGGCGTCACCGTCGGCGGCGTCCTCGAAGAGCAGCACGAGTCGGATGCGGTCGCTCACATCGAAGCCGGCGGCCTTGCGGGTGTCCTGGACGGCCCGCACGACGTCGCGGGCGAGCCCTTCCGCCTCGAGTTCGGGTGTCGTCCGCGTATCGAGCAGCACGAAGCCGCCGCCTGCCAGCAGCGCGAGTGCTTCACCGTCGGGTCTGCCCGCCGTCTCGAGCACGAGGTCGTACTCCCCCGGCTCGAGGGCGAGGCCGCCGGCGATGATGACGCCGCCCGATTCCGCCCAGTCGCCGGATTTGGCGGCACGGATCGCCTGCTGCACCTGTTTGCCCAGTCGCGGACCCGCAGCGCGAGCGTTGACGGACAGCCGGTGGGTGATCCCGTAGGACGACGCGGTGTCATCGCGCGTCTCGACGAGCGCGATCGCCTTGACGTTCAGCTCGTCGCGGAGGATCTCGTCGAACTGCCCCAGGGCCGCGGCATCCGGCACCACCACGGTCAGCAGCGGCAGCGGCAGACGCACGCGCTTGCCCTGCTTCTTGCGGAGCGCGTTGGCGACGCTCGACACCTCCCGCACGGTGTCCATCGCGCCGCGGATGTCACCGGCGTCGGGGAAGGCGTCCGCGTCGGGCCAGTCCTCCAGGTGCACGCTGCGGCCACCGGTGAGCCCCTGCCAGATGGTCTCGGAGATGAGCGGGATGATCGGCGCCGAGACACGCGTGAGGGTTTCGAGCACCGTGTACAGCGTGTCGAACGCCTCCCGGCTGGACGGGTCGTCGGTCACGCCGACCCAGAAGCGGTCGCGAGACCGGCGGATGTACCAGTTGGTCAGGGCCTCGGCGAACTCCCGCAGCTTCGCAGCCGCCATCGTCGAATCGAGTCCTTCGAGGTCTTCCGCGACACCGCGTACGAGGTCGCCGGTCAGGGCGAGGATGTAGCGGTCGAGCACGTTCGTCGAGTCCGTGCGCCACGTCGCCTCGTACCCGTCGGTCCCAGCCGCTGAGCCTGTCGAAGCGGTCCCCGCCGAGCCTGTCGAAGCGTTCGCGTACGTCGAGAAGAAGTACCACGCGTTCCACAGCGGCAGGAGGAACTCGCGGACGCCCGCGCGGATGCCCTCCTCGGTGACGCTGAGGTTTCCGCCGCGCAGCACCGACGACGACATCAGGAACCAGCGCATCGCGTCGGATCCGTCGCGATCGAAGACCTCGGACACGTCGGGGTAGTTGCGCAGCGACTTCGACATCTTGTAGCCGTCGTTGCCGAGCACGATGCCGTGGCACGAGACACCGGTGAAGGCGGGTCGGTCGAACAGCGCGGTCGACAGCACGTGCATCACGTAGAACCAGCCGCGCGTCTGTCCGATGTATTCGACGATGAAGTCCGCCGGGGCGTGCTCGTCGAACCACTCGTGGTTCTCGAACGGGTAGTGCACCTGCGCGTAGGGCATCGATCCCGAGTCGAACCACACGTCGAAGACGTCCTCGATGCGGCGCATCGTGGAGCGCCCGGTCGGATCGTCGGGATTCGGGCGCGTCAGGTCATCGATGTACGGACGGTGCAGGTCGACGTTGCCGTCGGGATCCTGTGGGAGGCGCCCGAAGTCGCGCTCCATGTCGGCCAGCGAGCCGTATACGTCGACGCGCGGGTACTCGGGGTCATCGCTCTTCCAGACCGGGATCGGCGAACCCCAGTAGCGGTTGCGGCTGATCGACCAGTCGCGCGCGCCCTCGAGCCACTTGCCGAACTGGCCGTGCTTGACGTTCTCGGGCACCCAGGTGATCTGCTCGTTGTTGGCGAGCATCTTCTCCTTGAGCTCCGTCACGCGCACGAACCAGCTCGACACCGCGCGGTAGATCAGCGGGTTGCGGCACCGCCAGCAGTGCGGGTACGAGTGCTCATAGGACGCGAGCCGCAGCAGGCGCCCGTCCTGGCGGAGGATGCGCACGAGCGGCGTGTTCGCGTCCATCCACAGCTCCCCCGCGACATCCGTCACCTGAGGCAGGAAGCGTCCCCCGTCGTCGAGACTCATGATGAGCGGGATGCCGGCCGCCTCGGTCACGCGCTGGTCGTCCTCGCCGTAGGCCGGGGCCTGATGCACGATGCCGGTGCCGTCGCTCGTCGTGACGTAGTCGTCGACGAGGATGCGCCACGCGTGCGCGGTGCCCCACGTCTCGGCATCCGCGTAGTAGTCGAACAGCCGGTCGTAGGCGACGTCCGCGAGTTCTGCGCCGAGCACCGTGCGGTCCACCGCCGCGTATGCCGCATCGGCGGAGTCGTAGCCCAGGTCTTTCGCGTAGCCGGCGACCATGTCCTCGGCGAGCAGATAGCGGTGGGATGCCGCCTCTATGGGCTCGTCACTGCGCCCGTCGGGTGCGTGGTGCACATCGGCGGCACCGGCGGGTCCTCCGGGCAGCACGGCGTAGCGGATCTCGGGACCGACCGCGAGGGCGAGGTTGGTCGGCAGCGTCCAGGGGGTCGTCGTCCACGCCAGCGCGCGAACGGCGGTCAGGCCCAGCGCCTCGGCCTTCGCGCCCACGAGGGGGAACGTGACGGTGACCGAAGGATCCTGCCGCATCTTGTAGACGTCGTCGTCCATGCGCAGCTCGTGGGTCGACAGGGGCGTCTCGTCGCGCCAGCAGTAGGGCAGCACCCGGTGTCCCTCATAGGCGAGTCCCTTGTCGTGCAGGGTCTTGAACGCCCACAGCACCGATTCCATGTAGTTCGGGTCGAGGGTCTGGTAGCCGCGCTCGAAGTCGACCCAGCGCGCCTGGCGCGTCACGTAGTCCTGCCATTCGCGCGTGTACGCGAGCACCGACGAGCGCGCCTTCGCGTTGAACACGTCGATGCCCATGGCCTCGATCTCGGTCTTCTCGGTGATGCCGAGCTGCTTCATCGCCTCGAGCTCGGCCGGCAGACCGTGGGTGTCCCATCCGAAGACGCGGTCGACCTTCTTGCCGCGCATCGTCTGGAACCGCGGGAAGAGGTCCTTCGCGTACCCCGTGAGCAGATGACCGTAATGCGGCAGACCGTTCGCGAACGGCGGGCCGTCGTAGAACACCCATTCCGGCGCGCCCTCCCGGTTTGCGATCGACGCGCGGAAGGTGTCGTCGGCAGACCAGTACGACAGCGTCTGACGTTCGATCTGAGGAAAGCGCGGGCTCGGGACGACAGGCCCGAACGAGGATCCGGGGGCCGCTTTGGGGTAGGTCATGTCTCTCCAGCAGGTTGCGATGCTTCCATGCTGGGACGACCCCCCTGGCGGAGAACCGCGGTACCACCCCGCGTTGTCCTTGCGGACCTCTTTCACTGCGGCTGTGACGGGCCTGCCCCGTTCGGGTCTAATGAGGACCGGCGTCCCGTTCTTCCGAAAGCTCCCCGGTGATGCCGGATCAGCGCTGCTGCACTAGATCATACGCCTGTGCCGTGCCCGGCGAGCAGTCACCCGACGTAGGCCTCGGGCAGCACCGAAACGGTCGTCGCGCCGTGGAGCAGCCTCGATACCGGGCATCGCGCGTGCGCGGCCTCGGCGAGCGATCGCGTGGCCTCGTCATCGAGGCCGTCTGCTGAGACGAAGGCTGTCGCGTGGAACTCGTAGCCGATGCGACCGGTCGCCTCGTGGAGCTCGACTTCGACGGTCACCGCCGTCGCGCGCTCGCCCTTCACGATCGCTCGGGCAGTCGCGTTCAGGCAGGTCGACCAGGCGAGCGCCAGCAACTGCTCGGGGTTGCTCGCTGAGGCATCCGACGAGGGATCGAGCGGGTTGGACACCGGCACCTCCAGGCCGCCGTCCACGCGGCTCCACCCCGACCCGCCGTCGCGGTTGGTCGCCCTCGTCCGGTACCTCGCACCCATGCGGCGAGTATATTGGACTGCATACAACAAGTCGCTCCACGCTGTCGTCCGAAGAGGAACCCTCTGTCTATCAACACCCCCGCGGGGCCGGTGGTCGAACTCGCCGGCGTCGCGAAGCGGTACGCGCAGGGTGCCGTCACTGCTCTCGAAGACGTCGATCTGCAGATCATGCCGGGCGAGATCTTCGGCGTGATCGGCGAGAGCGGCGCCGGCAAGACCACCCTGCTCGACATCCTCACCGCCTCGGAAGCCCCGAGCGCCGGAAGCGTGACAGTACTGGGACGCTCCCTCGCCGGTCTCGAGGGCAAAGCCCTCCGGGATTTCCGTCGCCGTATCGGCGTGGTGTTCCAGGGTGTTCACCTGCTGAGCAATCGCACCGTGCTCGACAACGTCCTGCTGCCACTCGAACTCGGGCGCAGCGGGCGCGCAACCGCCGCCCGGCGGCGGGCAGAGCGCGACCGGGCGCACGAGATGCTGGAGTTCGTCGGCCTCGCCGAAACGTCGGAGCGGTTCCCCGCCCAGCTCAGCGGCGGCCAGCAGCAGCGCGTCGGAATCGCGCGAGCCCTCGCCGGCCGTCCCGACCTGATCCTGTGCGACGAGCCGACGTCTTCGCTGGACGCGACGACATCCGACGAGGTCCTGAGGGTCCTCGTCGACGCCCGCGATCGCCTCGGGACGACGGTCGTCGTCGTCACCCACGACCTCGAAGTCGTCCGGGCGATCTGCGACCGCGTCGCGCTGTTCGAGCGGGGCGCTCTGCGCGACGTGATCGCCGTGCGTGCCCGAGGACTCGACCGCAGCGACTCGTACCTCGATCGTGCGCGCAAGGAACTGGGCGCATGAGCGACCTCGGCGCCACCCTGGATGAGCACGGTGCCGAGTTGCTCTCAGCGCTCGGCGAGACCGGCTACTTGATCGTCGTCTCGCTCTCGGCTGCGATCCTGCTGGGTCTGCCGCTGGGGACCATCGTCTTCCTCACCCGTCCGGAGGGGATCGCCCGCAATCGTGCGGTCTTCGTGCTGGGCAACCTCTACATCAACGTCGTGCGCTCGTTCCCCTTCCTCCTCCTGGTCGTCTTCCTGGTCCCCCTGACACGCCTCATCTACGGCACGACCTTCGGCACCCCGGCCGCGACATTCTCGCTGTGCGTCGTGGCGGTCGCCATCTATGCGCGTCTCGTCGAGCAGATCCTGCGCGAGATCCGACCCGGAATCCTCCGCGTGGCCGAGACGATGGGGGCGAGCGTGCCGCAGACGATGTTCCGCATCCTGCTGCCCGAAGCCCGGCCGGGCCTCGTGTATGCGCTCACGTCGGCGACGATCAGCCTCATCTCGTACTCGACCGTGCTCGGTGTCGTCGGCGGCGGCGGCATCGGCGACTTCGCCATGCGCTACGGCTACCAGGAGTACGACTACGCCCTCATGTACACCACGATCCTCGTGATCCTGGTGCTGGTCCTCGCGATCCAGGCGATCGGCTATCGCCTCGCGACCCGCCTGGACCACCGCTGACCGCTTCTCCCCCACCGCATCGAACACCCTGGAGTACCCTCATGACCTCGCACCGCCTTCTTCCGTTCGTCGCGCTCCTCGGCGCCGGCGCCCTGCTCGCCGGCTGCGCCGGCGGTGCCGGCGACACCCCGGGCGCAGACGAGACGGTCACGATCCGGGTCGCCGCCGTCACCTCTCCCGCGACCGACATCGTCGAGGCCGCCGCGGCGCAGATCGAGGACGGCTACGAGATCGAGCCGCTCACGGTCACCGACTACGTCACCGTGAACAACATGCTCGCCGCAGGTGACATCGAGGCGAGCTTCTCGCAGCACGAGCCCTACATGCAGGAGTTCAACGAGAAGAACGACGCCTCGCTCGAAGCCGTGCAGACCGTGTACAACTTCGTCATCGGGTTCTACTCCCAGACCGTCCAGGACATCGACGATCTGCCGGACGGTGCACGGGTGGCGATCCCGAATGACTCCTCCAACGCCGGTCGCGCCCTCAAGCTACTCGCCGACAACGACCTGCTGACCCTCGACCCCGCGGTCGATCCCTACGCGGCCACGGTGGACGACATCGCCGAGAATCCGCGCGGGCTGGAGTTCCTCCAGGTCGAGATCGCTCAGCTGAACACCGCGTACGAAGAGGCCGACCTGGTCTTCCAGTGGCCCTCGCACATCGCCGCCCTCGGGCTCACCCCCGCCGACGACGGCCTGATCACAGAGCTGGACGACCGCTTCGCCCTCCAGCTGGTCGTCGGCGACGACGTCGACGACCAGACCGTCGCCGCGCTGCGTGCGGCCTTCACGAGCGACGCCGTGCTCCACATCATCGAGGCCAATCCCTCGATCGAGCCGGCGTTCTGAGCGGCGCCTGCCTGCACCCTCGGTTGGGCGTTCACGAGGATCTGGACGCTCAAGAGGATGCCGGGGCGGCAGGGCTCCTCGTGAGTGACCGGATCCTCGCGAACGCGCAGGGGTCAGGGCGCCAGATGCAGTCCCTGCGCGACGGCGCGCATGATCCGATCCTGCACATCCGGCCACCGCTCGACCACGTCGTGATAGCCGATGCGGATCACGTGGTAGCCGAGCAGGGTCAGCTCGGCATCGTGGGCGATGTCCCGTGATCGTTGGGCTCCGACATGATGGCCGCCGTCGATCTGGAGGACGAGCCGATCGCCGATGAGGAGATCCACACGGTGCCCGGCGAGCCAGATCTGGCGTCTGAGCGGCACCTTCAGCCACCGGAGCCGGGGCAGGACCAGGGTTTCGAGACCCGAATCCGACCACGGGGATGCGATCTCGAGGATCCGCCGTGCCGCGAGAGGGAGCCGCAGCCGCTCCAGGGCGCGGACGTCGACGAGCGAGGCGCGCAACGCCGATTCCCATACGGCGAGCGCTGACTCGAAAGGCTGACAGAGCGCCACCGCGACCAGCGTGTTCTCGATCCCGTCCTCGAGCATCGTCGGTGGCCGCGGCACGAGCGGGCGGTGCCAGTGCACGACGGCACCACGAGCGCGCACCGATCCGGAGTGGGCCGGTGCCGCCACGTGCACTCCGTCGGGGGCAAGCACCCACAACCCCAGTCGAGCGGCTCGGGTGATGCAGGTGAGCACGACGCCCGACCGTGCTGCGCCGAGGAGGACCGGATCGGCGTCGGCCGCCGCCATCCACCCGCGACGCGGCCGCACCAGTCCACCCGTGGCGACCGCTTCCGAGAGTGCGCGGTTGGTGGCTCCGTGGGCGCGGAGTTCGGACGAGCGGACGATCCCGCCCCGGGCGCGGACGAAGGTGAGGAGATCCATCCTCCCAGGAGACACCTCGGCGACCCGGCCGCCCGGCCGCGCCCACCCGGACCGGGGACGGAGCGCACCGGCACACACGTGGGGAGGACGCGGCGCAGCATCCCGTGCACGTCCGTGAGGTTCTGGTCGCTCCAGAGGACGAACACGCCGTACCGGCTCCTCTCGAGTGACCGGATCCTCACGAGCGGACGAGCCATCCGGCCCGTCCGTGGCGGATAGAATCGCAGCTGATCCCACACTCAGGCACGCTCACACAGTGCCGCACATATCGCCAGGAGACCTCATGGCCGACGCGCAGATTCCCGACAAGCCCGCCCTCGAAGGCCTCGAAGAGAAGTGGGATGCCGCGTGGCGCGGGCAGGGCACCTACCTGTTCGACCGCGTCCGAGCGGCCGAGGTCGGTCGCGCAGGGGTCTATTCGGTCGACACTCCCCCGCCGACGGCATCCGGATCACTCCACATCGGCCACGTGTTCAGCTACACGCACACCGATGTGAAGGTGCGCTTCGAGCGCATGCGCGGCACGACCGTGTTCTACCCCATGGGCTGGGACGACAACGGTCTGCCGACGGAACGCCGTGTGCAGAACTACTACGGCGTGCGCTGCGACCCGACCCTGCCCTACGACGCCGACTTCACACCGCCGTTCGAGGGCGGCGACAACAAGTCCAGCAAGGCCGCCGACCAGATCCCGATCAGCCGGCGCAACTTCATCGAGCTCTGCGAGTCTCTGACCCTCGAAGACGAGAAGCAGTTCGAGTCGCTCTTCCGCCAGCTGGGGCTCAGCGTGGACTGGACGCAGACGTACCGCACCATCTCGGACGACACGATCCGCACGAGCCAGCTCGCCTTCCTGCGCAACCTCGAGCGCGGGGAGGCGTACCAGGCGCTCGCGCCGACGCTGTGGGACATCGACTTCCGCTCCGCCATCGCCCAGGCCGAACTCGAAGACCGCGAACAGCCCGCGGCCTACCACCGCATCGGCTTCCACAAGACCGACGGCACGGGTGACGTGCACATCGAGACCACACGGCCCGAGCTCCTCGCCGCCTGCGTCGCTCTGGTCGCACACCCCGACGACGAGCGGTACCAGCCGCTGTTCGGCACCACGGTGCGCACCCCGCTCTTCGACGTCGAGGTGCCGGTGCTCGCCCACCCGCTCGCCCAGAAGGACAAGGGCTCGGGCATCGCCATGATCTGCACGTTCGGCGACGTGACCGACATCATCTGGTGGCGCGAACTCGACCTGCCCAACCGCACGATCCTGGGCAAGGACGGCCGCGTGCTGGCCGATGCACCCGACGTGATCGTGACGGATGCCGCGAAGGCGGCCTACGCCGAGATCGCCGGCAAGACCGTGTTCAGCGCGAAGAAGGCCGTCGTCGACCTGCTCCGCGCCTCCGGTGAGCTGGAAGGCGATCCGAAGCCGTTCACGCACGCGGTGAAGTTCTTCGAGAAGGGCGACCGCCCGCTCGAGATCGTCTCGACGCGCCAGTGGTACGTGCGCAACGGCGCCCGCGACGCGGACCTGCGCGACAAGCTCATCGAGCTCGGCGCGGGCATGGCGTGGCATCCCGATTTCATGCGCGTGCGCTACGAGAACTGGGTCGGCGGCCTCACCGGCGACTGGCTCGTGTCGCGTCAGCGCTTCTTCGGCGTGCCGATCCCGGTCTGGTACGGGCTCGACGAGAACGGCGACCGCGATTTCGACGTGGTGATCACGCCCGACCTCGCCAGCCTGCCCGTCGATCCGACCATCGACGTTCCTCCGGGGTACACCGCCGAGCAGCGCGGCGTCGCCGGTGGCTTCGAGGGCGAGAAGGACATCTTCGACACGTGGGCGACCTCGTCCCTCACCCCTCAGCTGGCGGGCGGCTGGCAGCGCGACGATGAACTCTGGAACCTCGTGGCGCCGTTCGACCTCCGCCCGCAGGGTCAGGACATCATCCGCACCTGGCTGTTCTCGACGATGCTGCGCAGCGCCCTCGAAGACGGTCGCGCTCCGTGGACGGATGCCGCGATCTCGGGCTTCATCGTCGACCCCGACCGCAAGAAGATGTCGAAGTCCAAGGGCAACGTCGTCACGCCCGCCGACATCCTCGACCAGCACGGCACCGACGCGGTGCGCTACTGGTCGGCCTCGAGCAGGCTCGGCGCGGACGCCGCCTTCGATCCCCAGAACCCGACGCAGGTCAAGATCGGCCGGCGCCTGGCGATCAAGGTGCTCAACGCGTCGAAGTTCGTGCTGTCGTTCCCCGTTCCCGAGGGCGCTGAGATCACGCATGCGCTGGATGCCTCGATGCTCGCGACGCTCGACGGCGTCGTGCGGGATGCCACGACCGCCTTCGAGGCCTACGACCACGCCCGGGCACTCGAGATCACCGAGTCGTTCTTCTGGGCGTTCTGCGACGACTACCTCGAGCTCGTGAAGGAGCGCGCCTACGACCGCACAGACGTCGGTCAGGCGTCCGCCGCACTCGCGCTGCGCACCGCCCTGTCGACCCTGCTGCGCCTCTTCGCACCGGTGCTCTCGTTCGCGGCCGAAGAGTCGTGGTCCTGGTTCAACTCCGGCTCGATCCACAACGCCGAGTGGCCGACACCGCTCGGCATCGACGGCGACCCCGCGGTCCTGTCTCGCGTGAGCGCGGCGCTCGTGAGCGTGCGTCGCGCCAAGACCGAGGCCAAGGCCTCGCAGAAGACCGCCGTCACGACGCTCACCATCGCCGCCCCGACCGCGACGCTCGACGCGATCCGCCTCGCCGAGGGCGACCTCGCCGCGGTCGGTCGTATCGCTCGGATCGCCTACGCCGAAGCCGAGACCCTCGCGGTCACCGACATCGTGCTCACCCCCGCAGAGGAGTCCTGATGCAGCTCGGAACCCGTTGGACCTCCGGCGACGAGCCGCCGAAGGCCGTCCCCGAGGCTCTCGTGAGCGGCATCCGCTCCGTGGATGCCTCGATGTCCGTCGACACCCTGGGCCAGCCGCGCCCCCGGTGGACGCTGACGTGGCTCGAAGGTCGCCCGATCGCCGAGCTCGATTCGGGCGTCGTGGTGACGCTCGGCGCCGACGGCACGGCCGTGGTCGATCACGATCCCGACGACGGCTTCGCCTGAGCGGTCGGGCCGCGCCTCGAGGGCGTCGTTAGGGTGGAGGACATGGCGTCCGAGAATCCGCTCCTTTCCCCGTCCGCGCTTCCCTACGGCCTGCCCGACTACGCGTCGATCCGGCCGGAGCACTACCTGCCGGCCTTCACGGCCGCGTTCGCCGAGCACCGCGCAGAGGTGGACCGCATCACGCGCGTGCGGTCCATGCCCACCTTCGAGAACACGATGGTGCCGCTCGAAGAGAGCGGAAGACTGCTGGGCGATGTCGCGCGCACGTTCTACGCGGTGGCGTCCGCCGACGGCACCGACGCCATACAGGAGATCGAAGAGGAGCTCGCTCCCCTCATGTCGGCGCACCACGACGGCATCCAGCTCGATGCCCAGCTCTATTGGCGGGTGAAGACCCTGCACGATCAGCTCGACGAGCTCGGACTCGGGGCTGAGGAGCGCTATCTCGTCGAGCGGCACTTCCGTGAGATGTCGCACGCGGGCGCCGGTCTCGACGACGAGGCGAAGGCGCAGCTCACGGCGATCAATCAGCGTCTGTCGACGCTGACCACCACGTTCGAGAAGAACCTGCTGGCCGACACCAACGACCTGGCCGTCGTGTTCGACGACGTGTCGGAGCTCGACGGTCTGTCCGAAGGCGAGCTCTCGGCTGCAGCGCAGGCCGCAGCCGACCGGGGGCTCGACGGCAGGTGGGTCGTCACACTCACCCTGTTCACGGGCCACCCCTACCTCTCGTCGCTGACCGACAGGAGCAGCCGCAAGCGTCTTCTCAACGCATCGCGTGCCCGCGGCATCCGCGACAATGCGAACGACAACCGTCCGGTGCTGCTCGAGATCGTGCGCCTGCGGGCGCAGCGTGCCCGACTGCTCGGCTACGACTCGCACGCGGCATACGTGACCTCCGATGAGACGGCCGGCTCGCCCGACGCCGTGCACACTCTGCTGCGCCGACTCGCCGTGCCCGCCGCGCGCAACGCGCGTCGCGAGCAAGAGGCCCTGCAGGCGATCATCGACGCCGACGGCGACTCGTTCCCGCTCGAGGCCCACGATTGGGCGTTCTACACCGAGCGCGTGCGGTCGGCGCAGTACGACCTCGACACCGCCGCCCTGCGCCCGTGGTTCGAGGCAGAGCGGGTGCTGCAGGACGGCGTGTTCCGCGCGGCGACAGAGCTGTACGGCATCACGTTCGTCGAGCGGTTCGACCTGCGCGCCTACCACCCCGACACCCGCGTGTTCGAGATCCACAACGCCGACGGATCGGCACTCGGTCTGTTCGTGCTCGACCTCTACACGCGAGACACGAAGCGTGGTGGTGCGTGGATGAACTCGCTCGTGCTGCAGTCCGAGCTGCGAGGTACGGCGCCGATCGTCATGAACAACCTGAACGTCTCCAAGCCCGCGCCCGGCAAGCCCACTCTGCTGACGCTCGACCAGGTCACGACGCTCTTCCACGAGTTCGGTCACGCGCTCCACGGCCTCTTCGCGACGGTGACCTATCCGCACTTCGCCGGCACGAACGTCTTCCGCGACTTCGTCGAGTTCCCGAGCCAGGTCAACGAGATGTGGATGTTCTGGCCGGACGTGCTCACGCGCTATGCCCGGCACGTCGACACCGACGAACTGCTGCCCACCGACGTCGTCGACAAGCTCGCAGCATCCGAGACATTCAATCAGGGCTTCGCGACGAGCGAGTACCTGGCGGCCTCGTGGCTGGACCAGGCATGGCACTCCCTGGGCGCCGACGACGTGGCCGACGACATCGATGTCGAGGCGTTCGAAGCGGCCGCTCTCGCCGACATCGGGCTCGACAACCCCGCCGTGCCGACCCGGTACTCGTCGACGTACTTCGCGCACGTGTTCTCGGGCGGCTACAGCGCGGGCTACTACTCCTACATCTGGAGCGAGGTTCTCGATGCCGACACGGTCGAATGGTTCCGCGCGAACGGCGGGCTGACGCGACAGAACGGCGACCGCTTCCGCGATCGCCTGCTCGGTGTCGGTGGATCGAAGGACCCGCTCGAGGCCTACCGCGACTTCCGTGGACGGGATGCCGAGATCGAACCGCTGTTGGCACGACGCGGACTCACCGGCTGACAGCCGATGCCGAGGGCGCCTGGGCTTCGGCTCAGGCGCTCTTGCGCTTCTCGCGGAGCACGAACGTGGGCGGGGCGCCCTCGTCGACGGACGCGCGGGTGACGATGACCTTCTCGACGTCGTCGGTCGAGGGGATCTCGAACATGATCGGTCCGAGCACCTCTTCGAGGATCGCGCGGAGGCCGCGGGCACCCGTCTTGCGGTCGACCGCGAGGTCGGAGATCGACTCGAGCGCCTCGACGTCGAACTCGAGACGCACGTCGTCGAGCTCGAACATGCGCTGATACTGCTTGACGAGCGCGTTCTTGGGGCCGGTCAGGATCTCCATCAGCGCGACCCGGTCGAGCGGCGACACCGAGGCGACGACGGGAAGACGGCCGATGAACTCGGGGATCAGCCCGAACTTGTGCAGGTCTTCGGGCTTGACCTCGCTGAACAGGCTGAGGTCGTCGCCCTTGTTGTGCAGGGGGGCGCCGAACCCGACGCCGTGCTTGCCCACGCGGGCCGAGATGATGTCTTCGAGGCCCGCGAATGCACCGGCGACGATGAACAGCACGTTCGTCGTGTCGATCTGGATGAATTCCTGATGCGGATGCTTGCGCCCACCCTGCGGCGGAACAGAGGCGACCGTTCCCTCGAGGATCTTCAGCAGCGCCTGCTGCACACCTTCTCCGGAGACGTCGCGCGTGATCGACGGGTTCTCGGCCTTGCGCGCGATCTTGTCGACCTCGTCGATGTAGATGATCCCGGTCTCGGCGCGCTTCGTGTCGAAGTCGGCGGCCTGCAGGAGCTTGAGGAGGATGTTCTCGACGTCTTCACCGACGTAGCCGGCCTCGGTGAGCGCGGTCGCGTCGGCGACGGCGAACGGCACGTTGAGGCGCTTGGCGAGCGTCTGAGCGAGATAGGTCTTGCCGCAGCCGGTCGGCCCGAGGAGCAGGATGTTGCTCTTGGCGATCTCGACCTCGTCGGCGCGCTGCTCGGCCGACTGGATCGTGCCGTGGGCGCGGACGCGCTTGTAGTGGTTGTACACGGCCACCGACAGTGCCCGCTTCGCGGACTCCTGCCCGACCACGTACTCCTCGAGGAACGAGAAGATCTCGCGGGGCTTCGGGAGATCGAACTCCGACACCACGCCCGTGGAGGACTCCGCCATGCGCTCTTCGATGATCTCGTTGCACAGCTCGACGCATTCGTCGCAGATGTAGACGCCGGGACCGGCGATCAGCTGCTGGACCTGCTTCTGGCTCTTTCCGCAGAAGGAGCACTTGAACAGGTCGGCGCTCTCACCGATGCGTGCCATCAGGCTCCTCCTTGAAGCATGCCGGAACTGCCCGGCTGTCCTCAGAGCCTAACCGCTCGCACCGACACGGGCGGGGATTGCGACACCCCGACATCCACCCGCGCGGCACGGATCCGCTCTCGGCGCACCTCATGACGATGCCCCGCCGTCCCGGTGACGGGACGGCGGGGCATCGGAGTCGACTGCTACTTCGTCAGCGCCGCCTGCTGACGCTTGCGGGTCGTGAGCACCTGGTCGACGAGACCGTACTCGAGCGCTTCGTGCGCCGAGAGGATCTTGTCGCGGTCGATGTCCTTGTTGACCTTGGCGACGTCCTGGCCGGTGTGACGAGCCATCGTCTCTTCGAGCCACGTGCGCATACGGAGGATCTCCTGCGCCTGGATCTCGATGTCGGAGGCCTGACCGTGGCCAGCCTCGCCCATCGCCGGCTGATGCATCAGGATGCGCGCGTTCGGAAGCGCGAGGCGCTTGCCCGGGGCGCCGCCTGCGAGCAGGACGGATGCCGCGGACGCCGCCTGGCCGAGCACGACCGTCTGGATCTGCGGCGAGACGTACTGCATCGTGTCGTAGATCGCGGTCATGGCCGTGAACGAGCCGCCGGGCGAGTTGATGTACATGATGATATCGCGCTCGGGGTCCTGGCTCTCCAGGACGAGGAGCTGGGCCATGACGTCATCGGCGGATGCGTCGTCGACCTGCACGCCGAGGAAGATCACGCGGTCTTCGAACAGCTTGTTGTACGGGTCCTGTCGCTTGTAGCCGTAGGCCGTGCGCTCTTCGAACTGCGGGAGCACGTAGCGGCTGGAGGGCATCTGGAGTCCCTGCGGGGCACCGAAAGTGGGCGTGTGCATGTGCGGATTCTCTCTCTTTCGCGTCCGTCAGGCCGTGGTTCCGCCGCCGCCGATGACGTCGGTCGCGGACTCGCGGATGTGGTCGACGAAGCCGTAGGCCAGCGCCTCCTCGGCGGTGAACCAGCGGTCGCGGTCACCGTCGGCGTTGACCTGCTCGACCGACTTGCCGGTCTGGGCCGCCGTGATCTCGGCGAGACGGTTCTTCATCGAGATGATGAGCTGCGCCTGGGTCTGGATGTCGCTGGACGTTCCGCCGAACCCGCCGTGCGGCTGGTGCAGCAGGACGCGGGCGTTCGGTGTGATGTAGCGCTTGCCCTTCGTGCCGGCGGTGAGCAGCAGCTGGCCCATCGAGGCGGCCATGCCGATGCCGACCGTGACGATGTCATTCGGCACGAACTGCATGGTGTCGTAGATCGCCATGCCCGCGGTGATCGAGCCACCGGGGGAATTGACGTAGAGGAAGATGTCCTTCTCCTGGTCTTCGGCGGCGAGGAGCAGGATCTTCGCGCAGATCTCGTTCGCGTTCTCGTCTCGCACCTCGGATCCCAGCCAGATGATGCGGTCCTTCAGCAGCCTGTCGAAGACGCTCGTCGCGACAAGTGGTTCAGCCATGTGACACTCCTGATTCGTGGTCGTCGCTGTCGAATCTACCGGCGCGGCGAGAGCGACCCGGCCGTGTTCGCCCTGGGCAGATCAGGGTGTCGCGTCAGACAGACGAAGGGGGCGGATGCCGCAGCATCCGCCCCCTTCTCGTCGCGCGGGCGACTACTCCTTGTCAGCGGCCTTCTTGGCCGGCGCCTTCTTGGCGGCCGGCTTCTTGGCGGCCGGAGCCTTCTCGGCAGCCGGAGCCTCCTCGGCGTCGGCCTTCTTGGCCGGCGCCTTCTTGGCGGGCGCCTTCTTGGCGGCAGCCTTCTTGGCCGGCTTCGCGTCAGCCTCTTCGGCCTCGATCACGGCGTCGGCGTCGGCTGCGGCATCCGCGATCTCCTGCGCCTCGTCGACGACCTCTTCTTCAGCCTCGTCCTCGTCGTCGACCGCGACGAAGCCGGTCAGGTCGACCGTCTTGCCGTTGGTGTCGACGACCGTGACCTTGCCGAGCGCGACCGCGAGGGCCTTGTTGCGTGCGACCTCTCCGACCATCGCGGGCAGCTGGTTGCCCTGCTGCAGCGCGTCGACGAACTCCTGCGGCGCCATGCCGTACTGGGCGGCCGACTGGATCAGGTACTGCGTGAGCTCGTCCTGCGAGACCTGGACATTGGCCTGCTCGGCGATCTTGTCGAGCAGCATCTGCGTCTTGAACTGCTTCTCGCTCGCCTCGGTGACCTCGGCGCGGTGCACGTCGTCTTCGAGGCGGCCTTCGCCCTCGAGGTGGGTGTGCACCTCGTCCTCGATGAGCTGCGGCGGCACGGGGATCTCGACCTGCGCGATGAGCGCCTCGATGAACTTGTCGCGCGCAGCGGAGCCCTGCGTGAACACCGACTGCTGGCCGACGCGCTCCGAGAGGCTCTCGCGCAGCTCGGCGATCGTGTCGAACTCGCTCGCCATCTGGGCGAAGTCGTCATCGGCCTCGGGAAGCTCGCGCTCCTTCACAGCGGTGACGACGACGGCGACCTCGGCCTCTTCGCCGGCGTGGTCGCCGCCGATGAGGGTCGATCGGAACGTGGTCTCCTCGTCGGCGGTGAGCGACTCGATGGCCTCGTCGATGCCCTGGAGCAGCTCGCCCGAGCCGACCTCGTACGACACGCCCTCGGCGCGGTCGATCTCGTTGCCGTCGATGGTCGCGACGAGGTTCAGCTCGACGAAGTCACCTGTCGTGGCGGGACGGTCGACGGTGATCAGCGTGCCGAAGCGGGCGCGCAGCTGGTCGAGCTCGGCGTCGATCGCAGCCTCGTCGATCTCGACGGCGTCGACCTCGACGGTGATGTCCTCGAACGCCGGAAGCTCGAATTCGGGGCGCACGTCGACCTCGACCGCGACCTCGAGGTCGCCCGAGAAGTCCTTGTCGCTGGGCCACTCGGTGACCTCGGCGGCGGGCTTGCCGATGACGCGCAGCTGGTTCTGCTCGACGGCCTGACGGTAGAAGGTGTCAAGGCCTTCGCTCACCGCGTGCTCGAGCACCGCGAGGCGGCCCACGCGCTGGTCGATGATCGGTGCCGGAACCTTGCCCTTGCGGAAGCCGGGGATCTGCACGTCCTGCGCGATGTGCTCATACGCGTGCGCGATGCTCGGCTTGAGCTCGTCGGGGGTGACCGTGATGCTGAGCTTGACCCGCGTCGGGGTGAGCTTCTCTACGGTGCTGTTGACCATGCCTTTTCGTTCTCCTCGTGTGACCGCGCGCGAGCGCGGGGGCTGAAGGGTCTGGGGTCTCGGTGCCCCGAGCGGGGGTCGTGACGTCGGGGCGACAGGATTTGAACCTGCGGCCTCCCGCTCCCAAAGCGGGCGCTCTACCAAGCTGAGCTACGCCCCGGGCAGGTCGCGCGCGTGTGAGCGGACACGAAACGGCCGTGAGAAGTCTAGCCGACGAGCCTGCTAGCTCTCCTACCGGGTGTTCGAGGCATCCGATGTCGTCCGATAGACTGGTGGATGTCGCGGCTCACCGCCTCGGCACCACCGATGAACCGGGCCCTCGGGCCCGCGAATTCGGGGCTGTAGCTTAGTGGTAAAGCCTCTGTCTTCCAAACAGATGATGCGAGTTCGATTCTCGTCAGCCCCTCCACCTTTTCCTCAGGGTTCAGAGGGCGTCGCTGTGCGAGGCCGTGTGCATCCGGTAGATCTCCGCGTTGCGCAGGATGCCGGCCCGCTCGTCGGCGGTGAGCTCGCGGCGCACCTTCGCGGGCACGCCGGCGACGAGCGAACCGGGCGGCACCACGGTGCCTTCGAGCACGACGGCGCCGGCGGCCACGAGCGATCCCGCGCCGATGACGGCGCCCGAGAGCACCACGCTGCCCATTCCGATGAGGCATCCGTCTTCGATCGTGCAGCCGTGCACCACGGCGTTGTGACCCACCGACACATCGGCGCCGATGACGACGGGCGAGCCGCGGTCCACGTGCACCGAGACGTTGTCCTGCAGGTTGCTGCCGGCGCCCACCGTGATGGTGTCGCTGTCGGCGCGCAGCACGGCGTTGTACCAGACGCTCGCCCCCTCGGCGAGGCTGACGGCCCCGACCAGGCGCCCGCCGGCGGCGACGAACGCCGTCGGGTCGAGGTGGGGCGCGAGGCCCGAGACGGAGAGGACGGAGGCGCCTTGGGCAATGGTCATGGCGCGACCCTACCGAGTGCCGCCTCGACGGCGGCCGCGTACGACGGGCCCAGCGTGTCGGCGAACGTCACCGTCAGGTGATCCTGGTCGCGGTAGATGTTGGCTCCCCCGACGACCGGGCGGCACACGTCGTCGTCGCAGAAGACGTCGGTGAAGTCGAGCAGCGTCACGCCGTCGAGTCCGGCCGCGGCATCCCGGAGCGGGTCGTCCTCGACGAGCAGGTCGGACCTGGGGCCGTCGCACGACGCGGCATCCCGCGTGCGGAGGCACTTGTTCGGATCGGTCTCCCACACCGGGTTGTCGATGACCGTGACGACCGGGATGCCCCGATCGAGGACTTCGCCCCAGGCCTCGCGGTACCCCGCGACCGCGGCATCGTACGAGGAGTCGTGGCCCGCCGACGAATACGGCGTCGTCGCGATGGCGGCCGTGAAGACGGCATCCAGATCGCGGTCGGCCAGCTGGGCGCGCACACCGTCGCGCCACTGCGTGCACGCCTCGCCGAAGGCACCCGGCGTCGACAGCGGCGTCGTGTTCCACGCGCACGCACCCTTGAAGTAGGTGACGAGATGCCAGCCGTTGTCGTCGGCCAGCGCCTGGAACGTCGACAGCAGCTGGTATGCGTGACTGTCGCCGATCAGCGCGACGACCGGCGCATCGGGATCATCCGAGCCGAATTCGCACGACACCGGCCGCGCGTCGTTCAGCTGCACGAAGCACTGCGGATCGCCCGGCCGGTCCACCCCGGCGAATCCGGGTGCCGGAAGGATGGTGCCTCCCCATTCCTGCGTCGCACACGCGCCGTCGAGCACGACCGCGGCGCCGAAGCAGTCGGGCGGACTCTCGCGGAGCTCCTGGATCGCTCGCACGCCCTCGTTGTAGGCGGGTGCGTTGACCGCCCATGCGGCTCCGGCTGTGCCTGCCACGAGCACCATCGCGGCCAGCGACGACCACAGCGTGACGGCTGCGCGTCGCGAGGTGAGCGTCTTCCACCCGCGCACGGGATCCTCGACGAAGCGCTTCGTGAGCCAGGCGAGCAGGAAGCACAGGACGAGCAGGGCGACGCGGTGGTAGATCGTCAGACCCCAGAACGGCACCGACGGCGCGATGATGATGAGCGGCCAGTGCCACAGGTAGAGCGAGTACGAGATGTCGCCGACGAACCGCATCGGCCGCACCGCGAGCACGCGCGTGGGATACCACCAGCGACCGGCGTTCGACGCCGAGATGATCGCGGCGGCGCCGAGCGTGGGCAGCAGGGCCATGTAGCCGGGGAACGGTGTCTGCCCGTCGAACTCGAAGGCGACGTAGAGCAGCACCAGCACGCCGCCCCAGCCCAGCAGGAAGCTGCCGATCGCGTTCCGCACCTGCAGCATCGGGATCAGCGCGATGAGCGCCCCGACGCCGAACTGCCACATGCGACCGAACGTGACGAAGTACGCCGGCGCCGGGTTCGTGATCGTGAAGACGACGCAGAAGATGAAGGACGCCACGGTCACGATGCTCAGGGCGACGAGGACCGCACGGCGGCGTGCCCCGCGGAAGAACTTCACGCCGATCCATGCCGCCAGCAGCATGATCAGTGGCCACAGCACGTAGAACTGCTCCTCGAGCGACAACGACCAGTAGTGCTGCACCGTCGTCGGATCGCCCGCGTGATTGAGGTAGTCGGCGGAGTTGAGCGCGAGGAACCAGTTCTCCACGTAGAACGTCGAGGCCAGGATCTCCCGCACCTCGTTCGGAAGCGCCGACGTGGGCGTGAGGTACGGCGACATGGCGACGAGCGCGCACACGAGCAGCACGAGAAGGGATGCCGGCAGCAGCCGCCGCGCGCGACGCGCCCAGAACTGTCCCAGCCGCACGGTGCCCGTCGCCGTCAGCTCGCGCATGAGGTGTCCGGTGATCAGGAACCCCGAGATGACGAAGAAGATGTCGACGCCGACGTAGCCGCCCGGCAGTCGCGCGGGCCAGAAGTGATAGAGGACGACGAACAGCACCGCGATCGCTCGCAGTCCCTGCACGTGGGGCAGGAATCGCGAGGGCTCGGCGTGTTCGGGCGAACGGTCGCGACGCTCGCGGAGGACGGCGCGCGACGGCGCGCCGAGGTTCTGGGGACCGAGGTCGTGATCGGCGGAAGGCACGCCTCGACGTTAGCCGGTGAGCTGCGGCATCCCGGGCAACGGTGCGGCGCGGTTAGCGGAGCCTTCACTTGCTTGCGGAATATCAGGGGCGCAGTACCGTTGGCATCACCGGGATCCACGGCGCGCACGACGCCGCATCCCGAGTAGGGAGACGAGAAACATGACGAACATCAACACCACCCCAGCCACCGCCGCAGACCCCACCGTCGCCGCCGCGACAGCGCAGTTCCTCACCCCGCTGGTCCTCGGCCTCCAGGGCCTCGCCGTCAACGGCAAGCAGGCGCACTGGAACGTGCGCGGCTCGAACTTCATCGCGATCCACGAGCTGCTCGATTCGCTCGTGTCGAACGCCCAGAGCAGCGCGGACCTCGCCGCGGAGCGCATCGTCGCCCTCGGCCTTCCGGTCGACGCCCGCGTGGCCACCATCGCCACCAAGACCCCCGCGACGGCGGTGCCCGCGGGGTTCACGCAGTGGGAGACCATGATCCGCGACGTGATCGCCGACATGGACTCGGTGATCAACGACACGCAGGCGGCGATCGACGGGCTGGACGAGTTCGACCTCACGAGCCAGGACATCGCGATCGCCATCAAGGCGAGCCTGGAGAAGGACCGCTGGTTCCTCTTCGCGCACCTCGCCGAGTAGGCCTTCCGACGCACGCGAACGGTCCGAGACCTCAGGGTCTCGGACCGTTCGTCGTCTCGCCGCGGTTCAGCGCTGCAGAAAGGCCAGAACCGCGAGCACGCGGCGATGGTCCGAGGGCGACTCCTCGAGACGCAGCTTCTGGAAGATCGAACTCACGTTCTTCTCCACCGCACCCACGCCGATGAACAGGCGCGCGGCGATCGTGGTGTTGCTGCGACCCTCGGCCATCAGCTCGAGCACATCCCGCTCGCGCGGCGTGAGTGCGGACAGCGGATCGGGTCGCGCGGCGATCAGCTGCCGCACGACGAGCGGATCGAGCACGGTGCCGCCGTCGCGGACCCGCTCGACGGCATCCGAGAACTCTTCGAGCGACGTCACGCGATCCTTCAGCAGGTAGCCGACGCCACCTTCCCCGTGGGCCAGGAGCTCGCGCGCGTAGACGCCTTCGACGTATTGGCTGAGAACGAGGATGCCGAGGCCGGGCAGCGCACCGCGGAGCAGGAGTGCGGCGCGGATGCCCTCGTCGCGGAACCCGGGAGGCAGGCGCACATCGAGCACGGCGACGTCCGCCTCGGCCGCGCGCACGCGCTCGACGATGTCGTCGGCGTCGCCGAACGCCCCGACGGTGAGGTATCCCGCTTCGTCCAGCAGACGCACGAGGCCCTCCCGCAGCAGCACGGAATCCTCGACGAGGACGACCCTGAGCTGCTCACCGCGCGACATCACGCCTCCAGGCTAGGCGGCGACGCGAGCGGGATGTGCGTGCCCACGGAGGTCGGGCCTCCGAGCGGGCTGTCGAGGACGAACTCGCCGCGAAGACCCGCGACACGCTCGCGCAGGCCTTCGAGTCCGTGTCCGTCGCTGAAGCGTGCACCGCCGCGACCGTTGTCGACGACCCAGACGTCGAGCATCCCGAGGGCGGCGGGACCGGCCGGGCGCAGAGCGGCCGTGAGGGTCGCCGCCGTCGCGCCCGAGTGCTTGATGGCGTTCGTGAACAGCTCCGACACCATGAAGTACACCGTGCGGGCGATCTCCGGGCTCACGCCGTCCACTGCGGGGTCGACGTCGACCGTGACCGACAGGGGGGACGCCGCGGCGACGGCGCCGAGCGCCGCGGCGAGTCCGCGATCCTGCAGCAGCGGCGGCGCGACACCGCTCGAGAGTGCTCGGAGCTCGTCCAGCGCAGCCTTCGCATGACCCCGTGCCTCGCGCGCGAGGTCAGCGGCGGCATCCGCGTCGCCGGCTTCGACGCGTCGTTCGAGAGCCGCCAGGTCCATCTGCAGCCGCACCAGCCGCTGCTGCGGTCCATCGTGGATGTCACGCTCCAGACGACGGAGCGCGACGTCTTCGGCCTTGACCGCTGCATCGCGAGCTGCGGCTTCGGCGCGCACCTCGGCGGCGAGGTCATCGGAGGCCCACCGGCCGACGAGGCCCTTCGCGACCGCGTGGTGGGCGAGCGCGAATCCGCGGACGATCCAGGGCAGGGTGAACGCGAAGACGATCCCGGCCAGAAGCGAGAGGACGACCTGCACGGCGTACGACGACCAGCCGCCGAACAGCCAGGGCACGGCGTCTCCGACGAAGAGGCCCCAGCGCGCCTCGCCGGTGCCGTCGGTGAACAGACCCCAGAACCAGTACGTGAGACCGCCGAACGCGACGCTCACCCATGCGACCGCGACCGTGAACGAGATCGTGCTGAGCAGCGGCATCGTGATCATGCCGTGGATCAGCGACAGCCAGTACCGCAGGTTGCGCAGGGGCCGCGTGAGGGTCATCCAGAACCCGTTCTGGTCCGGTGCGTCACGGTTCCACACGGGCTCGGCGATCTCGGGGAGCCTGGTGAGCCGCAGCAGGTAGCGGTCGGCGACGCCGAACCCGCGGGCGATCAGGAGGGACACCACGACGATCGGGATGCCGACGATCAGGACGACGAGGCCGATTCCGGTCCAGAAGATCGAGGCGAGCGCGCTCAGGGCGACCATGGCGACCACGAAGACCGCGAGCAGGTAGACGACTCCCCCGGGCGCTGCCTTCCAGAGGTCGCCGTAGCGACGCCAGAATCCCGGAGACGCGGATGCCGCGGTGGGGGTGTCGGTGACAGAGTTGGTCATGGCGGTCTCCTCGGACGAATGCGGGCGGAGTCGCCCGTCGGTGACGACCAAGACGGTCCCATCATGCCCCGGTCGGGATCCAGCCTCGCGAACGGGGCAGCGTGCCGGCATCCGACGCACTCCCCGACCCGGCCGGGGGCCAGCCCCCGTTCCCTGCTAGACGATGTGCGTGATCCGACCGGCGACGAGCGTCGCGCGAGCACCCATCCCGCGCAGCTCCGCCTCGGTGGCCGACAGCGGATCGTGCGAGATCAGGGCGAGATCGGCCGTTGCGCCCACTTCGATGCGGGAGCCCGCGGCGGAACCCCCGTGCGTGGACGCCGCGAGCGCGATCGCCGCGTCGACGCCCTGTTCCGGCCGCCACGGCTCCCGTCCGTCCCTCGTGCGGAACACGGCCGCTGCCATCGCCGCCCAGGGATCCAGAGCCGAGACGGGCGCGTCCGAGCCGAACAGGAGGTTGGCGCCGGTGTCGGCGAGCGAACGCAGCGGATAGGCCAGCGCCGTCTGCTGCGCCCAGATGGAGTCGGTCATGTCGCGGTCGTCGAGGGCGTGCTCCGGCTGGACGCTCGCCCCGACACCGAGACGGGAGAACCGCGGGATGTCGGCATGCGCGACGAGCTGCGCGTGCTCGATCGTGCCCCACGCCCCGCTGATCGCGAATGCGTCCAGCGCGTGCGAGTTCGCGACGTCGCCGATGGCGTGGATGGCGCACGAGAGGCCGGACCCGGTCGCGCGCGTCATGAGATCGACCAGCGTCCCGGGGTCGACGGTGAGCAGTCCGTGATTGTACGGGTCACCCGGGTACGAGTGCGAACACGCCGCCGTGCGTGTGCCCAGCGACCCGTCGGTGATGACCTTCAGCGACCCGACCCGGGCGAGGTCTCCGACTCCCCCACGCGCGGCGTCTCCGGTGCGCATGCCCTCGGCGATGGCCCGGTCGAGCATCGCGGGGTAGATGCCGAACTCCACGCGCAGGGCGTCGAACCCTGCGGCGGTCCGCCGAGCCCACGCTTCTTCGTTCCAGGCCATGTCGAGGTCGACCAGCCCCACGACGCCGCGCGCAGCGGCATCCTGCGCCATGCGCCGCACGAGAGCGTCGCTCACGACGGGATCGACGAGGTTCAGCCGCCGCGAGATCTCGAAGGCAGGCTCCTCACGCAGCATCCCGATGCCGTCGGGTTCGTGGCCCTCGCGGCGCAGCGCTGCGGTGTTGAGCCAGACGCTGTGAACGTCGGCGTTGATCAGATACGTCGGGATGCCTCCTGTCGCGGCGTCGAGCACGTCCAGCGACGGCGCGTCGGGCCACAGCGCGTCGCGGAAGCCCGTGCCGATCCGGCGCCCGTCCGCGAGGACGGGGGCCTCGCCCATGACGCGGGCCGCATGTGCCGCCGACGTCGCGTGACCCAGGGGCTCGCGCTGGGCGACCAGAGCCCACTGCACGACATGCACGTGGTGATCCCACAGGCCTGGGACGAGCCACGCCCCGTCCGCGTCAATACTCTCGCCACGAACCTCGAGCGCACCCGCGGGGGCGATGTCGGCGATCGCGCCGCCGGCGATGATGACGTCGACGGGTCCGTCGTCGGGCAGCACCTCGCGCCCCGCACCCGCGATGCGGGTGTTCGCGATGACCGAGATGCGGTCGCCGACGGCGCTCACGACGTGCCCGCCTTCGCCGCCGCCATCGCGTCGTGCGCGCGACGCATCTCGGCAGCCAGTGCGGGATTCGCCCACGGGGCGTCACCCGACAGCTCGGCGATGATCGTCTCGACCACCTCGGCGGACTTGTTCTGGCTGAGCTTGCGTTTGGCGACCACCTTCGTCGGCGTCAGCCGGAACCCGATCGTGCCCTTCTCGAGGCGCTGTACCGATGCAGGATCGTTCGGCGCCTCCCACATGAGGCGGGGCTGCGGCATCCGGCCCTCGAAGTGCGCCACGAGCTTCTCGAGCACGCGCAGGTTCTCGTCGGGATCGAGGAGCTCGGGGACGCCGCTGAGGTGGGCCGACACGAAGTTCCAGGTCGGCACCTGCGTGCCGCCGTCGTACCACCCGGGCGAGATGTAGCCGTGCTCGCCCTGCACGACGACGAGCAGCTCGCGCGCGCCGAGCCCGTGGAGCAGGTCGTCCGGACGGCCCACATGGCCGACGATGGTGAGGTCGTCGCGCTCGTCGTCGAGCAGCACGGCGTAGTGCGACGCGACGAGCCCGTCCTCGGTGTGGCTGACGAGGGTGACCCACGGGTGGGCGGCGATGAGTCGGCGGAGCTCGCCGAAATCCGTCATCGCGAAGCTCGGGTTCTGGCGCATCCCCTCAGCCTAGGAGGATCACGCCTGGCACTTCGGGCACCAGTAGAGCTTCCGGCCCGCGGCCTCCTCGACGACGATCGAGGTTCCGCAGACACGGCACGGCAGCCCCGCACGGTGATACACCCAGTGCCGGTCGTCTCGGCGCGCCATCGCGGCCCGCCACTGCGCCGGCGACAGGTCGTCCATGGTCATCATCTGGCCGCTCTCCACGCCGATCGACAGCAGTCTCACCCAGTCGCGCCAGATCCCGCGCACGACGTCGTCCGGCACTTCCCTGCCGGGAGTGTGCGGGTTCTGGCGTGCGCGGAACAGCAGCTCGGCGCGATAGACGTTGCCGATGCCGCTCACGACGGACTGGTCCATGAGGAGCAGGCCGATCGCCGTGGGCTTGCGGCGCACGACGGCGGTGAACTCCTCCTCGCCCCGGGCGACGTCGTCCACGAGCGGATCGGGTCCGAGCTTCGCGATCGTCGCCGAGACCTCGTCGGGTGTCTGCAGCGCGCACGCGGTCGGTCCCCGCAGGTCGGCGCAGGTGACGTCGGTGAGCAGGCGCAGCCGCACCTGACCCACGACCGGCGGCGGCCAGTCGGCCTCGTCACCGGCGAGCCCCGTCGTCTGCTCCGACATGCGCACATGGACGCGGGTGCGGCGCGGGGCGCCGATCGACGTCAGCGAGTTCTCCCCCGCGGCATCCATGACCGGATCGTCGATGACGGTGCCGCGCTGGTTGGTCTGTCCCATGCGGCCGTTCGCGGAGGCGATCGTCGGGTCGGCGACGACCTCGCCGGCGAAGTCCCACGCGCCGTACATGCCGAGATGCACACGAAGCCAGAGGTCGTCGTCGAACTCGAGGAACATCTGCTTGCCGACGGCCCGCACCGCCGTCGCCGCGCGACCGTCGATCATCTCCGCACCCTCGGCGAAACGGCCCTGCGGGCTGGATGCCGCCACCACACGCCCGACGATGTTGCGGTCGAACTGGCGGGCGATGCGGTGGACGGAATGGCCTTCGGGCATCAGCCGGCCTCGGGATCGAACCCGTCGGAGGACTCACCGCCGAGGGCGGGTCGCCCCGATCGGGGATCGGGTTCGAGGGCGCCGTCGAGTTCGTAGGCGGCGATCTGAGCGATGCGGCGGGCGTGCCGCTCCTCGTTCGAGAAGGGCGTCGCGATGAAGCGGTCGATGAACCGGGCGACCTCGTCGAACGTGTGCTGGCGGGCGCCGATCGCGATGACGTTCGCGTCGTTGTGCTCGCGGGCGAGCTCCGCCGTCGCGATGCTCCAGACGAGTGCCGCCCGCACGCCCCGCACCTTGTTCGCGGCGATCTGCTCGCCGTTGCCCGAGCCGCCGAACACGATGCCCAGCGTCTCGACACCGTCGGCCTGGTCGCGCACGACGGCCTGGGCCGCCCGGATGCAGAACGAGGGGTAGTCGTCGACCGCGTCGTACTCGAGCGGACCGTGGTCGACGACGTCGTGACCGTTCGCGCCCAGATGGTGCTGCAGCTGCGTCGAGAACTCGAGGCCGGCGTGGTCGGTCGCGATGTGGATGCGCATGGTTCAATCCTAGAGACGGGTCAGGGAGCGATTCCGGATGCCGCGGGCTTGAATCCGGCGCGGATGTTCTCGCAGCATCCGGGACGGCACACGTCGAACCAGGGGCCGAGATCGGTGGCGTGCGGGCGGTCGGCCGCGGGGGTGCCGTTCAGGCGCTCCTCGACGAGGTCGACCAGGCCCGAGACGAACACCGGATCCACGCCGGGCGTCGGGGTGCGCACCGATCGCAGACCGGCCTCGGCGGCAGCGTCGGTCGCCTCGGTGTCGAGGTCCCAGAGCACCTCCATGTGGTCGCTGACGAAGCCGAGCGGCACGATCGCGACGGCCTCGACCCCCTTCGCGGGCAGTTCCGCGATGACGTCGTTGACGTCGGGCTCGAGCCAGGGCTGGGTCGGCGGACCGGAACGCGACTGGTATACGAGCTCCCACGCGACGTCGGCGGCTTCCGGGATCTCGGCGGCGACCGCGGCCATGACCACCTCGCCGACGGCGAGGTGCTGCGCGGGGTAGGCGCCCTCGGGTCCGAGGTGCATGTCGCGGGGTCCGGAGCGCTCGGCATCGGCGGTGGGGATGCTGTGCGTCGAGAACAGCACGCGGATCGCCGATGCGGCCACGCCCTCGGCGAGGAAGCCGGCGACGGCATCGCGCACTCCGTCGATGAACGGCTGCACGAACCCGGGGTGGTCGAAGAACTGCCGGATCTTGTCGATCGTGACCGTTCCGGCGAGGTCGGTGGACTCCAGCACGCGCGCGAAATCCTCGCGGTACTGGCGGCAGCTGGAGAACGACGAGTACGCGCTGGTCGCGAGGGCGAGCAGTGTCGTGTGACCGGATGCCGCGGCATCCGTCACCGCCTCTTCGAGGTACGGCGCCCAGTTGCGGTTGCCCCAGTACACCGGCAGGTCGATCCCGCGGCGGGCGAGCTCCGCCTCCAGAGCCGCCTTGAGCACGCGGTTCTGCGCGTTGATCGGACTGACGCCGCCGAAGTGCCGGTAGTGGTGGGCGACCTCTTCGAGCCGCTCGTCGGGGATGCCGCGCCCGCGTGTGACGTTGCGCAGGAACGGGATGACGTCGTCCTGACCCTCGGGTCCGCCGAACCCGGCGAGCAGGAGCGCGTCGTACGCGACGGGCGTCTCGATGTGCGGGGCGCCGGATGCCGCGGCGGGCGACGCGAAGCGGACGAGGGGGACGTTGTCGGTAGCCGAGCTCACTCCTCCATCCTGGCACCGTCCGGAGCACCTCGGCCCTGAGGCGAGGGGTCGGGACGCTCGCGTAGGCTGGGCGGGTTGCCGTCGGCGCCAGCAGCGTCACCTCGCGGCATCTCACCCGACCCCTGGGAGCACGCAGTGCCTGGAGAGAACCTCACCCGCATCGAAGCGCAGGAGCGCCGAGCGATCGTCGACCCGTCGACGAGCTCGGGATCCGGCATCTCGTACGAGATCGCGCTCGATCTGACGAGGGGGGCCGAGGTCTTCGGTTCCCGCACGGTGGTGCGCTTCAGCGCGACGCCGGGCGCCGACACCTTCATCGACCTCATCGCGCGCGACGTGCGCTCGATCACCCTCAACGGTCGGGACGTCCCCGTCTCGGCGTTCGCCGACTCGCGCATCGCGCTGTCGGGGCTCGAGGCGCGGAACGAGCTCGTCGTGGACGCGGACTGCCTGTACACGAACACCGGCGAGGGACTCCACCGCTTCGTCGACCCCGTGGACGGCGAGGTGTACCTCTACTCGCAGTTCGAGGTGCCCGACTCGCGCCGCGTCTTCGCCGTGTTCGAGCAGCCCGATCTGAAGGCGGCGTTCCAGTTCACCGTCACCGCCCCGGCCGTGTGGAAGGTCGTCTCGAACTCCCCCACGCCCGAGCCCGTCGTCGACGGCGACACCGGCACCTGGACGTTCGAGCCGACGCCGCCGATCTCGTCCTACATCACCGCGATCATCGCGGGGCCGTACGAATCGACGTTCTCCGAGCTCACCAGCGCCTCCGGGCGTGTGGTCCCGCTCGGCGTCTACGCCCGCAAGAGCCTCTGGCAGCATCTCGACGCCGACTACGTCTTCGAGAAGACCCGTCAGGGCTTCGCCTACTACGAGGAGAAGTTCGACTACCCCTACCCGTTCGCGAAGTACGACCAGCTGTTCGTGCCCGAGTTCAATGCGGGCGCGATGGAGAACGCGGGCGCGGTGACGTTCACCGAGACGTACGTCTTCCGCTCGAAGGTGACCGACGCCGTCAAGGAGCGACGCGTCGTCACGATCCTCCATGAGCTCGCCCACATGTGGTTCGGCGACCTCGTCACGATGACGTGGTGGAACGACCTCTGGCTCAACGAGTCGTTCGCGGAGTGGGCGTCGACGATCGCGACCGCCGAGGCCACCGAGTGGACCGAGGCCTGGACGACCTTCAACGCGATGGAGAAGACCTGGGCCTACCGCCAGGATCAGCTCCCGTCGACGCACCCGGTCGTGGCCACGATCAACGACCTCGAAGACGTGCAGGTGAACTTCGACGGCATCACGTACGCCAAGGGCGGATCGGTGCTCAAGCAGCTGGCCGCGTGGGTGGGCATAGATGCCTTCTTCGCCGGAGTGGGGGCCTACTTCGCGAAGAACGAGTGGTCCAACACCGAGCTGTCCGATCTTCTGACCGAGCTCGAGGCGACGAGCGGGCGCGAGCTGTCGACGTGGTCGAAGAAGTGGCTCGAGACCGCCGGGGTCAACACGCTGTCGCCCGAGATCACCGCCGACGTCGACGGCACCATCTCGCGCTTCGCGATCGTGCAGACCGCTCCCGCCGACTACCCCACGATCCGACCGCACCGCCTCGGCGTCGGCTTCTACAGCGTCCAGGGCGACGCGCTCGTGCGGGTGCACCACGTCGAGATCGACGTCGACGGCGACCTCACGATCGTCCCCGAGCTGAAGGGCCTCACCCGCCCCGACCTGGTTCTGCTCAACGACGAAGACCTCGCCTACGCGAAGATCCGCCTCGACGAGCGGTCGCTGCGGACCGCGATCGCGCACCTCGCGCAGATCAGCGACCCGCTCGCGCGCTCCCTGGTGTGGGGTGCCGCGTGGGACCAGACGCGTGACGCCGAGTCGTCGCCGAGCGACTACATCGACCTCGTGCTGCGCAACATCGCAGCCGAGACCGAGTCGACCACGGTGCGCACGACGCTCGCGCAGCTGCAGCTCGCGGCGAACTCCTATGTCGCGCCCGAGAACCGCGCGGCGGCCCGCGAGAAGGTCGCCGATGCTCTGTGGCAGCTCGCCCTCGACGCGGATGCCGGTTCCGACAGCCAGCTGCAGTTCGTGACGGCTTTCGCCTCCGCCGCCTCGACTCCCGCCCAGTGGGACAAGGTGCGCCAGGTGCGCGACGGCGAGACGTCGTTCCCCGAGCTCGAGATCGACACCGACCTGTCGTGGCAGCTGCTGGTGTCGCTCGCTGCCGGAGGGCTCGTGACGGCGGCCGATGTGGATGAGGCTCTCGCGGCCGACAACACCGCCAAGGGCGGCGAGTTCGCCGCGCAGGCGAAGGCCGCCCTGCCGGACCTCGACGCCAAGCGTGCCGCGTGGGCCTCGCTCATCGAGAACGACGACCTGCCGAACACCCTCGTGCGGTCGGCGTCGCTCGGGTTCACCCACCCCGCCGGCCGCGACCTGCTCGACGCGTTCGTCCCGGCGTACTTCGACATGCTGGTCCCCGTCTGGGAGTCACGGTCGTACCAGATCGCGCAGTACCTGATCGTCGGCCTCTACCCGGCTGCGCTCGCCAGCGTGGGGCTGCGCGATGCGACCCGCGGCTGGCTCGCCGCCAACGGCGACGCCGCGCCCGCGCTCCGGCGCCTGGTCAACGAGAACCTCGCCGGCATCGAGCGGGCCCTCGCCGTGCAGGAGCGCGACGACCAGTAGTACCGCGGTACGACGACAGCGACGAGAAGACCCCCCTCACGGCCGATGCGCCCGAGGGGGGTCTTCTCGTAGCGTCGGAGCATGATCGTCGCAGAGAGTCTCAGCAAGAGGTTCGGCAGCAAGACAGCCGTGTCCGATGTCAGCTTCACCGTCCAGCCCGGAAAGGTCACGGGCTTCCTCGGCCCGAACGGCGCGGGCAAGTCCACCACGATGCGCATGATCGTCGGTCTGGACCGCCCCACCACCGGCCGTGTCACCGTCGACGGCCGACCGTACACGCAGCTGCACTCCCCGCTGACCGAGGTGGGCGTGCTCCTGGATGCGAAGGCCGTCCACACCGGACGCACAGCGCGCAACCACCTGCGTGCGATGGCGGCGACCCACGGCATCCCCCAGCGCCGCGTCGACGACGTGATCGAGCTCACCGGACTCACCTCGGTCGCCCGCAAGCGCGCCGGCGGCTTCTCGCTCGGCATGGGCCAGCGGCTCGGCATCGCCGCGGCGCTGCTGGGCGATCCGCACACCCTGATCCTGGACGAACCGGTCAACGGACTCGACCCGGAGGGCGTGCTGTGGGTGCGGCGCTTCGTCCGACACATGGCGGCACAGGGCAAGACGGTGCTGCTGTCGAGCCACCTCATGAGCGAGATGGCCCTCACCGCAGACCACATCATCGTGCTCGGCCGCGGGAAGGTGCTCGCCGATGCTCCCGTCGATGACCTGGTGCGTCGATGGACACGGGCGACGGTGCGGGTGCGGAGCCCGCGCTCCGTCGAACTCGGCGAGGCCTTCGCCCGCGAGAACGTCACCGTCAGCCACCTGGCCGACGGCGTCATGGACATCGAGGGCGTCCTGGCCGCCGAGATCGGCGACGTCGCGGCGGCCCGCGGCATCCCGCTGCACGAACTCACCCCCACCTCGGGAACCCTCGAAGACGCGTATCTGACCCTCACCGGCGACGACGTCGAGTACAAGACGAAGGACATCTCATGAGCACCCTCACCGCCACACCCCCCGCGACCGTCGCCGGCAACACGTCGGCGTACCGCGTCACGTTCCCGCGGATCGTCCAGAGCGAGTGGATCAAGCTGACGTCGCTGCGCTCGACCTGGTGGTCGCTGGGCGTGGCCGCGCTGCTCTCGGTCGGCATATCGGCGATGATCGCCGCCGCGTCGGCGGAATTCGGTCCGGGCTTCCCCGCCGTGAGCGCGATCCTGATGCCCACGCAGTTCACGATGCTCGTCGCCGGCATCCTGGGGGCGATCGCCGTCACCGGCGAGTACTCGACCGGCATGATCCGCTCCACGATAACGGCGTCACCGCGGCGCGGGGCCGTGCTCGGGGCGAAGGCGGTCGTCGTCGCGCTCCTGATGGGCATCACCACCGTCGTCGGCTACGCAGCCGCGATCGCCGTCACGTCGCCCCTGCTCGCCGAGCAGATCGACTGGTCGGATGCCGCGAACTCGGTGATCCCCCTCGGTTTCGGCGTCCTGTCGATGATCTGCTTCGCCCTGATCGGGCTGGGGTGGGGTTTCATCATCCGAGCCGGAGCGGGCGCGATCGCGGCCACCATGGGGCTGCTGTTCGTGCTCCCCATCGTCACCAGCCTCTTCACGATCGCCGGGGAATCCTGGCGATGGATCGTGGATCTCGGCGCGTACCTGCCCACGAACGCGGCAGCGGAGATCTCGGCCGCCGGCGCGCAGGACGTGCTGCCGTCGCTTCTGGCCCTGCTCGGCTGGGTGATCGTCCTGGTCGTCGGAGGCTGGGCGGTCCTGCGCACCCGCGACGCGTAGAGTCGGCCGGTGTCAGAACCGCGTCCGCTCGTCGTCGGGAGGGGCTACGTCCCTTCCGACGACGAGCTGCGTCTCCCGCGACCCCCCGGGGTCATCCGGCGGTTCTGGGCGCGGCATCCCCGCATGGCCGACATCACCATCGCGGCACTGGCGCTCCTGCTGACACTGCCCGCGATCGTGTTCCGGGCACCGGTCGAGTCCGCGGCCGCCGGCGTGCCCGCCGCGGTCGGCTTCGTGCTGTCGATCATCGGCTGCATCGCCCTGGTGTGGCGTCGTCGGTGGCCGCTCCCGGTGTTCGCGGTCGCGCTGCTGCCCTTCCTCGTCGGGGACGCACCGGGGTCGGCCATGAGCGGCCCCGCCGCCCTCATCGCGCTCTACTCCGTCGCCGTGTACCGGAGCGTCCGCGCCTGCTGGGTCGCGTTCGGTGCGGCGAGCTCCGTCATCGCGGGCCAGACCCTGGTGCGCATCCTGATGGACGCCTCGGCGTGGGGCACTCAGGTCAACGTCGACGTCAGCGCGATCGTCCTGCTGCTGCTCGGCGCGCTCGTGGGCGTGAACGTCGGCAACCGGCGGCGATACCTCGATGCACTGATCGAGCGCTCGCGCCAGCTGCTCGTCGAGCGCGATCAGCAGGCCGAGTTGGCGGCGGCGGCGGAGCGCACCCGCATCGCCCGCGAGATGCACGACATCGTCTCGCATTCGCTGACCGTCGTGGTCGCGCTCGCCGAGGGCGCGACCGCCACCAGCGATCCGGCGCGGGCCTCGGAGGCGACGCGTGCCATCGCCTCGACGGCTCGCGACGCGCTCACCGAGATGCGCGACATGCTCGGCGTGCTCCGCGACGTGGACTCCGCGACGCCCTACGCACCCCTGGGCCAGGCATCCGTGCACACCGTCGTCGCACAGGCGAGGACCACCGGAGCACCTGTCGTCCTGGCCGTCACCGGCGCGGCCGACGTCTCACCGGCGGTCGAGCTGGCGATCGTGCGCATCGTCACGGAGGGGCTCACGAACGCCATCAGGTACTCGCGGGATCCGACGGCCATCCGTGTCGGGATCGGCTACCGGGGCGACGGCGCCGATGTCACGATCGAGAACGACGGCGCGCTCGCCGACGCGCCGTCCGAGGGAGCGGGGATGGGTCTGCGAGGACTGCAGGAGCGCGTCGACCACGTCGGAGGTCGATGGGAAGCCGGTTCCCCCGCGCCGGGTCTGTGGCGCGTGCACGCCTGGCTTCCGACGAGGACGGCCTCCGATGATTGAGCGCATCAGGATCCTCACCGTCGACGATCAGCCCCTGATCCGCATGGGCTTCCGGCTCGTGCTGGAGGCCGAGTCCGACCTCGAGGTGATCGGCGAGGCCTCCGACGGCGAGCAGGCGGTGGCGCAGGCGGTGTCCCTTCAGCCCGATGTCGTCCTGATGGACGTGCGGATGCCGGTGCTCGACGGCATCGAGGCGACCCGGCGCATCCTCGCAGAGCTCCCCCGCACGCGCGTCCTCGTGCTGACCACGTTCGACCTCGACGAGTACGCCTTCGCGGCGCTGCACGCCGGCGCGAGCGGGTTCCTGCTGAAAGACGCCCACGCCCATGAGCTGCTCGCCGCTGTCCGCGCCGTCCACCACGGAGACGCGGTCACCTCTCCCCGCGTCACGCGCCGCATGCTCGAGATGCTCGGCGGCCGGCTCCCCGTCCGCGACGACGCCGTCGCCGCGGCGGGGCTCACCGACCGGGAACACGACGTCCTCGTCGCGATCGGCGCGGGCCTGAACAACTCCGAGATCGCCGAGCGACTGTTCGTCGCGGAATCCACCGTCAAGACGCACGTGGGGCGGGTGCTCGCCAAGATCGGAGCCCGCGACCGGGTGCACGCGGTCATCTTCGCGTACGAGAACGGTCTCATCGCGTGACCCCGGGCACCCCCGGACAGCATGCGCACAGGCATCCGTCGTTAGGATCGTGGCGATGATGTGGACTGACACCGGACCGACGCTCACCAGCCCCGAGTTCTGGGCGCAGATCGGCTCGTTCCTCGCCGCTGCGGGGTGGAACCTGCTGACCGTCGCCGGTATCGCGATCGGTGCGTTCGTGATCGGGTGGATCCTCAAGCTCGTCATCCGGCGCGTCGTGCGACGCATCGTCAACGGCGCGAAGAACAAGGCCGAGGTCACCGACACCATGGCCCTCGAGCGCTCGCCGCTGGCCAACGTGCGGCTCGTGCAGCGCACCCGCACGCTCGGCTCGATCCTGCAGAACATCGTGAACGTCACGATCGTGCTCGTCGCGATGCTGCTGATCGTGAACATCCTCGCGCCGAACGCCCTCGCCTCGCTCACGCTGCTCACCGCGGCGATCGGCGCCGGACTCGGCTTCGGCGCCCAGAACATCGTCAAGGACGTGCTCAACGGCATCTTCATCGTCGCCGAAGACCAGGTGGGCATCGGCGACGTCGTCGACGTCGGCCTCGCCACCGGCATCGTCGAGTACGTCAGCGTCCGCATCACGCACATCCGCGACGTGAACGGCACGCTCTGGTACGTGCGCAACGGCGAGATCCTGCGCATCGGCAACATGTCGCAGGGGTGGTCCCGCGTCATCATCGACCTCGCGGTGCCCGTCGACGCCGACATCGGCGAGGTCGAGACGGTGATGCTCGAGGCGGCGAAGTCGCTCGCGAAGGACCCGAAGTGGCGTTCGCGGATCCTCGAGAGCCCCGAGGTGTGGGGCCTGGAGTCGATCTCGGGCGATGCCCTGGTCATCCGTCTGGTCATGAAGACCCGTGCCAACGCGAAGGACGACGTCGCGCGCGAGCTGCGCATGCGTCTCAAGCACGCGATCGACGAGCTGGGCATCACGCTCCCCCAGCTCAGCTCGATCATGCTGACGGGGCTCGAAGGCGCGAGCCGCGTACGGGGCGCGAACCCGCCGAGGACCAGACCGCAGCCCGTGGTCGATCCCGCCGTCGAACGTCCGGTGTGGAAGCCGAAGCGCACGTCCAAGACGAAGCCCACCCCGCCCGCGACCACCCAGGCACCCGAGGAGACACCGTGACGGATGCCGCCCCCCTGAGCTTCTACGACGAGATCGGCGGGCGACCGGTCTTCGAACGACTCGTCGACGTCTTCTACGACGGCGTCGCCGGCGACGACGTCCTCCAGCCGATGTACCCCGAAGAGGATCTCGGTCCAGCCAAGCGCCGCCTGCTGATGTTCCTCGAGCAGTACTGGGGCGGCCCGACGACGTACAGCGAGGAGCGCGGACACCCCCGGCTGCGGATGCGGCACGGCCCCTTCCACGTCAACCCCGATGCCCGCGACCGTTGGCTCGCGCACATGCGCGCCGCCGTCGACGCACTCGAGCTGCCGCCGCTGCACGAGGCGACACTGTGGGACTACCTGCAGCGCGCCGCGCATGCCATGGTCAACACGTTCGAGCCCACCGGCATCGGGCCGAGTGCATCGCATCGCGGCGGACTCCCCATCCACCCGGCACCGCCCACCGCCTGACCCGAACGCACGCATCCACGACGAAGGAGTCGACATGACCGTGAACACCGATGTGCTCGTGATCGGCTGGGGCCTGGCGGGTCTGGTGGCCGCGGGAGAAGCCGCTGCCGCGGGCAAGCGGGTGGTCATCGTCGACCAGGAGCCCCGGACGAATCTGGGCGGACAGGCCTGGTGGTCGTTCGGCGGCCTGTTCTTCGTCGACTCCCCGGAACAGCGTCGGTTCGGGATCAGCGACTCGATCGACCTCGCCCGCCAGGACTGGTTCGGCACGGCGGGCTTCGACCGCGAGGAGGACGCCTGGCCACGCCGCTGGGCCGAGGCCTATCTGCAGTTCGCGCACCACGAGAAGCGCGCGTGGCTGCGAGAGAAGGGCATGGGCTTCTTCCCCGTCGTCGGATGGGCCGAGCGCGGCGGCTACACCGCGACCGGGCCGGGCAACTCCGTGCCCCGCTTCCACATCACGTGGGGTACGGGTCCCGGCGTCGTGGAGCCGTTCCGCACAGCCGTCGAAGCGGGCGAGGCGGCAGGCCGCATCACGATCCTTCCCCGTCACCGCGTCGGCGCCCTCACCGTCGTGGACGGTGCCGTCACGGGCGCCACGGGAGACATCCTCGCCCCCTCCGGCACCGTGCGAGGACGCGCCTCGTCGCGGGAGGTCGTCGGTGATTTCTCCATCACGGCCGGCGCGACGCTCGTGTCGTCGGGCGGCATCGGCGGCAACCACGACCTCGTGCGCCGCAACTGGCCGGCCCGCCTCGGAACGGCGCCGGACTCCATGATCACCGGCGTCCCCGCGTACGTCGACGGAGCGATGCTCGGCGTCAGCGAGCACGCGGGCGCCAGCGTCATCAACGGCGACCGCATGTGGCATTACGTCGAGGGCATCCGCAACTGGGATCCGATCTGGCCGGCGCACGGCATCCGGATCCTCCCCGGGCCCTCCTCCGTCTGGTTGGACGCGACGGGTCGCCGCCTGCCGGTGCCGCTGTTCCCCGGGTTCGACACCCTCGGCACGCTCGCCCACCTGCGGGCGACCGGCCACGACCACTCGTGGTTCGTGCTCTCGCAGAAGATCATCGAGAAGGAGTTCACGCTGTCGGGCAGCGAGCAGAACCCCGACCTCACGGGCAAGGACGTCGCGCTCCTCGCGCGGTCCCGACTCGGCAAGGGGGCCGCCGGTCCGGTGCAGGCGTTCATGGACCGCGGCGAGGACTTCGTCGTGCGCGACACGCTCGAGGACCTGATCCAGGGGATGCAGGCTCTCCCGGGCGGAGAAGTGCTGGACGCCGAGCGGGTGCGATTCGAACTCGAGGCCCGTGATCGCGCGGTCGACAACGACTTCACGAAGGATGCCCAGATCGCCATGCTCCGCTCGGCGCGCGCCTACCGCGGCGATCGCCTGATCCGCACGGCTACGCCGCACCGCATCCTCGACCCCGCAGCCGGTCCGCTCATCGCGGTGAAGCTGCACGTGTTGACCCGCAAGTCGCTGGGCGGCATCGAGACGGATCTCTCGGCCCGCGCCCTCGCCCCGGGCGGTGCCGTGATGCCGGGTCTCTACGCCGCCGGCGAGGCGAGCGGGTTCGGCGGAGGCGGGATGCACGGCTACCGCGCGCTCGAAGGCACCTTCCTCGGCGGTTGCCTGTTCACGGGGCGCACGGCCGGCCGGGCGATGGCCGCCGCGGTCTAGACCGAACCGGTCGATCGCACGCCGGTGAGTCCGGTGCGCACCGGTCCGCGCACCAGAACGTGCCCACGGGTGACCGTCAGTCGAGTCCAGGCGCCCGCCGTGCGCACGGCTGCATCCTCTTCGCCCGCGATGAAGCCGAGCGCGAAGGCGGCGAACGCAGCGCCGAGCGGCAGTCCCTGCAGAGCGTCGTCCGGGCGCCCCCACACCGACGCCCGCACGGCACGCACGGCATCCTCGCCCGCGTCCTTCGGCACCGCTTCGGCGACCGCCGCGATGCCCCACTGGGCTCGCGTGGCGAGGGTCGCCGCCGAGATCGGGCTGCCCGCCGCCCAGCCGGCCTGCGGGGGCGAGACCCCGGCCCAGGACGGCGAGCGCGCGGTGTCGGGCAGGAGGACCGCCCGGGCGTCGTCGTGCGCGGCCTGCAGCGCCGAGGCTTCGACGACCACATCGCACACGAGTTCAGGATCCACCTCGAGCACGCGCAGTCCCAGGACTGTGGGGGTCGAATCGAACAGCCCCCGGGGAGCGAGCGGCGCGCTCGTCATGACCAACACACCATCCGAAGCCCGAAGCCGCACGGCGCCGTCGCCGAGGGGCGTGGTGCGTCCGGCGAAGGTGAGGGCGTCGGCGGCGGCCCGGGGATCCGTGAACAGAAGGCGCTGCGACATCCGCCCTAAACTACCAAGCGATGACGGCGAACCGTCGCGACGCAGATTCGGAGCCCCGTGACAGACGAGATCCCCACCCCGGATACCGACTCCCCCGATGCAGTCGCGTCGTTGCTCGCGGTGCTCGATCTCGCCGCATCCGACGCCCGTACGACCGAGGACATCTTCACCGGAGTGTCCCAGGCGATGCCGCTGGGTCGCGTCTACGGCGGCCAGGTGCTCGCTCAATCGATCGTGGCGGCGTCCCGCACGCTCCCCGAGGGTCGGGCCGTGCATTCCATGCACGGCTACTTCCTCCGGCCCGGCGACGCCTCCACGGGCATCACGTTCGCCGTGGACCGGATCCACGACGGTCGATCCTTCTCGACGCGCCGAACGCAGGCGTACCAGGAGGGCGTGCCGATCTTCTCGATGATCGCGTCTTTCCAGGACGAGGATCCGGGGTTCGAGCACCAGGCCACGATGCCTGAGGGGATCCCGGCACCCGAGGAGCTGCCCGACATCGAGTCGCAGCTCGCCGGCCTGCATCCGATGTCGAAGCGGCTCTTCGCCGAGCGCCCCGTCGATCTGCGCCACGTTCCGTCGCCGATCTATCTGTCGGTAGAAGGAGCCCACGTGCCCGAGCAGGCCGTCTGGGTGCGGGTGAACCGCACGTTGCCGGACGATCCCGCCCTGCATCGGGCGGCGCTGGCCTACCTCAGCGACCTGACCATCCAGGAGTCGATCCTGCGCGCCCACGGCATCGCCTGGCAGACACCCGGGCTCAAGGTGGCGAGCCTGGATCACGCCATGTGGTGGCACCGCCCCGGGCGTGTCGACGAGTGGCTGCTCTACGTGCAGGAGTCTCCGAGCGCGCGCGGGGGTCGCGGGCTCGCCAACGGGCGCATCTACTCGCGCGACGGCGCGCTGCTCGCGAGCGTGGCGCAGGAGGTCATGGTGCGGGTGCCCGACGCGTGAGGCGCCGGCAGCCCGTCGCTCAGCCGCGGCGCGAGAACTCGATCGGCTCCCCCACGTAGGGCTCCCATGCGGCCCGCTCCTCGCCGCTGAGCTTCAGCGGGCGGCCAGTCGCGGCATCCACCTTGACGATGACGGCGCTCGCGCGTGCGTAGACGGTCTGACCGCCGTCGCCCGCGTTCTCCCGGGGGCTGCACACCTCGTAGCAGACCTCGATGCTCGAGCCGCCGAGCTTGCCGAACCACAGCTGCACATCGAGTGGATGCCGCTGGTACGGCACCGGCTGAAGATACTCGATCTCTTGCCGCGCGATGAGGGTGAGCACGCCGCCGGTGATGCCCGAGTCGATCACCGCGGTGCCGGGTGCGTCCTCACCGGGAAGCGGCCGCCAGAAGGCGCGCACGCGCGCCTCTTCGAGGAGCTTGAGCATCGAGGTGTTGTTGACGTGGTTGAACGCGTCGAGATCACCCCAGCGGAGGTGGATCGGGACGTGAAGACGGATGCCGCCCGCGTCAGTCACGCGTGAGCTTGCGATAGGCCGCACGGCTCGGCTTCGCGGCATCCGGGCCCAGACGCTCGATCTTGTTCTCCTCGTACGCCTCGAAGTTGCCCTCGAACCAGTACCACTTGTCGGGCGCCTCTTCGGTGCCCTCGTAGGAGAGGATGTGAGTCGCGATGCGGTCGAGGAACCAGCGATCGTGCGTGATGACCACCGCGCAGCCGGGGAACTCTAGGAGCGCGTTCTCGAGCGACTGCAGCGTCTCGACATCGAGGTCGTTCGTCGGCTCGTCGAGGAGGAGGAGATTGCCGCCCTCTTTCAGCGTCAGCGCGAGGTTGAGACGGTTGCGCTCACCACCGGAGAGCACTCCTGCCTTCTTCTGCTGATCGGGGCCCTTGAAGCCGAACTTGGACACGTAGGCGCGCGAGGGGATCTCGGTCTTGCCGACGGTGATGATGTCGAGGCCGTCCGAGACGACCTCCCACAGGGTCTTGTTCGGGTCGATGTTCGCCCGCGACTGGTCGACGTAGCTGATCTTGACCGTCTCGCCGATCTTGAGCACGCCGCCGTCGAGGGGCTCGAGGCCGACGATGGTCTTGAACAGGGTCGTCTTTCCGACGCCGTTCGGGCCGATGACGCCCACGATGCCGTTCGGGGGCAGCGTGAAGCTGAGGCCGTTGATGAGGGAGCGTCCGTCGAAGCCCTTCTCGAGCTTCTTCGCGTCGATCACGATGTTGCCCAGACGCGGACCGGCGGGGATCTGGATCTCGTCGAAGTCGAGCTTGCGCGTCCGCTCCGCCTCGGAGGCCATCTCCTCGTACCGCGCGAGCCGCGCCTTGGACTTGACCTGGCGCCCCTTCGCGTTGGAGCGCACCCACTCGAGCTCTTCCTTGAGGCGCTTGGCGAGCTTCGCGTCCTTCTTGCCCTGGACGTCGAGGCGCTGCCCCTTCTTCTCGAGATACGTCGAGTAGTTGCCCTCGTAGGGGTAGAGGTGGCCGCGGTCGACCTCGGCGATCCACTCCGCGACGTTGTCGAGGAAGTACCGGTCGTGCGTGATGGCGATGACAGCACCCTTGTAGGCCTGCAGGTGCTGCTCCAGCCACAACACGCTCTCGGCGTCGAGGTGGTTCGTGGGCTCGTCCAGGAGCAGCAGGTCGGGCTTCTGCAGGAGGAGCTTGGCGAGCGCCACGCGGCGGCGCTCACCACCCGAGAGGTTGGTGACGTCGGCGTCGGCCGGCGGTGTGCGCAGGGCGTCCATCGCCTGCTCGAGCTGGGAATCGAGGTCCCACGCGTCGGCGGCGTCGATCTCTTCCTGCAGGGTGCCCATCTCGGCCAGGAGCGCGTCGAAATCGGCATCCGGGTCGGCCATCAGCGCCGAGATCTCGTTGAAGCGGTCGAGCTTCGGCTTGATCGCGACGCCGTCCTCGATGTTCTCGAGGACGGTCTTGGAGTCATCGAGCTCGGGCTCCTGCATGAGGATGCCGACGGTGAAGCCCGGCGACAGCTTCGCCTCACCGTTGGAGGGGATGTCGAGACCCGCCATGATCTTGAGGATCGTCGATTTTCCGGCGCCGTTCGGGCCGACCATGCCGATCTTCGCCCCCGGGAGGAACGACATCGTCACGTCGTCGAGGATCAGCTTCTCGCCGACCGCCTTGCGAGCTCGGACCATCGAGTAGATGTACTCAGCCATGCGTGTGCCGCTCTCCTAGATCTCGGGACGTCAGCCCCCCAGCCTACCGGCCGCCGGGCGGTCACCAGTCGATCGACCGCGTGGTGCCGATGAGACAGCCGCCTTCGGCGAGCGCGGGGACGACGACCGCGACCGGGTCGCCCGTCGCGGGACCGACCTGGCCCACGAGGCACTCGCCTTGCCACAGCACCGAGAACATGAGGCTCTCGGCGCGGTTGCCCACCGTCGAGGTGTCGTTCGTCACCTGCATCGCCGTCTTGTCGAACCCGACCGCCGTCAGGGCATCGATGTAGGCACGGCCGGACGCGTTGTCGGGCCCGCTCCAGACCGACGTCACGACCTGAGCGAACAGCGGCAGGTTGTCCTGCGCCGTGCCGTCGGCGACGAACACCGGTGCCGAGGACGTCGGCGATGCCGAGGGCGCAGCCGACGTCGCCGCCGTAGATTCGGCGGCCGTCGGTGACGGGCTCGGAGCGGGCGCCGTGCACCCGCTCAGCACCACAGCGAGCACGAGCGCCCCGAGTGCGGAAGCCGCATGCGTGACGCGCCGCGCGCGGAGGGGCTCGGGGCGTCGGGACACGGGGAGAGTCTAGGGGCCGACGCCCCGAGCGATCCTGGGAGCTCAGAAGGGAGCGACCCCGGCGAGCTCGCTGTCGGCCGTCTCGCCCGGCGTCGCCCACTCGGTGAGCGACGACGCGTCGACCGGGGCAGCCGCGGCTTCCGGCTCGGCTCGGGTCGCCCACCCGTCGTCTGTCGACGGTTCTGCTGCTGCGGTCGGTCGAGCGGACTTCGTGAACGTCGTCGTCCCCCAGCGCAGGTCGTGGCCGATCGCGTCGGCCTCGATCTCGGCATCGGCGCCCTGCTTGACGCCGTTGTCCCATGCCTTGACCCGCACCGTGCCGCTCAGGATCACGCGATCGCCCTTGCTGATCGAGCGGTAGGCGTGGTCTGCGAGCCCTCGGAAGAGCGTCACGGAGTACCAGTTGGTGTGACCGTCGATCCAGGACGACGTCTCCCGGTCCCACCGTCGCTCCGTGCTCGCGACGCGGAACTTCGTCAGCGACACCCCCGCGGGGGTCAGTTTGAGCTCGGGCGGGGTCGCCACGTTGCCCGTCACGGTGATCATCGTCTCGTTCATGCTGCATCCTCTCGTCGGAGACCGTCTCCGGTTCAGGCGGCGACGCCCGGGTACCCGCCGGGCGTCGCCGCTGCCACGAGGATGCCGCTGCGAGGACTCGCCGGGGTCGGGCATCGACGCATCTGTGGAGACCGCGCGCCAATTCGGCTCTGGGGAGGAGGCTTCGCCTCCGATCGCCGTGTCGGAGGTCGCAGCTATCTTCGAATCAGAAGGGAACCCGAATGACCACTGTCTCCGATCCATCGACGAACACAGCCGCTCCCCGTCTCCGCCCGGGCTCCGCGATCCGCCTCGATCCCGCCGCACCGTCGCTCTGGCGCGTGGTCGATGCTGCGGGGCGGATCATCGGCCATCTCCTCGCACTGCGCGATGACACCGGCGTCCGTTACCGGGCACGCCGCTTCCATGCGGGTGTGCGCCGATTCCTCGACCTCGGCGACTTCTGGTCGGCCGACGACGCGGTCGAATGCCTGCGGTATTCGCGCTGAGGTGACTGTCGGGTCTGCGGGAGCCTCAAACGACCGAGTCGAACTGCTCCACGACTGTCACGGGTGCCCCGTCGCGTACTCGGCCCCACGATTCCGCGAGCATCGTGACGGCGCGATCGAGTTCGTCGGGGGGCGAGGTGAACGGGATGCGGAGATGACGGTCGTGGCCACCCGCGACCGAGAACCGCGGGCCGGCCGAGAGCAGCAGACCCCGAGAGCGCACGTCCATCACCAGCGGAGAGCTCAACGGCGCATCGAGTTCGATCCACAGCGACACTCCACCCCGAGGTGTCGGAATCCCCCATTGGGGCAGAGCGTGCCGCAAGGCGGAGACCACGCTGTCGCGACCCGTGCGCAGCAGATGCGAACGCTGCGCCACGATCTCGGGGAACTGGGCGAACAGCGCCGACGCGACCGCCTGCTCGAATTCGGGCGTCCCCAGGTCATGCGCCGGGCGCGCCGCGACCAGGCGACGGATCAGGTCGGCGTGGCCGCGGATCCATCCCACGCGCAGGCCGCCCCACACCGTCTTGCCCAGTGAGCCGATCCGCACGACGCCGGCAGGATCTCCGCCGTCGAAGCCGGGCGACACGTGCCCGCGGTCGATGTCGAGGTCGGCGGTCGTCTCGTCGAGCACGAGAATCGATCCCGCTTGTCCGGCGGCGCGCTGGATCACCCGGCGTTCCTCGTCCGACATCGTCCGCCCGGTGGGGTTCTGGAAGTCCGGCATCAGATACGCCACGAGCGGGAGGGTCCGCGCGAACGCCTGTTCCGCACGCTCGAGGTCCCATCCCGCATCCACCGTCACGGGAACCCCCACCAGCCGAGCCCCGGCACGACGCAGGGCATCCGCGGCATGGGGGTATGTGGGCGTCTCCACGAGCACCCGGTCCCCTGGCCCGACCAGCACCGACGCGAGAAGGTGGATGGCGCTCTGCGCGCCCGTCGTCACCAGGACTTCATCCTCATCGGTCGGGATGCCGCGTGCGGCGTACCTCGCTGCGATCGCGGCCCTGAGCTCGCGGCGGCCGAGCACGTCGTAGCCCACCCGGGCCACGAGCGCGGCAGAGGACGCCGCGACCTCGGTCATGATGCCGGCCAGCCCCGGCCACGCAGGCGGGCTCGCCTGCTGCAGGTCGATCATCCCCTCCGAGGGATGGGTCCGCCCCGGATCGCGTCTGCGCAGCGGGAGGGTGACGCTGCCCGAGCCGCGCAGACTGGCGATGTGCTCCGAGTCGCGCAGGCTCCGGTAGGCGGCGGCGACCGTGCTGCGGCTCACCCTGAGCGCCGAGGCCAGTTCCCTCTCGGCGGGCAGAGCCGTCTGCGGGGCGAGGCGGTTGTCCAGGCACAGCAGCCGGATGCCGTCGGCCAGCGCCTCGTAGGCGGGTTCGCGTGTACGCCAACCGCCGAGGGCCGACGAGAGGGCACGGGCCGAGACGCGGGAGTCCATGGAGCCACATTATCCGTATTGGACTGGGCAGTGCAGGCCAATAGTGCGATTGGATGAAGGCATGCCTCGCCGCGTCATCCAACTCCTCGTCGGACTCGTCCTCTACGGCGCCGGGTGCGCCCTCACCGTCGAAGCGGGGCTCGGAGTCGACCCGTGGACGGTCTTCGCCCAGGGACTCTCGATCCGCACCGGCGTCGGCATCGGCTGGATCACCAACATCGTCGGGTTCTTCGTCCTCCTCCTGTGGATCCCACTGCGGCAGAAGCCCGGCGTCGGAACCATCGCCAACATCCTGCTCGTCGGCAGCAGCATGCAGATCGTGCTCGCGGTCTTCCCGCCCGTCAACGGCCTGCTGGCGCAGTTCGGTGTGCTGATGGGCGGAATCCTGCTCGTGGCGATCGCGTCCGGGCTCTACATCGGCGCACAGTTCGGCCCGGGGCCGCGCGACGGTCTCATGACGGGCATGCATGCACGCCTCGGCTGGCCCATCTGGGTCTGCCGCGCCGTCGTCGAGCTGTCGGTGCTCGTCGTGGGGTGGCTGCTCGGCGGAACCGTCGGCATCGGCACCGTGCTGTTCGCTCTGCTGATCGGGCCTCTCGTGCACGTCGCCCTGCCGCTGCTCGACACGCGTCGCCGACCCGCACGGGTGTCGCGCACGGGTGCGACCTCGCTGCAGTAGGAGGACGCGCCGGCCCGGGGTTCAGTGCTCGCGGAAGTCCGGCCAGTCGCTGCCGGGCCGCATGTGCGCGTGCAGCGCGCTCTTGGCGATCTCCATCGTCGGATACGGGCCCATCGCCTCGTCGGCACCCGCCATCGTCACGAGATAGCCCGCGTCGTCCTTGCGGATGCTCCCCGCGACGCCGCCCGCGCCGTACGCCACCCACAGGGCGTGGTGGACTTCGGTTGCGCTCATCGTCGAACTCCTTCCGATGCGATCGACGGTACGCCTCGCCACGCACGTGCGCCAGATCACCCGCGACGCTTCCCCGGTGCGGGCGGTCGGCCGGTAGCCTGGGGGCGGACCCCCAGTAGCTCAGTGGATAGAGCAACAGCCTTCTAATCTGTCGGTCGCACGTTCGAATCGTGCCTGGGGGACGGAGCCCCGTGTCGGGCGCCTCGTTAGGATGGGCTCCATGGTGGGCGCTTCTGAGAACGACCGGCTCGTGTGGATCGACTGCGAGATGACGGGGCTCGATCTCGACGTCGACGAACTCGTCGAGATCGCCGTCGTGATCACCGACTTCGAACTGCGGCCCGTCGATGCCGGCTTCCACATCGTCATCAAGCCCGATGCATCCGCCCTTGAGAACATGAACGACTTCGTGACGGCGATGCACAAGAAGTCGGGACTCCTCGACGAGATCCCCGGTGGCGTCTCGCTGGCCGATGCCGAGTTCCAGACCCTCGAGTACATCCAGCGGTTCATCCCCGTCGAGGGAAAGGCTCCGCTCGCCGGCAACACCATCGGCACCGACCGCATGTTCCTCGCGAAGTACATGCCGCGGATCGACCGGTGGCTCCACTACCGGAACGTCGACGTCTCGAGCGTCAAGGAGCTCTCCCGGCGATGGTATCCGCGCGCCTACATCCACGCCCCGGCCAAGGACGGTGGTCATCGGGCGCTGGCCGACATCCTCGAATCCATCCGCGAACTCGCCTACTACCGGCAGGCCGTCTTCGTGCCTCAGCCCGGTCCGACCAGCGACGGGGCACGGGCTGCGGCGGCGGCAGCGGTGTCTGCGTTCGCCTCGGAGATGTGAGAGAATCTTCTGGTTGCCCGCTCAGGCGGGAGACATGGTGGGTATAGCTCAGTTGGTAGAGCGCGGCCTTGTGGTGGCCGATGTCGCGGGTTCGAGCCCCGTTACTCACCCCAATTCTTCGCAGTGGTGAGGCACCGTATGGACATGGATGCCGTCTCCTTCGAACAGCTCGTCGTGGACGAGTTGGATCGGTTGCCCGACGACATGGTCGACGGACTCGACAACATCGTGTTCGTCGTCGAAGATCGCCCGGAGGACGGAACCCTCGACCTCCTCGGACTGTACGACGGCTGGGCGCTGACGGAACGCGAGCGCTACGGCACAGGCGAGCTCCCCGACCGCATCATCGTGTACCGCGAGTCCCATCTCGCCGTGTGCGAGACGCTGGATGAGCTGCAGGACGAAGTGCACACGACCCTCGTGCACGAGATCGCACACTTCTACGGCATCGACGATGACCGCCTGCACGAGCTCGGGTGGGCCTGATGGGTGCCCTGGCGTCTCCCGACATCGATCACGCCGTCCACGTCGACGAAGAGGTCGGTCCGTCGCGTCCGTGGCAGACCGTCGTGTGGAACGACCCCGTCAATCTCATGAGCTACGTGGCTCATGTCTTCCGAAGCTACTTCGGTTATTCGCGCCCCGATGCTGAACGACTCATGCTGTCCGTCCACCACGACGGCCACGCCGTCGTCGCCGAGGGCGCGCGGGAGCAGATGGAACTGCACACGCAGGCCATGCACGACTACGGACTGTGGGCGACGGTCAGGGAGGCACCGAGATGAACGACCGGATGATCGTGCTCGAACTCGCACGCATCGAGGGAGGACACCTCGCGGCGCTGGTCACCCAGTTCGCCGAGCTCCTCGACGAATCCACCGACAGTGCCCAGCGCGACCCCGGCATCCTCCGGCTGGTGCCCGACGCCTATTCCGACGACGCCGAGGCCGCGGCCGAATTCCGATCACTCACTGAGAGCGACCTGATCGGTCGTCGGCAGTCGGATGCCTCGATCGTCCTGGCATCGCTGGCCGGATACCTCGAGCTGTCCGATGATCCTGACGACCCGGCGCTGGTCGAGTCGGTCGATGTGCGACTGGATGCCGACACGGCCCGGGCATGGCTGAGAACCCTCGCCGCCATCCGACTCGTGCTCGCGACGCGGCTGGGCATCGACGACGAAGACGACCACGACGGGGAGGATCCCCGTTTCGGGATCTACGACTGGCTGGGGTACCGGCTGGACGGGCTCGTGCGAGCTCTCGACGCGGACTGAGTCACGGCACGTCGTAGACCAGCGACGCGAGTCGGTGCGGGGCATCCCGCTCGATGTGCGCTTCTTCCTGACCCGCCCAGCGCTCCCAATGCGGCTCGAAGGTCGCACCGTCGCGATCGAGCGCCCGTCGCCGGCGCGACGGCTGTGGGGACTCGAGCCAGACCCGCACGTCGCCCAGCTTGGCATTCACCGACGTGAGCAGGCCTGAGCCCTCGACGATGAGCGGAAGCGACGGATCGACGGCGTGCGCCTCTGCTGGGGCGCCGCTGTCCCAGTCCCAGCGCTGCCACACCCCGATCAGACCACGCGCGTGCGGACGCAGGATGAGGTCCCTCGCCGCTTCGACCCCGGCATCGAGACCGTCCCACCCGGGATAGAGCGAGTCGAGCGCGACGAGTTGCACCCGACCCGTCATCGGCCAGCGCGCGACCAGCCGGCGCGCGAGTGAGGACTTGCCGGCGCCGCTGCGTCCGTCGATGAGGATGACGGGATTCGTCGCCCCGAGCGCGCCCACGGCGGCGATCACGCCGGTCGCTGCGGCGTCGATCGCGGTCGAGACCGCGTCGGGTCTACTTCTTGAGGGCCCGGATGACACGGCTGAGGGCGCGCCCCGCGACCCAGATGAAGGGGATGCCGACGGCGAGGATCGAGACGAGGTTCGGCTCGAAGCGCAGGTCGTCGCCCTTGCGGATGTACGCGCCGACGGGCACGGCGTAGCCGCCACCCCCGCCTCCGCCGTTGCCCGACTCGTCGGACCCGCCACCGAACCCCGCCCACGTCAGGGCGACAGGGATCATCGTGATGCCGTTGACGTCATGAGGGTCGCCGTAGGCGCTCTTGACGCCGAGGGATGCGGACTGCTTCGAAAGCTCGAGTGCGATGTTGGGCATATCCCCACGGTACCCGGCCTCGCCGCTCGCGCCCACCCTCAGTCCGCGCGCGGTGGGCGCGGACTCGTCGGGATGGAGCCGCCGCCGCGTCTCTTCCCGAGGAGCGTCGCCCGGGTGACGACGCCCGTGCCGAACTTGGCGGTGGCACCGTCGAGGGCACCTTCTATGCGACGCCAGTCCTCGTCGTCATCCCACAGCGTGAGGCCGGCGGAGCCCGAGGGCCTGAGCTTCTCAGCACGCACGCCGATCAGACGAACCGGGAGTCGCCGGTCGACGGCGGCGAAGAGGTCGTGGGCGGCATCGCCGATTCGCTGACTCACCGCCGTCGGCTCGGGCAGTGTCTGCGACCTGCTGATCGTCGTGAAGTCGGCGAAGCGCACCTTGATCGCTATCGTCGAGGCCTCCCAGCCGTTCGAGCGCAGACGCGCCCCGACGCGGTCGGCGAGGCGACGCAGCTCGGAGCGCAGGATCGCGGCGTCGCCGATGTCGTCGTGGAAGGTCTCCTCGTGGCCGATGCTCTTCTCGACGTGCACGGTGTCGACCTCGCGCGCGTCGATCCCCCGCGCCAGGTGCCAGACGCGATCGCCCATCGCTCGTCCGAGCGCGCGGTCGAGGACGTCGCGCGGTGCGTCGAGGATGTCGGCGACCGTGCGGATCCCGCGTCCCTCGAGTGCCTCGGAGGCCTTCGGCCCGACTCCCCACAGTGCGCGCACCGAGCGCGGCGCCAGGAAGGCGGCGGTCTCGGCTTCGGGCACGATGAGCAGCCCGTCGGGCTTGGAGATCGTCGACGCCATCTTCGCGACGTGCTTGGTCGCTGCACCGCCGACCGAGCACGTGAGCCCGGTCGCATCCAGCACGCGCTGTCGCAGCAGTCGGGCGATCTGTCCCGGGCTCCCCCACAGTCGCCGCGCGCCGCGCACGTCGAGGAACGCCTCGTCGATCGACAGCGGTTCGACCAGCGGGGTGAACTCGCGGAACACCTGCATGACCTGAGCCGACAGAGTGAGGTAGCGGTCGAAGTGCGGCAGCACCACGATCGCGGTGGGACACAGCCTCAGAGCCTGCCCGACCGGCATGGCAGAGCGCACGCCGAAGCGGCGTGCCTCGTAGGACGCGCTCGAGACGACCGACCGACTGTCGGGCGCGCCGACGATGATCGGCTTTCCCCGGAGCGACGGATCGTCGAGCACCTCCACCGAGGCGTAGAAGGCATCCATGTCGACGTGCAGGATGCCGGCCCCCGTGTCATCGGCGCCCTCTGCCGAGACGATCCGCCCCGTGCCGTCGCCGCGTCCCATGGTTCGATTCTCCCCCGCCCCACCGACATCGCCGGCCGTGAGACGTCAGCCGGTCGGCGAGACGGCGCCGTGTTCGTCCCGTCTCCTCGTGCGGGTGCTGTCTTGCGGCCCGCTGGAACCCGAGCGGAGCCGTCTGCGCTCAGCGCAGACGGACGGCCCCTACTGGGCCGCGCGCTCCAGCACGAGCTCCCGGACGCGCGCGGCGTCGGCCTGGCCCCGCATGGCCTTCATGACCGCGCCGATGACCGCTCCGGCGGCCTGCACCTTGCCGTCGCGGATCTTCGCCAGGACGTCGGGCTGCGAGGCCAGCGCATCGTCGATCGCCGCGATGAGCGCGCCGTCGTCCGACACCACGGCCAGGCCGCGCGCGTCCACGATCTGCTGGGGCGTGCCCTCGCCCGCGACCATGCCCTCGAGCACCTGGCGCGCGAGCTTGTCGGTGAGCGTCCCGGCGTCGACCAGCTTCTGCAGTTCGGCCACGGCCGCGGGCTCGACGAGCTCGGCGGGCTCCTTGCCCTGCAGATTCGCGACGCGCGACAGTTCGCCCGTCCACCACTTGCGGGCGGAGGCGGGGGACGCCCCGGCCGCGACGGTCGCTTCGACCTCGGCGAGCAGACCGCTGTTGACGACGTCCTGCAGCTCGAGGTCCGTGAAGCCCCAGTCGCCCTTCAGACGGCGCCGGCGTGCGGCGGGCGGTTCGGGCAGTGCCGCGCGCAGCTCTTCGATCAGCTCGAGGCTGGGCGCGACCGGCAGGAGGTCGGGCTCCGGGAAGTACCGGTAGTCGTCGGCATCCGACTTCGGGCGACCGGGCGACGTGCGACCGGTGTCTTCGTGCCAGTGCCGGGTCTCCTGGGTGATCGTGCCGCCGGCGGCGAGGATCGCGGCCTGTCGCTGGATCTCGTAGCGCACGGCCCGCTCGACGGAGCGCATCGAGTTGACGTTCTTCGTCTCGGTGCGCGTGCCGAGCTTCTCCTGGCCGCGCGGGCGCAGCGACACGTTCGCGTCGCAGCGCAGGTTTCCGCGCTCCATGCGGGCCTCCGAGATGCCGAGCGAGATCACGATGTCGCGGATCGTCGCCACATAGGCCTTGGCGATCTCGGGCGCGCGGTGCTCCGTTCCGAAGATGGGCTTGGTGACGATCTCCACGAGAGGGACGCCCGCACGGTTGTAGTCCACCAGCGAGTACTCGGCGCCCTGGATGCGGCCGGTCGCGCCGCCGACGTGCGTCAGCTTGCCCGCATCCTCTTCCATGTGCGCGCGCTCGATCGGCACGGTGATGATCTCGCCGCCGGCGAGTTCGATGTCGACCGACCCCTCGAAGGCGATGGGCTCGTCGTACTGCGAGATCTGGTAGTTCTTGCCGAGATCCGGGTAGAAGTAGTTCTTGCGGGCGAAGCGGCTGGACGGGGCGATCGAGCAGCCGAGGGCGAGTCCGAGGCTGATGGAGTACCGCACCGCCGTCTCGTTCACCACCGGAAGCGATCCCGGAAGACCCATGTCGACGGCCGCGACGAGCGTGTTCGGCGCCGCATCGTGGTTCGCCGAGTTCGCCGGGTTCGCCGCCGCCGAGAACATCTTGGTCGCGGTGTTCAGCTCGACGTGCACTTCGAATCCGAGCACCGGCTCGAACAGTTCGAGCGCCTTGTCGAAGTCCATCAGGGCGTCCTTGGCCATCAGCGTGCCTCTCCCGTCGGTCCCTGCGCTTCGACAGGCTCAGCGACCGCTCCGAGGATCGGTGCGCGGTCGAGGAGCGGTGCCCCCCACTGGTCGACGAGCAGCGCCTCGAGCGCCGCGCCGACCCGGTACAGGCGGGCGTCCTCGCGAGCGGGTGCGAGGAACTGGATGCCGACGGGCAGCCCGTCTTCGGCCGCGAGTCCCGACGGGATCGAGATGCCGGGCACCCCGGCGAGGTTCGCCGGGATCGTCGTGACGTCATTGAGGTACATCTGCAGCGGATCGTCGATCTTCTCGCCCAGGCGGAACGCCGTCGTCGGTGCCGACGGCGTCGCGATCACGTCGACCTTCGCGAACGCCTCGTCGAAGTCGCGCTGGATGAGCGTGCGCACCTTCTGCGCCGAACCGTAGTAGGCGTCGTAGTAGCCGGCCGACAGGGCATAGGTACCCAGGATGATGCGGCGCTTGACTTCGTCTCCGAAGCCGGCCTCGCGGGTCGCGGCCATGACCTCTTCGACGGTCGCCGAGGCGTGCGGGGTGACCCTCATGCCGAAGCGCACCGAGTCGAACTTGGCCAGGTTGCTGGACGCCTCGGCCGGGAGGATCAGGTAGTAGGCGGCGACGCCGTACTCGAAGTGCGGTGCGCTGATCTCGACGATCTCGGCCCCGTGTGCTTCCATCGTCGCCAGTGCCTCGCGGAACGACGCGGACACCCCGGACTGGAATCCGCTGTCGGGGAGCTCGCGGATGACTCCGACCCTGAGGCCCTTTAGCACGTCGCCGCGGGCGCCGTCCCGCGCGGCATCCGCGAAGGACGGCCACGCATCGGTGAGCGACGTCGAGTCGTGGCGGTCGTGACCGCCGATCACGTCGTGCAGCAGCCCGGCGTCGAGCACCGTGCGCGTGACCGGGCCGACCTGGTCGAGCGACGATGCCAGCGCGATCGCGCCGTAGCGGCTGACGCCCCCGTAGGTCGGCTTGAGTCCGACGGTGCCGGTCACATGCGCGGGCTGGCGGATCGAGCCGCCGGTGTCCGAACCGAGCGCGAGAGGCGCCTCGAAAGCGGCGACGGCCGCGGCCGACCCGCCGCCCGAACCACCGGGGATGCGATCCAGGTCCCACGGATTGTGCGTCGGTCCGTACGCGGAGTGCTCGGTGGACGAGCCCATCGCGAATTCGTCCATGTTGGTCTTGCCCAGCGGCACCAGCCCCGCGGCGCGTGATCGTGCCACGACGGTCGCGTCGTAGGGCGACATGTAGCCCTCGAGGATGCGGGAGCCGCTCGTCGACGGCATGTCGGTCGTGACGAGGACGTCCTTGATCGCGAGGGGGACCCCGGCCACCGGGCCGAGGGTCTCGCCCGCCGCACGGCGCCGGTCGATGTCGGCGGCGACGTGGAGCGCGTTGCTCGACACGTGCAGGAACGCGTGGACGTCCGCGTCGACGGCTTCTATGCGGTCGAGGTGGGCCTGGGTGGCTTCGACACTGGACACCTCGCCCGAGGCGAGCTTGTCGGCGAGTTCTGCGGCGCTGAGCCGGATGAGGTCGCTCACTGCTCCTCCCCCAGGATCGCCGTCACGCGGAATCGGCCGTCCGCGGCATCCGGAGCATTCTGCAGCACCTGCTCGGTCGTCAGCAGATCGCCGGGCACATCGGCCCGGAAGATGTTCTGGAGCGGGATCGGGTGGCTCGTCGCGACGACGTCGGGCGTTGCCACCTGCGACACCTTCGCGATGTTGTCGACGATGGCGTCGAGCTGACCGGTGAGGAGCTCGACCTCCTCGTCCGAGAGCTGGATCCGGGCGAGCACGCCGAGATGGCGCACGAGATCAGGGGTGATTTCCGACACACCCCCATCCTACGAGCGCCCGCCCCCGAGACCGGACCGTCAGTAGGCTGTGCACCGTGACGACGACGTATGACCCCCCGCGGCCGTGGATCGCCAGCTATGCCCAGGGAGTGCCGCACGAGCTCGATCCCGTCTCGGGTTCGCTCGTGGACATCGTCGATGCGTCGGCGCGGGAGTACCCGGATGCCGTGGCCCTGCAGTTCTTCGGACGCGAGACGAGCTACCGCCGCCTGCACGAGCAGATCGCGCGCGCGGCCGCCGGGCTCGCGGCGCAGGGGGTGAAGGCGGGAGACCCCGTCGCCCTCGTGCTGCCCAACTGTCCGCAGCACATCGTCGCCTTCTACGCCATCCTGCGGTTGGGCGCCGTCGTCGTCGAGCACAACCCGCTCTACACGCCGCGCGAGCTGCGCAAGCAGTTCGAAGACCACGGCGCGAAGCACGCGATCGTGTGGTCCAAGGTCGTGGGAACGGTTCAGGAGTTCCCCGCCGACCTCGCGGTCAGCACCGTGATCTCGGTCGACATCACGCGGGCGATGCCGCTGAAGACCCGGTTCGCGCTGACGCTCCCGATCGCGAAGGCCCGCGAGGCCCGCACGGCCCTGCACGAGCGGGTGAGCGGCACGGTGCCGTGGGAGCAGATCGTCGGCTCGAACGCGCTGCCCGAGACGCACCCGAAGCCGTCCACCGACGACCTCGCGCTCATCCAGTACACGAGCGGCACGACCGGAACCCCGAAGGGCGCATCGCTCACGCATCGCAACCTGCTCTCGAACGCCGCGCAGGCGCGCGCGTGGGTTCCGTCGATCGTGCGCGGTCCGGGATGCGTCGTCTACGCCGTGCTGCCGATGTTCCACGCCTACGGGCTCACGCTCTGCCTGACATTCGCGATGTCGATGGGCGCGCGACTCGTGCTGTTCCCACGCTTCGACCCCGACATGGTGCTCGAGGTCGTGAAGAAGCATCCGGCGACGTTCCTCCCGCTCGTTCCGCCGATCGCCGACCGACTCCTGAAAGCCGCGAACGAGAAGGGCGTGTCGCTGGCGGGCACCGAGGTGGCGATCTCGGGCGCGATGGCGCTTCCGCACGAGCTCGTGGTGCCCTTCGAGGCCGCGACCGGCGGGTTCCTCGTCGAGGGCTACGGCCTCAGCGAGACCTCACCGGTGCTGATGGCCAATCCCGTCGCCGACAACCGGGTGCCGGGCACCGTCGGCCTGCCGCTGCCGAGCACGGAGTGCCGGGTCGTCGACCCGGACGACCCCACCGTGGACGTGCCCGCCGGCGAACGCGGCGAACTGGTCGTCCGCGGACCCCAGGTGTTCGGCGGCTACTACGGCAAGCCCGAAGAGACCCAGCGCTCGTTCGTGGACGGCTGGTACCGCACCGGCGACATCGTGCAGATCGACGACGCCGGCTTCGTGCGGATCGTGGACCGCATCAAGGAGCTCATCATCACGGGCGGATTCAACGTCGCACCCACCGAAGTCGAGAACGCTCTGCGGCAGCACCCCGACGTGGCGGACGCCGCGGTGGTCGGTCTCCCGAGCGAGCACTCGGGTGAAGAGGTCGTGGCGGCGATCGTGGTGGACGGCGACACGGATGTCGACGTCGAGGCGATCCGCGAGCACGTGCGCAGCATCCTGACGCCGTACAAGGTGCCTCGCAGGATCTTCGTGGTCGATGAACTGCCGAAGTCGCTGATCGGCAAGGTGCTGAGACGTCAGGTACGCGACCGGCTGCTGACCCTCACGACCGGCGGCTGACCCCCGGCGCCGAGCGCCTTCAGCCTGCGTCGGGATCGAGCGCCTGGAGCGCGGCGGGCCCCTGTTCGACGAGGATGCGGAACTGCGCCGCGTCGATGATCCGCACTCCGAGCTCTTCGGCCTTGCCGAGCTTGGAGCCCGCGCCCGGGCCCGCTGCGACGAAATCCGTCTTCTTCGACACGCTCGAGGCCGCCTTGCCGCCGGCGGCGATGATCGCCTCTTGAGCGCCCTCCCGGGAGTAGCCCTCGAGGCTTCCGGTGGCGACGACCGTGATGCCTTCGAGCACGCCGCCCGCCTCGACGGCGGCACCTGGACCGGGATGACCGGGGGTCGCCAGCTGCGCGCCCGCGGCGGACCAGCGCTCGACGATCTCGCGGTGCCAGTCGACCTCGAACCAGTCGATCAGAGAGTCGGCGATGATCCCGCCGACGCCCTCGACACCGGCCAGATCATCGCGGGATGCGGCGCGGATCGCGTCGACGGACCCGAACCACTGCGCGAGCGCGCGCGCGGCGACCGGGCCGACGTGACGGACGTTCAACGAGACCAGGAAGCGCCAGAGCTCTTTCGTCTTGGCCTTCTCGAGCTCCTCGATGAGGCGCACCGCCTGAACGGAGGGCTGGGGGCCGGTGACCCCCGCCTTCTTCTCGGTGGCCGACGGGTTGCGTCGGAACGGCGCCCGACGCACGATCTCTCCGGTCTTCTCGTCGACGCGGGGCTCGCCCGTCTCACCGTCGCGCACCACGACCTCGATGGGCACGAGCTGGTCGATCGTGAGCTCGAAGAGCCCGGCTTCGGTCTCGAGCGGCGGCTGAGCCGGAACCGTCGGCTGGGTGAGGGCGGCGGCGGTCACCTCGCCGAGGGCCTCGATGTCGAGCGCACCGCGCGAGCCGATGTGCTCGACGCGACCGCGCACCTGGGCCGGGCACGCGCGGGTGTTCGGGCATCGCAGGTCGATGTCGCCCTCTTTGGCCGGAGCGAGGGCGAAGCCGCACTCGGGGCACACGGTCGGCATGACGAAGGCGCGCTCGCTGCCGTCGCGCAGCTCGACCACCGGGCCGAGCACCTCGGGAATCACGTCGCCCGCCTTGCGCAGCACGATCGTGTCGCCGATGAGCACGCCCTTGGCCCGCACGACGTCTTGATTGTGAAGCGTCGCCTGGCGCACGACCGAGCCCGCGACCCTGGCCGGGGCCATGACGGCGAACGGCGTCGCCCGGCCGGTGCGACCGACCGACACCACGATGTCGAGCAGCTTCGTGTTGACCTGCTCGGGCGGGTACTTGTAGGCGATCGCCCACCGCGGAGCCCGGCTCGTCGCCCCGAGCTCGTCATGGAGGACGAGCTCGTCGACTTTCACGACGATGCCGTCGAGTTCGTGCTCGACATCGTGGCGGTGCGCGCCGTAGTGCTCGACGAACGCCACGACGCCGTCGATGTCGTCGGGGGTCGAGAAGTACGGGCTCGTGGGGAGCCCCCAGCCGGCGAGCAGTGCGTAGACCTCGCTCTGCGACGCCACCGGCGGATTCGGCCACGCCCCGATGCCGTGCACGTACAGCCGCAGCGAATCCAGCCGGGCCTGCCCGGCCTCGCGTTCGAGGCCGTCCTTCTTGTCGAGCTGCTGCCGGAGGCCCCCGCTGGCGGCGTTGCGCGGGTTGGCGAAGGCCGCGAAACGGCGCTGGGCACTGGCTCGGGCCTTCTCTTCGTCGAATGCCCGCCCGCGGGCCCTCGCGTCGTCCACGACGCGCTCGCGCATCGACGCCTGCAGGGCGTTGAGTTCGTCGAACGCAGCGACGGGGATGAAGACCTCGCCGCGCACCTCCACGATCGGCGGGTGGCCGGAGCCGCTCAGTCGCTGCGGGATGCCTTCGACACGCACGGCGTTGACGGTGACGTCTTCGCCGACACGGCCGTCGCCGCGGGTGGCCGCCGACGTGAGCACGCCGTGCTCGTACCGCAGGCTGATCGCGAGTCCGTCGATCTTGAGCTCGGTGAGCCACCGCACGGGGCGCCCGGCGCGCGCCTGCGCCTTCGCGCACCATTCGCGCAGTTCGTCGACCGAGAAGACGTTGTCGAGGCTCAGCATGCGTTCGGCGTGCTCGACCGGGGCGAACTGCGAGTTCTGCGCCGCCCCCACCGACAGCGTCGGCGAATCCTGACCCTGCAGCTCGGGGTGCAGACGCTCGATCTCGTCGAGCCGCTGCATCCATTCGTCGTAGGTCGCATCGTCGACGATCTCGGCGTCGGCTCCGTAGTAGGCGTCTCGTGCACCGAGGATGCGCTCGGTGAGGGATGCCGCCTCGCCGCGCGCCTCGTCGAGGGTCAGGTGCAGGATGTCGGAATGCTCGCCGTTCGCCACCCGACCAGTCTACGAACGGCCGCGGACACGCGTCAGGCGTCGACGGGCACAGCCGAGACCGTGCGGTCGATCGTGAACTGCCCCACCACCCGCGTGCCGTCGTAGATCACGGCGGTCTGGCCGGTCGCGACGCCGTCGAACGGAGTCTCGGGCACGACCGTGAGCAGGCCGTCGACGAGCGTCGCCCGCGCGGGCACGGGGTCGGCATGGGCGCGGATCTGCACGTGGCAGTCGAACGCGGCCGTCGACGGCGGTCGTCCCGCCCAGGAGTACCGCTCCCCCGCGATCTCGGCGGTGGCGAGGGCCTCCTTCGGGCCGACGACGACGGTGTTCGACACGGGTCTGATCTCGAGCACGAACCGGGGCTTGCCGTCCGAGGCGGGAACGCCGAGCTGCAGACCGCGGCGCTGCCCGATCGTGAACGCGTGCGCGCCTTCATGCGACCCGATGACAACGCCCGAGCGGTCGATGACGTCGCCGGTCTCGGCGCCGACCCGCTCGGCGAGCCAGCCGCGCGTGTCGCCGTCGGGGATGAAGCAGATGTCGTGGCTGTCGGGCTTCTGCGCCACCGAGAGCCCCCGGGCCTCGGCCTCGGCGCGAACCAGCGCCTTGGACGGCGTCGAGCCGAGGGGGAAGTACGTGTGCGCGATCTGCTCGGCGTCGAGCACTCCGAGCACGTAGGACTGGTCCTTGGCCGCATCCGAAGCACGATGCAGCTCGAGCCCCTCGGGACTGTCGACGAGCGTCGCGTAGTGGCCGGTGCAGACCGCGTCGAACCCGAGCTCGACAGCCCGTTCGAGCAGGGCCTGGAACTTGATCTTCTCGTTGCACCGCATGCACGGGTTCGGGGTGCGTCCGGCGCGGTACTCCGAGATGAAGTCCTCGATGACGTCGTCGCGGAACCGCTCCGAGAAGTCCCAGACGTAGAACGGGATGCCGAGCACGTCGGCCGCCCGGCGGGCGTCCATCGCGTCCTCGATCGTGCAGCAGCCGCGGCTGCCGGTGCGGAGCGTCCCGCCGGCCCGCGACAGCGCGAGGTGCACTCCGACGGCGTCGTGACCAGCCTCGACCGCACGCGCCGCCGCGACGGCGGAGTCCACTCCACCGCTCATGGCCGCCAGGATTCGCATCGTCCCAGTCTACGAGGGGGTGTCCTGTACGGTCTCCGGATGCCGTCAGCGGGCTGCGCGGGCGCGCTCCACGACGGGGGGCAGCGCCGCGAGCAGCGCGTCGACGTCGGAGTGGGTCGACGTGCGGCCCAGCGTGAACCGCAGGACTTCGCGCGCGTCGGTCGCGGATCGTCCGAGGGCGAGCACGACGTGAGACGGCTCGGGCACCCCCGCCTGGCAGGCCGACCCGGTCGAGGCGGCGATCCCCCGCTGATCGAGCAGGAACAGGAGGGTCTCGCCCGCGGCGCCCGGGAAGAGCACGTGGGCGTTTCCGGGCAGGCGATCATGCGGGTCGCCGAGAAGCTCCGCGCCCGGCACGGTCGACAGGACTCCGCTCACGAGCTCGTCCCGCAGCGCCGCGAGTCGCGCGGCCTCGCGTTCGCGCTCGACCTCTGCCAGCTCGGCCGCGACGGCGAACGCCGCCGCCCCGGCGACGTCCTGCGTGCCGGCGCGCAGGCGACGCTGCTGACCCCCGCCGTGGACGACCGGCACGAGGGCCGCGGTCCGCGCGGCCACGAGGGCGCCGACGCCCACGGGCCCGCCGACTTTGTGGGCCGAGACGCTGAGAGCGACGAGGCCGGTCGCGGGTGCGGCATCCGCCCGCCAGGAACGGAACGACATCGGAAGGTGGCCGAAAGCCGACACCGCGTCGAGATGGAGAGGCACGCCCGCCTCGGACGAAGCGCGCGCGAGGCCCGGCGCGTCGTTGACGGTGCCGGTCTCGTTGTTCGCCACCAGCGCCGTCGCTGCGGCAGCGCCCTCGACGGCCGCGCGGAACGACGCGATCGGGATGCGGCCGAGCGGATCGAGCGCGACGGGTCGCACACCCGCTCCCTGGGAAGCCAGCCACTCGACGACGTCGAGGGTGGCGTGATGCTCGCCGTCCGGCAGCACGATCTCGTTCCGACCCGCACCGCGCGCCCACCACAGTCCCTTGACCGCGAGATTGATCGCCTCGGTGCCGCCCGAGGTGAAGACCACCTCGATGGGGTCGCAGTCGACCACCGCGGCCACGCGCTCGCGGGACTCCTCCAGCAGGCGACGGGCGGACTGACCCGCTCCGTGGATCGACGACGCGTTGCCGACGAGGGCCGAGGCCGCGATCCAGGCCTCGCGTGCTTCGTGACGCAGCGGGGTGGTCGCGGCGTGATCGAGGTAGACCGTCGTCATCGCTCCCCCGTCGGCGTAACTAGCAGGACCCGCGGCCTTACTACTCTAGGACGCATGCTCAGCCCGGAATCCCCGAGCGCCGTCGCACCCGTGCCCGGTCTGCTCAGTCCCGATCTCGACGACCTCGGCGTCACGCTCGGGCACGACGGCGGAACACTGCGTGTGTGGTCGGGCACCGCCGGCGCGGTCGATCTCGTGATCTTCGACGGCACCGACCTCGACTGGATCACCGACGAGCTTCCGCTCGCCCCGGTCGGCGGGGGCGTGTGGAGCGTGACGACGCCGTTGCTGCATCCGGGTGTGCGCTACGCGCTGCGCGTCGACGGCCCGCACGCCCCCGGCAACACCTTCAATCGGGGCACGCTGCTGGTCGAACCGTACGCGAAGGGGCTCGTCAGCGGAGGGTACGAGGACTGGCGCTCCGTGGTCGTCGACGGCTCCTTCGACTGGGGCGGCGTGCGCAAGCCGAACATCCCGCTGGACCGGACGGTGATCTACGAGGGACACCTGAAGGGACTGACGAAGCGGCATCCGGATGTACCGCCGAAACTGCACGGCACTTACGCGGGCCTCGGGCACCCCGCGATGATCGAGCACCTGAAGACCCTCGGGGTCACCAGCGTCGAGCTGCTGCCGATCCACGCCTTCGCCACCGAGCCCCGCCTGCTGCAGCACGGGCTCGCGAACTACTGGGGCTACAACACCGTCAACTTCTTCAGCCCGCACGCGGCGTACGCCACCGAGGACGCCCGCCGCGAAGGCCCCGAAGCCGTGCTGCGCGAGTTCAAGGGCATGGTCCGACTGCTGCACGAGGCGGGTCTCGAGGTCATCCTCGACGTCGTCTACAACCACACGTCCGAAGAGGGCATCGGCGGACCACGAACGAGCCTGCGCGGCATCGACAACCGCGGCTACTACCGCCAGCAGGACGACGGCGCCTACATCGACGTGACCGGATGCGGGAACTCGGTGAACACGGCGACGGATGCCGCGGCCCGCCTGATCCTGGATTCGCTTCGCTACTGGGCGAACGAGGTGCAGATCGACGGCTTCCGGTTCGATCTGGCCACGACGCTCGGGCGCGACGGCGCCCACGCCTTCACCCCTGATCACCCCCTGCTGAAGGCCATCATGGACGATCCCGCGCTCGCGGACGTCAAGAAGATCGCCGAACCGTGGGACGTCGGCATGGGCGGCTGGCAGACCGGCAACTTCGGCGACGGCTGGCACGAGTGGAACGACCGCTACCGCGACCGCGTGCGCAACTTCTGGCTGAGCGACGTGGACTACGCGCGCCGCGCTTCGTCCGCTCCGGTGGGCATCGGCGGGTTCGCCACCCGCCTCGCCGGTTCGTCCAACACCTTCACCGCCGAGCGGGGGCCGCTCGCGAGCATCAACTTCGTCACCGCGCACGACGGTTTCACGATGCGCGACCTCGTGTCGTACGACGTCAAGCACAACCTCGGCAACGGCGAGCAGAACCGCGACGGCGCCGACACGAACCGATCGTTCAACCACGGAGCCGAGGGACCCACCGCGGACGAGGGGATCCTCGCGACCCGCCGCAAGGCGATCCGCAACCTGCTGGGCACGCTGCTGCTGTCCGCCGGCATCCCGATGCTCACCGCCGGTGATGAGTTCGGACGCACCCAGCGCGGCAACAACAACGCCTACTGCCATGACTCGCCCCTGACCTGGCTGTCGTGGCAGCACGCGCCCTGGCAGCTCGAGCTGAGAGACCACGTGCAGCGGCTGCTCGAACTGCGGCGGGAGAACCCGGCGCTGCGCCCCTCACACTTCGCGCGCCTCGGCGAGCACATCCCGTCGGCCTCGGTGATGGAGTGGTACGACGAGCACGGACAGACCATGTCGGGCGATCGGTGGAACAACCCCGAGCACCGCACGCTGCAGTATGTGGCCGTCTCGACGCCCGAGCTCGAGGAGCCCAACCGCATCCTGCTGATGGTGCACGGCAACGAGCGCCCGACCTCCGTGACGCTGCCCGAGATCGACGGCGTCACCCGCTACGTCTCGCTGTGGTCCAGTGCCGACGAAGCGCCGACGGACGAGCGACTCGAGTACGCGCCGGGAGACGTCGTGCCCCTCGTCGGCACGTCGATGCACCTGTTCCGCGCACACTGACGGTTCTTCGCAGACGGACGCGCCAGAGTCAACCTCCTGTCGTTGATCGAGGGAGGCCGGTAGGTTCGTCACGTGGTCACATCGTCGCGAATCGAAAGCCCCCGTCCGTGGCGGAGCGCCTCCCCGATCCCCCTCCGAGACGTCGCGGCCCCACCGTCGCCGCACGACGCCGTCACCGGCCGGATCCCCATCGTGCTTCCCCGACCCACCACACCCGGTGGGCATTTCCTCCCGAAGTCCTTCGTCGGCGAAGCGACGCCTTTCCGCGTCACCGCGTTCCGCGAGGGCCACGACCGCATCGGCGTCCACGTGCGGCTCACGTCCCCGTCCGGAGATGTGTCGCTGCACCGGCTGCGGCCCCTCCACGACGGGTTCGACCGCTGGGAGACGCTCGTCGCGCCACTCGAGCAGGGTGTCTGGACGTTCCGGTACGAGGTGTTCGGCGATGACTTCGCGACGTGGGAGCACGCCGCGGATCTCAAGATCGCTGCGGGCGTCGACTCCGCGCTGATGCGCGAGACCGGCGCCGCCCTGTTCACCGACGCCGCCCGCGACAAGACCCGTCCCGCTCCCGAGCGTCGCGCGCTCGAGAGCGCCGCCGCATCGCTGCGCGATGAGACGGTGACGGATGCCGAGGCGCTCGACGTCGTCCGCGACCCCGATCTGGCCCGATTCTTCACCGCGCGCCCCGTCATGTCCCTCGTCACGGTCGGCCAGGATCTCCGCCTCCTCGTCGAGCGCGAGCGTGCGGGCGTCGGCGCCTGGTACGAGTTCTTCCCCCGGTCCGAGGGCGCGCGTCTGATGAAGGACGGGTCGATCAAGTCCGGCACCTTCCGCACCGCCATGAAGCGGCTGCCGGGCGTGGCGGCTATGGGCTTCGACGTCGTCTACCTCGTCCCGATCCATCCGATCGGCGTGATCAACCGCAAGGGGCGCAACAACACGCTGCAGGCGCTCCCCGAAGACCCCGGGTCGCCCTACGCCATCGGATCCGCGGACGGCGGCCACGACGCCATCCACCGTGAGCTCGGCACGCCGGCGGACTTCCGCGCGTTCGTGCGGGCGGCGCAGGCCGAAGGCCTCGAGGTGGCTCTGGACCTCGCCCTCCAGGCCGCTCCCGATCACCCGTGGGTGGCGGAGCATCCGGAATGGTTCACGACGCTTCCCGACGGCTCGATCGCCTACGCCGAGAATCCGCCGAAGAAGTACCAGGACATCTACCCCCTGAACTTCGACAACGACCCCGCCGGCATCTACGCCGAGATGCTGCGCATCGTGATGCACTGGGTCGGGCAGGGTGTGAAGATCTTCCGGGTCGACAACCCGCACACCAAGCCGCTGCAGTTCTGGGAGTGGCTCATTGCGCGCGTCAACGTGGCCGATCCCGACGTGATCTTCCTGTCCGAGGCGTTCACGCGGCCCGCGGTGATGCAGGCCCTCGCGAGCGTCGGGTTCCAGCAGAGCTACACGTACTTCACGTGGCGCAACACGAAGGAGGAGCTCGAGGAGTTCCTCGCCTCGGTGTCGCATGACACGAGCGACTTCATGCGACCGAACCTCTTCGTCAACACGCACGACATCCTCACGGAGTATCTCCAGTTCGGTGGTCGGGCAGGTTACGCGATCCGCGCGGCGATCGCGGCGACCGCCGCCCCGACCTGGGGCGTCTACGCCGGCTACGAGCTCTTCGAGAACGTCGCACGGCCGGGTTCCGAAGAGAACATCGACAACGAGAAGTACGAGTTCAAGCTGCGCGACTGGGATGCGGCGGAAGCGCGAGGCGACTCGCTCGCCCCGTTCCTGCGGCGCCTCAACGAGATCCGCCGGGATCACCCGTCGCTCCTGCAGCTGCGGAACCTGTCGATCCACTGGAGCGACGACGACGCGATCCTCGTCTACTCGAAGCACATCGACGCCGCGCTGTCGCCGACCGGTCGGGCCGACACCGTCATCGTCATCGTCAACGTCGACCCGCACTCGGCCCGCGAGACCATGGTGCATCTGGACACCCGTGTCTGGGGCGTGGCACCCGGTGACGCCTATGACGTCGAGGACCTCGTCACCGGCGACCGCTGGACCTGGTCCGACCACAACTTCGTCCGCCTCGACGCGTTCACCCGACCCGTCCACATCCTTCATGTCAAGGAGCGCTCATGACGCACGACGACCGCACACTCGACACCGTTGCCACCGGGTCGTACCACGACCCGCACAGCGTGCTGGGACTGCATCGCGGCACCGACGCCGCAGGTGACGACGAATGGACCGTACGGGCCCGACGACCGCTGGCGCAGAGCGTCACCGCCGTCTTCGCCGACGGCACCCGCGTTCCCCTCGAACACGTGCGGAGCGGCGTCTGGGAAGGCAGCCGCTCGGGTTCCGCCGGACGCTACGAGCTGTTCACGACTTACGAAGACGGTTCGGACTTCACCGCGGACGACCCGTACCGGCATGTCCCGTCGGTCGGCGAGCTCGACCTGCACCTCATCACCGAGGGGCGCCACGAAGAGCTGTGGCGGGTCCTGGGTTCGCATGTGCGGACGCTCGACGGATCGGCCGGAGTGTCGTTCGCAGTGTGGGCTCCCAACGCCCAGGCCGTGCGGGTCGTGGGCGACTTCAACGGCTGGGACGGCCAGGGGCACTCGATGCGCTCCATGGGTGGCAGCGGGGTGTGGGAGATCTTCGTCCCGTCCGCGGGCCTCGGCACCGCCTACAAGTACGAGCTGCTGACGCAGGACGGGCACTGGATCCTCAAGGCCGACCCGATGGCGCGGTTCGCCGAAGTGCCGCCGGGAACGGCATCCGTCGTCACGAAGGCCACGCACTCCTGGCAGGACGACGAGTGGATGACGGCCCGCGCGACCGCCACCCCGCTCTCGCAGCCGATGTCGATCTACGAGGTGCACCTCGGCTCATGGCGCGTCGGACTGTCGTACCGTGACGCCGCCGACGCCCTGATCGACTACGTCACCTCCCAGGGCTTCACGCACATCGAGTTCATGCCGCTCGCCGAGCATCCGTTCGGCGGCTCGTGGGGCTACCAGGTCACGGGCTACTACGCCCCGACCAGCCGGTTCGGCGAGCCCGACGACCTGCGCTACCTCATCGACCGCATCCACCAGGCCGGCATCGGCGTGATCATGGACTGGGTTCCCGGTCATTTCCCGAAGGATGCCTTCGCCCTGGCCCGCTTCGACGGCGCGGCGCTCTACGAGCACCCCGATCCGAACCGCGGCGAGCACAAGGACTGGGGCACGCTGATCTTCGACTACGGTCGCCGCGAGGTGCGCAACTTCCTCGTCGCGAACGCGCTGTACTGGTTCGAGGAGTTCCACGTCGACGGACTGCGCGTCGACGCGGTGGCCTCGATGCTGTACCTCGACTACTCCCGCGAAGCCGGCGAGTGGACCCCGAACGTGCACGGTGGCCGCGAGAACCTCGAGGCGATCTCGTTCCTGCAGGAGGTCAACGCGACGGCGTACAAGCGGTACCCCGGCATCGCGATGATGGCCGAGGAGTCCACGAGCTTCCCGGGCGTCACGGCGCCCACGAGCCAGGCCGGCCTCGGCTTCGGCTTCAAGTGGAACATGGGCTGGATGAACGACTCGCTCCAGTACATCAAGCGCGACCCGATGTACCGATCGCACCACGAGGGCGAGCTCTCGTTCTCGTTCGTGTACGCCTTCACCGAGAATTTCGTCCTGCCGATCAGCCACGACGAGGTCGTGCACGGCAAGGGCAGTCTGTTCGGGCGCATGCCCGGCGACCACTGGCAGAAGCTCGCCAACATGCGCGCCTTCCTGGCCTACATGTGGGGACACCCGGGCAAGCAGCTCCTGTTCATGGGTCAGGAGTTCGGCCAGATGTCCGAGTGGTCGGAGGGCCGTGAACTCGACTGGTGGATGCTGGACCAGCCGTCCCACGCGCAGCTCCAGTCGTTCGTCGCCTCGCTCAACCGCGCGTACACCGAGCACTCGGCGCTCTGGTCTCGTGAGAGCGACGGCGCCGCCTTCTCCCGACTGGGCGCTCCGAGCTGGAACCCGAACGTCATCGCCTTCGCCCGTCGCGACTTCCACGGCAACACGGTCGCCGTCGTCTGCAACTTCTCGGGCGTGCCCATCCACGGGCTCGAGCTGGATCTGCCCGAGACGGGTGTCTGGCACGAGTTCCTCAACTCCGACGCGCAGGAGTTCGGCGGATCAGGTGTCGGCAACCACGGCGTCGTCCACGCCGGCGACGGTGGCCGGGCGTCGCTGACGGTTCCGCCGCTGGGAGTGCTCTGGCTGCGTCACGAGACGCAGGCGCACATCCCCTCACCCACGCAGGGCTAGCCTTCGGGCGCTGGCCGCCTCAGAACAGCAGCGACGAGAGGCGGCCTCGAGCGCGGATGACGCGCGCGTCGTCGTCGCCGACGAGACCGAACAGCTCCAGCAGGCGCTCGCGCACGGGGCCGCGCTCGTCGGACGGCAGCGCGGCGAAGAGGTCGAGGAGGCGCTCGAAAGCGTCGTCGACGTGTCCTCCGGAGACGTCGAGGTCGGCCACGGCGAACTGTGCGGACGGATCGTGCGGAGCTGCCGCGGCAGCCGCACGCGCCGCCTGCAGGTCGAGTCCCTGGACGCGGTCGAGCAGCCGCACCTGGCTGAGCCCGGCGCGGGCGTCGGCGTCGCGCGGGCTCTCGGCGAGAGCCTTCTCGTACGCGGCGATCGCCCGGGGGTAGTCGCCCTCCTCGATCGCGGCATACGCCTCGGCGTGCAGCGGGGGAAGCGGAGGTTCGACCGGCTCGGCGGCGGGCTCTGCATCCGCGTCAGCGGGGACGGCACCCGTCACACCCTGCTGCGCCGCGAGCTGCAGGAGCTGGGCGAAGACCTCGCGCACCTGCTGCTCGGGCACCGCGCCGGTGAACAGCGGCACGGGCTGCCCGCCCACGAGCGCGACGACCATGGGGATGGACTGCGCGCGGAACGCCTGCGCGAGCTGCGGATTGGCGTCGACGTCGACCTTGGCGAGCACGAGGCGGCCCGCCAGCTCGGTGACGACCTTCTCGAGCACCGGGCTGAGCTGCTTGCACGGCCCGCACCATTCGGCCCACAGGTCGATGACGACGGGAACCGTGCGCGAGAGTTCGAGAACCTGCGGGAACGTCTCGTCGGTGACGTCGAAGACCAGCGACGGCCCGGAGCCGGGCTCTCCCGCGGGCGCGGAAGGCGCGGCCGGGGCGACCGGACGGTTGCGCAGGGACGACAGGTCGACGGCGCCGCGCAGTGCGGCGGCCGGGGTGGGAGTGCTCAACTGATCACCTTCGCGTCGAGGATGGCGGAACCGTAGCCGAGGAGTCGGATCTTCTCGGTCGATCCCTGGCCGGGAACATAGAAGAACAGCTGGTCGCCGTACGTGGTCGTGAAACCGGTGGAGGACTGCTCGGCGCCCGAGAGGGTCTTGACCGTGGGATTGGTCTCGAGCTTGATGACCGCGTCGGAGTTCGTCGGCTTGACCGTGTCGACCTCGTTGATCGTGATCGCGACGATGGCGCCGCTCTCGAGCGTCGCGATCGCGAACGGATCCTGCGCTCCCGGAACGGCCTGGAACGTGAGGCTGCCGGTATTGGTCGCCGTCTGGTTGAAGGTGTCGAGGCGTGATTGGCGATCCGCCGCGATGCTGGATCGGAACTGGTCGCCGTCGGCCTCGAACAGGCCCGCGTAGCGGCTCGTGTCGCCGTAGTCGACGATGTCGGCGTAGGCGGTGGCCAGTTGCTCGGGCGGCATGATCAGGAACGGCGAGTCGGGCTGCACCTGCGGCGCTCCGACGTACTCGGCTGCGAGATCGGGCATCAGGGTGTCGGCCTCGAGGCTCGCCTGATACGAGAGCTTGTAGGGCGACCATGCATCGGCCTGCGTGATGATCATGATGCTCGACGTGTTCGATTCGGCGTCGTCGACGACGGCCATCACCGACCGGGGCCATTCGTCGTACGCCTGCGGCAGGACGAGCGCCAGCGGCTTCGCGGGGATCGCCGACGGCACCGGGTAGTCGGCGATCGCGCCCCGCAGCTTGTAGTTGGTCTCGCGAGCGGCCAGCACCGCCCCTTCGAGGCGCGTCGCGGCGAGGGTGGGATCCATCGCGGCATCCGCCTCGGCCGAGGTCTCGGCGATGCGGGCGAGGATGCGCTCGGCCTGGGCCTTCGTGACGGCGGGTGCCTGCTGTCCTTCGGGGATGATCACGCTCGCGCTGGGCGAGGGCGATGCCGAGTCCAGTGTCTGCGGCCACGAGTCGGCGGAGCAGCCGGCGAAGAGGAGCGCCGACACCGCGACGGCGGGAACGATCGCGAATGCGCGTCTGCCCCGGTCGAGCGAGCGCCGCGTCGGTGCCGCCGAGATGACGCCCTTGTCGGACTGCTCGACGGCGAGGTCGATGGGTTCGGTGACGGCGAGCGGCAGGCCCTTGCGGCGGGGCCCGCGCGAACGGCGTACGTGCCGGATGCCGAGGATGTACAGGAACACGCCGAACGCGAGCACGACGCCACCGGCGACGATGAGCGGACCCGCCCACGGTGTGCTGTTGTCGATCGACCACGTGATGGAGAGCTCAGCCGGCGCGGGAGCCGTGCCGTCGGTCGCGACCAGCACGCTCATCTCGGCCGGGAGCTGGAAGGGCGCGACCAGCACGTCGGTCTGCTGGAACTCGTCGAGCCACAGGTCCGACCCGACCGGGCTGCGGGCGGGCTCGGCCGCCTCATCTGCCGTGGCATCCGGAGCAGGCGTCGTCGCGGCGGGGTCGGCCTCAGGAGCCTCGGGCTCGACCAGCGTGGTCTGGGCGACGCCGTCCTCCAGCGTCACGCTGTTGTAGGTCGTGTCGGAGAGCCAGGCGCGCATGTCGGCGGTGCGGCCGTACGCCGCGAAGATCTCGCCGTCGGCCTCTGCGCGCACCGTCTGCGTACCCGGGAGCGAGCCCAGGACGGCGCCGTCGACCAAGAGGTAGGGAGCGTCTTCTTGGACCGAGACCGAGGTCTCGGTCGTGTCGGGGCCCTGGAAGACGGTGCGCTGGGCGATGCCCGCACCGATCAGCACGGCGGCGAGGACGAATGCCGCTACGGCCCACACGAAACGCACGAAGTAACCTCTCCCCGGTCCGCCAGACGGCGCGGCGAACCATCGATCCGACATATCAGCCTAGCGACAAGCGGCTGTGCGTCGCCCGAGAGGGCGCCAATGCCCGGAAGGGCGCGCCGTACTGAGTATTCTGAGCGAATCGATCGGCGTTCCGCCGGGATTGGCGGAGGCCCGTGAAGTTGCACAGCCCGTTTCGCACGGCTCTGGTCGCCACCCTCGGCGTCGGTCTCGGACTCATGCTCATCGGCAGCATCGAGAGCCTCTCGACGATCCTCCTGTACGTCGGCACGGCACTGTTCCTGTCGCTCGGCCTCGACCCCATCGTGCGGTGGATCGAGCGACGCGGACTCCCCCGCTGGGCGGCCGTGCTCATCACGATCCTCGCCGTGCTCGCCGCGTTCGCGGGGATCATCCTGATGATCGTGCCGATCATCGTGGCCCAGGTCTCGCAGCTCATCGCCACCGTCCAGTCCCTGTTCGACACGGGGACGTGGGCCCCGGTCGACGACCTCCGCCAGTGGCTCAAGGACACCTTCCCCCTCCTCCTGGTCGACGACGTCTTCACGTACATCCAGGAGTGGCTCGCGACGTTGGACTACGGAGCGATCGGCGGCTCGATCGGCGAGAGCCTGCTCGTGATCGGCGGGGCGATCCTGGCGGGACTCGCCGGCGCCTTCATCGTCCTCATCCTCACGATCTACTTCACGGCGTCCACCCCGAGCCTCAAGCGCGCGGTCTACCAGCTCGTGCCGGCATCCAAGCGGGAGCGGTTCATCGACATCGGCGAGCAGATCACCGCGTCCGTCGGCTTCTTCGTCATCGGTCAGCTGACCCTCGGTGTCACCAACGGCGTGCTGAGCTTCATCTTCCTGAGCATCATCCAGGCGCCGTTCGCCGCGGTGCTCGCCGTCATCGCGTTCTTCGGGTCGATCATCCCGCTCGTGGGAACGCTCACCGGATCGACGATCATCGTGCTGACGTGCCTGATCCCGGGCCTCGGTTCGCCTCAGACGGCGTTGGTCGCGGCGATCTACTACCTGATCTACATGCAGATCGAGGCGTACATCCTCTCGCCGCGCATCATGAGCCGGGCGGTGTCGGTGCCCGGCGCCGTCGTGGTGATCGCCGCCCTCGCGGGCGGCTCGCTCCTCGGCCTGCTCGGCGCGCTCGTGGCGATCCCGGTCGCTGCGAGCATCCTGATCATCTACCGGCAGGTCGTCATCCCGCGGATGAACGAGCGGTAGTCAGACCTCGGGGCCGTCCCACACATCGGGAAGCGGAAGCGCGTCGGGGTTCACCGCGGCGACGATCTCGGTGAGCACACGGCGGGTCTGGTTCTCGCCGACCCACAGGTGCTTGCCGCCCTCGACGGGGATGAGCACGGCGTCGGGAACGCCGGCGAATCGGGCCGCCGCGGCATCCGGTCTCAGATAGTCGTCGAGCTCGGGGATCAGGGCGATCAGACGACGAGGATCGCCCGACCACGCCGCGACCTCGTCGGGCGTCGCACGGTGCAGCGGCGGCGAGAGCAGGATCGCGCCCTCGACATCGTGATCACGGCCGTACTTGAGTGCCAGCTCGGTTCCGAAGGACCACCCGACGAGCCACGGACGCGGCAGCCCCCGGTCGGTCACGAAGCGCATCGCCGCGGCGACGTCGAACGCCTCTGCGGCGCCGCCGTCGAAGGTGCCGTCGCTCGTGCCCCTGGTCGACGTCGTGCCCCGGGTGTTGAACCGCAGGACGGCGAGATCGGCCAGAGCGGGGAGCCGCCCGGCCGCCTTGCGCAGGATGTGCGAGTCCATGAATCCGCCGGCGGTCGGCAGCGGATGCAGGGTCACGAGCGTCGCGACGGGATCCTTCTCGAGCGGCAGGGCCAGCTCACCGACGAGGGTGAGTCCGTCGAGGGTCTCGAGCTCGATGTCCTCCCGGCGGGCGGGGAGCAGAACGGGTCCACGGATCTCCATGTCAGCTGATCCTCCAGCAGGATTCATGCCAGTGACGGCGGGCGGCGAGGTCGGCGGTGTCGCCCAGCACTCCGTCTGCGCGCCAGGTGACGACGTGGGCGACCCCGACCCCCACCTCGCGGCCGCAGCCCGGGCAGGTGTAGGCCTTCACCGCTTGGACGCTCGAGACCGGTTGCACCGTCCACTGCGTCCCCCGGCGGACCTCGACGCGCTTCCAGCCGGCGAGGAGCCGATCGAAGGACTCGTCGCTGTGGGAGCCGTCGCGGCGACGGCGGGATGACCTGGGCATCGGAGAGCGGCTACCACCAGTGGTTGGAGGTCCAGAAGGCGTAGGCGCCGGCCCAGCTTCCGTACCGCCCGTTGGCGTAGCCGTTGGCCCACGTGAGGTTCACGACGGGGTCGTAGGCGTTGGGCAGCTTGCTGCAGGGGTAGACCTGCACGAGACCGCACGCGCCCGACGAGCGGTTCGTCGCGTTGGGGTTCCAGCCGCTTTCCTTGCTGATGATGTAGTCGACGTAGCCCCAGTCCGACTCGGGGATGCCCGCCGCCGACATCCACTCGGCGGGGGAACCGCCGCCGCTGTACGGAGCGGGAGCTGCGCGGGGTGCGGTCGCACCCGTCGCGGCCTTCGCCTTGGCGGTGGGCGTCGGAGTCGGAGTGGGCTTCGGTGTGACGTACACCGAGTAGCTGTCGCGACCGAGGTCGAGCAGACCTTCGGCTTCGGCGGCACCACCCGTCATCGCACCCTGATAGGTCTGCACGTGCTCGAGGGAGCTGGCGAACAGCGACTCGCGCTCCTGCGCGTTGGCTTCCGAGATCGCCATGCCCGTCGGCCCGGCGTAGGCGGCGACGAACCCGACCGCGGCGAAGGCGGCGAAGACGCCGAGCACTCCTCTGCGACGCGACCACCGGGTGGCCGAGGCGCGACCCGTGCGCGGGGGCGGAGGGGTGACATTCTCGAGCGGCACGACATCGGACCGGCGCGAGCGCCGTACGGGAGTCATGTCGTTGCCGGGAGTCACAGTGGGCCCGAGTCTACCGACCGGTCACGGCGGATGCCATCCGGGCCGATCCGGCGCTCGATGAGCGTTCTCTCACGTGACGGCGAGCATGACCTCGACGACGGCGTCGAGCACGGCATCCACCTGCACTTCGCGGTAGCCGCCGCGCTGCATCCGGAATGCGACGGACCGCACCTGCTCGGGCGTCACCGCCTCGCCGGTCTCGAGGTACCGCGCGATCTTGTCGGCGACGATGTCGACCTCGTCGATGCGGTAGCCGTAGCGCAGTGAGCTCACCGTCGCGAAGCGGCGGCCACGGGGGCGCGACAGTCGGTCCAGCACCACCTGCGCGGTCTCGCGGGCGTGGTCGACCCAGAGTTCGGCGCCGACCCGCGCCACCGCCTCTTCGCGCTCGCGCGTGGCGAAGGCGTCTTCGATGCGGCCGAGAGCGGTGTCGACGGCGGCGATCGAGTAGCCGTGACGAACGAGCGGGAACGCCACCTGGCGCACCTCCGCCGCGGTCACGACGTCGTCGTCGCCGGCTTCGAACGAGCGTCGTGCACGGGCCAGGAAGGCGTCCACGGCGCGCTTCTCATAGCCCTTCGTGCGTCCACGCGCCTGGGGGAAGGCGGGTGCAGCGGTCTCTGTCGTCGTCATCATGCCACCAGAGGGGTGAAGAGGTAGTACAGCGCGAGCGCGGCGGTCGCGGACGGGAGGATGGAATCGAGACGGTCCAGGACTCCCCCGTGCCCTGGGAGCCACGAGCTCATGTCCTTGATGCCGAGGTCGCGCTTGATCATCGACTCGCCGAGGTCGCCGACAGTGGCGGTGCCGAGGATCACGAGCCCGAAGACGAGCCCCATCCACCAGTCGACGCCGATCATGAACAGACCCACGAGGACGCCGGCGCCCGCCGCGGCCGCGACGGCGCCCGCGAAGCCCTCCCACGTCTTCTTGGGGCTGATGCGCGGAGCCATCGGATGCTTGCCGAAGCTGAGACCTGCGGCATACGCGCCGATGTCGCAGACGACCGCGATGATGATGAACGCCAGCACCCACCACTCACCGCCGTCCTGGCGGAGGAGGACGAGCGCCAGGCTGGCGAAGAACGGCACGTACAGCTGGAGCAGAGCCCCGATCAGCACATCGGTGAGCACATCGCCGTACGTCCGGCCGTCATCGGCCGTCATCTGCGCGACCAGTCGCCAGATGACGACGAACGCGATCGCGACGAACACCACGATCCACAGCAGCCACGGCTCGACGAAGTAGGCCGCCAGCATCATGAGCGTGCCGGCGACGATCTGCGGCACCATGTCGACGCGCCGGCCCGAGGCGATGAGGGCGCGACTGAACTCGAACATGCCCAGCAGCACGGCACCGAGCGCGAAGAGCACGAACGCCCACTTGAGGAACACCAGCGAGGCGATCAGCACCCCGCCGATCGCCACGCCGATCAGGGTCGCGACGATCAGGTCGCGGCCGGTGCGCTGCTTGATGCGCTCGTTGACCTCGTCGAACTCGTTGCGCGCGTGCGCCATCTGGTTCTCGAGCTCGCTGCGGGCCGCCCGCACCTGCGCCTTGAATTCCGCTCCCGGCTCGCCCGGCACGATGTCGTGGCGGTACACCGCGGGGTTGCGTCGCGTGGGCGCATCCTCGGAGGGCGGTGTCGCACCCGGCCCGGATTCATCGGCCATGTCGGATCTCAGACCTCGAGCAGTTCGGCCTCTTTGCGCTTGAGCGCGTCGTCGATCGCGTCGACGTGGGCGCGCGTCTGCGCATCGAGCTCCTTCTCGGCCCGCACGAGCTCGTCTTCGCCGACGTCGCTCTTGAGCGCGTCGAGGTCGTCCTTGGACTTGCGACGGATGCCGCGCAGATGGACCTTGTGGTCCTCGCCCTTGGAGCGCACGAGCTTGACGTACTCCTTGCGGCGCTCAGCGGTGAGCTCGGGCATCGTCACGCGCACGATGTTGCCGTCGTTCGTCGGGTTCACGCCGAGGTTCGGAAGGTCGCGGATCGCCTGCTCGATCGCCTTCAGCGCCGACTTGTCGTAGGGCGTGACGATGAGGGTGCGCGCCTCGGGGCTGTTGATCGACGCGAGCTGCGTGAGCGGCGTCGGCGAGCCGTAGTAGTCGACGAGGATCTTCTGGAAGAGCTGCGGGTTCGCACGACCCGTCCGCACAGTCGCGAAGTCCTCCTTCGCAGCCTCGACGGCGCGGTCCATGCGCGCTCCGGCATCGGCCAAGACGTCCGCGATCACAGTGTCTCCTTCGCGTGGGGTGGGCGGGGCAAGTCTACCGGGGTACGTCCGTCACGCCGTGACGAGCGTGCCGATGGATTCTCCCAGCAGCGCACGCGTCACGTTGCCCTCGGGCTCCATGCCGAACACGCGCATGTCCATCTTGTTGTCCATGCAGAGGCTGAAAGCCGTCGAGTCGACGACCTTGAGGCCGCGCTGGAGCGCGTCGAGGTAGGTGATGCGGTCGATCTTGGTCGCCGAGGCGTCCTTCTTCGGGTCCGCGGTGTACACCCCGTCGACGCCGTTCTTGGCCACGAGCACCTCCTGCGCGTCGATCTCGAGTGCACGCTGGGCCGCGACGGTGTCGGTCGAGAAGTAGGGCAGTCCTGCGCCGGCGCCGAAGATCACCACACGACCCTTCTCCATGTGCCGTTCGGCCCGGCGAGGGATGTAGGGCTCGGCGACCTGCGTCATCGAGATGGCCGACTGGACGCGTGTCGCCGCACCGGCCTGCTCGAGGAAGTCCTGCAGCGCGAGCGCATTCATGACGGTGCCGAGCATCCCCATGTAGTCGGCGCGGCCCCGGTCCATACCGCGCTGGCTGAGCTCGGCGCCGCGGAAGAAGTTGCCGCCGCCCACGACGACGGCGATCTCGACGCGGTCCACCGCCGCAGCGATCTCCCGGGCGACCTGGCTGACGACGTCGGGGTTCACTCCCAGTTGACCTCCGCCGAATGCTTCGCCCGACAGCTTCAGGAGGACGCGCCGGCGCCCCGTGGCTTCATCGATCACTGTGTTCCTCTCGCCGTACTACAAACTACCTCGCGACCCTGTGCCGCAGGCATGGAAAGGGGCCCGCATCACGTTCGATGCGGGCCCCCGGGTGCTGTTACGCGCCGACCTTGAAGCGGGCGAAGCCGGTCAGGGTGAGACCGGCATCCTGTGCCACCTTCGCGACGGACAGCTTGTTGTCCTTCGCGTAGTCCTGGTCCAGCAGCGCGACCTGCTTGAAGAACGCGTTGACGCGGCCCTCGACGATCTTGGGCAGGGCCGCCTCGGGCTTGCCCTCGTTGCGCGAGATCTCGGTCACGATGTCGCGTTCCTTGGCGACGTCGGCCTCGGGGACCTCGTCGCGGCTCAGGTAGGAGGGGTTCGCGAACGAGATGTGCTGAGCGAGGCTCCGCGCCGTCTCGGCATCGTCGCCCGAGTAGGCGAGCACGACGCCCACCTGCGGGGGCAGGTCCTTGCTGGTCTTGTGCAGGTAGACCTCGAAGTGGTCTCCCGTCAGCGTACGCACGCGGCGCAGCTCGACCTTCTCGCCGATGATGGCGGCCTCGTCGTCGATCACCTGGGCGACGGTCTGTCCGCCGACCGGTGCGGCCAGGGCGGCCTCGACCGAGTCCGCGCCGACCGCGGCCGCCGCGTCGGCGACCTTGTCGGCGAGAGAGATGAAGCGGTCGTTCTTGGCGACGAAGTCGGTCTCGCAGGCGAGCTCGATGAGCGTCACCTTGCCGTCCTGCTCGCGAGCGGCCACGAGGCCCTCGCTGGTGGAACGGTCGGCGCGCTTGGCGTTGCCCTTCGCACCCTTCAGACGCAGGATCTCGACGGCCTTCTCGACGTCTCCGTCGGCCTCCTCGAGAGCCTTCTTGGTGTCGACCATGCCGGTGCCGAGCTGCTCGCGCAGCGCCTTGATGTCGGCGATCGTGAAGTTTGCCATGAGTGGCGGCTCCTTGATTGTGGTGTTGTCGTGGGAGACCTCGGCCGGGCGGCGCTCGATGGCGTCACCCGGCCGAGGCGGATGGTTCTGCGGGTGCTGCCTACTTGGCAGCGGCCTCGGCGTCTGCGACCTCGGCGACGGGCTCGTCGGCTGCGGCGGCGATCGCCTCGTCGTGTGACTCGGCACCGGCGGCGTCATCAGACGTCTCGGCGGCGGCTTCGCCCTCGACGGACTGCTCGGCGCCTTCTGCCTCGGCCAGGTCGGCCTCGGCGATGGCCTCGTCGGCGACCTTCTCGGTCTCAGCGGAGGACTGCTCCGGAGCGCCCTCTTCGAGGAGCTCGCGCTCCCAGTCGGCGAGCGGCTCAGCGGCTTCGGCCGACTCGTCGGTCGGGTTGTGACGCTGGATGAGACCCTCGGCGGCGGCGTCGGCGATCACCTTGGTGAGCAGGCCCACCGAGCGGATCGCGTCGTCGTTGCCCGGGATCGGGAACTGAAACTCGTCGGGGTCGGCGTTCGTGTCGAGGATGCCGATGACGGGGATGCCGAGCTTCGTGGCCTCGTTGACCGCGAGGTGCTCGCGCTTGGCGTCGATCACCCAGATCGCCGACGGCGTCTTGGTGAGGTTGCGGATCCCGCCGAGCGACTTGTGCAGCTTGTCGAGCTCGCGCTTCTTCAGCAGGAGCTCCTTCTTGGTGAAGCCGCTGTTCGCCGGGGTCTCGAAGTCGAGCTCCTCGAGCTCCTTCATGCGGGCCAGACGCTTGGAGATGGTCTGGAAGTTGGTCAGCAGACCACCGAGCCAGCGCTGGTTGACATAGGGCTGGCCGACGCGCGTCGCCTGCTCGGCGATGACTTCCTGGGCCTGCTTCTTCGTGCCGACGAAGAGCACCGTGCCGCCGCGGGCGACCGTCTCCTTGACGAACTCGTACGCCTTGTCGATGTACGTCAGCGACTGCTGGAGGTCGATGATGTGGATGCCGGAGCGCTCGGTGAGGATGAAGCGCTTGACTTTCGGGTTCCACCGGCGGGTCTGGTGCCCGAAGTGGACGCCGCTGTCGAGCAGCTGGCGAATGGTGACGACGGCCATGGCCGTTCTCCTGTTCCGGCGCGTGGACGCGCCTCTTGCGGTTGTTCGCGACGACCGATGCGGCCGACGAGCCTGGTGCCCGGCACACTCCCGCTCTCTTGCGAGAGACCGTCGGGAGGGGGATGCCGCCGTGCGATGTTCCGGAGAACCGCACCACTGTGGGCACGCGGAGTCACCTCGACGAGCGAGATGCCCTCCCAGTGTATCAGGGGCCGGCTCCTCCCCAGCGTTCCCGTCGACGCGCCGATCCCCCGTGGACACGCGTCGGGGCGAAGAGCCGAACCGGGCCGGCGGATGCTCGTCCGATGACTGCGAAGACGGATGCCGTGCGCCCTGCCACCACGCTCCTCCTGCTTCTCCTCTGCGTCCTCGTCCTCGTCACCGCGAGCCTGGGCGTGCCGCCGGCGGGTGCCGTGACAGCGTCGCCGGCGCTGGACGATCGCGGCTGGATGTGGCCGGTCTCCTCGTTCCGCCTCCATCGGCCCTACCAGGCGCCGCCGAACGAGTACGGACCCGGCCACCGCGGCGTCGACGTGCTGCCGTCGGCCGGCGAGCTCATCCGCGCGCCGGCCGACGGCGTCGTCGCGTTCGCGGGCGCCGTGGCAGGGAGGGAGCTCGTGACGATCGACCACGGCGACGGGCTGGTCACGACCCTGGAGCCCGTCGCAGCGACGGTGGAGAAGGGCGCCGCAGTGGCCCGCGGCGCGACGGTGGGCACCGTGGGGTTCGGCGGACACGCCGACCCCGGGACCCTGCACTTCGGGGTGCGGCTGCACGGCGAGTACATCAATCCGATGCTGCTGCTCGGCGGAGTCCCGCGAGCCGTTCTGCTGCCCTGCTGCTGAGCCTGCCGTCAGGCGCGCGGGTGGGCGAGGCGATAGGTCGCCGCGAGTCGCTCGCTCGAGACGTGGGTGTAGATCTGCGTCGTGCCGAGGCTCGCGTGGCCGAGCAGCTCCTGCACCGCGCGGAGGTCGGCGCCTCCGTCCAGGAGGTGAGTGGCCGCCGAATGACGGAGGGCGTGCGGTCCGGCGGTGCGTCCGAGCGTCGGGGACACGACGCGGGTGACGACGTCGTACACCGCCCGGGACCCGATGCGCGCGCCGCGGGCGCCGAGGAACACGGCACCGCGCGCCGCCCCGCTCGCGCTCGCCGAATCCCCCAAGCGCGCCACCAGGACGGGGCGGGCTCGGACGAGGTAGGCGTCGAGCGCCCGCGCGGCGGGCGCCCCGAACGGCACCACGCGCTCCTTCGCGCCCTTGCCGAGCACCCGCGCGGTGCGGCGCGCGTGGTCGACGTCGTCGAGATCCAGTCCGCAGAGTTCGCTCACCCGCATCCCCGAGCCGTACAGCACCTCGATCAGTGCGTGGTCGCGCATCGCGAGCGGGTCGCCGGCCTCGGCGTCCCGGGCGAGGGCGTCGAGGGTCGCGCCGAGGGCGTCGGCGGCCGCCACCTGAGGCAGGGAGCGGCCGCGCTTGGGCGCGACGAGCCGCAGGCTCGGATCGGCCTCGACCATCCCTGCATCGGCGGCCCACGCGAAGAACCCGCGGACGGATGCCGTGCGCCGAGCGATCGTGGACCGTGCGTCGCCTCGCTTGGTCGCCTGCCACAGCCACTCGCGGATCATCTCGAGATCGACGTCGGCGACAACCGGGTCGCCGGTGCTCGCCGCGAGGTCGGCGAGGTCGGATCGGTACGCGCGGACCGTCGCGGGCGAGAGCCGCCGCACATCGGCGAGCGACCGCGCGTACGCGTCGACAGCCTCGTGCAGCCTCATTGCTCCAGCATGCCTCGTCGCGGCGTGGCGCGGCGGCCGGCGCACCGGCATCCGCTGGTCGGATCACCCTCGTCGGCTGGTGACCAGCCTCCAGCCGCGGGTATCGCGCGCCGCCTCGCCCTGGAGCAGGAGCAGTCCGAGATGTGATTCGACGGAGTCCGCACTCATCCCGCTGCGGCGCGCGAGGTCTGCCACGGGACGCCACGCGCGTGTGCTCAGGGCATCGCGGACGCGCATGGCGTCGTCGGTGGGCGCCCTGCCCGGATCGTCGTCGAACAGCGTCGCGGGCCCGCCGCCGATGCCGACGAGCTCTCGCACGTCGGCCGCGCTCGTGATGCACTGGGCGCCGTACTCGCGCAGCAGTCGATGGCATCCGGCCGAGGCGGCACTCGTCACCGGTCCCGGCACGGCACCGAGGGCGCGCGAGAGCGACGCGGCGTGGCCGGCGGTGTTGAGCGAACCGCTTCGCCAGCCCGCTTCGACGACGACCGTCGCTTCGGAGAGGGCGGCGATGATCCGGTTGCGCTGGAGGAAGCGCCACTTGGTCGGAGTCGAGCCGCACGGCTGTTCGCCGACGATCACTCCCTCGCGGGCGATCCGTTCGATCATCTCGGTGTGTCCGGCCGGATACGCCCGTTCCACCCCGCCTGCGAGCACCGCGACCGTCGTGCCGCCGACGCTGAGCGCCGCCTGGTGCGCACTGCCGTCGATCCCGTAGGCGGCGCCCGAGATGATCGGGATGCCGCCACCTGCGAGATCGGCGGCGAGCTCGCGGGCGACGTGGTCGCCGTACGACGTCGCCGCCCGTGCGCCGACGAGCGCGACCGAGGGCTGCAGGCGGGAGAGGACGTCGAGTCGCCCGCGCGCCCACAGGGCGATCGGCACGTGGACGCCGAGATCGTCGAGCTGGGCAGGCCACATCGGATCCGCTCGGGTGACGAGGCGCACACCGCGACGCTCAGCCACTCTCAGAGCCGTCTCGAACGCCGGGGCGTCGAGCCGCGGCGCCCAGCGCCGGAGCGCGATCCCGTACTCCCCCGCGACCCGCTGGTGGCGGGGTGCATCGGTCAGAACCCGACGAAGCGCATCGGTCGCGCCGTGCGTGTCGATCAACGACCCGGCCACGCCGTCTCCGGGTTCGGTCACGAAGCTCCACACCGCGCGTGCGCAGGCGTCGAGCACGGACTCGCCGTCGAGGTCGGGGGCGACGACGCCGGAGAGCGCGACGCGCGCCGCATCGGGGGTGAGATCGAACGGAGTCATGCGGTGAGGCCCTTCTTCAGATACAGGGCGCGACCGATGTCGTCGACGCCGAGACAATCGCGGTCGGCGAGATCGGCGAGCGACCAAGCCACGCGCAGCACGCGGTCGTAGCCGCGCAGGGTGAGCGCGCCGCGATGCAGCGCCGCGTCGAGGGGCCGACGCACGAGCAGCGGCGGTGCGAGCGGACCGTCACGCAGCCACGTGCCGGGCACGTGCACGTTGAGCCGCCACGGAGTGTCCCGCAGGCGATGCGCGGCCCGGTCGCGCGCCGCTCGCACGCGCTCGCGGGCGTGTGCACTGGACTGCACGGGTGCCCGGTCGTCGCGCCCGGCGACCGAGACCCGTGCGAGGTGGAGCTCGATGTCGATGCGGTCCAGCAGCGGCCCCGACAGGCGTCCGAGGTAGCGCCGGATCGCCATGGGAGTGCACGAGCACGTTCCGCCGCGCACCCCGTAGTCGCCGCACGGGCAGGGGTTCGTTGCGAGCACGAGCTGGAAGCGCGCGGGGAAGGCCGCGGAGAAGCCGGCCCGGTGGATCTCGATCGACGAACTCTCGAGCGGCTGGCGCAGGGCGTCGAGGGCCGACGTCTGGAACTCCCCCGCCTCGTCGAGGAAGAGCACGCCGTCACTCGCCCGCGCGATCGCCCCCGGGCGGACCACCCGCGACCCCCCACCGACGAGGGCCGCCACGCTGGTGCTGTGGTGCGGTGCCTCGAACGGAGGCGTCCGCGAGAGGCTCGCCACCTTCTGCCCCGAGAGCGAGCGGATCGACGCGCAGGCGAGCGCCGCCCGGTCGTCGAGATCGGGCAGGATGCCCGGCAGCCGCCGCGCGAGCATGGTCTTGCCCGCGCCGGGCGGGCCGCACATCAGCAGATGATGCCCCCCGACCGCGGCCACGATCAGGGCCTCGACCGCCTCGGGCTGGCCCACGACGTCGGCGAGGTCGACCGCGGGTGCCGCGTCGGCGGGACCGACCGCCGTCGCGACGGGCTCCTGGACGGGGACCTCGACGTCGGATCCGTGGCGGGCCGCGACCGCCGCGAGATTCACGGCGCCGACGACGTCGATGCCGTCCACCAGTCGCGCCTCCTCGAGGTTCGCCGCCGGCACGATGACGCGACGGATGCCGCTGCGCGCCGCAGCGACCACCGACGGCAGTACGCCCGGCACGGGCCGCAGTCGTCCGTCGAGCCCGAGTTCGCCGAGGTGCGCGGTCGCGGCGACCGAGGCGGCATCCAGACCACCCTCGGTCGCGAGCGCCGCGACGGCGATCGCGAGGTCGAACCCCGAGCCGTGCTTGGGCAGGCTCGCCGGTGACAGGTTGACCGTGAGACGACGCCGCGGAAGGGGCAGCCCGCTGTTGGCACAGGCGTTGTGCACCCGCTGCACCGCCTCGCCGAGCGCCTTGTCGGCGAGGCCGATGATCTTGAAGTCGGGCTGCTGGTTGGAGAGGTCGCCCTCGACCTCGATGAGGTGGCCGTCGACGCCGGTGATCGCCACCGCCCATGTGCGCGCGAGGCTCACCGCAGGTCCAGATCGAGGAGGAGGTCGATGTCGGCGGTCGCCGGATCGGGGCCGACGACCCCCACCGCGGCGAACCGCAGGCGTCTGCCCTGCACCGTCTCGCGGTGATCCGCGATCCACGCCATGGCGAGACGCCAGAGTCTCGCGCGCTTGACCGCGTCGATCGACTCGAACGGATGCCCGAACCCCTCGCCACGGCGGGTCTTCACCTCGACGACGAGCAGGTCGCGCGCGGATGTGGCGACGATGTCGATCTCACCTGCGCGACATCGCCAATTGCGGTCGACGATCGCGTACCCGAGGGATTGGAGGTGGCGGGCGGCGCGCTCTTCGCCCGCCCGCCCGAGATCATCTTTGGCTGCCATGCCCCCAGCGTCGCGGGCGCGACGGGGCGGGATCGCCCGGGCGACGGCATCCGTGGATCACTCTCGGCGGATGCCCGTTCGGGAGGAGCCGATGCGGCTCAGCTGTCGAGCGAGAGCTCTTCCGGCAGGTGGAAGTCGCGACGCGAGAGCTCTTCGACGTTGACGTCCTTGAAGGTGAGCACCCGCACGCCCTTGACGAATCGGTCGGCGCGGTAGATGTCCCACACCCACACGTCGGTCATGGTCAGCTCGAAGTAGAAGTCGTGCTCGGTGTCGCGGCGCACGACATTGACCTCGTTGGCGAGGTAGAACCTGCGCTCGGTCTCGATCACGTACTGGAACTGCGACACGACATCGCGATACTCCTTGTACAGCGCCAGCTCGAGCTCGCGGTCATAGTCCTCGAAGACGTCGTCATCCATGATCCGTCCATCCTAGAGCCGCGAGGTGGAGCTCACCCGCGTCAGAAGAGCGTCGGGGCGTCGGTGATCGCCCAGGACGCGCGATGGTGGCCGCTGATGCCGTGGGAGCGGATGGCGTCCCGATGGGTCGGGCTCGCGTACCCCTTGTTGCGCGCCCAGTCGTAGACCGGCAGCTCGTCGTGCAGGACCGTCATGTGCGCGTCGCGCGCGACCTTGGCGATGACGGATGCCGCCGCCGCGCTCGCGCAGTCGCGGTCGGCTTTGATCACGGGCTGCACGCGCAGACCGGCGCCCCCCGCGGGAGTGATGTAGTCGTAGTTGCCGTCGAGGATCACGATCCCCTCCTCGGGCACGACGCCGAGCGCGCGCAGCTCGGCGAGTGCCCGGATGGTCGCGAGCCCCAGGGCGCGCATGATGCCGATCTCGTCGATCTCGACCGAGCTCGCCCACCCGACAGCGCTCGCCGACACCCAGGATGCCGCGCGGGCGGCGACGTCGGGCCGGCGGAGCTCGGGGACGAGCTTGGAATCGCGCAGTCCCTGCGGCACCCGCTGGCGCGAACGCCGCGCATCGATGACCGCGGCGCCGACGGCGACGGGTCCGGCCAGTGCACCGCGGCCGACCTCATCGCACGCGATGACGAGCGCGTGCTCCTTGAGCAGTCGCCGCTCGAGCGTGAGACGGGGCTCGGCGACCGTCATCCGTCTGCGGGGCCGGGGACGCCGGTGAAGACCTCGTGGTGGAAGTCGAGGAGCCCGAACCGGTCGAACGGCCAGGTGATCACGAATGCACGGCCCACGACGTTGTCGATCGGCACGAATCCCTGACCCGGCTGAGCCGTGTTGTAGCGGGAGTCCTTCGAGCTGTTGCGGTTGTCACCGAGGACCCAGAGGTGGCCTTCGGGCACCGTCACGTCGAACGGATCGGCCGACGCCGGACTGCCGTCGGGGAGCTTCGTGTACACCGTCTCGTCGACCGGCACGCCGTTGATCGTGATCTGACCTGCGCCGTTGCAGCACACCACGTGGTCGCCCGGCATGCCGACGATGCGCTTGACGAGGTGGTCGTCGCTGTCGGGAGCGGTGAGTCCGACGAACGACAGCACGCCGTCCACGGCCTCGATGAACGGCGAGCGTTCGGGCCGCGTCGAGACGGGGAGCCAGCCGCCCGGGTCGCGGAACACGACGATGTCGCCGCGGTCGTACCCGCCGAAACGGGGGGTGAGTTCGTCGACGAAGATGCGGTCGTCGATGAGGAGGGTGTCCTCCATGGAGCCCGATGGGATGTAGAACGAGCGGACCACGAACGTCTTGACGAGGAACGACACGAGCACCGCGACGACGACGATCACGAGCACGTCGCGCAGGAACACCACCCATCCGCGTCGGCGGGGGCGGGCCGTCGATGGACGAACCGGCTCAGCGGGGGCCGTCTGCTCCGTCGTCATCGGGATCCTTCACGGGGGTCTCGCCGCGCGGTGGCGCGGTCATCCAAGGTTCGCACACTCGTCGACCGGCGGCCGGACGCAGCGCGGCGATTGTGGGCGGCTTCACGGTGTGCCTCGGACACACGACGACACCCCGGACCGATGGCCCGGGGTGTCGTGGTGGGACGCGCGTCAGTTGTCGCGCTTCTCCTTGATCTTGGCCTTCTTGCCGCGCAGGTTGCGGAGGTAGTAGAGCTTCGCGCGGCGCACGTCGCCTCGGGTGACGACCTCGATGTGGTCGATGACCGGGCTGTGCACGGGGAAGGTGCGCTCGACGCCCACCTGGAAGCTGATCTTGCGGACGCAGAACGTCTCGCGCACGCCGTCGCCCTGGCGGCCGATGACGACGCCCTGGAAGACCTGGATACGCGAGCGGTTGCCCTCGGTGATGTTGACGTGGACCTTGACGTTGTCGCCGGGTCCGAAGGCGGGGATGTCGGACCGCAGCGATGCTGCGTCGACGGAATCGAGGATCTGCATGATCAATTCTCTCTGCGGCCGCCACAGGTCGACCGCGGGATGAAGGGGTGAAGGAGTTCGTGTGCCCGAGGCCGCCGGCGAAGCCGGGCGACGGACTCCCCTGAGGCAGAGCCGATCAGGGCACAAACGCCTATTCTGCCACGGATGCCGCAGGCGGCCAAACCGCCGACGACCGGATCAGGAGGCTGAGCGACGCGGCTTCTCGCCGAGCACGATGATCTCGGGGGCGTCGGCAGAGGCCGCGGGCGCCGCCGGCGGCAGATAGGCCACGCCTTCGGCCGTGCGAAGCAGCATGCGCGTGGGCCTCGCCTCGCTCCACAGCTGCCAGAGCGAGAGCCAGAAGACCCCGAGCCCGACCACGATCGCCACGACCAGGGCACCCGCCCACCATGCCGGGACGAAGAAGCCGAGCGCGATAACGAGGGCGTGCCAGACGGTGAAGCCTGCGACGTCCCACCACGACACGGCGCGCTCGGCCCGCACCGTGCCGCGGGCGCGGACGAGGAGCGTGAGCACGAGCTGCCACACGAAGATGCCGGGGATCGCGATGAGCAGGACCCACAGCAGCGCCCAGCCGCCCGCACCGGTGACGATCCAGCCCACGAGCATCCACAGCGGGAGCAGGAAAGCGGCCGGGATCAGCCATCCGAAGAACGCGCGACGCACCAGCATGGCACCGATCGTACGCCCGTCGCCCCGTCCGCGGGGCGCCGTCGCCGATGACGCGGGGCAAGCTCCCAGCGGGACGGGCGCCCGCCCGGCAGAATGGGGAGGTCGCGAGAAAGGACACCCATGATCGAGCTGCGCACCCCCGCCGAGATCGAGGCGATGAGGCCCGCCGGCAGATTCGTCGCCGAGACGCTGGCGACCCTGCGCGACGAGACCGCGGTCGGGACGAACCTGCTCGCGATCGACCGTCGCGCCCACGACCTGATCCGTCGCGCCGGAGCCGAGTCGTGCTACATCGACTATCACCCGTCGTTCGGCGCCAGCCCCTTCGGGAAGGTGATCTGCACGTCGATCAACGACGCCGTGCTGCACGGGCTCCCCCACGACTACACGCTGCGCGACGGTGACCTCGTCTCGCTCGACTTCGCGGTCTCGATCGACGGGTGGGTCGCCGACTCGGCGGTGTCGTTCGTCGTCGGCACACCGCGCGACGAAGACCTGGCCCTCATCGAGGCGACGCAGACGGCGCTCGCCGCGGCGATCGCCGCCGCCACCGTCGGCAACCGGATCGGCGACATCTCGCACGCCATCGCCCAGGTCGGCCACGGCGCCGGCTATTCGATCAACACCGACTTCGGGGGCCACGGGGTCGGCCGCGAGATGCACGGCGACCCGCACGTCGCCAACGACGGGAAGCCGGGACGCGGCTACCCGCTGCGCGCCGGACTCGTGCTCGCCCTCGAGCCGTGGTTCCTGCAGAGCACCGACAAGCTCGTGACCGACCCCGACGGCTGGACGCTGCGGTCGGCGGACGGCTCGCGAGGCTCGCACTCCGAGCACACGGTCGCCATCACGGACGCCGGGCCGATCGTGCTGACCGACCGCTCGTTCCTCGGGGTGGACTGACTCAGCCGATCACGACCGCCGACCTCGGCGGAAGCGAGATCGCCTCGCCGATCAGGGCGGTCGCGGCATCCGTCGACAGGAGCACGTCGGGCGAATCGCCCACCTCGAGCGTGCGCGTCTCGTGGGAGAAGTTGACGAGGATCTCGACGGCGCCGCGGCGCAGCCGGAACCAGCGCTCGTCCTCGTCGGCGGAGGCCTGCACGGACGCGAACGAGGGATCGGTGAGCGCGGCGACCTCTGATCGCAGAGCGATCAGCGCACGGTAGAGCGCGAGCAGCCGCGCGTGCCGCCCGGTGTCGCGCTCATCCCAGACGAGCTTGGACCGCAGGAACGTCTGGGGATCCTGCGGATCGGGCACCACCGACTCGTCCCATCCCATCGCCTCGAATTCGGCGATGCGCCCCTCTGCGGTGGCGCGGCCCAGTTCGGGTTCGGGATGCGACGTGAAGAACTGCCACGGAGTGGACGCCGCCCACTCCTCGCCCATGAAGAGCATCGGCGTGAACGGCGTGAGCACCGTGAGCACCGCGGCGATCGCGAGCCCGCCGTCGTCGAGCGACTGCGAGAGACGGTCGCCGGCGGCCCGGTTGCCGATCTGGTCGTGATCCTGGCCGAACGTCACCAGGCGGGAGGTCGGGATACGCGGGTCGATCGGATGCCCGTGCGTACGCCCGCGGAACGACGACCAGGTCCCGTCGTGGAAGAACCCCTGCGTGCAGACCTTCACCAGCGCGGCCAGCGGCTCGAAATCGGCGTAGTAGCCGTCGGTCTCACCCGTCACCGCCACGTGGAGGGCGTGATGGTAGTCGTCGCTCCACTGAGCGGCGAGTCCGTAGCCGTCGGCTTCGCGGGCCGAGATGAGGGCAGCGTCGTTCATGTCGGACTCGGCGATGAGAGTCAGCGGCCGGCCGAGGTGCGCGCTCAGGGCGTCGACCTCCCGCGCGAGCTCCTGCAGGATGTGCAGGGACGAGTTGTCCTTCAGGGCGTGCACGGCGTCCAGTCGCAGGCCGTCGACGTGGTGGTCGCGCAGCCACATCAGCGCGTTGTCGATGATGTAGCCGCGCACCTCGGGTCGGTCGAGATCGACCGACGACCCCCAGGTGTTGCGCTCGGCGTCGCGCAGGTAGGGGCCGAATTCGGGCAGATAGTTGCCGCTGGGCCCGAGGTGGTTGTGGACGACGTCCTGGATGACGGCGAGACCGCGGGCGTGGCAGGCGTCGACGAACCGCTGGTAGGCCGCGGGGCCGCCGTAGGCCTCGTGCACCGTATACCAGAGCACGCCGTCGTAGCCCCAGTTGTGCACTCCGTTGAAGCCGTTGACGGGCAGGACTTCGACGAAGTCGATTCCGAGGTCGACGAGGTGGTCGAGTCGGCCGATCGCGGCGTCGAGTGTGCCCTCGGGCGTGAAGGTGCCGATGTGGAGCTCGTAGATGACGCCGCCGGCCAGCTGGCGACCGGTCCAGGCGGCATCCTGCCACTCGTAGGCGGTCACGTCGAAGACGGCCGACAGCTCGTGCACCCCCCGCGGCTGACGACGGGAGCGGGGATCGGGTCGGACATCGTCGGAATCGCCCAGGACGAAGCCGTACTCGTCGCCGTGGTCCAGCTCGACCGGATGCTCCCACCAGCCGTCACCGCGGGCGGTGAGCTCGATGTCGACGATCGTCGGGCGGCGCAGGCGTACGCGCTCGGCCCGGGGCGCCCAGACTTCGATCATGTCGGTGTTCCCTCTGCGTCGTCGGCCGGGGCGAGGAGCGCCACGGGGTAGGTGGACAGGAGGTCCTCGAGGCGGATAGTGCCGCCGTCGAAGAGGCGGCCGGTGAAGACGTCCACTGCCGGGCCGCGGTGACGCAGCAGCGCGGTGTCGCCCCACCCGCCGCGGCGGGCGAGCCCGAGCGGAAGACGCGTGGCGACCGTCAGTACCCCGCCGCGGTCGACCGCGACGGCGTGGCCGGCGGCCTCGCCGACGACCGGCATCGGCGTGTAGCGGCTGAACAGGTGCGGTGCATCGCGTCGCAGCCGCAGGGCACGCGAGGTGACGAGCATCTTCGCGGCTCCCCCGGCGTCGATCGGCGGGAGCTCTCCCGCGTCGATCGCGGCCAGCAGGCGCCGACGGTGGGCGAAGTCCACGGGCCGACGGTTGTCGGGGTCCACGAGCGACATCTCCCAGAGCTCGGAGCCCTGGTAGACGTCGGGGACGCCCGGCCCGGTGAGCTGCAGGGTCTTCACGGCGAGGGAGTTGGACCAGCCGGCTGCGGCGATCTCGTCGACGAAGCGTTCGACCACCGGGCGGGCGGCGGCGAACGCGGCATCCACGAGCGCGTGCATCCGTTCCTCGAAAGCGGCGTCGGGATCCCACCACCCGGTCGACTCCGCGGCCTCGCGCGACGCCTTCTCGGCGTACGCGTGCAGACGCTCGGGTGTCGCCGGCCACGAACCGACGATCGCCTGCCAGAGCAGGTCGTCGAACGGGCCGTCCCCGGTCGAGGCGATCGCCCGCAGCTCGCCGAGCACCTCGACCCAGCGGTCGGGGATCTCCGCGATCACGCTCAGTCGCGCGCGGACGTCCTCGCCGCGCTTGGTGTCGTGCGTCGACAGGGTCGTCATGGCGTGCGGCCACGAGGCCTGCCGCGCGGCCTGCGCCTCATGGAACCCGGCGACCTCGAGCGCGAAGACCGACGGATCGCCGCCCACCTCGGTGAGGGTTCCCAGCCTGTTGAAACGGTAGAACGCGGTGTCTTCGACGCCCTTGGCCATGACGGGTCCGGTCGTCTGCTGGAACCGACGCGCGACGGCGTTTCCGGGATCGGCGAGCACCGGCACGAGGGTCTCGATCGCGGCGGCGAGGTCGGGACGACGCGCCGATGCCTCGGCTGCGGCCGCATGCAGCTGCTCCACGCCGGCCGGCAGATAGGAGCGGTACACGGGGAAGCACGCCAGCAGCTCGGCCAGGGCGTCCGCTGCCCCCTCGACGGGCGCGGGCAGCTCGCGGACGAGACGTCGGATCTCGGCCACCTGGATCGTGTCGGCGATCATGCGCTTCGTCGTGTGGATGAGGTCGTGCCACTGAACCCCGGCACCGCGCAGCCGCGCGGCGAGCTCGTCGAGCGTCTTCTCGCCGTCGGGATCGATCAGCACCCGGTCGAACTCGCCGAGGGCGTCGTAGCCGGTCGTCCCATCGGTCTGCCAGTTGCCCGGAAGAGCCTCTCCGTGCTCGAGGATCTTCTCGACGAGCACGTACGCATGGTCGGTGGCGTTCGCGAGCATCTCAAGGTAGCCGGCGGGATCCATCAGTCCGTCGGGATGGTCGACGCGCAGTCCGTCGGCGAGGCCCTCGCGGAACCAGCGGACGATCTCGGTGTGCGTGGCATCGAACACCGCCGGCAGCTCGACCCGCACCCCCGCGAGCGTCGTCACGGCGAAGAACCGCCGGTAGTTCAGCTCAGCAGCCTCGTCGCGCCAGAAGCGGAGCTCGTAATGCTGGCGATCGAGCACCGCGCGGGTGTCGCCGTCGACCGCCGATCCGGGCGCGAGCGGCAGCACGTGGTCGAAGTAGCGCAGCACGCCGGCGTCCGCGTCGATCTCGATGTCATCCAGCGCCTCGTCGAGCGACGAGCCGAGCAGCGGAAGCCGGAGCCGGCCTTCGGCGGCATCCCAGTCGATGTCGAATGCGTCAGCGTGCCGGGAATCGCGCCCGTGGGTCAGGACGTCCCACCACCAGGCGTTCTCGGACGGCGTGCCGACGCCCATGTGGTTCGGGACGATGTCGATCAGGATGCCGAGCCCGGCCGTCCGCGCCGCGTCGGCGAAGCGGCGGAGGCCGTCCTCGCCGCCCCGTGCGGGATCGATGCGCGTGGTGTCCACGACGTCGTAGCCGTGGTCGGAACCCTCGCTCGCCGTCAGCAGCGGGGAGAGGTAGGCCCACGAGACTCCGAGGTCGCGCAGGTAGTCGGTGACGGCGGCGGCCGCGTCCAGGTCGAACCCGGACCGGATCTGCAGCCGGTACGTGGACAGCGGTCGCCGCGTCACGTCACAGCTCCGGCCTGGGCGCCCGGCCCGGCAGGTCGTCCGGATGCAGCGGGTTGGCCTGTGCGGTGAGCGAGGCGGCGACCGAGTGGTCGACCTCGGGCTCGGGCAGCTCGTGCTGGCACAGGACCATGACCGACTTGGCCTCGAGCGGGACCGTCTCACCGGGGCTCACCGGATCGGTGTTGGCGCGGGCACCCGCCGTATCGATGAGGACGTCCCACTTGGGGCTGAACGTCGGCGACGGGAGGTGGAAGTCGGTCGCCTCGTCACCGGCGTTGAAGAGCACGATGAAGTGCTTGTCGGTGATCTCCACGCCGCGGCGGTCGCGCTCGCGGATGCCGTCGCCGTTGAGGAAGACCCCCACCGCGCGCCCGAAACCGGAGTCCCAGTCCTCGGGCTGCATGACCGAGCCGTCGGGTCGGAGCCACACGATGTCGGGGATCGGCGCACCCTCCTCCATCTTGACGGGGCGCCCGTCGAAGAACCGGCTGCGTCGGAACGTCGGGTGCTCGCGGCGCAGACGCGCGACCGCGGCCGTGAACTCCACGAGGGGCTGGTCCACGGTGCTCCAGTCGATCCAGGTGATCTCGTTGTCCTGGGCGTAGCCGTTGTTGTTGCCGCCCTGCGTGCGACCCAGCTCGTCGCCGTGCAGCAGCATGGGCACCCCCTGCGACAGCAGCAGTGTCGCGATGAAGTTGCGCTGTTGGCGCGCGCGGATCGAGAGGACCTCGACATCGTCGGTGGGTCCCTCGACACCGAAGTTCGACGAACGGTTGTGGGATTCGCCGTCGTTGTTGTCTTCCCCGTTGGCCTCGTTGTGCTTCTCGTTGTACGAGACGAGGTCGCGGAGCGTGAAACCGTCGTGGGCGGTGACGAAGTTGATGGATGCCACGGGTCGCCGACCCGAGTGCTCGTAGAGGTCGGCCGAGCCGGTCAGCCGCGAGGCGAACTCACCGAGCGCCTGGGGCTCGCCGCGCCAGAAGTCGCGCACGGTGTCTCGGTACTTGCCGTTCCACTCCGTCCACTGCGGGGGGAAGTTGCCCACCTGGTAGCCGCCGGGACCCACGTCCCACGGCTCGGCGATGAGCTTGACCTGCGAGACCACCGGGTCCTGCTGGACGAGCTCGAAGAAGGTCGCGAGCCGGTCGACCTCGTAGAACTCGCGCGCCAGCGTCGAGGCGAGGTCGAAGCGGAATCCGTCCACGTGCATCTCGAGGACCCAATAGCGCAGCGAGTCCATGATGAGCTGCAGGGTGTGCGGATGCCGCACGTTGAGGCTGTTGCCGGTGCCGGTGTAGTCGGTGTAGTACCGCTTGTCGTCGTCTTCGAGGTGGTAGTACGCGCCGTTGTCGATGCCGCGCATCGACAGGGTCGGACCCATGTGGTTGCCCTCGGCGGTGTGGTTGTACACCACGTCGAGGATGACCTCGATGCCGGCGTCGTGGAGCGCACGCACCATGCCCTTGAACTCCTGCACCTGCTGGCCGTGCTGGCCCGTCGAGGCGTAGGTGTTCTGGGGCGCGAAGAACGCGATCGTGTTGTAGCCCCAGTAGTTGGCCAGTCCCTTCTCCTGGAGCGTGGAGTCGTTGACGAACTGGTGCACCGGCATCAGCTCGATGGCCGTCACGCCGAGCTTGACCAGATGGTCGATCACGGCGGGGTGCGCCACGCCCGCGTAGGTGCCCCGCAGCTCTTCGGGCACATCGGGGTGCAGCTCGGTGAGACCCTTGACGTGCGCTTCGTAGATGAAGGACTCGGCGTACGGGGTCTTGGGCTGGCGGTCGCCGGTCCAGTCGAAGAACGGGCTGATGACGACGCCCTTCATCATGGCGGCGGCGGAGTCCTCGTCGTTGCGGGTGTCCGGATCGCCGAAGTCGTAGCCGAAGACCGACTGCCCCCAGGTGATCTGGCCGTCGACGGCCTTGGCGTACGGGTCGAGGAGCAGCTTGTTCGGGTTGAAGCGCAGCCCCTGCGACGGGTCGTTCTCGCCGTGCACCCGGAAGCCGTACCGCTGGCCCGGGCCGATGTTGGGCACGTAGGCGTGCCAGACGTACGCGTCGACGTCGATCAGCGGGATCCGCGTCTCTCTGCCGCGCTCGGTGAAGAGGCAGAGCTCGACGCGTGTCGCCCCCTCGCTGAAGATCGCGAAGTTGGTCCCGTTCCCATCGAACGTCGCCCCCAGCGGATAGGTCGAACCCGGCCATGCATCCACGACGTACTCCTGTCTCGGCGTGCTGTCGAACGCCGTATCCAGGGTAACGATGCCGTCGCCCCCGCGACGATCCCGAGCCCGACCATTGACAAACCGAGGTGATTGCGCCTAAGTCAGCCGAGCGTCTCGGACGCACCCGTCCCGACGATGTGCATCCGCACGTTGTTCGTCGAGCCCGCGATCCCGGGAGGCGCCCCGGCGGTCATGACGACGCGATCGCCGATCTCGGCGAGGCCGTTGCCGAGCAGTGCATCGTCGATGATCGTCATCAGCTCGTCGGTGGTCTCGCCACGGGGCACGAGATAGGTCTGCACACCCCAGATCATCGCGTTGCGCGCGCGTGTTCCCGGCAGGTCGGTGAACGAGATGATCGGCACGCGATGGCGCAGGCGCGACATCCGTCGTGCAGAATCGCCCGACTGGCTGAAGACGCACACGTAGGCGGCATCGACGAATTCCGCGATGCTGGCCGCCGCCAGCGTCAGTGCGCCCGTCTGCGTGCGCGGCTTGGTGCCCAGAGCCGGGATGCGGGCGAGGCCGTGCACCTCGGTCGACTCGACGATGCGGGCCATGGTCTCGACCACGACGATCGGGTACTTCCCGACGCTCGTCTCGCCCGAGAGCATCACCGCATCGGCGCCGTCCAGGACGGCGTTGGCGACGTCGCTCGTCTCGGCGCGCGTGGGGACCGGGCTCTCGATCATCGACTCGAGCATCTGCGTCGCCACGATGACGGGTTTCGCCCAGCGGCGCGCCAGTTCGATCGCGTGCTTCTGCACGATCGGCACCGCCTCGAGCGGCAGTTCGACGCCCAGATCGCCGCGGGCGACCATGATGCCGTCGAACGCATCGATGATCTCCTGGAGGGCTTCCACCGCCTCGGGCTTCTCGATCTTCGCGATGATCGGGACGTCGCGGCCCTCCTCGGCCATGATGACGCGCGCGCGGTGGACGTCCTTCGCGCTGCGCACGAACGACAGCGCGACGATGTCGGCGCCCAGCCGCAGCGCCCATCGCAGATCCTGCTCGTCCTTCTTGCTGAGCGCCGCCGTCGTGACGGCCACACCGGGCAGGTTGATGCCCTTGTTGTCGGACACCTCCCCGCCCACGACGACCTCGGTGCGCACGTTCACGCCGTCGCTCTCGACGACGCGCAGGCGCACCTTGCCGTCGTTGATCAGGATGGTGTCACCCGCCGCGACATCGGCCGCCAGGTTCGGATAGGTCGTGCCGACGATGTCGCGCGAGCCCACGACATCCTCCGTGGTGATCGTGAACACGTCGCCGGGCGCGAGCATGTGGGGACCGTCGGCGAACCGCGCGAGACGGATCTTCGGACCCTGCAGGTCCACGAGCACGCCGACGGCGCGTCCGGTCTCGGCGCCGGCCCGTCGCACGTTCGCGTACGCCTGCTCGTGCACGGCGTACTCGCCGTGGCTGAGGTTCAGTCTGGCGACGTCGAGGCCCGCACGGACGAGCGACTCGATGACGGCGTAGTCCGCCGTCGCGGGACCCATGGTGGCGATGATCTTGGCACGACGCATCGGTGACCTTTCGACGGTGGCAGGTCTCCACTCTGGCGCATGACGGGTTACCTCCGCATGACGGCTTCGTGACGTGCGGGCGCTCTACTCCGCGTCGTCCAGCAGATCGGGTCGCCGCTCGCGGGTGCGCTCGAGCTGCTGCATCCGCCGCCATTCGGCCACGCGGCCGTGATGACCGCTCATCAGCACCGGGGGCACGTCGTACTCGCGCCAGCTCGCGGGCTTCGTGTACGAGGGGTATTCGAGCAGGCCGTCCTCATGGCTCTCCTCGACGAGGCTCGCGGGATTGCCCACGACACCCGGGATGAGGCGCCCGATCGCCTCGATCATCGCCATCGCCGCCACTTCTCCCCCATTGAGGACGTAGTCGCCGAGGCTCATGAGCCGAACCTCGCCGAGGGTCTGCGCATAGGCGAACACCCGCTCGTCGATGCCCTCGTAGCGTCCGCAGCCGAAGACGAGATGGGGTGCCCCGGCGAGTTCGCGCGCGGTGGCCTGGGTGAAGCGCTCGCCGGCCGGTGACGGGAAGACGAAGATCGGGCGACCGTCGTCCTCGGAGCCGCTCGAGGCGTCGGCGGCGATCGCATCGACCGCCTCGCCCCACGGCTCGGGCTTCATCACCATGCCGGCGCCGCCGCCGTACGGCGAGTCGTCGACCGTGCGGTGGCGGTCGTGGGTGTGGTCGCGCAGGTCGTGCACGCGGATGTCGAGGATCCCGTTGCCGCGCGCCTTGCCCAGCAGCGACACTTCGAGCACGTCGAAGAACGACGGGAAGATCGAGATGACGTCGATGCGCACGTCAGACCTCTTCGGCTGCCTCGGGCTGCTCGTCGTCGCCGGGGAGATCTTCGAAGAGTCCCGGCGGCGGGGTGACGATGACGCGTCCCGCGGTGATGTCGACCTCGGGGACGATCGCCTTGACGAACGGGACGAGGATCTCGGCGTCGCCGGATCTCACGATCAGCATGTCCTGTGCGGGGAAGTGATCCACGCGGACGACGCGACCGACCACGACGTCGTCGCGGACGACGTCCAGTCCGACGAGCTGGTGGTCGTACCAGGCGTCGTCTTCGGTGGGCGCCTCGGCGGCGTCCTGGTCGACCCAGAGGATGGCGCGGATCAGCTCTTCGGCGGCATCGCGGTCGTCGACGCCGTCGAAGAAGGCGACGGCATGGCTGTTCATCCACCGGAACTCACGCACCGTGAGCGGCTTGCCGTGCCACGGCGACGAATCGGGCACCTGCAGCGTGAAGGTGGCTCCGGGAACGAAGCGGCCGTCGGGATCGTCGGTGTAGAGCTCGAGCTTGATCGCGCCCTTGAGTCCGTGGGCCTTGACGAGCCGGCCGACACGGAGCTGCGTGCGTCCCTCGGGGACGCCGGTCATGGGCGGGCGAGCGTCGTTCTGCTCGTCCGCGGACTCTGCGGCGGTCATCAGTCGTCTGCGACGTCGACGCGTACGCGGCGTCCGTCGGCCAGTGCGGTGATGAGCGTGCGCAGCGCCTTGGCGGTGCGTCCGCCGCGCCCGATCACGCGACCCCGGTCATCCGGGTGCACGTGCACCTCGAGGACGTCGCCACGGGGCGACGTGGACGACTGGATGCGGACATCGTCGGGGTGATCGACGATGCCCTTGACGACGTGTTCGAGCGCGGCGGCGAGCAACGGATTACTCCGCGTCGGCGTCGGCGGCGGGCGCCTCGGCGGCGGGCTCGTCAGCCTTCTTCTCGGCCTTGGGCTTGACGACCGACTTCTTCGCGGCGTCGATCGAGAACTCGGGCTTGGGCTCGCGCACCTTGACCGTCGAGACGGCGTCGGCGTCGCCCTGGAACTTGCCCCAGTCGCCGGTCAGCTTGAGCAGCACGAGAACCTGCTCGGTCGGCTGTGCGCCGACGCCCAGCCAGTACTGCGCGCGCTCCGAGTCGACCTCGATGAACGAGGGCTGCTCGGTGGGGTGGTACTTGCCGATCTCTTCGATGACACGACCGTCGCGCTTGGTGCGCGAGTCGGCGACGACGATGCGGTAGTAAGGCGCACGGATCTTGCCCATGCGCTTGAGACGGATCTTGACAGCCACGATTCTCCTGAATTGTGTGGAGGTGAGACGAACCGGTCGCCTGGGGAGTGGGGTGCACACCCGGCGGGAGCTCAAAGGGAGGACATCGGTGCTGGATAGAGGGTCGAGCACCACGTCCGACCCTCCATTCTTGCAGATGACACGGCGTGCTGCGAAACCGGATGCCGCGCTCGCCTCGTGCCAGACTGAGCGGATGACCGAGGCCTTCGCCACCTCCGCCCGTTCGACGGTGGGACTCGAGTGGGAACTCATGCTCGCGGACGGCGGGACGGGCGACCTCGTGCCACGTGCGCCCGAGGTGCTGGAGGCGCTCGGCGACTCGTCCGAGCTCGAGCGGTACACCGTGACCGGCGAGCTTCTGACGAACACCGTCGAGGTCACCAGCGGCGTGGGCGACACGGTCGCCGCGGCCGTCGACGACATCGCCGACGCGATCGCCTCGGTGCGCACGGCCAGCGATCCGCTGGGCATCGAGCTGCTCTGCGCGGGCAGCCATCCGTTCGCGCAGTGGTACGACCAGCAGATCACCGACAAGACCCGGTATCACAAGCTCATCGAGCGCACCCAGTGGTGGGGGCGCAACATGATGATCTGGGGCATCCACGTGCACGTCGGCGTCGACGACGTCAACAAGGTGTTCCCGATCATCAACGCCCTGGCCGTCTACCTCCCCCACCTGCAGGCGCTGTCGGCGTCGAGCCCCTTCTGGGCGGGCGACCGTACGGGCTACGCCTCGAACCGCAGCCTCGTCTTCCAGCAGCTGCCGACCGCGGGCCTGCCGTGGCCGCTGCAGGACTGGTCCGAGTTCGAGGCCTACATCGACGGCATGGTGCGCACCGGCGTCATCGAGGACGCCAGCGAGGTGCGGTGGGACATCCGTCCCGCGCCGCGCTGGGGCACGATCGAGGTGCGCGCGTGCGACGGCATGTCGACGCTCCCCGAGCTCGCCGCCGTCGCATCGCTCGTGCAGGTGCTCGTCGAGCACTTCTCGCGCGAGCTCGACGACGGGCGTCCGCTCACGACGCTCCCGCCGTGGTTCGTGCGCGAGAACAAGTGGCGGGCGGCGCGCTACGGCCTGGACGCGCGGGTGATCGTGGATGCCGAGGGCACGCAGCGCCTCGTCACCGAGCACCTGCGCGAGACGATCGAGGGCCTCCGCGACACCGCCGTCGAGCTGAAGTGCGCGCGCGAGTTCGCCGGGCTCGAGACCATCCTCACCCAGGGCGCGAGCTCGACCCGCCAGACGCTGGTGGCGGATGCCGCCGACGGCGACCTGCGCGAGGTCGTGGCGCACCTGATCCGGGAGTTCCGCGCCGGTCCGACGCTGCGCGATCACCTCGCGAGCCTCGGGCACTGACGGGCTCAGTCGCGCCGAGGCTCGGGCGCGGCATCCCCCTCGAGCACGAACGTCGACATGCCGTGCTCGGTCTTCTGCCAGTAGTGGGGCTTGGTGATGAGCTGCCAGAGCGCCTTGTATGACGCTGCGGAGTGCAGAAGCCAGTAGATCGGGTTGAGAAGGGCCCAGCCGACGAGCCAGAACGCCCCGCGCTTGTACGGACCCATCATGTTCAGGTACACCATGAGCCCGTTTCCGACGAGGAAGTTCAGCAGGCACAGCCACAGGACGAACGGCGGGAACGCCGCCGAGAAGTCCGCCCACGGCAGGAAGAACGACGCCAGCAGCAGCGCGGTGAACGGGATGACCCCGAGGAACGTCAGCGGTGTCCCCGCGATGAGCAGCGCGAAGGCCGCGAACCGGCGGAGTCCGATCTTCCCGACGAGGCGACCGGGGCGCCGCGCGTGCACGAGTGCGGTCTGCATGTAGCCCTTGATCCAGCGGCTGCGCTGCCCGATGAAGATGCCCATCCGCGAGGTCGCCTCCTCCATGGTGGTGGAGTCGACGACGCCGACCCGGTACCCCAGTGCGCTCGAGCGGATGCCGAGATCGGCGTCCTCGGTGACGTTGTAGGGGTCCCACCCGCCGAGCTCGCGCAGGGCTCCGGTGCGGAAGTGGTTCGAGGTGCCGCCGAGCGGAATCGGCAGGTCGCGCACGTCGAGACCGGCCAGCATGTAGTCGAACCAGTAGCTGTACTCGAGGGAGAACATCCGGGTGAGCACGTTCTCGCGGGCGTTGAAGTAGTTGAGCGCCGCCTGCATGACGACGGTGGTGGGGCCCGAGCGGTCGAAGGCGATCACCGTCTTCTTCAGCTGGTCGGGCTCGGGTGCATCCTCGGCGTCGTAGATCACGAGGTACTCGCCGCGCGCGACCGCGAGTCCGACGTTGCACGCGCGCGGCTTCGTCTGCGGCGCTCCCTTCGGAACGACCACGACGATGAAGTTCTCCGGCGGGTCGGATGCCGCGATGGCATCCCGGGTCTCGTCATCCTCCTCCTCCACGAGGATCAGGACCTCGAGCTTGTCGATCGGATAGTCCAGACGACCCAGGTTCTCCACCAGCCGCCCGACGATCCGAGCTTCGCGGAAGACGGGCACGAGCACCGTGTAGACGGGCAGATCGCTGTCGCGGACGGCGGCGATCGCGTCGGGCGCGACGTGCGTCACCAGGTCGTACCGCGAGCCGCGCAGCGCGATGGAGAACTTGAACAGGGTGCTCGCCAGGAAGACGGAGCTCGCGACGGCGATGAAGGTCACGAGGGTCGGCAGCGGCCACACGATCGCCGATCCGATCACCGCGACCAGCGCGATGACACCGCCGACCTTCTGACCGCGCGACAGGACGTGACGCGCCGACAGCTCCGGGTCCCGGTGATAGAGCCCGTTGGCAGCCTCCTCCACGAACTCGTCGCGGAACCGGTCGACGATCAGCGAGACGATGTCGGCCTGACGGATCGGCACGATGCGCACCCGCGCACCCAGCGCCTCGGAGATCCGCGCGGTGCGTCGTGCCGACTCGGGCATCGAGGACCCCACGACGACGACGTCGTCTTCCCGCGCGAGCGGCACCCAGCCTTCCTGCGCGTATCGGTGGCGGAGCGTGTCGGTCAGGAGTGAGGGATCGACTGCGGCGAGGTTCACGAGACGGCTCCGAAGGTGTCCATCCACGAGCGGACGATCGGCCATTGCAATGCGGTCAGCCAGCCCAGGATCCACAGCAGGACGCCCACCCCGGCGGTCAGGACGGATTGCCCCGCGTCCGTGGGCGTCGGCACGATCGAGATCGCGAGCAGCAGGAGCAGCACATACGTGACACCCGCAACTCCCGGCGGGGTGAGCCCCAGGATGAAGGCGAGGACGGTGCTGGCCATCAGGAGCACCGAGATCAGGGCCGTGCCGGGGTATCCCAGCCCGAAAGAGGCGATGACCATGACCACCAGCGGGGCGATGTAGAGCCAGCCCAGCGGTGTGGCCAGCGACTCCGCGAATCCGACTGCGCGGTCCGGGTCCCAGGCGAGGTCGCCCCGCACCATCGCGAGCGGTCCCGCCCCGAACGCGATGCCCAGCACCGCGAGCGACCCGAAGAGCGTCACGGTCGGGAACGCCACCACGACCGCGTTGGCCACTCGCGCGCCCTGACGCGACTGGATGATCAGTCCGCCGCCCAGCGCCGCGACGAGGGCCGCGAAGACGGTGGTCGTGTCGGAGAAGGCGGCGCAGGCGAAGAGGATGCCGGCACGGAACCCCGCCTGGGTGTTCGCCCACGTGACGAAGCGGACCAGGTCGACCATGGCCAGACCGAAGAACATCAGACCGATCGTGGCCTCGAAGTTCGTCATGACCACGTAGGTGTACAGCGGCGTGGTGGCGAGGACGAGGACCAGGATCACCCGCACCGGCACCGGGAAGGACTTGCGCAGGAGCGATTGGAGGATGAGTTGGAGGGTGAACGCGGCGCCGATCGATCCGGCGATCGCGAGGCCGAACGCGCCACCGGGCACGACGGCGGCGCCCAGGCTCGTGATCGGCGGGTAGAGCTGCCCGATGACACCCACGCCCGGCGTGCTCCAGTCCAGCGAGGCCATGCGATCGGCGAGTGCCGCGTTCGCGGTGCCGGACCAGTCACCACCGGAGGCCGCGTTCCACCAGACCGCGAGGCCGGAGTAGAACGCGGCGATGAGCAGCCGCAGTCCCCAACGGGCACCGGTTCGGAGCGGATACTTCGGGAGGCGTCCGGTCTGGCTCTCGACGAATTGAGGCGTGTCGCGCTCGAACACATCGACGGTGGAGACCCTGCTCGCCATCGGCTCTCGTCATCCCTTCGACGAGCGCCCCCAGCACCCCGCCATCAGCCCCAGCATCCGGTGTCCTCAGGCTACCGCGATCCGGACTCCCCCGGAGCCAAGCGGTGCGGAGCGTCGCTCAGCCGCGGCCGAGCATCTTCTGCAGCTCGGCGAGATCAGCCTCGCTCGGTGCGCCGGTCGCACCCGCCCCGCCCAGCCCGAAGCCAGAGCCGGTCGGCGCAGCCGGCGGCTGCGCAGCGATGCCGGCGTTCTCGGCGGCGCGCTTGGCGGGGTTGCCCGACCGCGAGCCCTTGGCCTTGGTCTGCTTGCCCCGCTTGGCGGATGCACCGGTGCGGGCGCCCGGGATCGGGCCCATGCCGGGGATGTTCGGGGTGCCGCCGCGCGCGACCGTCTTCATCATCTTCGCGGCCTGTTCGAATCGGTTGACGAGCGCGTTCACGTCGGTGACGGTCATCCCGGAACCGCGCGCGATGCGCATGCGGCGTGACCCGTTGAGCACCTTCGGGTTGCGACGCTCGACCGGGGTCATCGACCGGATGATCGCCTCGGTGCGGTCGATCTCGCGCTCGTCGAAGTCGTCGAGCTGCTGCTTCATCTGGCCCATGCCCGGCAGCATGCCGAGCATCTTCTTCATGGAGCCCATCTTCTTGAGCTGCTGCATCTGCTCGAGGAAGTCCTCGAGGGTGAAGTTCTCGGTCGCGAGCTTCTCGGCCATCTTCATGGCTTCGGCCTCGTCGAACGCCGACTGGGCCTGCTCGATGAGGGTCAGGATGTCGCCGAGGTCGAGGATCCGGCTCGCCATACGGTCGGGGTGGAACGCCTCGAGATCGTCCAGACCCTCGCCGGTGGACGCGTAGATGATGGGACGGCCGGTGATCGACGCCACCGAGAGCGCCGCGCCGCCCTTCGAGTCACCGTCGAGCTTGGACAGTACCACGCCGGTGAAGTCGACGCCGTCCTGGAACGCCTTGGCGGTGTTGACGGCATCCTGACCGCTCATCGCGTCGATCACGAAGAGGACCTCGTCGGGATCTGTCGCCCTGCGGATGTCGCCGGCCTGCTTCATGAGCTCGGCATCCACGCCGAGGCGGCCGGCCGTGTCGATGATGACGATGTCGTGCTGCTGCCGGCGGGCGACCTCGACGCCGTCCCTGGCGACCTTGACCGGGTCGCCGACACCGTTGCCCGGCTCGGGCGCGTAGACCGCCGCGCCGGCGCGCTGGGCGACGACTTGAAGCTGGTTCACCGCATTGGGGCGCTGCAGGTCCGCGGCGACGAGCAGCGGGGTGTGGCCTTCCTTCTCCAGCTGGTGCGCGAGCTTGCCCGCGAACGTCGTCTTTCCCGAACCCTGGAGACCGGCGAGCATGATCACCGTCGGCGGGTTCTTCGCGAACTGCAGGCGGCGCTGCTGGCCGCCGAGGATCGCGATGAGCTCTTCGTTGACGATCTGGACGACCTGCTGGGCCGGGTTGAGGGCGCGATTGACCTCGTCGCCCAGCGCGCGTTCGCGCACCTTGGCGGTGAACTCCTTGACGACCGTCAGCGCGACGTCGGCCTCGAGCAGTGCGCGACGGATCTCGCGGACGGTGCCGTCGACGTCGGCGGGGGTGAGCTGTCCCTTCTTCCGCAGATTGCGGAAGGTCTCGGTCAGCCGGTCGGAGAGTGTGCCGAAAGTCGCCATGATGCGCCAAGTTTACGCGAGCGGATGCCGGTCGCCGCGGCATCCGCGGTTCGAGACCCTCTGGACTCGGGTGCGGGCGTCCGTCCGCGAGGGCGTGGTCATTCCCGAGGGCGGGATTCGTGCGCCCGGTCCTCTGGAGTGACCGCGCCCTCGTGGAGGAGACGGGATGCCGCGGCATCCGCCCGTGGTGACCGTCAGGACTCGGGCCCGAGCTCCTGGAAGAGCGTGAGCTGCAGGTCGGCCGCGCCGCGCAGGCGGGCGTTGAGCGATCGCCAGGGCGTGATCCGAGCGGATGCCTCCACCATCGCCCCGGCGGACTCGAGCCGCTGGGCGACGGCGGCCGTGTCGTCGACCTCGAGCGCGACGCGGACCCGGTCGCTGACTCCCCCGTCCGTCTCCACCTCGTCGATGAACGCGACCTGCGCCGCATCGGCGAGCTCGAGCGTGGCCCGTCCCGCCTCGAGGATCACCACGCGGGCGCCCCCGTCGGCTTCGAACGCCTCGGCCTGCGGCATCCCGAGCACGTCGCGGTAGAAGGCCAGCGTCCGGTCGAAGTCGGCGGCCTGGACCACCAGGCGCAGCTGTCTGACGGCGCCGACTCCCGGCACCGGCGCCGTGCGCGCCGCCGTGTCGGCGGCGCGGCTGAGGAAGCGCTCGAGGGATGTGCGTCCCGCGCCGTCCAAGGCCCAGGCTTCGATGGCGGCCACCACCGCGCCGCCCCACGCGGCGCCCGCCACGTCGGCGGTCAGCCGATCCGCCCCGGCGTCCCGCAGGCGAGCGGCGACGGCCCGGGCGATGCGGGCGCGACGGACGGATGCCTCGCGATCGAGTTCGGCAACGAGTCCCATCGCCGACGCGTGCACGATCGCCAGGGCGAGCGAGTCGGGGGCGAAGCCGTCGGCGATGCCGCGCACGGCAGCCGCGACGTCATCCGTACCCGCGCCCACGGCGATCGCGGCGTCGAAGACGGCCAGGCGCTGGTCCAGCCCCGCCCAGAGGATGTCGGACTTCGAGGCGAAGTAGTTGAAGAAGCTCGACCGGCTCACCCCCGCGCGGGACGCGATCTCGGCGATCGACGTGGCCTCGTAGCCCTTCTCGAGGAACAGCTCGCACGCGGCATCGGCGAGTGTGGCTTGGGACGAGGCCCGGGGTCTTCCGGCGCGCGACTCTGTGCTCACACCCCCACGGTATTGCGATCCGCCTGCGGGAGCCCGCTGTCGGCTAATGTTGCACGCAGTCCATAAACCCCTGCCAGCAGAGGATCGCCGTGCTCGACATCGACAGCTCCGGGCTCGCGCCCGACCTCGTGCCCTATCTGGACGGATGGGCGCACCAGCGCCGTGTGCACGCCGAGGTGGTCGGCGGCGAACGCCCCGACACCCTGCTGCTGCTCGAGCACGAGGCCGTCTACACCGCCGGCAAGCGCACGGAACCCCACGAGCGACCGCGCGACGGGACGCCCGTGATCGACGTCGACCGCGGCGGTAAGATCACGTGGCACGGTCCCGGACAGCTCGTCGGGTACCCGATCGTCCGACTGCAGGAGCCCGTCGACGTCGTCGCGCACGTGCGCCGACTCGAGCGGCTGCTCATCGATGCCCTGCGCGAACACGGTGTCGACGGCCACCAGGTCGACGGCCGCAGCGGCGTCTGGGTGCGTCGTCCCCTCTCGGTCGACAAGGTCGCCGCCATCGGCGTGCGTGTCGAGAGGGGCGTCACCATGCACGGCTTCGCCGTCAACTGCGACAACACCCTCGCGGGATTCCGCGCCATCGTGCCGTGCGGCATCGCCGACGCCGGGGTCACGACCGTCAGCGAGGTGGTCGGTCAGGTGGTGACGCCTCGCGACATCGTGGCATCGGTGTCGTCGGCCTTCGCGGCCGAGTACGCGGGGGTCGCGGCGTGAGCGGCTGCGGCGCGCCCGTCGCCGAGCCGGGCACCGGACCCGACGGACGCAAACTGCTGCGGCTCGAGATCCGCAACGCGCAGACGCCCATCGAGCGCAAGCCCGAGTGGATCAAGACCCGCGCGAAGATGGGTCCCGAGTACACCGCGCTGCACGCCCTGGTGAAGGACGAGGGCCTGCACACCGTCTGCCAGGAAGCCGGCTGCCCCAACATCTTCGAATGCTGGGAGGACCGGGAGGCCACGTTCCTCATCGGCGGCTCGCAGTGCACGCGACGGTGCGACTTCTGCCAGATCGACACGGGCAAGCCCGCCGACTACGACACCGATGAACCACGGCGCGTCGCCGAGAGCGTCACCCGCATGCGGCTGCGCTACGCGACGGTGACCGGCGTCGCCCGCGACGACCTGCCCGACGAGGGCGCCTGGCTGCACGCCGAGACCGTGCGCCGCATCCACGCCGAGAATCCGAACACGGGGGTCGAGATCCTGGCGACGGACTTCTCGGGGAATCCCGAGCTGCTGGATGTCGTCTTCGACAGTCGTCCCGAAGTGTTCGCGCACAACGTCGAGACCGTGCCGCGGATCTTCAAGCGCATCCGCCCCGCCTTCCGGTACGAGCGTTCATTGGACGTCCTGACACAGGCACGTGCCGCGGGCCTCATCACGAAGTCGAATCTCATCCTCGGCATGGGCGAGGAGCCGCAGGAGGTCGTCCAGGCGCTGCAGGACCTGCACGACGCGGGAACCGACATCATCACGATCACCCAGTACCTGCGCCCGACGCCGAGGCACCTCCCCGTTGCCCGCTGGGTCAAGCCGCAGGAGTTCGTGGAGTTCAAGGACGAGGCCGAGCGCATCGGCTACCTCGGTGTCCTCGCCGGTCCCCTCGTGCGCTCGTCGTACCGCGCCGGGCGCCTGTGGGCGCAGTCGATGGTGTCGAAGGGCCGCGAGATTCCGGCGCATCTGTCGCACTTCGCCGAGACCGCCGAGACCGGATTCGCCCAGGCGGTCTAGGACTCAGCCGGGGCCGCAGATCGGCCGGACTCAGTCCGCGCTGGTCACCGAGAGCATCGAGCCGTCGGAGCCCAGGTTGACCAGCAGCACGTCGTCGGTGGAATCGGGGTCGAGCGCGTACTCGAGCACCGCGAAGGGATCGGATCCGCCGTGCTCGTCGGCGAGGATCGTCATGCTCATGAGCTGCAGCGAGCGGATGACGTCGATCTGGACATCCCCCGAGATGTCGACCAGCAGCTCGTCGAGCTCGTCGCCCAGCTCGGCCTGCTGCTGGAGGATGTACTCGGTCACCTCGCTCGTGCGGTCGTTGAGTTCGGTGACCATCGAATTGCGGGCGTTGAAGTCGATCGCCTCGATCGATGCGATCAGGCTGGCCGCGACGTCCAGAGCCGCCTCCGACACGTCGTCCTGGTCGGGGGCGGTGAGATCGATCGTCACCGTCTGATCGCCGAGCTCGACGTTCTCCGACCAGAAGATCGAGCCGTCCGGGCCCGACTCGAGGAGTCCGAAGTAGTCGTGCTCGATCGCCATTCCCCCATGAAACCAGCGGAGCGCCCTGCGCGGTAGTCCGCACGCGGCGTTTCGGTTTCGCGCAGCGCGAATCAGTCCACGAGGGCGGCCGCGAACACGTGCGGCGTGAACCCGGTGAGGTCGCCGATGCCTTCGCCCTGGCCGAGCAGCTTGACCGGGATGCCGGTCTTCTCCTGCACGCTCAGCACGAAACCGCCTTTGGCCGAGCCGTCGAGCTTCGTGAGCACGAGACCCGTGACTCCGGCGTGCTCTAGGAAGGCCTGCGCCTGCACGACACCGTTCTGCCCGGTGGTCGCATCGAGCACGAGCAGCACCTCGCTGATCGGCGCCTGCTTCTCGATGACGCGACGGATCTTCGTCAGCTCGTCCATCAGCCCGCCCTTCGTGTGCAGGCGACCGGCCGTGTCGACCAGCACGATCTCGGTGCCGGTGCGCTTGGCGTACTCGATGGTCTGGAAGGCGACGGATGCCGGGTCCTGACCCTCCTGCTGAGGCCGCACGATCGCCGCTCCCCCGCGCTCCGCCCACGTGGCGAGCTGGTCCACGGCCGCGGCACGGAAGGTGTCGGCCGCACCGACCACGACACTGCGGCCGTAGCGCTGCAGGAACTTCGCGAACTTCCCGATCGTCGTCGTCTTGCCCACGCCGTTCACGCCCACCACGAGCACGACCGCGGGGCGCTCGGTGAGCTTGAGGGTCGTGTCGAACTTCGCGAAATGCTCCTCGAGGGTCTCCTTCAGCATGCGCTGGAGGTCGCGGGGGTCGGTGGTGCGGTACCGCTCGACCTTGTCCCGCAGTTCGTCGACGATGCGCTCGGTGATGTCGGGTCCGAAGTCGGCCGTGAGCAGAGCCGTCTCGAGGTCTTCCCACGTCGTCTCGTCGATCGTGGGCTTGACGAACATCCCGCGCAGTGCGCGGCCGAGCGACCAGGAGCTTTCAGCCATGGGTCAAGCCTAGGCCGATGCCCTCTCGGCGATCCGCTGCCCGACCACGGCAGACACGCCGTCCTGACGCATCGAGACGCCGTAGAGCGCGTCGGCGATCTCCATCGTGCGCTTCTGATGGGTGATCACGATCAACTGGCTCGACTCGCGCAGCTGCTCGAACACCCCCAGAAGGCGTCCGAGGTTCGCGTCGTCGAGAGCCGCCTCCACCTCGTCCAGGATGTAGAACGGGCTGGGACGAGCCTTGAAGATCGCCGTCAGCAGCGCCACCGCCGCGAGGGAGCGCTCGCCGCCCGACAGCAGCGACAGCCGCTCGATCTTCTTGCCCACGGGGCGCACGGAGACCTCGATCCCCGTGGTGAGCGGGTCATCGGGGTTGGTGAGCGAGATGCTGCCCGTGCCGCCGGGGAAGAGGATCGGGAACACCTCACCGAACGCGACGCGGGTGTCTTCGAAAGCCGCCAGGAAGATAGTCTGCATGCGTTCGTCGAGCTCGTCGATGATCGTCAGGAGGTCGGCGCGGGTCTGCGCGAGATCGGCGAGCTGCTCGGTCAAGAAGATGTGGCGCTGTTCGAGCGCGGCGAACTCCTCCAGCGCCAAGGGGTTGACGCGGCCGAGCTGCGAAAGCTTCCGCTCGGCATCCTGCAGACGTCGTCTCTGCTGCGCACGGTCGTACTCGACGGTGTCACCGTCGGAGCCGTCCACGGGAACGGCCTGGTCCGGTCCATATTCTGAAATGAGAATGTCTTCGTCGAGCCCGAGCTCCGAGGCGACCCGCTCCACCAGGCCCGTCACGTGCAGCCGCTTCTCGTGGATCTGCAGCTCGAGGCTGTGGACGCTCTCGGTGAGTCCGGCGAGTCGCTCGCGAAGACCGGACTCCCGGCCGCGCAGCTCGGCGAGCTCGGCCGTGAGCGCGGTGCGTGCCGATTCGGCGGTGGCGAGCTCGACACGGGCGAGCGACACCGAGCGGTCGACCGAATCCAGCACAGCGGGCAGCTGGGCGGCCACCCCTGAGGCGACGTCACGCTGAGCCCGGCGGATCACGGAGCGTCGAGCTGCCTCTGCCGCTGCTTCCCGCTCCCGCTCACGCTGGCGGGCCAGCTGCGCGACGCGGGCCTCTCCGGCCCGGATGCGTTCGCGCAGCGTCTCGACGTCGAGACGCGCGCGCATCTCGGCATCGCGCGCGCCTTCGAGCTCGGCGAGCATCCCCTCGCGCGCCGAGGCGTCGAGGATCGGTCGCGGTGCCTCAGCCGCGGCCCGCAGCCTCTCATCGGCATGGCGGGCTGCGGTCTCTGCGTCGGCGACGGCGGCCGCGGTCTGCGCGATGCCCGCTTCGAGCCGTTCGCACTCCGCGACAGCGGCTTCATGGCGGACGGTCGCCCTGTTGACGTGCTCGGCGTGCGCTGCGAGGGCGGCGTCGTACTCGCGCAGCGTCGTGAGCGCCGTCTTCGTGCGGTGGCGCGAGCTCTCGAGAGCCTTCGCGGCATCGGCGAGGGCTTCGCGCAGGGAGTCCGCGACGACGACGATCTCGTCGCGCCGGTCGGCCGCGGCATCCCGCTCAGCCGCCAGTTCGATGCGCGAGCGGGAGGCCCCGGCGCCGGCGCGCAGGGAGTCTCCCGTGTAGACCTCGCCGGCGCGCGTCACGACGGTGAGCGATTCTGTTCCGTCGCGCCCGCTGAGCGCGCGGCGGGCGGCATCGAGATCCTCGGCGACGACGACGCGCGCGAGGATCCCGCGCACCCCCGCCGGTCCCGAGACCACGTCTGCGGCGGGCGTCACTCCGGGGATGTCGGGCATCGCCGGCGTCTCGGATCGGCCGTCGGCGATCACGATGTCCACGACGCCCAGATCGGCCGTGCGCAGTTCGTCGGCGAGGGCGAACGCGACGTCGGGGTCATCGACGAGCACACCCTCGGCGACGGGTCCGAGCACCGCCGCGATCGCGGCCTCGTACCCCGGGGTCACCTGGATCGCGTCGCCGACCAACCCGCGGATCCCGGTGCGGTCGTCGGCGATCACCGCGGACGCGGCGCTCTTGACGTCGAGCGCCCGGGTCAGGGCACGCGTCTGCGCGGTGAGCGCCTCGCCCTCCCGCTCCGCCGCGTGAAGCCGCTCCCGCAGGGTCGAGACGGTGGCCTCCGCCTCATTCGCCTCGCGCTGCGCGCGGTCGTAGGCGGTCGCGTGATCGGCGGCCGAGCCGTCGGGCACGAGGTCGGGATCGACGCCGGCGAGTACCGCCTCCGCCTCGGCGCGGCGCGCGAGCGCGGCGTCGAGCGCCTTCTGCTGACGCTCCACGCCTCCGCGCACGGCCGCGAGCGCAGACGCCGCGGCCTCGGCGGTGCCGCGAAGCGCCGTCAGACGCATGTCGTGCTCCGAGACGAGGGCGCTCTGGGCCGCGATGTCGACATCGAGCGCGTCGAGTTCGGCTCGCGCACGGGTGACGGCGCGGGATGCCTCGGCCGCGGCATCCTGGGCATCGCCCAACCCAGCGCCGACCTCGTCGATCTCGGCGCGCGCCTCGTCGATCATGGCCTGCGACACAGTGGTGAGATCGAGGCGGTCCTCGTCGTCGGTGTCGCCGAGGAGTGCCAGGCGCTGTCCGGCGAGCGTGTAGAGCGAGCGCAGGCGCTCCTGCACGCGTTCGAGCCCGTAGGCCACGCGCCGAGCCTCGTCGACCGCCTCGGAGCGCTGATCGCTCTCGAGCTGCTCGACCCGACCGCGCACGTGCTCGAGCTGATCCTGGAGCACGACGCGCTGCGTCTGGCGCTCCTGCTCGCTGCGGGCGTGGTCGGCGAGCTGGGCGCGGAGGACGGACAGGTCCTCGGCGTAGATCCGCGCCTTCGCGTCGCGAACGACCGCGGCGATCGTGGCCGCTTCGCGCGCGATCTCGGCCTGCCGGCCGAGCGGCTTCAACTGTCGCCGCAGCTCGCCGGCCAGGTCGCTCAACCTCGTGAGGTTGGCCTCCATGGCGGCGAGCTTGCGCAGCGTCTTCTCTTTGCGTCGACGGTGCTTCAGGATGCCGGCGGCCTCTTCGATGAAGCCGCGGCGGTCTTCGGGGGTCGCCTGCAGGACGCCGTCGAGACGGCCCTGCCCCACGATCACGTGCATCTCGCGCCCGAGGCCCGAGTCGCTCAGCAGCTCCTGCACATCGAGCAGGCGACACGTGCCGCCGTTGATCGCGTACTCGCTCGCGCCGTTGCGGAACAGCGTGCGGCTGATCGTGACTTCGGCGTACTCGATGGGCAGCGCGCCGTCGCTGTTGTCGATCGTCAGCTGCACCTCGGCGCGGCCGAGCGGGCCGCGCGTGGACGTGCCGGCGAAGATGACGTCATCCATCTTCCCGCCGCGGAGCGTCTTGGCGCCCTGCTCGCCCATGACCCAGGCGAGGGCGTCGACCACGTTCGACTTGCCCGAGCCGTTGGGCCCGACGATGCAGGTCACTCCGGTCTCGAACGCGAAGGTGGTCGGCTGGGCGAACGACTTGAAGCCCTTGAGCGTCACGCTCTTCAGGTGCATGCGACAGCCTCCGACCCGGACATCGCGTCCACGCTATCCGACGGTGCATCCGATGCCGTGACGGCGAGCCGGGATGCCGCCGGAACACCTCCCATCGCTCGCGACACGCCCGGGATGCTTGACGCCGGCGGCCCATGTGCGCTAGCGTCATCGATCGCGTCGAGAAGTCGAAAGGAGGTCGCCATGATGATGCACAACACCGCAACCGGTACGGCTCCAGCCGTCCGCTCCCTGGCGACCCCGTCCTTCTCCGCCTTCTTCCCCACCGCCGGCTGACCCGGCCCGGGGAGGACTCCGCCCGCGGGCAGGAGGACCGGCATCCGCCGGCATCCCCGCGAACGGCCGCCACCACGCTCTTTCGTGGCCCGCACTCCGTGCGCCGGATCGCCCGTCGATCCATCCCATTCCGTCAACCGCACTCCTCGGAAGAGTCCCATGTCGAAGCTGTACCTGGACGTCCGCACACCGGACCTCCATCCGCCCACCGTCCATCCTCTGCCGGACGCGGCCGCGCCGCTGGGCCTGGTCGACCGCGTATCGCTGCGCCTCGGCCTGTGGCTGCTGCTGCGCAGCGCACGCAACGCCCGCAGGCACGCCGATCACGGACAGCACGCACGGCGAGTGCATGCCGACCGCGGCAGGCTCGCCCGCGAGGCCGCCGCGCTGCGGCTCCTCGCACTGGCGCCGCGGCGATGAGGTGGTG
>JASDDH010000011.1 GCA_030407505.1 Planococcus sp. APC 4015
CGAGTCGCGCATGGCGATCGCGATCGCGCGGGAGGGCGGGCTGGGCATCCTGCACCGCAACGCCTCGATCGCGGAGCAGGCCTCGATGGTCGACCGGGTGAAGCGCAGCGAGTCGGGCATGATCACCGACCCCATCACCACCACTCCCGACGCGACGATCGAAGAGGTCGACGCGATGTGCGCGCAGTACCGCATCTCGGGCCTGCCGGTCATCGACGACGACGGCACGCTCGTGGGCATCATCACGAACCGCGACATGCGCTTCGTGTCGGGCTTCGAGCGCCAGACCACCCACGTACGAGACGTCATGACCCGCGAGGGACTGGTGACGGGCAAGGTCGGAATCAGCGCCGGCGAGGTCATCGCCCTCTTCGCACGCCACCGCGTCGAGAAGCTGCCCCTCATCGATGAGGCCGGGAAGCTTGCCGGGCTCATCACGATCAAGGACTTCGACAAGAGCGAGAAGTATCCGCTCGCCACGAAGGACGAGCAGGGCCGCCTGCGCGTCGGCGCGGCGATCGGCTTCTTCGGCGATGCGTGGGAGCGCGCCGAGGCGCTGCGCGACGCGGGCGTCGACGTGCTCGTGGTCGACACCGCGAACGGCCAGTCCGCCGGCGTCATCGACATGGTCAAGCGCATCAAGGCCGACCGCTCGTTCGACCACATCGACGTCATCGGCGGCAACGTCGCCACGCGCGAGGGCGCTCAGGCGCTCGTCGACGCGGGGGTGGATGCCGTCAAGGTGGGTGTCGGCCCCGGATCCATCTGCACGACGCGCATCGTCGCAGGTGTCGGCGTGCCCCAGGTCACCGCGATCTGGGAGGCCTTCCAGGCGACCCGCGAGGCGGGCATCCCGGTCATCGCCGACGGCGGACTGCAGTACTCGGGCGACATCGCCAAGGCGCTCGTCGCCGGAGCCGACTCGGTCATGCTCGGCTCGCTGCTCGCCGGCACGGACGAGTCGCCGGGAGAGATCGTCTTCCAGGGCGGCAAGCAGTTCAAGCTCTACCGCGGCATGGGCTCGCTGGGCGCGCTGCAGACCCGGGGCAAGAAGACGTCGTACTCGAAAGACCGCTACTTCCAGGCCGACGTCCCCAATGACGACAAGCTCATCCCCGAGGGCATCGAGGGTCAGGTCGCGTACCGCGGTCCGGTCTCGGCGGTGGCGTACCAGCTGGTGGGCGGCCTTCGGCAGTCGATGTTCTACGTCGGGGCCCGGACCGTCGAAGAGCTCAAGGAGCGCGGCAAGTTCGTGCGCATCACGGCGGCCGGACTCAAGGAGTCCCACCCCCACGACGTGCAGATCGTCGTCGAGGCTCCGAACTACAAGCGCTAGGCCTCTATCGAAGGCGTCGCGACCCCAGGGTCGCGGCGCCTTCGGCGTTCCGCCGTCGGTGCGCTCTTCCCCGCACCGCGGCGCTGCGCCGGCGCATGGTTCGTACGGCATCCGTAATCGCGCAGCCGCCGTGCTACGGCATCCGTTCTCACAGCAGCACTTCTTGCGGCATCTCTCTGCGCACCAGCCGCCGTGCTACGGCATCCGTTCTCGTAACAGCAACTTCCTTGCGGCATCCGTTCTCGCAGCAGCGCTTCCCGCGGCATGCGTTCCCGCATCAGCACCCCCGTGGCATCTCTCAGCGCTACGGCGCTTGCTCCGGCATCCGTCTTCGCAGCTGCAGTTCTTGCGGCCTCGCTGTCTGCCGTTGTTCTCCCCGAACTGCCCTCTCGCCCCGGTCCCGCACCGACTTCGGTCAACCGCGCGAAGTTCGGACCCGATCGGGCATGCCTATCCGAAGTTCGTGCGGTTGACCGAAGTTCGCTCCTCCACATCCGCGTTCCGAGGGCGCCGTTCCACGCTTCGCGGGTGTCGGCGGCATGCAGGTGCGAGCGACTCCGATGATCGGGGCGTGAACCTCGATGAGTGGATGCAGGCCAATGGCGGGATCGCGCATCGCGCCGACATCCTCGCGGCGGGATACGGGCTCGCCGCACTGCGTCGGCAGATGTGTCAGCCTGGAACCGCTGTGATCCGCCGCGCGTGGGTCGTTCTGCAGTCCGCGCCGACTGATCTCCGGGATGCCGCGCGAGCAGGCGGCCGGGTGGCGTGCGTGAGTCTGGCGCGACGACGAGGGTGGTGGATGCCGGAGTCCGTCGACGACCGCCCGCACGTCCATCTGAGGCCTGCCGCAGGTCCGGCCCGCATGCCCGAAAGCTGGGGCGGACGGTTGCACTGGACGCAGGTCATCGCTCCCGTGGCATCCCGGAGTCTCGAAGAGTCCCCGGAAGACGCGCTCGCGCACATCGCCGAGTGCCTGCCGCTGGGCGATGCGCTCGTGCTGTGGGAATCCGCGATCCGCGTGGAGGCATTGTCGCTCGAGACGGTGCGCGCCATCGCCTGGCCCACCCGCAGGGCGCAGGAGTGCGCGTCCCAGGTGACCGGACTCTCGGACTCCGGACTCGAGACCATCCTGGTCACGCCCCTCAGACAGTGGAGGGTGCGCGTGCGTCAGCAGGTCGTGCTGGCCGGCAGGCACGTCGATGTCCTGATCGGCGACAGGCTCGTCGTGCAGATCGACGGCTGGCAGTTCCACTCGACCTCTGCGCAGCGGGCGAAGGACATCGCGCACGACGCCGAATTGCGACTGCGCGGGTTCACGGTGCTGCGCTTCTCTTACGCGCAGGTCGTTCACGAGTGGGGGACCGTCGAGCGCACGATCCGCCGCGCGATCGCCCAGCGCCTGCATCTCGCCGGTTGACGGACGGCGGGGTCCTGTCGCGGCGCCGTCGGCAACGACGAACTTCGGTCAACCGCACGAACTTCGGACCCCAATGGGCGTGTCGATCCGAAGTACGCGCGGTTGACCGAAGTTCGTGAGGGGTTGCAAGGCGCGAGCCCGGGGCTGGCGCCGCGCGCGGCGCTCGGTACCCTGGGCCCATGTCCACGAGTCCTCCGCGCCGCGCGCCGTTCTCGACGGCGCGCGTGGAGGCATATACCGACGGCGTCTTCGCGATCGCGGCGACGCTGCTCGTGCTCGACCTCACCACCCGGGCGATCGGGGAGGTGGGCTCGGATGCCGAGATGTGGGCGGCCCTGGGCGGCATGTGGGAGAACTTCATGGCGTTCGTCATCAGCTTCGGGCTGCTGAGCATGCTGTGGGTCATCCATCTTCAGCAGTTCCGGGGCATCGAGCGCGTCGACGGCGGACTGCTGTGGCTGAACAACATCCGCCTGCTGTGGATCGTGCTCATCCCGTTCACGACGAGCCTCGTGTCCGAGTACTCGCAGTACTTCGCCGGACGGATGCTGCTGCCGATCAACTTCTTCTTCGCAGCGCTCTTCGGCTACCTGTCGTGGGTCTGGGCGGCGTCGCGCGGCGGCCACCTGCTGACCGAGGAGGCGAAGGGCGACATCGCCGAGCAGAGCATCGGGGGGCTCGTCGCAACGATCTGCGGCGCCGTGGCGGCGCTCGTGTCGCCGCTCGTGGGCTCCTGGGGCTTCCTCGCCTACGTGTTCAACGGCCCCGTGACCGCCGTGCTGGTCAGGCGCCGCGCCCGACGTGTCTCGGCGGGGGCTGACAGCCCGGCCGCCTCGGCGTAGCCTCTCCTGCATGTGCCGCAGCATCCACAATCTCCACAATTTCGAGCCCGCCGCGTCTGCCGAAGAAGTGCACGCCGCCGCGCTCCAGTACGTCCGCAAGATCGCGGGCACGACGAAGCCGTCTAAGGCGAATCAGGAGGCGTTCGACCGGGCCGTCCATGAGATCGCCCACATCACCGGGCACCTGCTGCAGGATCTCGTATCGGCGGCGCCGCCCAAGAACCGCGAGGAAGAAGCGGCGAAGGCGCGGGCGCGCGCCGAGAAGTCGGGACGGTATGCCGCGGCCTGAGCGGCTAAGCCGGGCGTGAGAGAACGCTTATGCATGCGGGAGCATGCATGAGCCGCCTCTAACGTGGAGTGATGCCCAGAACATCGCGAAACCCCGGCGCCCTCACGGCATCCCCGAAGACGTTGCGGTCCGCCGCCGTCGCTCTGGTGGCCGTAATCGGACTCGTCCTCCCCGTCGACGCCCCGGCAGCCAGTGCCGCGAACAGATCCGCGCAGACGGCGTCCACGCCCGCGACGGGTCTGCCGACGCTGTCGATCCAGCTCCCCGCCGGGTACGACCTCTCGGTTCTGAACGCGTCGAAAGATGATGTCCCGCGCGACCCCGACGTCGAACCGCTGTCCACGGCATCCCTCGCCGATCCGACGAATCCCGCGCACGACTTCGCCGGCCTCGCCGTCGAGGAGATCAAAGGCCGCGGCAACTTCACCTTCACCCTCGACAAGAAGCCGTACCAGATCGAGTTCGAGGATGCGACGTCGGTGCTCGGCATGGCGCCGGCCAAGACCTGGATCCTTCTGGCGAACCACGCCGATCCTTCGCTGATGCGCAACAAGCTCGCCTTCGATCTCGCCGCAGAGTTCGGCCTCGCCGCCACCCCGGACTCCCGCTTCGTCGAGCTCGTGATCAACGGCGAGCACCTCGGCAGCTTCCTCGTCAGCGAGAAGGTCGAGGTGAAGGCGAACCGGCTCGAGATGAGCGACCCGGGCGGCATCATGCTCGAACTCGACAACTCCTACGGTCAAGCAGAGGATCACAGGTTCCTCACCCGCACCAGCCGGTCGACCTTCGTGCTCAAAGACGCCGTCGGCGGCGTCGACGACGTGCTTTCGGGTCCGGTGGCGGCGAACTACGACAGCCTCCGCGCCGACATCGACCTGTTCGAGAGTGAGCTCTACGCACCTGACCCCGACTGGACGGTCATCAGCTCGATCATCGACGTCGACTCGTTCCTCAGGTACTACTTCGTGGCCGAGACCGCATCCAACCCCGACGTCATCCTCTCGAGCGTCTTCTTCTACCGTGACGGCGTCGACGGCTTGATCCACGCCGGCCCGGTCTGGGACTTCGACCTCGCGTTCGGGGCGTACGAGACGGTCGAGGGTGGCGCCGATCCGCGTCAGGACTACGTCAAGAACGCGCGCTTCCTGCGCAACGCCGGCAACGACTGGTTCGCGCAGCTGTTCCGCAACGACGAGTTCGTGGCGGCCGCGAACGCGCTGTACGACAGCGAGCTGCGTCCGATCGTCGACGGCATGCCCGCGAAGATCGACGGCTATGCGGGACTGATCGGGCAGTCGGCGGCCGCGAACTTCGGGCGCTGGAACGTGCTCGGGCAGCCCGCCGTCTTCACCGACGGCGGCCGCGTGGCAGACACCTGGCAGCAGGAGGTCGCGTCGCTGCGCGAATGGATCTCGGTCAGGGCGACCCACCTCGCTGCGAAGCACCGAGCAGGAATGCCCGTGCTCACGTACGCGACTCATGTGAAGGCCGTCGGCTGGCAGCCGACGCGGACGTCGGGCCACATGGCGGGCACGGTCGGGCGGGGGCTGCAGGTCGAGGCCATCGATCTCTCGCTGAGCGGCGGTGCCGTCGCGGGCGGCCTCGAGGCTCGCGCCCACGTGCAGGCATCGGGCTGGGGTGCGTGGCAGAACCAGGACGCCACCCTGGGAACCACGGGCCTCGGCCGGCGCGTCGAGGCGATGCAGCTGCGCCTCACCGGCGACCTGGCAGCCGCATACGACATCTCGTACCGGGTGCACGTGCAGGGCATCGGCTGGATGGACTGGGTCGAGAACGGCCTCATCGCCGGCACCACCGGGCGCGGGCTGCAGATCGAGGCGGTGCAGCTGAGGCTGCTCGAGAAGTCCGCCGAGGCGCCGGTCGAGGCATCCGTCATCTCGTACAGCGCCCACGTGTCGGCAGTGGGGTGGATGCCCGGTGTCCAGGGCGGCGCAGAAGCAGGCACCACCGGGCGGGGCCTGGCCATGGAGGCGCTGCGCGCGGACGCTTCGAGCAACCTCTACACGGGCGGCATCAGCTACCGCGCCCACGTCTCGAGTCTCGGGTGGATGCCGCCGGTCGGCCCCGGCGGCTACATCGGCACCGAGGGCCGCGGACTCGACCTCGAAGCGGTCGAGATCTCGCTGACCGGGGAACTCGCCGAGCGCTACTCGGTGCGCTACAGCGCGCATGTGCAGGGCGTCGGATGGATGGCCCCGGTCACCGACGGCGCCGTCGCGGGGACGACCGGCCAGGCCCGGCACATCGAGGCCATCAGGATCGAGCTGGTGCCGAAGGGCTGATCGGCGTCCGCAAGCCGCCCGGTAGGCTGGGCTCGTGAGCATGGAGATCGAGCTCGGCCGAGCCAAGCGCGCGCGTCGCGCCTACACGTTCGACGACATCGCGGTGGTGCCGTCTCGGCGCACGCGCAACCCCGAAGACGTCTCGACGTCGTGGACGATCGATGCGTTCAGCTTCGACATCCCGGTTCTCGGGGCACCGATGGACTCGGTGGTCAGTCCGCAGACGGCGATCATGCTCGGGCAGCTCGGCGGTCTGGGCGTGCTCGACCTCGAGGGTCTGTGGACGCGCTACGACGACCCGGCCCCGCTGCTCGCCGAGATCGCGAAGCTCGACAAAGGCGCGGCCACCCGGCGGATGCAGGAGCTCTACTCCGAGCCGATCAGGCCCGAACTGGTGCGCGACCGCCTCGCCGAGATCCGCGCGGCGGGTGTCACGGTCGCCGGGGCACTCACCCCGCAGCGCACGCAGGAGCTGTACGAGACCGTCGTCGCAGCCGGGGTCGACCTGTTCGTGATCCGCGGCACCACCGTCTCCGCCGAGCACGTCTCGAGCGTCGACCAGCCCCTCAACCTCAAGAAGTTCATCTACGACCTCGACGTGCCCGTCATCGTCGGCGGCGCGGCGACGTACACCGCCGCCCTGCACCTCATGCGCACCGGCGCGGCCGGCGTGCTCGTCGGCTTCGGCGGGGGAGCAGCTTCGACCACGCGTGCGGTTCTCGGGCTCCACGCGCCGATGGCGACCGCGGTCGCCGACGTCGCGGGAGCGCGACGCGACTACCTCGATGAGTCCGGCGGGCGCTATGTGCACGTCATCGCAGACGGTGGCGTCGGTACGTCGGGCGACATCGTGAAGGCGCTCGCCATGGGTGCGGATGCCGTCATGCTCGGCGTCGCGCTCGCCCGCGCCACCGATGCCCCCGGGCTCGGGTTCCACTGGGGTCCCGAGGCGCATCACCCCAAGCTGCCGCGCGGCAAGCGCGTGCGGGTCGACCAGGTCGCCTCCCTCGAAGAGGTGCTCTACGGCCCCGCACCCGTTGCCGACGGCACGGCCAACCTCATCGGCGCGCTCCGCAAATCGATGGCCACGACCGGATACTCCGACCTCAAGGAGTTCCAGCGCGTCGAGGTCGTCGTCGCGCCGTACAGCACGGGATGACCGGCCCCGACCCCGAACCCGGCCCTTCGGCGAGCTCAGGACCCGGAACCCCGGTCGCTGAGCCTGTCGAAGCGTTCCCGCCGACCCTGCGCGAGGTCATGCTGCGCCCGCAATGGATCGGGATGCTCGTGCTCTGCCTGGTCGTGGCAGGCGTGTTCGCGTGGCTCGGCCAATGGCAGCTGTCGCGCGCGATCGACACGAACCCGCCGCCCGCGGGTGCGACCGAGATCGTGCGACCCCTCGCCGACGTGGTCGAGCCGGGGGAATACCTGTCCGACCCGCTCGTGGGTCAGCGCGTCGAGGTGACGGGCTCGTGGGTTCCCGGTGACTTCATCGTGGTGGCATCCCGATTCAACGACGGCGTCGAAGGCTACTGGGTGACCGGACAGCTGCGCGTCGCCGACATCCTGCAGCCGACGTCGCTCGCCGTCGCGATCGGGTGGGCCGCGACAGCAGAGGAAGCCGCCGACACGGTCGCTCAGCTCGATGAGCTGGATGCCTCGCCGGTCACCCTCACAGGCAGGATCATTTCGGACGAAGGTCCGGTGCCGCCGCGCGACGACGTCGACCCGCTCATGATGACCCGGATGTCGCCGGCAGCGCTGCTGAGCATGTGGCACGACACCGAGGGTCTTGACGTCTACCGCCAGTACCTCGCCTCGCAGACGGCGATCCCGCCGCTCGCCGACATCGACTCCCCGGCGCCGGACGAGCGCTCGAGCGTCAACTGGCTCAACATCTTCTACGCCGCCGAGTGGGCGATCTTCGCCGGCTTCGCGTTCTACCTCTGGTACCGCCTCGCGCGCGATCAGTGGGAGAAAGAGGTCGAAGACCTCGAGGACGAGGCCGCCGAGGCCACCGAAGCCCGCGGGTAGACTGGGCGCATGGCACGCGCTCCCAAACTCGCCTCGTTCCCGGCGATCCGCGGAGCGCTGAAGTTCTACCAGATCGCCTCGATCATCACCGGTGTCGGCCTCTTGCTGCTGGTCGCCGAGATGATCCTGAAGTACACGCCGATCCATGTCGAGCTCTTCGCCGGTGGATCCGGCGGCGCCCTGTGGTTCGCCCCGGTCCTCGCCGGGCCCGGCTGCGAATGGTGGTCGCTGTTCCTGCCGATGACGAACGACTGCGAGATGACCTCGGTCGGCGACGGCTTCAACATCTCGCTGTTCATCCTCGTGGCTCACGGCTGGTTCTACGTCGTATACCTCTTCGCCTGCTTCCGCATCTGGAGCCTCATGCGCTGGCCGTTCCTACGGTTCATCGTGCTGGCCCTCGGCGGCATCGTGCCGCTCCTGTCGTTCTTCATGGAGACCCGCGTCGCCCGCGAGGTGCGCACATACCTCGCCGAGCGCGAAGCAGCCGCATCCGCACCCCCTGTCACCGTCCCCGCAGCAGAAGGATCCCGTTGACCGAGCAGACCGAGACCTCGCAGCGCCCCGTCCTCGTCGTCGACTTCGGCGCGCAGTACGCGCAGCTGATCGCCCGACGCGTGCGTGAGGCGGGCGTCTACAGCGAGATCGTCCCGCACACGGCATCCGCCGCCGAGATCGCCGCGAAGAACCCGGTCGGCATCATCCTGTCGGGTGGGCCCTCGTCGGTCTACGCCGACGGCGCGCCGTCGATCGACAGCGGGGTCTTCGACCTCGGAGTGCCGACGCTCGGCATCTGCTACGGCTTCCAGGTCATGGCGCAGGCGCTCGGCGGTGAGGTCGCGAACACCGGGCTGCGCGAGTACGGTGCGACGGATGCCGCCCTCACGGGCCACGGCGGCGTGCTGCTCGGCGGCCAGCCGTCGGACCAGAACGTGTGGATGAGCCACGGCGACCAGGTGTCGAAAGCCCCCGAGGGCTTCGAGGTGCTGGCTTCGACGGCGGCCACCCCCGTGGCCGCGTTCGCCAGCGACGAGAAGCGGCTCTACGGTGTGCAGTGGCACCCCGAGGTGAAGCACACCGACCACGGCCAGCAGGTCATCGAGAACTTCCTGCACAAGGCCGCGGGGCTTCCGGCCGACTGGAACAGCGGCAACGTGATCGCCGAGCAGGTCGCGCGCATCCGCGAGCAGGTCGGCACGGGCCGCGTGATCTGCGGCCTCTCCGGCGGAGTCGACTCGGCGGTGGCGGCAGCGATCGTGCACGAAGCCGTCGGTGACCAGCTCGTGTGCATCTTCGTCGACCACGGTCTGCTGCGAAAGAACGAGCGCGAGCAGGTCGAGCAAGACTACGTCGCCTCCACCGGCGTTCGGCTGGTCACGATCGACGCGCGCGAGCAGTTCCTCGACGCGCTCGCCGGTGTCAGCGATCCCGAGCAGAAGCGCAAGATCATCGGACGCGAGTTCATCCGCTCGTTCGAGGCTGCCGAGAAGGCGCTCGTGGCCGAGGCCGCAGCCGACGGCGAGCCGATCCGGTTCCTCGTTCAGGGCACGCTGTATCCCGACGTCGTCGAATCCGGCGGAGGCACCGGCACCGCGAACATCAAGTCGCACCACAACGTGGGGGGCCTGCCCGAAGACCTGCAGTTCGAGCTGGTCGAGCCGCTGCGCACCCTCTTCAAGGATGAGGTGCGCGCGATCGGCCGTGAACTGGGGCTTCCCGAGGTGATCGTCGGCCGTCAGCCGTTTCCGGGCCCCGGCCTCGGCATCCGGATCGTGGGTGAGGTCACCGCTGACCGCCTCGCGATTCTGCAGGATGCCGACGCCATCGCCCGCGAAGAGCTGACGAAGGCGGGCCTCGATGACGAGATCTGGCAGTGCCCGGTCGTTCTGCTCGCCGACGTGCGCTCGGTGGGCGTGCAGGGCGACGGCCGCACGTACGGGCATCCGATCGTGCTGCGTCCGGTGTCGTCCGAAGACGCGATGACCGCCGACTGGACCCGTCTGCCCTACGACGTGCTCGCCCGCATCTCGAACCGCATCACGAACGAGGTGCGCGACGTGAACCGCGTCGTGCTCGACGTGACCTCCAAGCCCCCGGGCACCATCGAGTGGGAGTGACACGGGATGCCCCGGACCGCGGTCTGGGGCATCTCTCGTTCCCGCGGCCTTGCTGGGGCAGGATGGTGACGTGAGCGACTTCCCCGACGCCGAGTACGTCATCCTGTCGAGTCGGCTCATCCCCGACATGGACGGCGGGTACACCCTCGCCACGCTCGCCCGAGCCCGCCAGATGGCCGCAGCCGGCGTGCACGGCGGGCGGGGTCCGCTGCTGCTGACGGTCGACCCGGGCACACCGGCCGAGCACGCCCGCCACCGCGCGGCCTTCGACGGGCGCGACCTCGTGGTCGATCCGACGCGCATGCGCAACCTGTTCGACGAGGCGGCCGATCCCGCAGGCGGAGCCGCGTCGTGGCTGCGGGCGGCCGCGCGCGCGGGTGGTGCGGACCCTGCTCTCGAGTACCGGGTGATTCCGGATGCCGCTGGCCGCCCGGTCGTGTCGCTCCCCGTGATCGCGGGCGACCCCGACTGGCACATCAGCGACGCCGCGGTCGTCGTGCACGACGGCACGGGCGCCGGGATCGGGGTGCTCGGCGGATTCGGCGCGCTCTATCGGGCGTGGCTGGCGCACGTCGTGGCCGGACTGCGCGCGGCGGACGCCTCGCGTCCGGTGGTCGTGGTGTGCGAGTCGCGCCAACTCGGCGAGCTCCTCGTCGGATGGGACGACCCCGACGTGCGCCTGCTGCACGCGATCCACACGATCCACCTCGAGCCGCCCTACACCCCCGATGCCGCGCTGAACACGCTGTGGTCGCGCTGGTTCTCGGTGGCGGAGCGATTCGACGCGGTGCTCTGGCCGACCCACGCGCAACGCGCCGACGTGGCCGACCGATTCGGCGACGCGGGCGTGCACGTCGTCGTGCCGCACGGCGTCGCGTCGGCGGCATCCGTGCCCCCGGGGTCCGAGCGCGTCCCCGGCCGCGTCGTGATGCTCAACCGACTGGCACCGGGCAAGCGCGTCGATCATGCCGTGCGTGCTTTCGCCGCGGTGGTCGCCGGCGTGCCGGAGGCGACGCTCGACATCTACGGCGAGGGGGCGGAGCGGGCGGCGCTGCAGGCGCTCATCGACGACCTCGGCCTGACCGCGCACGTCGTGCTGCGCGGCGCGACCGACGATCCGGCCCGGGCGCTGCGCGCGGCATCCGCCTATCTGTCCACCTCGGCATACGAGGGCCAGGGTCTCGCGATCGTCGAGGCGCTGGTCGACGGATGCCCGGTGGTGTCGTACGACGCGCCGTACGGGCCTCGCGAGCTGCTGAGCCGAGGTGGCGGCGTGCTCGTGCCCGACGGTGACGTCGACGCCCTCGCCGGCGCCGTCGTGCAGGTGCTCACCGATCCCGACCTGCACCACCGGCTGGCGGTCGAGGCTGTGCAGTCGGCGCGCGCGGTCGACCCCGCCCACGCGATGGCTGCGCTCGCCGGCGCCGCGCGAGACGTGCTCGGGCGTCCCAGTCGACGCTCTCGGTGACTCAGCCCGTGCGGGTGCGCGCCGCGCGAGGTCGACTTCGCATGGTCTCGCCGCGACCGCACGTCGTTCACGCGCAGGACGTGCGGTTTCGGCGAGAACCTGCGGTCTCGGCTGTGAAGAGCTGGTGTTGAGCGATCACCCGGCGTCGGCGCGGATCGCCTCCACGATGCTCGCGGGCGATCCCTGCCACGGTGCGCCGTGGCCGGGCAGGACCCAGGTGGCATCGACGTCGGCGATGCGGGCGAGCGAGGCCGACGCCTGCGTCGGGTCATCGGTGAACGGCGCCGGCTGAGCGCCGACGCGGCCCGTGGTGACGTGGCGCGTGGTGAGGGCGTCCCCCACGAACAGCGCCCGCGCGACGGGGGAGTGGATCGCGATGCTTCCGGGCGAGTGCCCCGGCAGGCCGATGATGCGCGGCGCGCCGGGCAGATCGAGCGCATCTCCGTCGGTGACCTCGACGACCTCGGTGAGAGGCTTCGTGCGCATCGCGCCCTTCCGCAGTCCGTAGGCGAAGAATCCGAGCGTCGGGCCAGGCTTCATCTTCGGCATCGGGGTCTTCGGAGCAGCTTCGCCGCGCGCACGGCCGGCATCGGCCGCGTGGACGAAGACGGGCACCCCGGCTTCGACGCGGAGTCGCTCGGCGAAGCCGATGTGGTCGTCGTCGCCGTGCGTCACGATGAGGCCCTTGACGTCTGCGAGTCCGAGGCCGAGCGAAGCGAGTTCGGAGAGGAGCTCCTTCCACTGGCCGGGCATTCCCGCGTCGACGACCGTGACTCCCTCCGGCGTGACGATGAGATAGGCGGCGACGATGTCGCTGCCGATGCGGTGGAGATGATCGTTGAGTCGCATGAGGGCCTCCCGTGGCTTGTGCTGGCTATGCTACGTAGCTATCATGGCTAATGTCAATAGCTATGAGGAGCCTCACATGCCCACCCCCGACCGCACGTCACTCTCTGAGATCGTCGACGCCGGCCGCGTCCTCCTCGAAGCAGGCGGCCCGGCGGGCGTCACCATGAGCGCGGTCGCCGCGAGCGTCGGCGTCCGCGCCCCCTCGCTCTACAAGCGCGTGCGCGACCGCGACGCGTTGATCCTCCTCCTCGCCGAAGCGACCGCCGATGAGCTGACCGGGCGGCTGGTGGCCTCGAGGGCCTCGCTCGCCGACTACGCCCGCACGTTCCGCGCGTTCGCGCATGAACGACCCGAAGGTTTCCGGCTCATGTTCGCGGTCGAGGGCGCCGCTGAGGCAGCCGGTCGCGCGGCCGCGCCGATCGTCGTCGCGGCCCGCGACCTCGTCGGCGAGGATCAGGCGCTCGCATCGGCACGCCTGTTCACCGCCTGGGTGACCGGGTTCGTCACGATGGAACTCGCGGGCAGCTTCCGCATGGGCGGAGACGTCGATGACGCGTTCGAGTTCGCCCTGGCCACGATCGAGGCAGGGTTGGCGGCTCAGGCCTCGCGGCCCGGCCAGGTCTTGCCCGCCCACGGGTCGTAGTCGGCGATCAGGGCCTCCTGCGGTGGGCGCTCGGCCTCGACGACATGCTGCAGGTTCACTCTCACGCGGTACCAGAGCGACGACGAACCCCGCATCCCGTCGATCATGACGTCTGCCGGGTGCAGCTGCGACTCGACCGACGGATGCCCGCTCTTCCACACCTCGAGGGCATCGAGGGCCTCGGGCTTGGTCTTGGTGCGGGCCACCTCGATGAGCGGCATGGTGGACTGCCGGCGTCCGTCGGCGCCGCTGCGGGGCGCCTTCTCAGCCGGACCGAGCTCGTCGGCCAGACGCAGCAGGCCGTCGAGGGTGCCGACCGCGTCGTCGATGCCTTCGTGGGGGTCGCCGTTCTCGGCGTACCTGCCGGGCACGGTGAGCACCGTGAACTCCTCGGGCCGGCGCAGGCGAACCTCGTCCCACCGCAGCGGCGTCGACACCCGGGCGTCGGGCAGGGGCCGGATCGAATAGGCGGATGCCACCGTACGGTCCTTCGCGTTCTGGTTGAAGTCGACGAACACGCTCTCGCCGCGCTCCTCCTTCCACCACCGCGCCGTCGCCAGCCCCGGTGCCCGGTTCTCGACCTCCCGGGCGAGCGTCTCGGCGGCCAGCCGCACCTGCGGATAGTCCCATCGTGGGTCGATGCGCACGAGGATGTGCAGGCCGCGCGAGCCGCTGGTCTTGGGCCACCCGACGAGTCCGCACTCGTCGAGCACCTCTCGAGCGATGAAGGCGACGTCGACGATCTGCGTCCAGTCCACGCCGGGCATCGGGTCGAGGTCGATGCGCAGCTCGTCGGGGTGATCGAGGTCTTCGGCGCGCACCGGATGGGGGTTCAGGTCGAGGCACCCGAGGTTCGCGATCCAGGCGAGGCCCGCGGCATCCCGGATCACCGCCTCTTCGGCAGACGTTCCCCGCGCGTACTGCAGTGTCGCCGTGTCGATGAAGTCGGGGTGGTTCTCGGGCACGCGCTTCTGGAAGAAGGCCTCCTGGTCGATGCCCTTCACGAATCGCTTGAGCACCATGGGACGCCCGCCGGCGCCGCGCAGGGCGCCCTCGGCGACCGCGAGGTAGTACTGCACGATGTCGAGCTTGGACAGACCGGGCTCGGGGAACACGATCTTGTCGGGGCTCGAGATGCGCACCTCGTGCCCGTCGACGTCGAGGAACACTTCTTTGCGTGCGGGACTCATACCGTCACGCTAGCGAGGACAGCAGACGTCGGCCACGGTCACCAGACCAGGAGTCCGCGGCCGATGAGCCACGCCGTGAAGCCCACCGACGCGAGTGCCGACAGCGACAGCACGAGCCGGTCGCCGAACGATCCGTCGCCGCCCGCCCACGCGCGCACGAGGAGCACGATCAGCACAACGGCCGCCGCCAGGCCGACGAGGGGGAGGAGGATCAGCGGCCACGCGGCGGGCGGAAGGCCGAAGATGAGCACGGCGCGGTCGGTCGCCGCGATCACAAGGGCGAGCGCGCCGACGAAGGTCAGGTGTGCTGCCGCCGAGACGGATGCCGCGAGCACCGCGCCCTCGGGTGCGCCGCCCCGCCGGCGCACGAGCCAGGCGAGTCCGTACCCGATTCCGTACAGCAGGGTGAGCACGAGCCCCACCGAAGTGAGCCCGCCGACCGCGATCTGAACGGGGTCGCGTTGCACGATGATGTCGGCGTAGGCGCGGCGGATGGCCGACGACGGATCGATGTCGGCTGTCGTGACGAACCTCGGCGGGACCTCGCGGTCGACGCAGCCGATGTCGGGCGACGTCAGTGGATCGCGGAGGAATCCTTCGGCGATGTCGGCGGGGCATCCACCACTCGCGACCGTGTCGTGACCGGCGTAGGGGAGCGTGAGCGCTGCGGTGCGCGACAGGCCGACGACCGCAGCCTGTACAGATGTCAGCGGTGCGGACGGGTCGAAATCGCCTGTCAGCAGCAGCACGGGCAGGCCGCTGGGCACGACGTCGTTCTCGATCGGCGAGAGGGCGGGCACGCCCCAGGCGGCGCATTCCTCGCGGATGGGCCGCACCGGCAGGCGGGGTGCGAAGACGCCGGTGGCGGCGGCCTCTGAGATCCGCGCATCATCGTTGAAGGGGATCTCCTCGGCGCAGTCGATCGAGAGAGCCAGGCCCTCCGCGGGCGAATCCGCCGCCTCGAGAGTCCGCTGCGCGAAGGGCGCGGCGGCGTCGGCTCTGCCGCGCGCGAGCTGGTCGACCACGAAGGGCAGGGCCCGTACCGACTCGGTGTCGCGCAGGGCGCTGCGGATCCCGTCGGCGATCACCGGTGGCGTCAGCTCGACGCGCACGGGGGAGCCGTCGAATGAGGCCGTCACCGACAGCGGATCACTCTGCGCCCGCGCGAACACCTGCTCGAGGGTGTCGGCGAGGTCGGGGTAGGCCTCGGCGCAGTGCGCGTCGGCGGCACATGCCGCGATCACAGCGGTCAGAGCGCCCTCGAACCCGGCGGGCAGAACCTCGTACCGGTTCACGTTCGGCGGCTGCACGCCGTCGAGGACCACCGATCTGATGCCGGCGGGCTGATCGCGCAGCACGGTCAGCGCCAGCCGGGAACCGTACTCGGCCCCGTACAGGTTCCACGCGTCGTAGCCGAGCGCTGCGCGCAGGTCGGCGAGGTCTGCCGCGCTCGCCGCACTCGTGTATGCCGAGAGATCGATGCCGTCGGCGACGAGTCGGTCGCGGCACTGCTGCATGAGGGTGAGCCGTCGCGCATCGGCGGCGTCGCCGGTGACCAGCGTGCCGTCGTCGATGAAGGCGCCGGTCGACAGCTCGGGACAGTCGAGCGACGGCTCGGCGAGGACGCCGCCGCGCTGCTCGACGAGGATCACATCGCGGTCCGCGTACATCCACTCCGCGGCGAGGAGAGCGGGGAGGGCGTGGAGCGTGCCGGCGCCGGTGTCGCCGATCGTCGGAACGACGAGCGGATCTGCCGCGGGCGCCTCCGAGCCGGCGGCGATGACCGCGAACGGCAGTCGCAGCGTGCGCTCGGGGTCGGCGCCGGCATCTCGGCGCTCGGGAACGGTGAGGTGACCGCACCGCACCCGGTCTTCGTATCGGGCGGGAACATCGACCGCGCACGGTGCGCTCTCGAACTCATCTTCATCGACGGCCGACGGATGCCGCGGCCCGGCGTGCGCGGCATCCGTCATCGTCAGCGGCACCACCCCCACGGCCAGGGTGATCACGATCGCGAGGAAAGCCCGCACCCGCCTCGGTCGACGCCGCGCCGCATACATGTGGTCACTCTATGCCGCGGAGAGAAAACGACGGAGGGGCCGCCCCGATGGGCGGCCCCTCCGTGTTGCTGAGGTTTCGATACGCGGCGCTTCGCGGCGCTACTCAACCTAGACCCGAGCCGCATCAACGCCGCTTCGCGGCATTGATCCGTCTCGCGTCTAGTTGCTGCCGCGGACGATCGCGATGATGCGGAGGATCTCGACGTAGAGCCAGACGACCGTCACCATGATGCCGAAGGCGCCGAGCCAGCCGTACTGACGGGGGGCGCCGTTGCGCACGCCCTGCTGGATCGAGTCGAAGTCGAGCACGAGTGAGTAGGCGGCCATGATGACGACGAGGACACCGATGATCAGACCGAGCGGGATGCCCATGACGGTCTGGCTCAGCAGGCCGAATGCGCCACCGGCGATCGGCACGTTGAACAGCATGAGGCCGACGTTGACGAGCGAGAAGACCAGGTAGCCGACCATGGCGATCATGAAGACCTTGGTGGCCTTCTTCGACGCGCGCACCTTGCCGCTGGCGAAGAGGGCGAGGGTCACGCCGACGACCGACAGCGTGGCGAGGGTCGCCTGGAAGACGATGCCCTCCCACTGGGTCTCGAAGAACGCCGAGATGCCGCCGACGAAGAGTCCCTCGAAGGCCGCGTAGGCGAAGATCAGCGCGGGACGCACCTTCTTGCGCGACGTGAAGATGATGACCATGGCGAGCACGAAGCCACCGAGCGCACCGATCATCCAGGGAAGGATCGAGACCTGCGCGCCGGGGATCGCGGCGATGCCGCCGAGGGTCCAGACCCAGCCGACGGCTGCCGTGACGAGGAGGATCGCGAAGAGGGCGACGGTCTTGAGGACCGAGTCCTCGATCGTCATGCGATCGGTCTCGACGGCTCCGGCGGGCGGGGCGGCGTACATGCCCTCGAGCCGGGCGTTCGCCGCGGCGTCGACGCCGGCACGCTGTGCGGCAGCGGTCTGGGTCGCGCCGCCGATGTTCGCGGCCTGCGCGCCACCGGGGTACGAACGGACGGCCTTCGGGTCCTGGAAGGCCGGATTGTTGAATGCGGGGTTGTTGAGGGCCACTGCTCTCACACTCCAAAGTCGGGGGTCTCCAGCACTGTGCTGTTGAACCACGATATCGGAACGGCGCCCGATCTCGGCAGGCGCGTGCTGTGAGAGGTCTTTGAACGGCGCGACGTGCTCGGGCTAGCCTGGGACGGTGCCGCGCCGCATCCCGCTCGTCATCGGTCACCGAGGTGCTCCGGGGTATCGCCCCGAGCATTCGCGGTCCTCGTACGACCTCGCTTTCGCCATGGGCGCCGACGCCGTCGAGCCCGATGTCGTCGTGTCGAAGGACGGCGTGCTGGTCGTGCGTCACGAGAACGAGATCTCGGGCACGACCGACGTCGCCGATCACCCGGAGTTCGCCGATCGGCGGACGACGAAGACGATCGACGGCGCCGAGCTGACCGGGTGGTTCACCGAGGACTTCACGTGGGACGAGATCGCCACGCTCCGATGCCGCGAGCGACTCCCGAAGGTGCGCGCATCGAGTGCGACGTTCGATGGGGAGCAGCCGGTCCTGCGTCTGCGCGACGTGCTCGACCTCGCCCGCGCGGCGTCGCTCGAGTACGGCCGCGAGCTCGGCGTGGTGGTGGAGATCAAGCACGCGACGTACTTCTCCTCCCTCGGATGGGACATCGCCGATCTCGTCGCGCGAGAGCTCGAGGCCGCGGGCTGGGCGCACGGCGAGCTGCCCCTGACGATCGAGGCGTTCGAGTCGACGGTGCTGCGCCGGGTCAAGGAGCGCGGCATCCGGGGCACGTACATCTATCTGCTCGAGGCGGCCGGGCGCCCCTTCGACCTGGTCGCCCGTGACGGCCGCGCGGCGATGACCTACCGCCAGACGACTGCCCCTGCGGGACTCGACGCGCTCGTCGGCGTGGTCGACGGCATCAGCGTCGACAAGCGCATGATCCTCGCCCCAGACAAGCTCGGGCGGCTGACGGGGCCGACGCGCGTCGTCGCGGATGCCCACGAGCGCGGACTTCGCGTCTTCACGTGGACGTGCCGTCCCGAGAACAACTTCCTGATCGGTCAGTTCCGCGCGAGCCGTGACCCCGCGGCGTTCGGCGACTGGGAGAGCGAGTGGGGCGTGATCCGGGATGCCGGCGTCGACGGCGTCTTCGTGGACCATCCCGATCTCGGCGTCGCCTTCTTCGGTGGGGCGGCATGATGTCGAGCGACGACGACAGGACCAGCCCGCAGCCGCTGTACACCCAGCCGCGCCTCGTGCTGCTCGTCTTCGCCGGGGGAGTGCTCGGCACAGCCGCGCGCGAGGCGGTCGTGCTGCTCATGGCTTCGGACGGGCTGCCCTGGGGGGTGCTCACCGTGAACCTCGTCGGTGCATTCCTACTCGGGATGCTGGTTCGCGGTCTCGAGGCGCGCGACGAGACGCCCCGCCGCCGCAGCGTGCGGCTGTTCGCCGGAGCCGGCATGCTGGGCGGATTCACGACGTACAGCGCGCTCGCCACCGACGCCCTGCTGCTCCTCGAGACCGCGCCGATGCTCGGCGTCGCGTTCGCGCTCGTGAGCGTCGTGGCAGGCGTGCTGTGCGCCGCGGCGGGATGGGCGGTCGCGGCCCGGCTGTGGCCGCGGCATCCGGAGTCATCGTGAGCGGCGGTCTGTTCGTTCTCGTCGCTCTCGGTGGCGGCGTCGGCGCCGCGCTGAGGTTCGTGGTCGACGGAGTGGTCACGCGCGTCTGGGGCGCGCGGTTCCCGTGGGGGATCCTCGTCGTGAACGTGAGCGGTTCGCTTCTGCTGGGGCTCGCCACCGGGTCGGCGGACTCGGGACTGCTGTCGCTGCCGTGGCTGTCGGTGCTGGGCGTCGGTGTGCTGGGCGGCTACACGACCTTCAGCACCGCGATGCTCGACACGATCTCGCTGGCACGCCGGCGTGCGCGTGTGCGTGCTGTGATCAACGCGTTCGGGATGCTGGTGCTCACCGTCGCCGCAGCGGGAATCGGGATCGTCGTCGGCCGCGGGTTCTGACCGAGGTCGGTCATTTCGTGCCGCCTATCGCGCGGGGTGGATGCGGTGGCATAGAGTTGGCGGGACCCGACTTCTGGGGCGTCGGATCGCAGCGTTTGACCGCGTCCGCGGGTCAGATTCCCCGGCCGTGTGCGACCCCCCCCTGCGCGCGGCTGGGGAGTCGCCCCATCTGTCAGGTGCGCGTCAGCGCGAGTACCGGGATCGTACGGCTCGTGCGCTGCTCGTACTGGCGGAAGCCCTCGCTCTTGGCTGTGAAGAGTGCCCACGCCGAGTCGCGTTCGTCGCCGGTGAGTTCGGTGACGTGGACGGCGACGACGCCGTCATCCGCCGTCTCGATCGTCACGTCGGGATGCGCGAGCAGATTGTGATACCAGGCGGGGTTCTGCTGGGCGCCGGCTTTGGATGCGGCGATGAGCCAGGTGCCATCGCCGTCTCGGATGCTCATCACCGGCAGGATCCGCTCGCTGCCGCTCTTGGCGCCGATGTGATGGACCAGCACGAGATCTCGACCGAATCGCGCCACCGTTCCTCCGTTGGCGCGGAACTCGGCGATGATCTGGTCGTTGAAATTCGCGTACTGGTCGGCCACGGGATCAGCATAGGCGCGGCCGTCGCGTCAGCTTGCCCTCTGCTGTAGCCGATGTGCTGCGGACGTCAACCCCCTCGCCGGACGGTGCGTCTCGCGATGTGATGGATCCACCGCCGGGTACTTCGAGACCGGCTCCACCTCACGAAGGGAACAAGCTCATGGGTCTGGACGACAAGATCAAGAACGCTGCTCAGGATGTCGCTGGCAAGGGCAAGGAAGCCGCGGGCAAGGCGACGGACAACGAGCGGCTCGAAGCCGAAGGCCAGAAGGACCAGACCGCCGCGTCGGTCAAGAAGGCCGGCGAGAACGTGAAGGACGCCTTCAAGTAAAGACTCGTCGAGAAAGGGCCGGGACGGATGTCCCGGCCCTTTTCACGTTCATCCGAGGGGCACGGCGGTGCTCGACCAGGCCATTCTGGTCCCGCTCAGCCGAGCAGTTGTCGGAGGTAACGCTCCGAGGCCGCGAGGTACGAGCGGACGACCGCTGTCCTCGGGGTCAGATGGACTCCAGGAGTTCTTCGATCCGGTCAGCCAGAACAGAGACGGCGAGACGCCCGTCGAGCTCGAGCGTGGCTCCGCGGCGAAGCAGGGGCTCGACATCTCGGACGTGCTGTCGGATCGATTCCCGATCTTCGGCGGTGTTGCCGTATGGATTGTTCGTGCGGGTGGCGACCCGCTCCAGGAGAACGTCCACCGGCGCGCTGAGAAGGACGATCGCGCCGAAACGGTCGTAGAAGTGTCCCTGGTTCTCGACCGTGCCTGATACCACGACGTGATGATCGGATGCGAGGAGGTCTGCCATCCGCGGCTCGTCCCACGTGGCGTCCGCGAGCTCCCAGCCGTCGTAGTCGGTATCGATCACTCGATGGCCGCGCCGCGCGAGCTCGTCCAGGACGGTCGTCTTGCCCGCACCAGACATTCCGGTGATCAGGATGTGGGGCATGGCCGACAGCGTAACGGCGGCGTCCCGGAAGCGCATTCTGGCGGGGTGACGAACCGTCTCATCGTCCGCCGGCGGACACATGGGTCCGAGGCGCGTGGACGCACGGGCCTGTCGACCGCTCGGGTGGCGTCGAAGTGTGCGTGTCGGGGAGGCTGTAACGGTGGAGATCGACGAGAACCTCGTGCGGCGGTTGATCGACGCGCAGTTCCCGCAGTGGCGCGGATCGAGCATCCGGCGGGTTGTTCCCGGTGGGTGGGACAACCGTACGTTCCGGCTGGGGGAAGACCTGCTTGTGCGGCTGCCGAGCGCGGACGGCTACGCCGCCGCGGAGGCGAAGGAACAGCGCTGGCTGCCGGTGATCGCGCGCGTGGTCCCGCTCGCTGTGCCTGAGCCCGTCGCCCTGGGCCGACCCAGCAGTGAGTTCGATCGCCCGTGGTCGGTGTATCGCTGGATCGATGGCACACCTGCGGGCAGCGTCTCCGAGATCGATCTCGCGGCGCTCGCCGCCGACCTCGTCCGGTTTCTCACGGCACTCGCCGAGGTGGACTCCCAAGATGCACCCGCGGCCGGTCCTCCCAGCTTCTGGCGCGGCGCGCATCCCCGCGTCTACGACGACGATGTGCAGCGCTGCCTCGCGCAACTAGAGGGAAAGATCGACTCGGGGGCGGCGCGGGCGGTATGGACAGATGCGATGAACACCGAGATCACGTCGTCGCCGGTGTGGTTTCACGGCGACATCGCGCCTGGCAACCTTCTGCTGCGCGACGGCCGCCTCAGTGCCGTGATCGACTTCGGCACCTCGGGTGTCGGCGATCCCGCGTGCGATCTGGCCATCGCGTGGACGGTGCTCGACCATCCGGCTCGCGCGGTTTTCCGTGACGGGATGCCGTGGGATGAGGCGACGTGGATCCGCGGCCGGGCATGGGCGCTGTGGAAGACACTGCTCACACTTGCCGACCCCTCCGGCACCCATGACCCCGTCGGAGAATCGCGGAAGTCGCAGCTGGTACTCGACCGCATCCTTGCGGACAAGCAGTAGCTACCAGATGGTGCCGCCGCCGATGGAGATGCCGCCCCACGTGAGGGCGATGAAGATGGCAGCGAACACCACGGGCGCGATGCCCCTGCCGCTGCGTGCGAGGCCCTTCAGGAGTGCGATCACGGCGAGGATCGCGGCGACGATCGAAAGCCCGCCGCCGAGGATCAGCCCGATGAACAGGGGGATGGGCATCAGCACGAGGCCGGCCAGCGCGAACCAGAACGCAGCCCAGGCCGTCGGATTGGATCGGCGTTCCACAGCAGAAGTCATGTGTCCATCATTCCTTGTGCGACTGCGGTCTCAGACGCAGCCCGGGGCCGGTTCGGTCAACCCACCCATGCCGCCCAGGTCGGGCCGGCGTCTCGTTCCAGGGCGCGCAAGTAGACGCTGAGCCTTCCGTAGAAGATGTACACAGCCTCTCGGTAGATCTCGTGCTGCACGAACGGGGAGGCGATGAACCCCCCGCCACGGTCGATGCGCTCCTCGCGCAACTCGTCGTCGCTGAATCGGTCGAGGGCATCCTTCATGGCAACATCCTGGGCCGCGAACCACCGCTGCAACGAGGGAGTTGTCATCCGTGTGGGCTCCGGCACTTGGCGATGGTTCCAGTCCATCGTGAGGACACCAGGGAGGAGGTGTACACGCCTTGAATGATTCCGAGTTCGACGAGCACCTCGCCCAGCGAGGGGTTGTCACCGGGTAGTTCGTATTCGAGGTCCTCATCCGACACCACGGTCAGCAGGTGGTCGCGCATGCTGTGGTGCCCCTCTATCTCCTCGGCATACAGATTGTTCATCAGGCTCCCTCACCCGCCCGGTACACAGTCACAGGCCGAGAACACGACCTGTGGTTCACGCACATTCTCCACGGTGCGGCTAGCGTTCGCGCGTATCCGAAGGTCCGCGAAGATGGCGCCAGGTCCCGCCCGCGGGCGGCCGCGAAGCGTTCGCCGCTCCAGCAGTTTGCGCTCGTGGCGGTGCTGCAGCACTGACGTGCATCGAAAGACGCTGCTATTCGCGTGTTGCTGAGTGGTGGGCGCGAGCGAACTGCTCAAGCCACAGGGCACTTCGTTTCGGCGTGCGAGTGAACGTCTCGCGGTCGACCGACACCAGACCGAACGAGACTTCGAAACCCGAGACCCATTCGAAGTTGTCCATGAAGGTCCAGTGGAAGTACCCGAGCACGTTGAGGCCGTCGCCCACCGCGTGCGCGATCGCCGTTGTCGCCCCGTCGAGGTACTCGACGCGCTCGGTGTCGTCTGCGGTCGCGACACCGTTCTCGGTGACGAGGAGAGGCACCTCCCCGACCACCTTGCCGGCCTGGCGGAGGGCGTCGCCGACGGCATCCGGTTGAAAAGCCCAACCCAGTTGGGTTCGTCGGGACCCGCGAGGTTCGGCGCCCTGAGGCCCGACCATCCAGCTCGTGTACGTCTGCACGCCGACCCAGTCGTCGCCGCGCGACACCTCGAGAAACGGGTCCACCCAGTGGCGGGTGATCACGGCGGCCTCGTCCTCGAATCCGGGCTGTGCCGTGACGGGCTGGATCGACACCGTCCACCCGACCTGCGCATCCGTCTCTTCACGCAGTACCGAGCGGGCCGCTGTGTGGGCTCGAGTAAGTCCTTCCACGATGCGTTCGTCGGGGATCGCAGCCGTCGCCGCCCCGAGCAGGCCGCGCTGTGTCGGGTGCTGTGCCGAGATCGCGGCATACTCGCCCGCCGGGTCGTTCGAGCGGATAAGTCGCCCCACGCCACCGAGCGTGGACAGGATGTTGGGTTCGTTCATCGTCGCCACGTAGCGGACGTCCTCGAGGATGGGAGTGAGGAAGCGCACGTACTCCGTGAATGCCCTGCCCGAATCCGGCGCCGCCCACCCTCCGGCTCTGCTGAACCATGAGGGGTGTGTGATGTGCTGCAAGACGATCAACGGTTCGAGACCGTTCTCGCGACAGCAGCGGATCATGTCGCGGTATCGCTCGCGCTCCGCAAAGGAGTAGTGACCGCGAACCGGTTCGAGCCTGGCCCACTCGATGCTCAGACGGTACGCATTCAGTCCCAGATCGGCGGCGAGACGTATGTCGTCCGGCCAACGCCTATAGCTGTCGATCGCGTCGCCGCTTCGCTCGGCGAACAGCGGGATCCCGGAATTCTCCAGCTCCCAGTAGTCGCTCGCTGCGTTGTTGCCGTCGTACTGGTGTGCAGAGGTGCCGACGCCCCAGAGAAAGCCGGCGGGAAACGAGGCCGCTCGTGACACCTGGCCAGCGTTCAGCAACTCCTCGCGAGACCCTGAAGGTCGCGGCCTCGGTCGCCGCTGCGCCAGGTCACGAGCAGACTCGTCGACGCGGTACCCGAGCTCTCTGGCCGCGCGCCACACGGCAGTTCGCGCAGATTCACTCACGGCGGATGACCCGGTCACCACCCGCGAAGCGGTCGAGCGTGACACCCCGGCCCGAGCTGCCACATCGCTCAGTCGTGCGTTGCTCACGACTCGACCTTAGGCCCGGACCTCAACCCGGTCGTTGAGCGCACGGCGAGCTGAGCCGTTCGCTACCTTGTCGCGGGGATGGCCATGATCGGCTGTTGGAGCTGCGTGAGCCACTGCGACTGCGGCAGCGGTTCTGACTCCAGGTACACCTCGCGTCCCGCGCCGGCCATCGTCACCCCCGCCTGAGCAAGGCCCGTCATGAACTCCTGCCAGGCATCGCCGATGCCGGGCATGTCGCCGCGGTAGTCGAAGACCGCTGCGTGCGGGACCTCGGGGAGTGTGACGACCTCCCACGCCGGATTCTCGACACGATCGCCACCGGCGACCCAGGAAACCCACACGCGCAGGTCGTCGCTGCCCGCGACTGGTTCGTACCAGAAAATGCCTGGCTCCCTGAAATCGACGCCCGATTCCTGCAGCGCGAGAAGAAGCGGAGGCAGGATTCGATCGACGACCGGCGAGACATTCTCGGGTCCGCTGCCGGGGGCGATCTCGCTCGTCGCGTAGACGGTGACGGCGGGCAGGGAGGTATAGGTGATTCCGCTCACGGTGATGGCTCCTTCGAGTCGGGACAGTCGCGCATCGATGCGGGCGACGCGTGCGGCATCTGCGGCGATCGAGCGCGTGAGGTCCTTACGTCGGCGGGCGAGGATCGCGCGAGTGGCGGCATCCGGATCTTCCGACGAGAGCACCTCGGCGGCGTCGTCCAGCGAGCACCCGAATCCGCGAAGGTCGACGATCCGAAGGAGGTCCGACAGCTGCGACGAATCGTAGTGTCGGTATCCGGTGGACAGGTCGACCTGAGCGGGCTTGAGCAACCCGATGGCGTCGTAGTGCCTCAGCATCCGCGCGCTCACGCGCCCGTACGCTGCGAACTCTCCGATGGTGTACATGATGGCGACCACGATCGACCCTGACACAGTGAGAAGGTCAAGCGGAACCCGATAAGGCCTGACCGGGGAGCTGCGCGCTGGGAGCGTCACCCGCTTTCTCGGACACCTTGGTTGTGACCAGATCCAGACCTTGAAAGTTGCTCAGCCCTTTTCTGTATTCGAGCGGCCTCAGGCACTCTCCTCAGAGCGTGGATCTCACACTCGACACAGTCGGCGCGGGCGGTGAATGCCCAGCTTGTGGGCACGACCAGACAGCGATCAAAAGAGCGTTCGCGAGAAAACAGTGCGCCACCTATTACCGCGACATCGACGGGTGGGGCGACGTCGTCGGCTGCTACTGCCGAGACGAGTACCACTCGCACCTCGTCAACCTGTTCAATGAGCGACCCGAGATCGAGGCGTGACCCTCTGACAAGACCCCCCGGCCCGTCGACCGCTACGATCGGTCGAATTGGGGAAGGGGTTACCCGTGCGCGCACGCATGCGGTGGATGGACGTACTGCGGGGCGCGGCGATCGGGCTGGTGATCCTCGCGCACTCGGCGTACATCCTCGACAGGTTCGAGCTCGGCGACACCCCCGGGTGGCTGATCTCCATCAACGAGCTCTTCGCCCCGTTCCGGATGCCGACGCTCATGGTGCTCTCCGGGATGCTCGTCACCGCCGGACTGCGAAAGCCGCTCGGTACCTACTTCGCCGGCAAGTTGCGCCGCATCGGCTGGCCGTACCTCGTGTGGCTCGTGCTCTGGTGCGTGCTGTTCCCCGCGTACGGCAACCTGTTCACCGTCGACACCTGGACCACCGCGTACGTCTGGTTCCTGCTGTACCTGCTCGCCTACTACTCGATCGCCCCGATCACCCGGTGGGTGCCGACATGGCTTCTCATCGTCATCCCCTGGGCGGTCGCATCACTGCCCCTCGGTCAGTTCCAGCGCCGATTCTTCTTCCTTATGGGGTTCTTCTTCCTCGGCAAGCTGATCACCGACCACATTGACGTCTTCGACCGCATCCTCCGCTCCCGATGGGTGTGGGCCGCCGTCGCTTTCGCGGCCGTCTACGGTGCCGCGTCATCGATCCTCGACCCACGCCAGTACCTCGGATACCTCGCGCCGTTCTCCGCCGTCGGGATCATCGGCGCGGTCAAGCTCGCGCAGCTCGTCGATGACAAAGCGTGGACGCGACCGCTGCAGTTCGTCGGCCGGAACTCGCTTGTCTTCTACGTCACCCACTTCCCTGTGATCACCGCCGTCTCATGGGTCGGGTTTGCTGCGGGTTCGCCGCCACTCATCACCTTCGCTGCCGGCTTCGTCCTCGCGATCGCCGTCGGCGCTGGCGCTACGTGGCTGAACGAGAACTCGGTCGCTCGCATCCTGTTCACGTTTCCATCTCGCAGGCGCGTGCGCGAACGGACCTGAAGGCAGGTCACGCGCCGTCGGCGTTGAGATCACGCCGCGCAAGGCGCATCGGACTCACTGCCGTCGACTGCACGAACGCGTAGAAGATCAACGGGGTAGGCATACGCTGTCGGTGATGCCGACCGAAGGGTTCGCCATGTCCCACGAGAACATTCCTGACCACCACATCCCGGCTGCGGATGAGCCGAGCGTTCCAGAGCTCGAGGCCGACGAGAATATCCCGCCGCGGCCGGAGGAGGAACTCGCCGACGTGCTTCGCGCCGAGCCCGACTTCGAGGACCACAGCCCGCATCCAGGGGCCTGAGCGTCGTCAGATGACGGTCCCTGCGTGGTCGAGTGTCGTCGCGCGGGTCACTGTTTGTGCAGGCTGTCACCGCCAAGCTGAGAGCGAGGGTGAGCGTTGCCGCGGACACCGACCGGGTGCGTAGTCACGTTCCGTCGGGACTTTCGGGGAGGTCTACGAGAACCACGCGTCCTGGTGTGGCGTCCGCCGCGTCGTGCGGCGGTGGTTCGTTGTTGCCGCGGAGCGCGTTGGGCTCAGCCGTGCCGTGCTCGACGATCTCGACGACGACCGAATCCCACCGGTAGAGGACCGTGCCGGCATGAGGTCGTTGACTGGTGATGTAGAACAATCCCGGCCAGGCGAGCGCCCCGATGGGCGGCCCATCCGGGTCGGGATTGGCAAGCGCCACACCCGCCGCCGATGCGACGTCCCGGCCGACATGGAACGGCATGCCCACGACATCGGGAACAGTAACCCGCTCAGCGACTCGGTCGGTCATGGACCCACGGTACGCCCGGCGATCAGAGCTGGCGAGACCGAGTCAACAGGCTCCAGAGCCGGTTGGCTTTTGGGGCCCGCGGTCGGGGTCGGCGACGAGAGCAGATGTGCACGCGTCACACATGGGTGGCGGTGATCAGGAGGTATTCCCAGTCCATCGCGCCCTCGCGAAGGAACCGATCGCCCAGAGCGGCCAGGTCTGCATCCAACGCAGCCATCCGTGAGGCGTCGTCGCCGAGGAATCGGTACACCGCGATCGTGGGGCCGTAGTTGATCTTGAAGAAGTCGCGGAACTCGATGCCGTCCGAGAACCGGTTCACGCGCAGGGTCTGCTGTCGCGCGACCAGGTCCGTGACGCGCTCCCCGAGGAGGGACCGCACGTGATCGGCGCGTCCCCACAGTGGCGCCGGGGATGCTCCGGCTGGCGGCGAGGGTGCGTAGGGCTTCATCGTGGCGAACATCTGGCCGATGAAGCCTTCGGGCGTCCAGCTCAGCACGCCGACGGTGCCTCCGGGGCGGCAGACGCGCAGTAGTTCATCGGCGGCCTGCTGATGATGGGGGGCGAACATGACGCCGATGCACGACAAGACGACGTCGAAGGTCGCGTCGGCGAACGGCAGCGACTCGGCGTCGGCAGTCTGCCACGTCAACTCGAGCCCTTCGGCCGTTGCCTCGGCCCGGCCCACATCAAGGAGTTCAGGGGTCAGGTCGGTAGCGGTGACGTGAGCTCCTTGACGTGCAGCGGGCAGGGCCGCCGTCCCGGTGCCGGCCGCCACGTCGAGGACGCGTTGCCCGGATTGCACCTCCAGGGTGCCCACCAGGATGCGGCCGAGAGAGCCGACGACCTCGTCGGCGACGGCGGGATAGTTCCCGCTCGCCCACATCGCGGCGTGTCTCGCCTTCAGAGCCTGATCTTCCGGCATCGCCGTGAGCGACGTGGCCGCGGATGTCGGTTCGGTGCTGGACTGCATGGACATGGTTCCTCCGGAACTCGTTCGTTTCCCCAACCGTAGGAACGGTCATCCGGATCCCACATCGGGGCCGACGCGCAAGAGTTCTCGGCCTCGACCCATCACGTGGCGGCTGACGCGTAGGCAGTCAGGCGCCGGATAGCAGCCGCGCGACTGCCGCCGTGCGTGCGGTGCGTCCATGCAGGCCGAGCTTCGCGTACACGTTCTGCAGATGCCGCTCGACTGTGCGCACCGAGAGCGTCAGGTCGGCCGCAATGGCCTCATTGTCATGACCCCGCGCAGCCACGCGGAGGATCTCGAACTCGCGGGGAGAGAGCAACGAGGCGATGTCGGACGCGAGCGCAACAGGCTCGTGGGACCGGTCCGGGGCGATGAAGTCGGCGATCTCGCGACGCACGATTGGCCACGCCGATTCATCGGACAGGACGATGTGGTTTTTGCTTTCCAGCGCTACAAGTCGAGCGCCCCGGATGTGGGCGGCAAGGTACCGTGCCTGCTCGAAACTCTTGATCTGGTCCCCGAGGCTGTGCAGCACCAGAGTCGGCAGGTCGAGCTCGCCCAACCGGCCGCTGGAGTCGATCATCTGTCGCTGGGAGCGGGCGAGAACGGCTGTGTCCGCGTCGACAGCCATCTTCTGCAGGTCATCGATCCAGCACATCTGCTCTTCGGTTCCACCGGGGATCATCATGCTCGTGAAGACTCGGCGGAACTCCGAGGTGGGCCGCCCCCACCCGACTTTGATCATCGCCTCGAACGCGTGACCCAACTCCAGCTCGTTCGCCGACGGAACGCCGTGCACTCCCGCGTCGCTCCCGTAGAAGATCAACCGGGTCAAGCGCCCCGGGTGCCGCGCCGCGTACTCGATCGCCACCGGGCCGCCCTGCGCCATCGCGAGGAGGGCGAAGCGCTCGAACCCGGCGCCATCGGCGACGGCCTCGAGGTCCGCGACGCGGGCCTGCAAGCTGTGGTCGGTCACATCACGATCAGACAACCCGTGTCCGCGCTCGTCATACCGGATCACCGTCGCGATCCGGCCGAGCTCCACCAGGAAATGACGCCAGACAGGGCTCTGCCAGTCGAACTGGAGATGACTCAACCAGCACGCATCGATGAGCAAAGGCGGCCCCGCGCCATGTATCGCGTAAGCGATCCCCACGCCGTCTGCAGAGCGCGCGAAGCGGATGTCCTGCACCGCATCCGTTTCGAAAGCGCCCACGCGCCTCATGCTAGAAGTCCCGAGCGCTCAGCACACCCCCGACGGCGTGAGTCAGCAGGTCGCCAACGAAGACGGAATCCCGCGCTCACCGTATGTTGTGTGGGCGTATTGCTGAGCGAAACGCCCGTTAGCAATCCCCATGCGGGCGGTTCTGGAGTCGGGAACCCATTCGTGCACGTTCGTTTAGCGGAATGCCGATCCGCGGCGACATCGGCCATGGTTCGAGCGGCTTCGGGCCGGGTCAGGACCCGTTGCGGATCTCGTCGGCGGTGACGTCGCGTCGGGGTGCGGGCGGGTCGGTAGTGGCGGCCCAGCTGGAGAGCATTTTCAGCGCGTCTTCCGAGGGTGATCCGGGCTCGGCGGTGAAGGTCGACAGTTGCAGGCCGGGGTCGGCGGGGAGTTCGAAGGCTTCGTAGGTGAGTTCGAGGTCGCCGACGAGGGGGTGGTGGATGAGCTTGACGCCGGTGCGGTGGTAGCGGACGTCGTGAGCGGCCCAGAGGGTGCGGAAGGTCTGGGAGCGCGTGGAGAGTTCGCCGACGAGGTCGGTGAGGCGTTTGTCGTAGGGATCGCGTCCGGCGTCGCCGCGCATCGCCGCGACGAATTCCTGGACGACTTTGTCCCAGTCGGGGTAGAAGTCTTGCGCGGCGGGGTTGAAGAACGCGAAGCGAGCGCTGTTGGGGACGGGTTCGGCGAACACTGGCGAGTACAGTGCGCGACCGAGCCGGTTCGCGGCGACGTAGTCGTAGTACTGGTTGCGGATGATTGCGGGGGCTTCGGTGATGGCGTCCAGGAGTCGTTGGATGCTGGGTCGCAGCGTATCGGCGCCGGGTCGGCGACGGGGCTTGCGGGTCACGGGGGAGGTGCTCGCTGCGCGGGCGAGGTCGTGCAGGTGAGCGGTCTCGGCATCGTCGAGTCGGAGGGCACGGGCGAGGGATTCGAGGACGCTGCCGGAGACGCCGGAGAGGTCGCCGCGTTCGAGGCGGGTGTAGTAGTCGACGCTCATCCCGGAGAGGAGGGCGACTTCTTCGCGGCGAAGTCCCGGGACGCGGCGGTTGCCGCCGAAGGCAGGGAGTCCTGCCCGGTCGGGCGTGAGGCGTGCGCGGCGTGTGGTGAGGAACTCGCGCACGTCGCTGCGGATGTCCATGTCCTCGACCGTACGCCGCCGATCACCGATGAGGGAGGTACTGGCGGTACCGGGGTCATCGCCCACTGCCATCGCCGCGGCGTATGGGGTTGGCTGGGACCACAGACACGAAAGGCGAGACCGGCGATGCATACGAGGAATCTGGGTCAGGGGCTGCAGGTCTCGGCGATCGGGCTGGGCGCGATGGGCATGTCGATGTCGTACGGTCCCAACCCGGGTGACCGTGACGACATGATCGGCGTACTGCGTTACGCGGTCGAGCGCGGAGTGACGTTCATCGACACCGCCGAGGTATACGGCCCGTTCGTCAATGAGAAGCTCGTCGGCGAGGCGATCGCCCCCGTCCGGGATCAGGTCGTGGTCGCCACGAAGTTCGGGTGGGACATCGTCGACGGAAAGATGGTGGGCACCGACTCGCGCCCCGAGCAGATCCGCCGCGTGGCCGATGCGTCGCTCCAGCGGCTCGGGGTGGAGGCGATCGACCTGTTCTATCAGCACCGGGTCGACCCCGCTGTGCCGATCGAGGACGTCGCCGGCGCGGTCGGCGAACTCGTTGCGGCAGGCAAGGTGAAGCACTTCGGGCTGTCGGAGGCCGGGGCCGATACGATCCGCCGTGCACACGCGACCTTCCCGGTGACGGCGGTGCAGAGCGAGTACTCGCTGTGGACTCGCGACCCCGAGAGCGGGGTGCTGCAGGCATGCGACGAGCTGGGTATCGGCTTCGTCCCGTTCAGCCCGCTCGGCAAGGGCTTCTTGACCGGCACCATCGCCCCGGACACCACGTTCGCACCCGGCGAGATCCGCGCCCGTGTGCCCCGCTTCGAGTCGGAGAACCTCGCGGCGAACCAGGCACTCATCGACCACGTCACCACCCTCGCCGCCACCCGCGGCGGCACGCCGGGTCAAGTCGCGCTCGCATGGCTGCTCGCCCAGCGTCCCTACATCGTCCCGATCCCGGGCACCCGGCGACGGGATCGGATCGACGAGAACGGCGCGGCGACGACTATCGGACTGTCCGCCGACGACATCGCTGACCTGAACTCCCTCGTCGAGCGGATCGGCGTCGCCGGCAACCGATACGACGATTCCGGAATGGCGATGGTCGGACGATGAGTGTCAACGTCGGAAGTGCCGCCGCCACCATCGCGACCAGAGAGGAATGAGCTCCAGCCTGACTAGATCACCCTCAGACCTTCGGACGAGAGATCCCGAACCATGACCACGCCCTGATCAACGGAGGATCGATGTCGATCGGGGGGCATACGCGGGTCGCTCAACGGGCGGGTAAGAGTACCGCTTTCCAAAGATCGCGGTGGCCGCCCGCGAAATCGGTTGCAGCACGCCAGTGGTCGCCGTGCCCATCGACGAACATCGTGGCCCACGGTTCGCGACCCACCCGGTGTGAACCCGTGAGAAGGTCCAGCATGGCTTGAGCGCGCTGGTAAAGCGTTTCGGGCAACGAAGCACGCAGTTCCCGATCGGCCTCGTAGCCATCAATGAAGGCAGAGAGACCCTGCGCGGCTCGCTCAGGAGTCTGGTGAGGGCTAAGGGTGAAGGCCTGCGCGGCGTATGCGAGATCCCATAGCCGCGTGCTTGGTGCAGATGCATCCCAGTCGATGAAGACCCATCGCTCCCCGATGATGAGGTTCCAGGGGGCGAGGTCGTTATGACACACGAGGTCGGAGTTCGGCGCCGGGATGGCAGTTTCCCAGATTGCGTTTTCAGCGGGCACAAAGGCTGCGCTTGCGTCGTGGATTGCCCGCACCATCGCCCCGATACGAGAGAGCTCCGAGCGCGTGAGGGGGTCCGACTCTATTGCGAGCCGGCCGGGGATGAACTCGGTCACTTGCCGACCCTGGTCGTCGCGACCATAAACTGCTGGGACATCGACTTCAGCGTTGCGCACTGCCGTCATGTACTCGAAAACACTCGGTGTCGAAGTGTTCCATGATTTACGCACGGTTGAGCCGATGCGAATCACGCTCCCACCAGGGTTTCCGCCCGCGAGGTCATGTTCGACTTCCACAGCCCAACCCTAGTCCGGCCATCCCGACCAGAACGGGTGTAGTGCTCGTCTTGATCACCCGCAAGACGGTCGGCTACCGGGTGCCGAGATGCTCGCTTGCGCGTCCGTCAGTCATCGTCTCAGCGTCGGCTGACGATCAGGTATCGCTCGTCCGAGGTGGGTCCACCCCAGTACGACGGGTCATCGAGCACGCTGAGCTGCACATCGCTTCGTTGGTCGCGGACGAGCTTGGCGCACTCGTCGGCGGTCAACCCGACCCCGGTCTGCCACCGCCCCTCGATGAGGATCAGGACCCCGGTCGGTGTGAGGAGCTCGATCCAGCTGTGGAGTGCCGCTGCGTGAGCAGGCATCGCCCAGAGCACGTGGCGGCAGAGGACGACGTCGAAAGAGCCGGCCGAAAGCGGAGGGCGTGCAGCGTCAGCGACGATGAACGTCGGCTTCGGGATCGCCCCGTCATTCTTCTCGCGAGCGCGGCGGATCATCTCGGAGGAGAAGTCGACGCCGGTGACGAAGTGCCCACCCTCGCTGGCGAACAGATGCGACAGCGTTCCGGTCCCGCACCCGAGGTCGGCCACCCGACGCTCACGACCGCCGATCACAGGAAGCAGCAAGTCCGCCCACGCTTGCCGGGTCCGAGGATCGTGAAGCCCATGGTCGGCCGCGTCGTCGAACCTCTCGGCTTCGGCATCCCACAGAGCTCTCGCCTCGTCTGTCACTCGTCACATACTTCCATCTGGCGTCGAGCGGGGCGCGTGCCGTCAGCCGAGTCGAGTCGAGTCGAGTCGAGTCGAGTGTCTCTGATGAAGACGTTCCACTGGTCGAAGGGTGGTCCTCCAGCGAAACGAAAACCGGCCCGCTTCGCCCGCAGTTGCCTGATCCCCTCTCGTGTTGCACACGGCATCCTCTGCCATACAGGTGGCGGTGGGCCAACTGGCCGACGAGCGACCGCAACTCAGTGGAACGTGAGCACTCCGGTTGCAAGATAGAAAGGTGCGGGGACGGGTGGCTTTCGAAGTTGTCGGAGTTGACGCCCCAGCAATCGCGCCCAGGTGTCATAGCGGCGTGTGCCGGTGACGAAGATGGTGAGGCTGCCGTCGGGCGCGATGTGGATCGCAGGGTCGCACACGCCAGCACCCATCCAATCCGGGGTCTCCCCGTCGTCGGTGTCGAGGATTCTGACGGGTTCCGTCCATTCATGACGATGCGGTGAGGCGGTCGGTGCCGTCATGCGCCATAGTCCTTGAGCCGGGTAGGGCCTTGTTCGGTGAAGGTTCGTGCCAGCCGCCAGAATCATCGTCCAGCCGGCGTCGGTCTTGCCGAGTGCTACGTCGAAGAACCCTTCGGAAGGTGACGTGAATTGTGCGGGTTCACTCCACTGACCGAAGCCATTCGGACTGGTGACACACCGTAACTCGTAGTCCGGCTGCTCACCTGGTGCAACTTCATGCGGTGTGGCCAAGTGCCACATGATGTACCTGCCGTTCTCGAAGACGACGCGGGGCTCCATAACACTCGGCCTGTCGGGACTGCCCCTGAGGAGCGGCGCACCCGTGCGGTGCCATCCACCGTCCAGATACTCCAGCGCGCCGATGGCGTAGTGGCTCGTGTGGCCGACGTGCTGGCGTCCACGGCGGCCGGCGTAGTAGATGCGTGCTGGCGTCGAGGCGGTCGCCGGAACGTATGACGGCGTGTGCATCCCGCCGCCGTCCCACGCCGTGGGTGGCGGATCTTTGACCAGTGCGCGGGCACGCCCTCGTCGGTTCGCCCTCAGCGACCACTCGGCGGTCGCCAGGGGGCTGGAACTTTCGGTCGTGGCGACGTAGAGGCGGTTGCGGAATGACGTCGAGTACCCGCCAAGGTACAGCGTCCACCCGTCTACGGTGGCCACCAAGTCGCCGCTACCCACGCCCAGAAGACCCCGAGGCATCGGGCCATCCGCCATGTCCCACAGCACCCGGGCGGAACGCAGTTGCATCATGATCTCTGGCGGGCCGCGCATCCGCGGTATTCAGTCACGTTCCAACGGTAGCCGCGCCCCCGCGTGGGAGGAAAGGCGAGCTTGGCCGCGTGAACCGCGTCATGCGCTACTCCGGGCGGCGCCCGCCCAGGATGCCCAGGCACGCGGATTGACGAACGGCATGGTCATGGTCGACCTAGGCGTCTGACTGCTCGCCCAGCTGCCTGAAGGTCAGTGCGCGGCGTCCCACCAGTCGAGCACCCGTGATCCGATGAGCGTGAGCCAGCGAGATGGTCGACCTTCAGCGGTGTCGACGTCGAACCACGTGCGGCCGGGCAGGGGAGTGGACTGCAGCCACGTGCCGTCTGGTTGGCGGGCTCGCCGCACGAGTCCAATCGCCTCGGTGAGACGTTCATCGGGTGGCGTCCCCTCGGTCAGGGACACGTCGCGGAAGTGATCGAGCGCTGCCAGCGCGCTGTATCGGTACCGGTTCGGGTACACGAACTGTGTCAAGAAGTCGCCGACGAGCTCGCCGGTGCTTGCACGGTGGAGAAGGCGTCGTTCGAGAAGATACTGTTCACCGCTCCGGCGCGAGCTCGAGAGTTCTGGGTGACCGGTGATCCGTTCGTATGCGAGCATCCCGCGAATCGCGTTGAGTGTCGAGTGGAAGGATGAGCGCGTCGAGTCGCCCTCCTCGGCCTCGCAGTTCCAGCCGCCGTCGGGCAGGAGATGTGCCGGGAACCATTCAGTCAGCGTCGTGACGTCGGCGCCGAGCCAAGCGCCGGCGGCCAGCGTGTATGAGTTGATGCACACGTCGACCTCGCCGGCCCAGTACGGCTGGTCGTTGTACTCCCACCGGCTGCTGATCGCGAGCTTCTCCGCTGTCCCCGCGAGTCGTCCGGCATCGAGCCCCCATTCGCGGAGGTCCTTGAGCGCCCACGTCGTCGCCGTCCACGGCTGCCCGGGCTCGTCGGCGTCGCTGTCGAGAAAGTCTGCGGGGAAGAATGCTCCACCTGCCCACTGACCATCCGCGTCCTGCTCAGACAGCAGTCGGGCGCCGAACCCTTCGGACGCGACCCGAGCGCGGGTCGCTTCCCAAACCTGTGGCGGCGAGCCGGCAAGATCCCGTTCCACCTGCCAGCGCAGCGCTGGATCGGAGTCGAGCAGCCAATCGAGCACGCGCGGGTCGATCGCCATGCCCAGCAGGCTACCGCCGTTCCCGCAGGAATCGAGATCGATCACGTCCCTTGCGCAGGCGGGCATCGGGGCGGAGCTGCGCTGCGGCGAGCCTCACGGGTCGTGCAGTCCGAACGCGGATTCTCGCGAGCTGACGGACGGGGCGTGGTATGCCGGTTGATGCTTGTGGACGCCTACGAAGCACGGACTCGGCGCCCCATCATCGAGTACTCGACCCGTGGAGTTGTCCGCGACGCTGAGCGATGTGGGTGCAAGAAAAGTGGCTCACCCTCAGCCGGGTAACCTTGTCGCGGCACTTCTCATCCGACGCGTCCCAGGCAATAGATGCATTTGTGGAGGGACGCCTGATCCACCGCCTGGTGGAGCCCATAGAACTCGACCGAAACGTCATGCGCCGTGCCATCACCGCCATCGCGCTCGCGCTGCCGTAGGCGCTGAGACGTCCGACGTCGACACGAGATCCCCGTTGCAGCAAAGGAAAGTACCTGACCATAGGAGGCCAACGATGCCCAATGCCCGCGACGTGGGAGTCATGCTTCCCCGCGACCTCCCCGCAAACGAGGTCATCGCCTTCGCCCGGCGCGCCGAAGCGCTCGGCTTCGATGAAGTCTGGGTCGTAGAGGATCTCGGTTTCCGCGGCGGAATCGCCCAGGCTGCCACCGTACTGGCGAGCACGACACACGTCACCGTCGGCGTCGGCATCCTGCCCGCCGGCTCCCGAAATGTGGCATTCGCGGCGATGGAAATCGCGACTCTGGAGGAACTGTTCCCCGGTCGGGTGCTCATCGGGATCGGGCACGGCATGCCGGACTGGATGCGCGCCGCCGGCGCCTGGCCGCGCAGCCCACTCACTCTGCTGCGTGAATACACCATCGCGCTGACGACGTTGCTGCGCGGTGAGCCGGGCCCCGTCGCGGGCCGCTACGTCGATGTCGCAGGTGTCCGCCTCGACATGGTGCCCGGCACGCCTCCTCCGGTCGTGTGGGGCGTGCGTGGTCCGAAATCGCTCGCCGCGGCCGGCCATGTTGCGGACGGAATCATCCTCGCCGAGCCCTCGACCCCGGAGTACATCCGTGCGTCGGCCGAGGCTGCCGCCTTCGATACCAGCCGTATCGGTCGCAGGCCGCCACGCCTCATCACCTACGACGTCGCTGTCGTCGCCTCCACGGACGCCGCAGCGCGTGAACTGGTCCGACCGACGCTCGGAGTCATCAGCGAGCCCGATTGGTTCCCGCACATCGCCCCGCTGCCGTTCGCCGCCGAGTTCGTGGCGCTTCGCGAACACACCGGCAGTGCTGAGGCCTTCGCCGCCGCGCTCCCTGCCGAATGGATTGACACGCTCGCCCTCGCCGGCACGGCGGAACGAGTAAGGAACGGCATCGCTGCCCGACACGCAGCCGGGGCAACGAGCGTCGTACTCACACCCATCGGATCGAATCGGATGGCCGCGCTCGAGGACCTCGCAGCCGTCCTGCAGACGCCATAGGTCGACCCCGCTCCCGGCTCGGCCGCATGCGGAACCGTTGCGAACCTCAAGCTGGCGGCGCCTTCGCCCACCGCGGCAGTCGGTAGACGAAGGGCAGATCGCGCGCTGGCCTGTCGCTCAGCGCCGCCGGGCGCGGATGCCGGTTCACCAAAGCGAACGGTCACGCGATCGTCGACGTAGGTCCCGCTCAGCGGGGCAACGTGCGATCAATGCACGCCGTGGGAGAGTTTGCACAGCAGTCCCAACACCGCGCCGCGCTGCCTGTCGCTTGGGGTCGTCGCGACGTAGGCTCACGCGCTATGCCGGTGGGTTGTTGGTCGCCGCGAGTGCGGCATAGCTGTACAGCCGCACCTCCCCGTCGTCCAGAAGAATCGTGTAGACAATGACGTCAGCCTCACCGTCGAGGTCATATCGCGTGTAGTCAAGCCATTGAAGGATTGTCTTCGACCGTCGCAAGACCCGTCCCATTTGTCCGCCCGGTGTTCGGACAACATCCCCTTGCTTCAACACCCGCGCTGCCATAGGGCGAGCGTAGTAGCCGGCCCTTGATCGCGCGCATGCCGCTCAGGTCGCCGCGTCGATCACGCAGAAGCGGTTTCCTTCTGGGTCCTCCATGATGATGTAGTCCGCATCGTCTGGCCGTTTGTCCCAGGAAATCTCCCTCGCGCCCAGCACCTGAAGTCGGTGAACCTCGGCCGCCTGGTCCTCCGCGTAGAGGTCCAGGTGGATGCGGGGTGGAAGGGTTCGCTCGGAGTGGTGGGCGTCGAGCGACACATTGGGTCCGTTACGGTCGCGCGGGTGGAGCAGGGCGAAGTCATCGTCGATCGGTTCGCGGACTACGTAGTCGAGAGCGGAAGACCAGAACCGAATTTGCTTCTCGAGGTTGTTCACCCGAATGACGATCGACCCCACAGTGAGCATCGGCCCAGCGTAGTTGCTCGCTCGCACGCCGCAACCGGGTCGTCAGGGAGCTGCGCCGGTGCGCGACGCACAGCACATCGGTCGGCGAGGATCAACCCCGTGTGCAGCCTCGACGCGGCCGCATACGTTCATCCGTATGGAAGCCGAAGAGATCCGCTGGAACGAGCAGGCCCGTGCGAAGATCCTGGAAGATGCTGATCGCGTCCTTCGCGAAGCGGTGGTCGCTGTGGCAGGGTCGCCGGAGAGTGCGTCCTCCGACGAGGCCTTCGCTGCACTGAACGCACGCCTGAAGGACCGGTTCATCGACTACGAACCGGGACCCGACCTGCGCAAGTATGCGGACGCCATCGCGTCTGGGGACATCACAGGAGACTGAGCACACCCACCGGCCTACCTGAGGGCGTCTCTCTCAACGGGTGCATTCCTCTTTTTTGCCTGGCCTGGCCTCCAAACCCGCCTTTCGGCAGCGCCCGATCATCCCCGCACGCGGGTCGGGCGGCGTGCGTACGCGGGGTTCAGCGCAGCATCCGAGCATCGGTTATCGTCGGGGCGGACGGGTCGACCTGCTCGGTACCGTCGAACTGGAAGCCGTTTCGACGGTAGAAGGCGGTCGCTCGTGGGTTCTGCTTCGCGACCCACAGCATGGCTGGACCCTGGGGAAGAGCCTCATCGAGAAGTGCTTGCCCCACACCGGTGCCGTAGTGCGACGCGGCGACGTAGATCGCGTAGAGCTGTCGAGCGCGAGGCGGTTCTTCGCCTTCCAAGCCCACACCGGGCCCGGCCCACGCGAATCCAACGATCGAGCCTGCGCTCTCGGCGATTCTGAGGTAGACGTCGTCGCGAATGCGTGTCAGGACCCGATTCCACATGCGGTGTCGACCCTCGATGTATTCCTCAGAGAAGAATCCGTCGGAGAGAAGATGCGAGTAGGCCTCGCGCCACGTCTCGACGTGGAGGTCTGCGATCGCCGCCGCATCGGTGAGCGCGGGTGCGCGGACTGCGAAACTCATTCGCACATGATGTCAGAAGGCGCAGGTCCCTTAGTCGTGCATCGCCCTCCGGCCGATCTTGGCCACGGGTCAAGTACGGGGTGTCAGGAGCCGCCGCGCGGTCATCGGTCGTTCAGCGAACGAGTTTAGGCAGACTCCCCGTTCGCTGTTGCCTCTATCCAGTCGACCGCCTCATCCGAGAGGTAGAAGCCCTTTGGACCGCCTTGTCCTACCCACCACGCGTTCGAGGTTAAGGATCCCCCGGCAGCCACGATCTTGGTGAGCACCTCGGGTGAGAGAGCCTCGCCGTTGTGGGCGATCAGCCAGCCTTGTGTTTCGGAGTCCAGTTCCGGCCACCACTCGATGATCTGCATGTCGCCACCATGTCACCCGCGGCGCGCGTCCGGAAGCCGGTGGGTCAGCGGGCAGATGGGCGCTCCTGGATCACCCATGCATTACCGGCGGGGTCGGTAAAGAAGACGAAGGAGTTCCAGTCTCCTCCACGACCCTCACGGAACTCGCCGTCCTCGACGCGCTGGACGGCGCTCACATCGACCCCGCGCGCGATCAGCTCGGCGCGCGCGGCGTCCACGTCGTCCACGACGATTTGTAGACCGTCCACGCGCGTGGCACCCCTCTTGAGGTGAATGCTGCTCGCGGAGCCGCGCGGCGTCAGCTGAACAACGCGGCCTGTCGCGCCAATTTCGATATCAAGGTCAAGGTGAAATCCGACCTGATCCTCATAAAAGCGCTTGGCGTCGTCTACGTCGTCGACGCACACAGGTATGACCTCAAGGCTCCACTGCACACTCGCACTTTATCGGCCCATAGCGGTTCGCGAGAGACCCCTCCAGCACCAGTGCCGCAGCCGCGGCCAGTGCTTTCAAAGCGGGCGGGACGGCACGTTTCGGCCGCGCCGTCACATCGGTCGCGTCCGCAAACCGGTCGCCGAACGAGACGTCAAAGTCTGACCAATTCGACGACCTGCAATCACGGTGTCCTCATCTGTTTCTCAGTGAGTTGCTGTCTTTTTCACGTTCTTCATCTGACCACTGCTCAAATCGCGTGTGCTTCAGGTGCCACAGCACGGATTCGCGGACGCGCACTCGAGGATCGCCGGCATTCCATCCGAGCAGATCGCTTGCGCGCTGCACCGACGCCAAGAGATGCTGGGCGCTGCCTCTGCTGATTGACAAGTCCGCGGGCACTGCTTCGTTCGCCACCTCTGCAAGAACGGCCGGGGAGTCGGCCGCGTCAAGGATTTGTTGGAACCAGCTCCGGATCGGGTAGACGCGTTGCTCGCCAACATTGACGGCTAGACCATCTGCTGCCCGAGTATCGAGGGCAGCGAGGACCGCGCTGGCGACGTCCTCAACGTGACTACGCGTCCATAACAACCCACCGACGCCGATCGGGATCTCAGCCTGCCCTGCGGCAGCTCGGCGAAGGATAGGAGACTCTCGCTGTTGGTCATCATGCGGGCCGTAGACCATCGGCAACCGGAGGGCCACCGCGCCGCGGGGCAACCACCGCTCTTCGACGTCGAGCTTCTCGTAGTCGTCAGGCACGGCCGCGTAGCCGCGGCCAGCGTAGGGGTAACGCGTCCTCCGCAGCTCGGAGTCCTCGGATAACGGCACAGCAGCATCGACCACGCCGCTCCGGAAAGCAGCGACGGCTTGATAGACGTCTTGGCTGGACAAAACGACAGTTGCAACATCTGGCAGAACACCCGTGACAGCGTCAACGTCTGCGCCAGTAAGCGCATTGCTATCAACAACCGCGTCCGCACGAAACTCCCGAATCGCTCGAGATTGGCTCGACAGATCGAGTCGATCAGCATGGATGTGACGAACGGGCGGGAGCCCCGCGAGCTCCGTCAGCCCGCGATGAACCACCGCGACCTCATCTCCGCGGCCGTTCAATCGCTCGACCACGCATCGGCCGATGAATCCCGTTCCACCCAACACCAGAACCCTCCTGCGCTTGATGGTTCCACGCGATCAGCCGCCGGGTCCTGGTTGTTCGCTTCCGGCGCTAGCACCGTGTGGCGGACAAGTCATGCAGTTCCCTGCGAGTTTGTGTGCGGCCCACGCCGAGGTTGCGCCTTTCACGGCTAGATGCGGCACCGCTGAAAGGAGCAGTCTGGTAGGCGAAGCCTTTACGAAGGTAGCTGCGTAGACAGGGCGGGCGGCGGGTAGGAGTACCCATGCGCGGTCCTTTGCGACGGCTAGGACAGCTGGCACCATGTAAACCCCGCGACGGGTCCCGCTGGCGGTGGATAGAGGGGATGAATCATGATGAAGTCGATAACGAAGCGGCTGGCTGCTGGAGCTGCTGCTTTGGGTGCTGCATGCGTGATCGCGGTGGTCCCGGCCACCGCTGCCCAGGCGGCGACTGGCTGGGATCGTTGCCAGCCTGGCTACTTCTGCGGCTTCACGGGAACGAACGGCACGGGAACAATCGCCCAGTACCAAGTTGGCGACCCCGACTTGTCGGATGGCTACGGGCCTGTGGGGATGGACAACAACATCGAGAGTTTCTGGAACCGCACCGGCTCGGTGTGGGGTGTTTACAGAAATATTGGCGGACAACAGGGGTGGGGGCTCGGGCCGGGTGCCAAGCTCGGCACCCTCGACGGTTCGTGGGCCAACAACATCAGCGTGATCACCCGCAACTGACGCGAACCGGCAGGTCATCTCGCGACCAAAGCACGCGCGCCTTCACAGACGACGGCACGGCCAGTCCCCGCACGTACGCAGAAATGGTCGCTGACCGTCCGTGAGCGTGCGGGGAATCGCTGTGTCACCCGGCGATGTCGTATACGACCTTCATCACGCCGTTGCCGTAGACCGCTGACTCGCTCAAGGCCAGGCGCTGTTCGTTCTGAGTTGCTCTGCTGAAGATGCTTTTGCCTTCGCCCAGCAGCACTGGGAACACCAGTAGGTTGTAGCGGTCGATGAGGCCGGCGGTGCTGAGGCTCCGAGCGAGCTCGCCGCTGCCGTGGATGAAGATCGCGCCGCCCTCGCTCGACTTCAGGTCGGCGACATCGTCAGCGCTGCGGAGGATGCGGGTCTCGCCCCACCCCTCGATGAGAGCGTCCTGGTCCAGTGTGGTCGAGACAACGTACTTCGGCAGATCCTGATAGTCCGCATGATCGGCGGACTGCGACCAGAGCGGCGCGAACGCCTCATAGCTGCGCCGGCCGAACATCAGCGCCGTCGTCTCCGCGAGTTCTTCACCTTTGAGCGCGAACGCTTCTGGGAGGAACTCGGTACGAAACACCCATCCACCTGCCGGATGCCCTTCGACGTCACCACCCGGCGAGTCCATCACTCCATCCGCCGAGACGAACCCCGTCCACACCAATTCGCGCGCCATCAGTTATCTCCATCTCATCCGTCGGGACGAACGCATGCCCGCGGCGATGCGCACAGCCTAAAGTTCCGAAAGGCCATCTCAGTTGCCGTCAAGCGAGTCCGACCGCTACGCGAGAATTCTTGCCATGGTGGAAAGTCATCAGTAGACTTTCCATCATGGAAAGCAAAGACATTCTCAACGAACTCGATGCCGACCGGACCGCCCTCGCAAAGCGGGTGAAGACGCCGTGGTGGCTGGCAGGAGGGTTCGGACTCATGGCAGTCACCTTCGTTATCAGCCCCGCGTTCGGGGGTAACGCGAACGGAGTGATCATCAGTTCCGTCGTTATGGCGATCGCCCTCATCGCCGTGTACCGCGCGAGGACCGGCATAAAGATTGCCGGCTCAGGGACGCGCCCGTGGTTGATTGTGCTCTCCGGACTCGTCATCGTGCTAGCCCTCTTCAGCGTCTCGCTCGGATTGGCATCACTCGGTCTGAGTTGGTGGATCGCGCTGCCGACGCTGGCGGCGTTCGCAGCCGTCGCGTCTTTGACTTTCCTGTTCACGAGGGTCGTTCGCGAGCGCATCCGCCATGTCCGCTGAGGCGCGGTTCGATGAACTGATCCACGCACCGCTGCGACTCCGCATCTGCGGCCTGTTGCGCGCGGGCACCGGGATCGATTTCGGTGTCCTGCGCGACACGCTCGGAGTCAGCGACGCGACGTTGTCGAAGCATCTGAAACTGCTCGCTGATGCGGGAGCTATCGCAATCACGAAGTCGTCATCCGCGACCCGTAGCGACGCGCGCCGCGTCACGTGGGTCTCGCTAACGCCTGAGGGAACTGCGACTTTCGATTCCCATGTCGCGGCGCTCCGGGCGATCGCGCTCGGCGAGTAGCGGAAGCCGGTCCCTCCGCGCGCAGCTCGCGGGCGTCGTTTTGAGTCGCGGAGAAATCGGGCCTACATCACTGACGAAGTCGCAGGCCCCTCTCCGGCGGACGCACTAGCTTTCTTATCGCCGCCTGTATATCGAGCCTGGGCAACCCGCTAAAGCACGTCCTCGACGGCAGCGAAAGTGCGGTCGGGGTCCTCGAGTTGCATGTCGTGGCGCACTCCCTGGATGCGGCGCACTTGCCAGCCTTGCTGGTTGAGCTGGCTAGCGAGAGAGTCGGGCAGCACAGCCGCAGACTGGTCGGAGAGCACGATCGTCGACGGAACCGCCGGTGCCTCGGCCGGAACCGGGTGGAAGGCGACATCGCGGAACACGCCAACGGCCATCCGCGCGTCGAACTGCTTTTTCGCTTCGTCGAGCAGCGCGCGAGTCTCAGGGCTGTAGGCAGCGCGGGACGCGGCGTTCGCCTTCGCTTGTCCGAGCTGGGCGAAGCCGAGCGACACGATCGGCGCCAACCAGAAAAGTCGGCCTGCGAGGCCGCTCGTCGGTATCGACAGCGCGAACCCGGGATCGAGATACACCGCTCGGCGCGGCGCGAGCCGGGCGACGGCGCGGTACAGCACCGAGCCGCCGAGCGAGTGGCCGACGACGCTGTGGAGCCCCGACGGCAACGAGTTGACCAGGTCGGCGGCCATGTCATCTACCCCGTATGACTCGGCGCGGGGGCTCGCGCCGTGCCCGCGCAGGTCAACGGCCGTCACGGTGTACCGTCCAGTGGCGACAAGCCGCTCGGCAAACGGCCCCCAGGTCGCCGCCGATGCACCGAGACCGTGCACCAGACCGACATGCCGTGGTCCCGATCCGGTGGTCGTCGCTGTCAACTGCATCCCCTGATCCTCGCGGAAGGAAGCGGCAAGAGGGAAGTGGCGCGCAAGTGCCGGCGTCAGGGATGCGATAAGCGGTCGTCGTTCGGGCGGAGCGGTCGGCGCAGAGCACCATCGGGAGCGGCGCAACCGGCCGCATCCCTGCCGTTGACTAGGCGGAGAGGCGAGCGGCGTGACTGTGCCTTGCATTCGCCGTGATCTCACGGGAGCATGACGGCATGTGGGATCGCGAAGCTGCGGCGGACGCCGCGCATGAGTGGATGACCCGGTACGTTCTCGCATGGGGCACTAACGACCCAGACGACATTCGCTTGCTGTTCACGGCGGACGCGGAGTACCGCTATGGCCCGTCCACCGCACCGTGGGTCGGGCACGACGCGATTGTCGATGGGTGGCTTGGTCAGAAAGATGATCCCGGCACGTGGTCGTTCGAGTATGAACTCACTGCTGTCGATGGCGACGTCGCGATCGTCCGAGGACGGACGAGCTACCCGGCCGCGACTGATAAGCGCCACCGCTACGACAACCTCATGGTCATCACACTCACTGCTGGTCGCGCCCGATCATTCACCGACTGGTTTGTGATCCCCGATGACAGCCAAACCGACGAATAGCGTCGGCGAGGCATCACTGTCTCACTACGCCCAACTAGAACGTGTCTCCCCAAGAGAGTCGCGGCCGCATCGGTAACCTCGGAGTATGGGGAAGAAGCTCGGACTCGCTATCAGCGGCATCGTTCTAATCGGGGTGTTTCTTGCTTGGATGCTTTTGAAGGGGACCAGCGCGGTCCAAGCGTGGATCGATCCGAATCCACTGCTCGGCTTTGTTGCCTGGGGAATCGCGTGGCTTTGCGTACTCAGCGGAGCCGCGCTGCTCGCACGAGTTGTCTTCAGCCGGGAACCGAACTCGGTGGAGAAGGTCAATTAGGCGGTCGTAGAACGATGTCCGGCAGCGCAGACGACGTCAAGTAGGGGCGCGACGACGGTGCCCTACTTGATTGCCTTCAGCCAGAGCGTGATAGCCCATAGAACGACACCGCCACCGGCGGTGCCGCTTTCAAAGCGTTTGCCATGGCCCGAAGGACCGGGGCACGTCCCGCCACGCCGTTCCCACCCGATAGCGCTAGATGATCCCTTCAATCACACGTCGATCATGACGAAATGGTCGCGTCGACGCGCTGCGGACGAGGGCAGCAGAGGCCGGAAACGATCCCTGGCTATCCGTAAGCGCAGCATGTCGAGTCACCCAGCAATGATTCCGCTGATCACCATCCGGAATTTGGAGACACGCCCTAGCTTGATGTGCGGGATCGCCGCGTCCAGCGCGCCGCTCGCTCGCCGGTCCTCCTCCGTGCACGGGTTAGCGCGACGGGAGTCATGCTCGCTCGGTCACGTAAACATTCGCCGAGATCTTGATCGAGCCTTCAGGTTCCGGTGCAAAGTCGGGCTGGAACAGGAACCCTGCTCCTGCGCCGCCCAGTCTGGACTGGCTCGCGATGCCACTGCAACCGATGACCCACCCTTCCGCGTCCGGGTACGCGAGGAGACACACGGCTTCAGCGTCATTGCCTTTCATTAGCCACAGGGATGTACCGTCATGTTCCCCCACGAATCGGCTGGAAGACAGGTCTGCATCGTCTCCGGCATAGTCGGGCAACGTCTCGGGAACCTTGTCTGAGGCTTGCGCTTCTCGGTCAAGGATCGAATAGCCGTTTCCTGGAACCGTGCAACTAGAAAAGATCAGCCCTGACAGGATCCCAGCCACCGCCAGTCCGGCACGACGTGGTCTTCTCATGGCCACATCATGCCAGCGCGCTGGGGGAGTACGTAGAGACCGATTGTGCAAGCGCAAGGAAATGAATGGCCCTTCGATTCGCACGGTGGAACGTCGCCGCACGCCGGTCGGCAGACGCGCCCGATCGAGAGGTCGCTGGACGGGTGTCGCGTCGTCGTCGCGGACTCAATCCAGGCCGGCATCCGATTCTCGAGTGTGTCGAGGGCGGGATGCCCGTACAGCCCGCCCGGGCTGAGCGCGCGGACAGCTACCTCAAACGCACGCGACATTCAGTCCGATGCTCCGCCGCCGTCTCTCGTCGGCTGAGTCCCTAGCTCCCACCTCGCTGCTCTCAGCCTTGCGGCGACCTCGACACCGCTTCGGCGTCGCTGAACGAGGCGCGGAAGGCCTCGATCGCGCGTTCACAGGTGCAGTCAGGGGACGATGGTGTTCGTGGTGTCGATCCCCAGCTGAAACAGCTCTCCCGCCCAGAGGACCTGTGCGACGCCGATACCGATTGCGGAAGTGATCAGCACGACCACAATGGCGAGCACGATGCCGCGACCTCGGTAGGAATGCCAGCCGAGCACAGCGAGCGTTGCGATGCCGACGAAATGGGCGAGGGCGAGGGGGAGTCCCCCCAACAGCTCGGCGAAGCCGGCCATCGTCGTGCCGGCGGACAGAGCTTTTCCCTGCTCGGACTGCGCCTCGAACTGGGCGAAGCCGTACCAGGTCCATGAGATCGAAGACGCCAGCGCACCGAGAGCTGCGACAACCCAGAAATCATTGCGCCCGCGCCGTGGCCTGCCTGACAACTCTCGAAACTGCTCGCTCGATGCGCGCACCTCTGACGAGCCGGCATCCGCGTGCATGCGAGCAAGTATGGCCACTCGAACTGTCGATTGCGTCCCAACCACGGTATTCAGCCGACGCGACGAGTCAGCTGGGAGGTGAGTTCTCGTGGCCATCACGAACGTGCGCATTGCCGACCGTGCTGACGAAAGTGACGGCAGACCGCGGATCTCACCGAGAAGTTGGACGCGACGGCGGGAGTCGAACCCGCCACACAACCGGGTATGAGCCGGTGCCCGGGACCACCCGGATCGCCGCGATGACCCCACGCTAGCCGCGACGACCGACATCGTCCCGTGCGTTAACGCAGGTTTCACTTCGCGTCGTCGCGAGACGCGAGCGGTACGGGAGGCGCGGCATCCAGAGCCCGCAGCATTCTCTGAAGCACCTCGCGCAACTGCCCGCGTGACGGTTCGACGAGGTCGGTGGTGTACTCGACGCCCTCGGGAATCCACGACAGTCCGTACATCGTCTCGCGGAAGTCCGCGCCGCCCACGGGCCAGCGGGTGTGCGTGTCGTCTTCGGCGCTCGCGCCTTGGCCCCATTGCCCGAACACCGCGCGCATGTCGTCGAGGGGCAGCTCCATGACGACATCCGCTTCGACCGGCTGACGCACCCATGACCGCGCGACCAGGATGAACTCATCGATCTCGTCGGGGGTGAGCGGCTTCCGCTCGAAGAGCACGCGGGTGTGTTCCACGCCGTCGAGGCGGTCGACGCGGAAGGTGCGCCAGTCTTCTTTGTCGACATCCCAGCACAGCAGATACCAATGCCGATCGGCGGGAGCGAGCGCGTGCGGCTCGACTCGGCGAAGTGTGACATCTCCGGATGCCGCGGTGTAGGTGAACCGCACGCGCTCATGGTCGCGGCAGGCCAGGGCGAGCTCGCCGAGCACGTCACTCGAGACCGGCGCGCCGGCGTTCATGCCCGTCGGCTGCACCGACTCGGCCAGCGCGGCGACCCGGCGACGCAGGGGAGCCGGCAGCACCTGCTCGAGCTTGGCCAGTGCGGTGATGGTCGTCTCGGGTCCGGCGACGAGCCGCTGGGATGCCGCCACCCGCAACCCGATCGCCATGGCCACCGCCTCTTCGTCGGTCAGCAGCAACGGCGGCACGGCGCTTCCGGCTTCGAGCCGGTAGCCGCCGGCGGCGCCCGGGACGGATTCGATCCGGTAGCCGAGATCGCGCAGCCGCTCGACGTCACGACGCACGGTGCGCTCCGTCACGCCCAGGCGGCCGGCGAGTTCGGGTCCCGGCCAGTGCCGATGGGTCTGCAGCAGGTTCAGCAGCGAGAGTGCGCGCGTGGTCGTGTCCGACATCCGACCACCTTGCCATCAATCGAGGACCGGAACTGTCCGCATCCGTCCCTACCCTCGCTGCATGGCGAACGAACCGATCATCGAAGCGCAGGGCTTGACCAAGCGCTACACCGTCAAGAAGAAGACCGTCGAGGCCGTCACCGACCTCACCTTTCAGGTCGCGCGCGGCGAACTGGTGGCCTTTCTGGGGCCCAACGGCGCGGGCAAGTCGACCAGTCTGCGAATGCTCACGACTCTGATTCCTCCGACCTCAGGAACGGCGCGGGTCGTCGGACGCGACATCCTGCGGCAATCGGCCGATGTGCGCGCACGCATCGGCTACGTCGGGCAGCTCACGAGCGGCAGCTTCTCGCAGAGGGTGCGAGACGAGCTCCTCAGCCAGGGTGCCTTCTACGGGATGCCGTCGACCGCGGCGCGTTTGCGGGCCGACGAGCTCATCGAATCGCTCGACCTCGCGCCGTTCGCGACCCGTTCGGTGCAGCAGCTCTCGGGCGGCCAGAAGCGGCGCCTCGACATCGCCCTCGGGCTCATGCACGCGCCGCCGCTCATCTTCCTCGACGAGCCGTCGACCGGTCTCGACCCGCAGAGTCGGGCAAACCTCTGGCAGCACATCCTCGATCTGCGTCGGCAGCACGGCACGACCGTGTTCCTCACGACGCACTACCTCGAAGAGGCCGATCGCTACGCGGAGCGGGTGATGGTGATGGACAGGGGCCGCGTGATCGCCGACGACACGGCCACCCACCTCAAGGCGGATCTCGCGGGCGACGTGCTCACACTGGGTTTCGCGTCGGAGGACGACGCTCAGCGTGCGGTGCCGGTCGTGCAGGGTCTCACCGATCGCGAGGTGCGGCGGGACGCGGCATCCGTCACCCTCACGGCCCCTGACGGTGACCGGCTGCTGCCTGAGACGGTCCGCGCGCTGGATGCCGCGGGACTGCGAGTTGAACGGGCCACCGGTGTGCCGCCCACCCTCGACGACGTGTTCCTCACGCTGACCGGACGCACACTGCGCGAAGCGGGCGAGGGTGAACCGGACGGTCCTTCGACGAGCTCAGGGACCGAAACGGCGGGGTCAGGGGACGGCCCTTCGACAGGCTCAGGGACCGAAGCGACAAGCGCAGGGACCGAGAACACGACAGGAGTACGGCGATGAGCGCTTTCACCCAGAAGCCCGACACCGCGGTGACGGCGAATCCCGTTCGCGACACATGGAACGTGCTGACCCGCGAGCTCAAGCCGGTCGTCCGCGATCCGTTCACCCTCATCTTCAGTCTCGTGCAGCCTCTCGTGTTCCTCGGGCTGTTCGCGCCACTTCTGGTCGGGTCGTCGGGACAGCCCGTCGGCGAGACGCTGCAGTGGTTCGTGCCGGGTGTGCTCGTGATGATCGTGCTGTTCGGCACCGGCGCGGTGGGGTCCAACCTGCAGTACGAGATGATCACCGGCTCGCATGAGCGCACGCTCGTCGCGCCTCTGTCGCGCTCGTCGCTACTGGTCGGGCGGGCGCTCAAGGAGGTCGCCCCGATCGTCGTGCAGGCGCTCATCATCGTGCTCATCGCCTGGCCCTTCGGATTCCGGATCGACGTCGGCGGCATGCTCGCCGGCCTCGCGCTGCTCGCCGTGTTCGGGATCGGCCTCGGATCGCTGTCGTACTCGCTCGCGCTCGCGACGAAGGATCGGGAGTGGCTGTTCTGGGGCGTGCAGCAGACGCTGATCTTCCCGCTGCTGATCCTGTCGGGAATGCTCCTTCCGCTCGACGACGGTCCCGAATGGATGCGGGTGGTCTCCACCGTCAACCCCGTCAACTGGGTCGTGCAGGCCGAGCGGGCGCTGTTCGCCGGCGAACTCGGAGCCGTCACCGTGCTGTGGGGGTGGATCGCCGCGCTCGTGCTCGCCGCCGTCGGGCTCTGGGTCGGGATCCGCGCGATGCGTCGAAGCGGCTGACCGCCGGGCATGGGTGGCTTGCCGGCGAACGTCGGCTGACGCCCGGTGTGATGGCTGAGAAAAACCTGCACGGAGGTTCCCGGTGTGGCTAGAGTGACGACCAAGCCGACCGGGGGGAATGGCGTGAAAGTCGACTCATCGCACGAGCCAGTGACCGAGAGCGAGCGTCTACGAGCAGGAGCGCGTACCGATCAGCGGCAGCCGCCTGCCAAGATCCGACGGCGTGGCGGGCTCAGCATCCAGTCGAAGCTGCTGATCATGCTCCTCCTGGTGAGTCTGCTATCGGCGCTCATCGTCGGCGTGATCGGCTTCACCAGCGGCCGGGAGTCGCTGCGTGCTGCGGCGGTCGACCAGCTCACCACGATCCGAGAGCTGCGGGCCTTCGAGATCGAGAGCACGATGGCCGGACTGCAGCGCGGCGTTTCCTTGGACTCCCGCAACCTCAGCGCGCAGACGCTCTCGCGCGAGATGAACGCCGCGTGGGACGAGCTCCAGACCCGGGAGCTCACCCCGGAACAGCAGGCGGAGCTGGCTGCCTACTACGCCGACACGTTCGTCCCGGAACTCGAGGCACGTACCGGCGACGAATACAGCGACATCGCCTTCATCCCCGAATCCAACGCCGGTCGGTGGGCGCAGTACCACTACACCGCGCAGTTCGCCGACTTCGACGAAGCGCTCGCCACAGATGACGGCGGCGACGGCACGCCGTACTCGGAGGTCGCACAGCAGTACGGGGACTACCTCTCGCGCCTCGTGAACGCCGTCGGCTACGAGGATCTGCTGCTGCTCAACCTCGACGGCGATGTCATGTACTCCGCCTACAAGGGGGTCGATCTCGGAACCAACCTCGAGACCGGGCCGTATCGCGACTCCCTGCTGGCGCAGGCCTTCCGCGACACCATCGCGACGGCGTCGGTGAACGCGATCGAGACGACGGATTTCGAACGGTGGGTGCCGTCGCTGGGAGTGCCGACCCTCTGGGTCGTCTCACCCATCGGGAATGACGCGGGAATCACGGGTGCGCTAGCGGTGCAGGTTCCGCTCGCGACCATCAACGACACCATGACCGGCGGTGAGCAATGGGGCGAGCAGGGTCTCGGCCGCACCGGCGAGGTGTACCTCGCCGGCCGCGACGGACTCATGCGCAGCGCGTCACGCGAGCTGCTGCAGAACCCTGATGGGTATGCGGAGGCCGTCATCGCGAACGGCACTGCTCCCACGACCGCTGAGCGGATAGCCGAGGTGAACGGAACGGTTCTGCTGCAGCCTGTCGATTCCTTCTCGGTGCAGGAGGCGAACCTCGGCAACACCGGTACGTCGATCTCGCAGGACTACATCGGGGGCGAGAGCATCACCGCGTACACCCCGCTCGAGATCGAAGGTCTGGACTGGGTGGCCGTGGCCCGCATCGAATCGAGCGAGGCATTCGCCCCCGTCGCCGACTTCACCCGCAACCTCGTGCTCTCGACGCTCGCGATCCTGCTCGCGGTGAGCGTGGCGTCTCTTCTGCTGGCACAGGTCTTCACCCGACCCATCAAGAGACTCGTGGATGCCGTGCGTCGCGTGGCGGGCGGTGACCTCGCGGTGCAGGTACCGCAGGGTTCTCGCGATGAGTTCGGAGATCTCGGCAACGCGTTCAACGACATGTCGGCGAGCCTGCGGATCAAACAGGACCTCATCGACGCGCAGCGCGAAGAGAATCAGAAGCTGCTGCTCACGCTGATGCCCGAGACGGTCGCCGCGCGATACAAGAACGGTGAGGAGACCATCGCCGAAGAGCACGACAACGTGTCTGTGGTCTTCGCCGAGCTCGTCGGCTTCGACGAGCACTCGCAAGAGCTGACCGGATCGGACGAGATCGCGCAGCTCAACCTGTTGATGCGCGGCTTCGACGAGGCCGCCACGAACGCGGGTGTCGAGAAGGTGAGGACGCTGCGCGGGGGCTACCTCGCTTCATCCGGTCTCATCGTGCCTCGCGTCGACAACGTGCGCCGCGCGGTGGACTTCGCTCAGGAGATGCGCAAGGTCGTGCAGCGGTTCAATGCCCAGCACGGAACGTCGATCGACCTTCGCGCCGGCGTCGACACCGGCACCGTGACGAGCGGACTCGTCGGGCGCGCCAGCCTCGCCTACGACCTGTGGGGAGACGCCGTGAGCCTCGCGTACCGTGTGCGCAGCGTCACCGGTGACCCCGGCATCTACGTCAGCCAGGCAGTGCGGGATCGCCTGCAGGATTCGGTCGTGTTCTCCGAAGCCGGCACGGTGGAGCTGCAGGGTCGTCCGCAGTCGGTCTGGAAGGTCGGCTGATCGTGTCCGGGCTCAGCGACGCGTGGATCGGGTGGGCGATCGGCCTCGCGATCGGCGTGCCGGTCGTGCTCGTGGTGCTGACCGAGATCATCGGAACGCTCTCGCGACGCAACAGCCCTGTCGCCGGTCCGTTGCGCCTGCTGCGCAACTGGGTCGTTCCGGTCGGCGCGCTCTTCGCGCTGCTGGCGTTCGCGTTCCAGTCCGATCAGCAGAACGTGTGGCCGCGCGTGGTCGCGACGGTACTCGGATTCCTCGTCATCCTGCTCGTGCTGTCGGCCTTCAACGTCGCGCTGTTCGCCAACGCGAAGGCGGGCTCGTGGCGAGAACGGATCCCCTCGATCTTCATCGAGATCGTCCGCCTCCTCCTCGTCGTCGTCGGCCTGGCCTTCCTGTTCCAATGGGTGTGGAACGCGGATGTCGGCGGGCTGATCGCCACGCTCGGCGTCACTTCGATCGTGATCGGCCTCGCTCTGCAGAACGCCGTCGGCGGTGTGATCTCGGGCCTGTTGCTGCTCTTCGAGCAGCCCTTCAAGATCGGGGATTGGCTCGAAGTCGGAGACGTGCGCGGACGGGTCATCGAGGTCAACTGGCGCGCGGTGCACATCGACACCGGTGCCGGAATCCAGATCATGCCCAATTCCTCGCTGTCGGGAGCGTCGTTCACGAATCTCAGCCAGCCTGAGGGCCCGCATCACATCTCGACCGATGTGAAGTTCACCACCGACGACCCGCCGCACGAGGTCATCGCACTGCTGGTCGAGGTCGCCGACTCGCTGCCGATGCGGGTCCCGGGGGAGAGGGCGTCGGCGGAGTACTCGGGCGCCGGCGCCTACAACGTCACGCTCCCGATCCAGGGGCCGTCATCTTCGCAGCAGGCGATGAGCCTCTATCTCGCCTGGCTCTGGTACGCCGCGCGCCGACGCGGGCTCGCGCTGGACGGCGACTCCACCGATCCGATCGCGGAACCGGCACAGCTGGACAGGGCCCTCGAGATCGTCGGTCCGACGCTTCACCTGGGCGACGGCGAGCGGGAGCTCGTGCTGAGCACCTCGCGACTCGAGCGCTACGGAACGGGCGAGATCGTCGTGCCGGCGGGCGTCGTCCCCGGCGAGATCCTGTTCATCGTGCAGGGCAGGGCGCGTGTGGCCGTGGAAGCCGACGGCGGTCGCATCGACTTCTCGGTCGCCGAGCCGGGAGACTACATCGGTCAGACGGCGCTGACCCGCGAGAAGACGCTGACCACCGCGGTGGCGGCCGACGTGCTCACCGTGCTGGTGGTGCCCCTCGCGACCGTCGACGAACTCGTGCGCAAGCGCCCGCTACTGGCCACGGAGATCGGCCAATCGATCGAGCTCAAGCGCAAGCTGGCGGCCGACGCGCTCGCTGCGGCCGGGGTCGTGCGCGGCATGCTCGGCAGCAGCTGACGCCCGACGGGCAGTCGAGGGCCAGCGTCGATCGCCGCCGTGCGCGCGCTCGCGCCGGAAGCCGCATCGCCGAGGCCGTAGGCTCGGTGCATGGCGACGGCGACGCGACGGGGAGTCCTCGCCGTCGTGACCGCAGCGCTTCTGCTGGTGGCCGGCGCACTGGTCGCTCCGTCCCTTCCCGGCCCCCCGGATCGGGCCGTGCTGTCGCCGGAGGGCTCGGATGCCGCGGCGGCCTGGGTCGCCCGCATCCTGCTCGTGCTCTCGCTGGCCTGGCTGCTGATCGGCATGCTGTCAGCACGCACCCGTCTGGTGCGCCGCCCGGGCGCCGCCGCCGCCCGGGCCACGTGGCTCGGTTCGACGCGGCCGTGGCGCGCACGGGAGTCGACGCTCGGACTCCTCCCGCTCGACAGGATCCTGCTCTTCGTGATCCCCGCCGGGCTGCTCGTCGCGACGCGCGCGGTGCAGGCCTCGTTCGTGTCGTGGACCTACGTCGCGGTCGTGCTCGGCGCCTGGCTCGTGTTCGCCGTCGTCGTGCGTGTGCTGCTCGGGCGACGCTCGCCCTACCCGGTGCTCGCCGCCGTCGGGGGAGTCGTCGTGCTCCGCTGCGCTCTCGTGCTCATCCCGCTCTCGATCGGCGGACCGAGCGCCTACGAGACCGTGTTCTGGACTCAGCCGTGGCTTCAGATCGTGCACGTCTCGTTCGCGTCCGCCCTGTTCATGTGGGCGTTCGTCGCGGCTGGTTGGGCGATGTCGCGCCAGTTCGGGCCGACTCGCGCGACCGGCATCGTGCTTGCCGGCCTCGGGTCGGGGCTGGCGGTGCCGGCGCTCGTGATCGCCTCGCTCGGCATCGATCGAGGAGCACTCGTCGGGTGGGCGATGCTTCCGTTCGCGGTCGACACTCCGGATGCCGCGCCCTGGGTCGCGGCGGCAATCGGCGCCGTGCTGATCGTGGTCGGACTGCTGCTGCGGCGACGACCGGCATCCGTCACCTGACAGCCGTCAGCAGGTCAGAGGGTGCGGTCGAAGGCTCCGTTGCGGGTCGAGACGATCTCCTTGCCCAGCGGCATGAGCGAGATCGGCACCATCTTGAAGTCGGCGATCGCCATCGGGATGCCGATGATCGTGATGCACAGCGCGATGCCCGACACGATGTGGCCGATCGCGAGCCACCACCCGGCGAGGATCACCCAGATGACGTTGCCGAGGAACGATCCCACCCCGGCGGTCGGCCGAGAGACCACCGTGCGACCGAACGGCCAGAGCACGTAGTTGGCGGTGCGGAACGAGGCGATCGCCCAGGGGATCGTGATGATCGGGATGCACAGCAGCACTCCGGCGAGCAGATAGCCGAGGAAGAGCCAGAAGCCCGCCAAGATGAGCCAGATGATGTTGAGCAGGGTGCGCACGCGTCCATTGTGGCCGAGCGGGCTGGGAGGTGACCTGTCGGGTCACGCGATCTGCTGGCCGATGGCGCTGTGCGCCCGGCCCGCCCTGACCGATGTCGGCCCACGCGCCTAGACTTGACGGGCGATGACTGACTCCTCCATTCCCCTCATTGTCGGCCGCGACCAGGGGCCCGAGGGTTCCGGGGTCCGGGCAGACGAAGACCTGCTCGCCGGCCTCAATCCGCAGCAGCGTGAAGCCGTCATCTACCGGGGCCCCGCGCTCCTCATCGTCGCGGGAGCAGGCTCGGGCAAGACGAGTGTGCTCACCCGCCGCATCGCATCGCTGCTGCGCGGTCGCGAGGCGTGGCCGAGCCAGATCCTCGCCATCACGTTCACGAACAAGGCCGCCGGCGAGATGCGCGAGCGGGTGGCGCAGCTGGTGGGCGACCGCGCGCAGGGCATGTGGATCTCGACCTTCCACTCCGCCTGCGTGCGCATCCTGAGGCGTGAAGCCGAGCAGTTCGGCTTCACCAAGTCCTTCACGATCTACGACTCCGGCGATTCGCGGGCGCTGATCAAGCGCCTCGTGAAGGAGCACGAGGCCGATGCCTTCGGTCTCACTCCGGCTGCCGTGCAGGGCCGCATCTCGAAGCTCAAGAACGAATTGTCGGATGCCGAGTCGTACGCGCGGTCGGCGAACATGAGCGACCCGGCGGAACGCGTGTTCGTCGAGGTCTTCAGCGACTACCAGCGGGCTCTCCAGCGGGCGAACGCGTTCGACTTCGACGATCTGATCGGCCAGGTCGTCTATCTCTTCCGGGCGTTCCCCCACGTCGCCGACGTCTACCGCCGGCGGTTCCGCCACGTCCTCGTCGACGAGTATCAGGACACCAACCACGCCCAGTACTCGCTGATCCACGAGCTCACCCGCCCGATCGGCTTAGACGACAAAGGCTTCGAGTCGGGCGGAATGATGATCTTCGACGCCGACCCCGCCGAAGACCCCGACAAAGCCGGCGCGTCGCTCACGGTCGTCGGCGACTCCGACCAGTCGATCTACGCGTTCCGCGGCGCCGACATCCGCAACATCAGCGAGTTCGAGCGCGATTTCCCCGGCGCCAAGGTCGTGCTGCTCGAGCAGAACTACCGCTCGACGCAGAACATCCTGAGCGCCGCGAACGCCGTCATCAGCAACAACTTCGACCGCAAGGACAAGAAGTTGTGGACCGATGTCGGCGAAGGCGAGAAGATCGTCGGCTTCACCGGGTACTCGCAGCACGATGAGGCGCAGTTCGTCGCCGATGAGATCGAGGTGCTGCACAAGGGCGGTCTGGACTACTCCGAGATCGCGGTCTTCTACCGGACGAACTCGCAGTCGCGCGCGCTGGAAGAGATCTTCATCCGCTCGGCGCTTCCCTACAAGATCATGGGCGGCACAAAGTTCTACGAGCGCGCCGAGATCAAGGACGCCCTCGCGTACCTGATCGCCGTCTCGAACCCCGCCGATGAGATGGCGCTGCGCCGCATCATCAACCGGCCGCGACGCGGAATCGGCGATGTCACCATCGAATCGATCAGCCGGTACGCCCAGAACGAGGGCATCCCGTTCCGCGACGCCCTCGCCAACTCTTCGGCCCTCGGAGTCGGTCCCAAGATCCAGGCCGCGATCGCCCATCTCGACGCCGTGCTCAACGAAGCGACCGAGCTCATGCTGCCCGCGACGGGCGAGATCGCGCCGCCCACCACCGTCGCGCTGGGGCTGCAGCTGCTGCTCGGAAAGTCGGGCTACACCGACGCGCTCCGGGCGAGCAAGGACGCCCAGGACGAAGCCCGGGTCGAGAACCTCGACGAACTGGTCGCCGTGGCTCGCGAGTTCGCCCGCAACAATCCCGAGGGCACGGTGATCGACTTCCTCGCAGAAGTGCAGCTCGTGGCCGACGCCGACGACCTCGACGATGCGTCGGGATCGGTCTCGCTCATGACGATGCACACCGCGAAGGGTCTCGAGTACGACGCCGTCTTCGTCACCGGTGTCGAAGAAGACCTGATCCCGCACCGCATCTCGGCGGGCGAGCCCGGAGGCCCGCAGGAGGAGCGCCGGCTGTTCTACGTCGGCGTCACGCGTGCCCGCAAACGGCTCTACCTCTCGCTCGCGATGACCCGTGCGCAGTTCGGCGAGGTGACGGTGGCGATGCCGAGTCGCTTCCTGCAGGAGATCCCGGCCGACCTCGTGCACTGGCGCCAGTCGCCGGGCGACGTGAATTCGCGCGGCGGCACGCAATTGCGCTCGCTCAACGCCCGCCGCGGCGGCTCCGCCGGGGGCGGATCGGGGCGCTACGGCGATGACCTCGTGCCGCTGGCCCGCCGCGAACCCACGAACCTCGATCGGTTCGCCAACCGCATCCCGTCGAAGGTGCGCGACAACGCCGATCTCGAGCTCGCGCCGGGCGATCGCATCCGGCACGACGACTTCGGCGACGGGCGCGTCGACCTCATCACGGGCGAGGGAGCCAAACGGGTCGCCCACGTGCGGTTCGACAAGGTCGGCGCCAAGAAGCTGCTCATCAAGATCGCCCCGATCTCGAAGATCTAGCGCCGCACGCCGTTGGGCGGCGTGTGCGCCGCGGATAGGCTCGGACGATGGCCCTCTTCTCGCGCCGACCGCAGCCCACCCCCGATGAGCCCGACGCGCCCTCGGAACCGGTGACGCCCGATGTGCCGGTGGCCGAGCCGCCGGCCGAGGCGACGGCATCCGTCGGCATCTCGGTGTCGTCGTTCCAGGGGCTCGGTTCGGGACCGGCGCAGGCCGCCCCCGCCCCGGCGGCTCCGGCGGCGCCGCCCGTTCTCGAGACCGTTCCGGGGCTGCGCGACAACGTCGTGCTGCGCGAGGCTCTGGCGGGGATGCCCGAGAACCCGAGCCCGCAGCAGCTGCTCGACCTCTCGCGGCAGGTGCTGCAGGGGCACCTCTTCCTGCGGGTGAAGGGCGACGCCCGCGCACTGATCGCCGAGGGCAAGGAGCTTCCCCTGGCGGTCGCCGCGATCGGCGACCGGCGCTTCGCGCTCGCGTACTCGAGCGGCGCCGCACTGCAGGCGAGCATCCGCGCCGACGGCGACGCGACGACGTCGGCGCTCGGACAGCCGTCGATCACGGTGCTGCGCCACGTGCGTGACGGCGCGCTCGAAGGTCTCATCATCGATCCCGCGTCCGCCCCGGCACGCGCGATCCTGCCGCGGGCGCTCATCGAGCGCATGCTCTCGGCCGGCGACGAGACGCTCGCCGTCAAGACGCTGCTCTCGCAGGGGCGCACGGAGGCCATCCCCGCCGCCGTCGCCGACGCCCTGACCCGCGCCCCACTGTGGGTCGCCGTCAACAATCCGGTCGAGGGCGCGCCCGCCGGCATCGCCGAGAGCCGCTCGCAGGACGGCGGACGCTACCTCGAGCTGTTCACCCACCCGCTCGAGATCGCCGCGATGGCGCGCGCCGATCGCGCGGCTCCGATCACGGGAGCGCAGCTGGCCACCGCACTGCGAGCCGACCCCGGCATCTCGGGCGTGCTCATCGACCCGCGCGGTCCGTGGATCCGGCTCAACCGGGAAGAGCTCGCCCCGGTTCTCGCCCTCGCCGACTGAGCACCGGTCCGCGCGCGATATCGCGGTCTCGCGGATGTCGCGGGCCGGCCATAGGGTCGAGCCATGGCGTCCGAGCGCATCACCCTGACGATTCCCGGGCCCGACGGTGACCGCGATGTCGGCCTGTCGAGTCCGAACCGCGTGCTCTGGCCGGAGCTCGGCATCACGAAGCGCGAGCTCGCCGAGTACCTGATCGCCGTCTCGGGTCCGTTCCTCGAGGCGAACGGCCACCGCCCGGTGTCGCTCGAACGCTTTCCGGAGGGCGTCGACGGTGAGCGGTTCTATTCGAAGAACCCGCCCAAGGGTGCGCCGGGATTCGTCGAGACGGTCACCGTCACCTACAACAGCGGTCGCCGGCATCCGCAGATCGTGCTGACCGAAGCCGCAGCGGTCGTGTGGGCCGCGCAGATGAACACGGTCGTGTTCCATCCGTGGGCGTCGCTCGCGAGCGAGCCCGACAACCCGGTCGAATTGCGCATCGATCTCGATCCGCAGCCCGGCACCGACTTCGCCGACGCCGCCGCGATCGCACCTGCGCTGCGCGACGTGCTGCGCGAGGCGGGCCTCGAGGCATGGGTGAAGACGAGCGGCAATCGCGGCATCCACGTGTTCTGCCCCATCGAGCCGACGCACGAGTTCCTCGATGTGCGTCACGCCGTCATCGCTGCCGCGCGAGAGCTCGAGCGGCGAATGCCCGAGAAGGTCACCACGAGCTGGTGGAAGGAGGAGCGCGGCAGCCGTGTCTTCGTCGACTTCAACCAGGCGAACCGCGATCGCACGATGGCCGGCGCCTACAGTCCGCGCGCCCTCGCCGGTGCGACGGTGTCGACGCCGCTGGCCTGGGAAGAACTCGCCGAGGCCGACCCCGCAGCGCACACCATCCGGTCGATCCCGCAGCGCCTGGCCGACGCAGGCGACCCGTGGGCGGGATTCCTCGACAAGCCGGGACGCATCGACACGCTCCTCGAATGGTGGGACCGCGATGTCGCCGACGGGCTTGGAGAGCTCAACTTCCCGCCCGACTTTCCGAAGATGCCGGGTGAGCCGCCGCGCGTGCAACCGAGCCGCATCAACCTCGAGAACTGGCCGAAAGAGGGCTGATCCTCACTCCAGCACGTCGCGGACGTCGTAGTCCGTGACCGATTCGAGCTGGTCGTACGTGCACGAGCGCGCGTCGCGGTCGGGGCGCCAGCGTTCGAACTGCACGGTGTGACGGAAGCGCCAGCCCTCGAGCTGGTCGTACCGCACTTCGAGAACACGCTCGGGGCGCAGGCGCACCGACGTCATGTCGCGATCCGGGGCGGAGAAGCGGGACTTCTCGCCGTCTGCCGTGACGGCGTCTCCGGCGTCGTCGCGCTCGACGAGCGGTTCGAGCTCGTCGATGAGCTCGAGGCGACGCGCGTTGCTCCAGGCCGACACCGCGCCGACCGGATAGAGGACGCCGTCGTCGTTGTAGAGTCCGACGAGGAGTGAGCCCACTCCCTGACCCGATTTGTGGATGCGGTACCCGATCGCCACGACATCGGCCGTGCGGGCGTGCTTGATCTTGAACATGGTGCGCTTGTTGGGCGCGTACGGCTGGGCGAGCGGTTTCGCGACCACGCCGTCGAGCCCGGCGCCTTCGAACTCCGCGAGCCACTGCTCGGCGACGGCCGGATCGTCGGTGGTGCGCGTGACGTGCACGGGATGCGGCACGTCGCCGAGCAGGTCGACGAGCTGAGCGCGGCGCTCGGCGAACGACTCGGACTGGAGGTCGCGGTCGCCCCGGGCGAGCAGGTCGAAGCCGATGAACATCGCGGGGGTCTTCTCTGCCAGCATCGCCACGCGGGATGCCGCCGGGTGGATGCGCTGCGTGAGGGAATCCCAGTCGAGGCGCTGGCGGCCCTCGACCTGCTTCGGCACCACGATCTCGCCGTCGATCAGGCACGGTTCGGGCAGCAGGCGAGTGAACGCCTCGACGAGCTCGGGGAAGTAGCGGGTCAGCGGCTTCGCGCCGCGCGAGCCGATCTCGACGTCGGTGCCGTCCCACGACACCAGCGCGCGGAAGCCGTCCCACTTGGGCTCGAAGCTCAGTCCGCCCGGCGTCTTCGCGGGGTCGGGCACGGCAGGAACGGACTTCGCCAGCATCGGCGCGGGGATCTCGTGCGGCATGGGTCCATCCTGCCCCTCGGTGCCGACACCGGGAAGGACGCGCGGATCAGTCTTCGAGCCGAGCGGCGAGCCGCCGCGCGACCTCGGCCGCCGGCATCCGCTTCGGGAAGACGGCCACCACGACGTCGTCGTCTGCGGGGTCGACGGGGTCGGGATGCACGCCGAAGCGGCGCAGCGCGTCGTCGAGGGCTCGGCGCAGCACCGTCACCGGGACCTTCTTCGGGCCACGGAGCAGCTGGCGCAGCACGTGGTTGTGCACGGCGGTCACGAGCGCCGCGAAGCCGACGGCGTCGAGCGGGTCGAGGCCGGGGAGCGCGGAGCGCAGGTACTCGTCGAAGAGCCGCTCGTAGCGGAACACCGTCACGATCTCGCGATCCCGCAGCGCCGCGACGCCGCGCACGATGGCGTACCGGCGGCGTGCCAGCTCGGGATCGGCGGCGAAGTGCGAGTACACCCGCACGGAGGCCTCGCAGACGGCGCCCCAGGGGTCGGGGTGCGGGTGGGCGAGATACTCGCGCAACTGCTCGAGCAGCAGTTCGTGGTCGGCGAAGACGACGTCGTCCTTGCCGCCGAACTGCCGGAAGAACGTCGAGCGCGAGACGCCGGCGGCCTGGGCGATCTGCTCGACGGAGGTCTGATCGAATCCCTGGCGGGCGAACAGATCGATCGCGGCGGCGACGACCGCTGTACGGGCGTCGGTCGGCGTCGGGGCTGCGGTGGCGTCGGACATCTCGCACAGAGCCTAGCCCGCAGGCGTCGGGAGCGCCCAGCCGTCGGTAGTAGGCTCGGTGACTGGTCGATATCTCGACGTCGAGACGCTTTTCGGGCGTCATCCAGCCCCATTCGCCACCGCGAAGGAATTCCACTGTGGATCTGTACGAGTACCAGGCACGTGACCTTTTCGAGAAGTACGAGGTGCCGGTTCTCGCCGGCATCGTCGCCGACACGCCGGAGGAGGTGCGGGCCGCAGCCGAGAAGATCGGCGGAGTCGTCGTCGTCAAGGCGCAGGTGAAGACCGGAGGCCGCGGCAAAGCCGGCGGCGTGAAGGTCGCCAAGACACCCGACGAGGCCTACGAGGCGGCTCAGGCCATCCTCGGCCTCGACATCAAGGGCCATGTCGTCAAGCGCGTCATGGTCGCGCAGGGCGCGCGCATCGACAAGGAGTACTACTTCTCGGTGCTGCTGGACCGCGCGAACCGCGCCTACCTCTCGCTCGCGAGCGTCGAGGGCGGCATGGAGATCGAGGAGCTCGCGGTCGAGCGCCCCGAAGCACTCGCGCGCATCGCCGTCGACCCGCTCCAGGGCATCGACAAGGCGAAGGCCGTCGAGATCGCCGAGGCCGCGGGCTTCGGCCCCGAGCTCGTCGACAAGGTGAGCGACGTGTTCGTCAAGCTCTACGCCGTCTACACCGGCGAAGACGCGACGCTCGTCGAGGTCAACCCGCTGGTGCTGACCGAAGAGGGCGACATCATCGCCCTCGACGGCAAGGTCTCGCTCGACGAGAACGCCGACTTCCGTCACCCGGGCCACGAAGAGCTCGAAGACAAGGACGCCGCCGACCCGCTCGAGGCCAAGGCCAAGGCGAACGACCTGAACTACGTCAAGCTCGACGGCGCGGTCGGGGTCATCGGCAACGGTGCGGGCCTGGTCATGTCGACGCTGGACGTCGTGGCATATGCCGGTGAGAAGCACGGCGGCGTGAAGCCCGCCAACTTCCTCGACATCGGCGGTGGCGCCTCTGCCGCGGTCATGGCGGCGGGACTCGACGTGATCCTCGGCGACCCGCAGGTCAAGAGCGTGTTCGTCAACGTCTTCGGCGGCATCACCGCGTGCGATGCGGTCGCCAACGGCATCGTCGGTGCGCTCCAGACGCTGGGCGACACCGCTTCGAAGCCCCTCGTCGTCCGCCTCGACGGGAACAAGGTCGAGGAGGGCCGCGCGATCCTCCGCGACGCGAACCACCCCCTCGTGACCCTCGCCGAGACCATGGACGAAGGCGCCGACAAGGCCGCCGAACTCGCGAACGCCTGACGCTTCGACAAGCTCAGCGACCGATTCACAAAGGATTAGAAATGTCGATCTTCCTCAACAAGGACTCCAAGGTCATCGTCCAGGGCATCACCGGCGGCGAGGGCACCAAGCACACGGCGCTCATGCTCAAGGCGGGTACCCAGGTCGTCGGCGGCGTCAACGCCCGCAAGGCCGGTACCACGGTCGAGCACACCGCGGCCGACGGCTCGACCGTTCAGCTCCCCGTCTTCGCCTCCGTCGCCGAGGCGATCGAGAAGACGGGTGCCGACGTGTCGATCGCGTTCGTGCCCCCGGCCTTCACGAAGGACGCGATGGTCGAGGCCATCGACGCCGAGATCCCGCTCCTGGTCGTGATCACCGAGGGCGTGCCCGTCGGCGACACCGCCGAGGCATGGGCCTACGCGCAGTCCAAGGGGAACACGACCCGCATCATCGGGCCCAACTGCCCCGGCATCATCACGCCGGGCGAGTCGCTCGTCGGCATCACGCCCGCCAACATCACCGGCAAGGGCCCGATCGGCCTCGTGTCGAAGTCGGGCACCCTGACCTACCAGATGATGTACGAGCTGCGCGAGATCGGCTTCTCGACGGCCATCGGCATCGGCGGCGACCCGGTCATCGGCACGACGCACATCGACGCGCTCGCCGCGTTCGAGGCCGACCCCGAGACGAAGGCCATCGTCATGATCGGCGAGATCGGCGGCGACGCCGAAGAGCGCGCGGCCGACTTCATCAAGGCCAACGTCACCAAGCCGGTCGTCGGCTACGTCGCCGGCTTCACGGCTCCCGAGGGCAAGACCATGGGCCACGCCGGCGCCATCGTGTCGGGCTCGGCGGGAACCGCGCAGGCGAAGAAGGAAGCCCTCGAGGCCGCCGGTGTCAAGGTCGGCAAGACGCCGTCCGAGACCGCCGACCTGATGCGCGAGATCATCACGGGTCTCTGACCACGTGACATCTTCAGGACCGAGGTCCTGACGAAGGGGTGGATGCCGCGGCATCCACCCCTTCGTCGATCCGACGTCAGGCGCCGACCGGGCGACTCGGGCTGTGGCTCGCGGCGAAGAGCCGCGCGCTCGCGCCGAGTCGGTAGTGGGATCTGCTGCCGTCCGCCTCGACCCAGCCGCGTCGTTCGAGGGTGCGCAGGATGCTGTGCAGGCTGCTCTTGGGGATCTGCAGCCGTGCGGACAGCTCGGCGAGGCTCGCCGCGCCCGCGGCGAGGCACTCGAGCACCTCGAGCGTGCGGTCTGCGGATTTCACCGGGACGAAGTTCTGCTCCTCGGTGGCGCTCGCGTGGGTCACGGTGTCCTCCTCGACATCGTCCAGCGTCACCACGACACTCTCATGCGACGGGCGATTGCGCACCCCTGACCGCAGATCCGGCTCGAGGTCGCAGCCTGCGGATAGTGTGAATCCATGCCGCTGACCGGAGAATACAAGCCGTCCACGTCCGACTGGGCCCGCACTCAGGCCGAGCGATTCGAGGCCTCGGGGGGTACCGAGGCCAACACTCTGCGGGGTGTGCCGATCATCGTGCTGACCACTGTCGGCGCTGCGTCCGGAGGGCTGCGCAAGACCGCCCTGATGCGCGTCGAGCACGCGGGCGACTACGCCGTCGTGGCGTCCAAGGGCGGCGCGCCCGAAGAGCCCGCCTGGGCGAACAACATGCGCAAGCAGTCGCATGTCGAACTCCAGGACGGCCCGGTGAAGCGCGATTACCGCGCGCGCGAACTCTCCGGCGACGAGCGGGCGCTGTGGTGGGATCGCTCGGTCGAGGTCTGGCCCGACTACGCCGAGTACCAGAAGAAGACCGACCGCCTCATTGCGGTGTTCGTCCTCGAGCCGTTCGAGGATTGACCCGAGCGGATGCCGCGGCGCGCGGCATCCGTCACCCGATCAGTGCCTCGATCGGGCCGCGGGCGAAGTAGAACAGGAAGCCCGCGGCGACGATCCACAGCAGCGGGCTGATGTCCTTCGCCTTGCCCGAGAGCGACCGGACGACGACCCACGAGACGAAGCCCGCGCCGATGCCGTTGGCGATCGAGTAGGTGAGCGGCATCACGGTGATTGCGAGGAAGACCGGCAGCAGCACCGAGAACTCCGAGAAGTCGATGAACCGGATCTGCGCCATCATCAGCGCTCCGACGATCACGAGCGCCGCGGCGGCGACCTCGGTGGGCACGATCGAGACCAGCGGCGTGAAGAACATCGCGACCAGGAACAGCGTTCCCGTCACGACGTTCGCGAGGCCCGTGCGCGCACCCTCGCCGATGCCGGCGCCGGACTCGATGAACACCGTGCTGGACGAACTCGACGTGAGTCCGCCGGCGACCGCTCCGACGCCCTCGACGATGAGCGCCGACCGGATGCGCGGGAAGTCGCCCTTCTCGTTCGCGAGACCGGCTTCTTTGGACAGGCCCGTCATCGTGCCCATCGCATCGAAGAAGTTCGTGAACACCAGCGTGAAGACGAGCATGAGCGCCGCGAGTACACCGATGCGCTCGAAGGAGCCGAACGAGATCTGACCCAGCAGCGACAGATCGGGCACGCTGACGACGGATGCCGGCAGTTCCGGCACCGACAGACTCCAGCCGCCGGGGTTGACCGTGTCACCGTCGAACTTCGGTCCGAGGTTCCAGATCGCCTCGACGATGAGGGCGATCACGGCGCCCGAGACGAGCCCGATCAGGATCCCGCCCTTGACCTTGCGCGCGACGAGGATGCCCGTCAGCAGCAGGGTGACGACGAAGATCAGCGTCGGGACGGTCGTCACGGAACCACCGATCCCGAGACCGACCGGGGGAGACGACGCACCCGTCGAGGTCACGAATCCGGCATCCACGAAGCCGATGAACGCGATGAACAGGCCGATGCCCACCGTGATGGCGAGCTTCAGCTGGATGGGCACGGCGTCGAAGATCATGCGTCGCAGGCCGGTCGCGGCGAGCAGCACGATGATCAGGCCGTTGATGACGACGAGTCCCATCGCCTCGGCCCACGTCACCTGCCCGACGACCGAGACAGCGAGGAACGAGTTGATGCCGAGCCCTGCGGCGAACGCGAACGGCAGCCGGGTGACGAGCCCGAACAGGATCGTCATCACGCCGGCGGTGAGCGCGGTGGCCGCGGCGACCTGTGCGAAGCCGAGCGTGTTCCCGTCGACGTCGACCCCGGACGACAGGATGATCGGGTTGAGGATGACGATGTAGGCCATCGTCACGAAGGTCACCACACCGCCGCGCACCTCGGAGCCGACGGTCGAGCGACGTCTGCTGATCTCGAAGAACCGGTCGATGCGGTTCGCCGACGGGCGGGTGCGATCAGGTGCGTGAGTCATGTGGAGACCTCCCAGACGACGATAGCCGCCGGGCGCGGATGCCGCGTGCGGGGCGTGCCGGTGGGGGGCGGCCCGCCACGTGCTGGGTAGGGTCGACAGGTCATGCATCGCCTCATCGTCGTCATCCTCGCGGCCGTCGACGCCGCCATAGCGACGGCCGTGGGACTCGCGGCCATCCTCGCGCCGCTGACCCTCGTGTGGGTGCTCGTCTTCGGCGGCACCGCGGACTGGGGCGCACTGTGGCCGGCGAGTGCGACGATCTGGCAGTTCGGCCACGCTGTGCCGCTGGCGGTGACGGTTCCCGGCGAATACCTCGTCGCCACGGGCATCGACCCCGCCGTCGCCTCGTTCACCCTCTCGCTCGCCCCGCTCGCCCTCGGCGCGTTCACCGCGATCTTCGCGGCCCGATCGGGGCGGCGGGCCTCGCAGGCCGACGCGTGGATCACCGGTGTGGTCACCGGATCGGTGCTGTTCACCGCCTTCGCCCTGCTCATCGCGCTCTGGGGCGGCGCCGTCGTCGCCCAGGTGGAGCGGTGGCAGGCTGTGCTCTTCCCCGCACTCTTCTTCGCCGTGCCCGCCTTGCTCGGCGCGGTCGTGACGGAGTGGTCGGAGGCCGCCGAAGGAGGCATCGCGCGTGTGCGCGACCGCATCGAGGACGCGCGCGACGGGTGGGGCGACGTTCCCGCGCTCGTCGTCCGCGGCGGCGCCGTCGTGGTGGTGGGGCTGATCGGGCTCGCGGCCGTGGGCACAGCCGTCGCGGTGATCCTGGGCGGCGCCGACATGATCGCCCTCTTCCAATCGGCGAACGTCGACGCCTTCGGCGCGACCGCCGTCACCCTGGCCCAACTCGCCTACCTGCCGACCGTCGTCATCTGGGCCCTGTCGTTCATCGCGGGGCCGGGCTTCGCGCTCGGCGCGGGAACCTCGGTCTCTCCGGCGGGCACCCAGGTCGGGCCGCTGCCCGGCATCCCGATCCTCGGAGCCGTGCCCGAGTCGACGACGCCGTGGCTCCTGCTCCTGGCCCTGCTGCCCGTGGCGCTCGGCGTGTTCGCCGGGTGGATCACGCGGTCCCGCCTGCTCTCCGCTCCGATGGCGCCGGTGACGGAAGGGGAGGGCGACCTCGCTCGCACGGCCGCGCTCGACGGCCTGCTCACCGGCACGTACGTGCGTGTCCCCGAGACCGGCACCGCGGAAGCCGACCGGACACCCTCCGACGCGATGGCGCCGCGCCTCGTGGTCACCGCGGGGATAGCCGTCGTCTCGGCATCCGTCGTCGCTCTCCTCGCCGTGCTGGCGTCGGGCTCGCTCGGCCCGGGCACCCTCGTGCAGGTGGGTCCGGCACCCGGTCCGCTGGCCCTGGCGGTCGGCCTCGAGGTCGCCGTCGGCGCGGCGATCGTGCTGCTCGCCCCGCGACGACGGCAGAGCCGGGATGCCGACGGGTTCGCCGTCGACCCGGATCGGGCGGCGTACGTCCCCCCGCTAGACTGACCCGGTGCTCACGGTCGCCGTCCTCATCTCGGGCACGGGCTCCAACATGCGGGCCCTGCTCGACGCCGCGGCCGACCCCGGATTCCCGGCATCCGTCGTCGTCGTCGGCGCAGATCGCGAAGCCGACGGCTTCGCCCACGCCGAGGAGTACGGCGTCCCCACCTTCATGGTCCCGTGGGAGCAGTTCTCGAGCCGCGCGGAATGGGGTGCCGAACTGGGCGCCCAGCTCGCGGTGTGGCAGCCCGATCTCGTCGTGCTGAGCGGTCTCATGAGGCTGCTTCCCGCCGACCTCGTCGGCGCGTGGGCCCCCCGCATCATCAACACCCACCCCGCTTACCTTCCGGAGTTCCCCGGAGCCCACGGGGTGCGAGACGCGCTCGCCGCGGGAGTCGACCAGACCGGAGCCAGCGTCATCGTCGTCGACACCGGCGTCGACACCGGCCCGATCCTCGCGCAGGAGCGCGTGCCCGTCCTCGAGGGCGATGACGAGCACAGCCTCCACGAGCGCATCAAGCCCGTCGAGCGGCGCCTGCTGATCGACGTCGTCCGCCGTGTCGCGACCGGCGAGCTCGATCTCGCAGCGACCTCCACAGCCCCCTGACACCTTCGAGGAGTTCTCCATGGCCGGCCCGAGCCACGACCCCGCCCTGTACCGCGACCGCGACACCGTGCCCGTGCGCCGCGCGCTGGTCTCGGTCAGCGACAAGACCGACCTGCTGCAGCTCGCCGAGGCGCTGGCCGCCGCCCGCGTCGAGATCGTGTCGACGGGCGGATCGGCGGCACTGCTGCGGGGCGCCGGCCACGCCGTGACCGATGTCGCCGCCGTCACGGGCTTCCCGGAATCCCTCGACGGCCGCGTCAAGACGCTGCACCCCGGCGTGCACGCCGGTCTTCTGGCCGACCTGAGGCTCGAAGACCACGAACGTCAGCTCGCCGACCTCGACATCGCCCCGTTCGAGCTCGTCGTGGTCAACCTCTACCCGTTCGTCGAGACCGTCGCCTCGGGCGCCGCGGCCTCCGACGTGGTCGAGCAGATCGACATCGGCGGCCCCGCGATGGTGCGCGCGTCGGCGAAGAACTTCGCCAACGTCGCGATCGTCACCTCGCCCGAGTCGTACCCGGCCATCATCGAGGCGATCGCCGAGGGCGGCACCGATCTCGCGCAGCGTCGTGCGCTCGCCGCTCGCGCGTTCGCCCACACGGCCGCCTACGACCGCGCCGTCGCCCAGTGGTTCGCCGAAGAGACCCTCACCGCCGACGAGCACCTGCCGCAGCACCTCACGATCAAGGCCGAACGTCAGTCGACCCTCCGATACGGCGAGAACGCCCACCAGCGCGCCGCGATCTACACGCGCGTCGGCGGCCACGGCATCGCGCAGGCGACGCAGCTGCAGGGCAAGGAGATGTCGTACAACAACTACGTCGACGCCGACGCCGCACTGCGTGCCGCCTTCGACATGGTCAAGCCCGCGGTCGCGATCATCAAGCACGCCAACCCGTGCGGCATCGCGGTCGCGGCCCCCAACGCCCTCGACCCGATCGCGAGCGCCCACCTGCGCGCCCACGAGTGCGATCCCGTTTCGGCCTACGGCGGCGTCATCGCGACCAACGGCACCGTGACCCTGAAGATGGCCGAGAACCTGAAGGACATCTTCACCGAGGTCATCGTCGCGCCGGCGTTCGAGGATGCCGCGCTCGAGGTGTTCAAGGCGAAGAAGAATCTGCGCCTGCTGCAGCTGCCCGCCGACTGGCGCCAGGAGCCCATGGACGTGCGTCTCGTCTCCGGTGGACTGCTGCTGCAGGATGCCGACCGGTTCCCGTCCGACATCGAGTCGGTCGCCAAGGACTGGGAGCTCGTCTCGGGCGAGCGGCCCGCGCCCGACGACATGCAGGGCCTGATCTTCGCGTGGAAGGCCTGCCGCGCCGTCAAGTCCAACGCCATCGTGCTGGCCAAGGCCTCGGCCACCGTCGGCATCGGCATGGGACAGGTCAACCGCGTCGACTCGTGCCGTCTCGCGGTCGAGCGCGCCGGCGATCGCGCGGCCGGATCGGTCGCGGCATCCGACGCGTTCTTCCCCTTCGCCGACGGTGCGCAGGTGCTCATCGACGCCGGCGTGACCGCCATCGTGCAGCCGGGCGGCTCGGTGCGCGATGATGAGGTCGTGCAGGCGGCACGGGATGCCGGTGTCACGATGTTCTTCACGGGGGAGCGCCACTTCTTCCACTGACCGGGCGCGTACAGCCGTGTCCGATTCCCGCGAGCCGACGACTGCGGAGCGTGTCAGGCTGAGGTCATGAGCATCCCGGCCATGACGTTCGACGAACGCTATCGTGCGATCGATTCGCGCGACGCGCGGTTCGACGGGCAGTTCGTCACGGCTGTGCGCTCGACCGGCATCTACTGCCGTCCGAGCTGTCCTGCGCGCACGCCGAAGCCGTCGAATGTGACGTTCTACCCGACCAGCGCCGCCGCCCATGAAGCCGGGTTCCGCGCGTGCAAGCGATGCCTCCCCGAGGCGGCCCCCGGCTCGCCGCAGTGGAACCTGCGCGGCGACACCGCCGGTCGCGCGATGCGCCTCATCGCCGACGGGGTCATCGAGCGCGAAGGCGTGCCGGGCCTGGCACGGCGGCTGGGCTACTCTCCGCGCCATCTCACCCGTCTGCTCACCGAAGAGCTCGGAGCGGGCCCGCTCGCGCTCAGCCGGGCGCACCGCGCGCAGACCGCGCGGATGCTCCTCGTGGGCACCGACCTGTCGGCATCCGATGTCGCGTTCTCGGCGGGATTCTCGAGCGTCCGGCAGTTCAACGACACGATCCGCGACGTGTTCGGGATGCCGCCGCTCGAGCTGCGTTCGCGACGTCGCGCGTTCGCGGGAGTCGTGGCCCCGGGCGTCATCGACCTCGTCCTGCCGCATCGCGGACCCCTCGAGGTCGACGGACTGTTCGCGTGGATGGCGGCTCGCGCGGTCGACGGCGTCGAGACCGCGACCGACGACACGTTCGCCCGGGTGCTGCGACTGCCGGGCGGACCGGCGTGGTTCGAGCTGCGCGCGGCAGCGGGCCGCGTACGCCTGCGCGCTCGCCTCACCCAGCTCTCCGACCTGTCGACGCTCGTGACCCGTGCACGCCGGCTCTTCGACCTCGACGCCGATCCGCTCGCCGTCGACGACGCGCTCTCGCGGCATCGCGAACTCGCGCCGCTCGTCGCCGCGCTGCCCGGCATCCGGGTTCCGGGCGCGGCCGACCCGCACGAGATGCTCATCCGGGCCATGGTCGGGCAGCAGATCACGGTCGTGGCCGCTCGCACGGCGCTCACCCGGCTCACCGCCGAGCTGGGCGAGCCGATCGCGGGGTTCGGCGGTGCCGCACTGCTCTTCCCCACGATGACGGCGATCGCCGAGCGGGGTGCCGAGGTGCTGCGTGGCCCGGCGGCACGCATCCGCGCGATCACGGGCGTCGCGGAGGCGCTCGCCGACGGCTCCCTGACGCTCACGACAGGCGACGACGGCGCCGACCAGCGCGAGGCGCTACTCGCGATGCCGGGGATCGGCCCGTGGACCGCCGACTACGTGCGCATGCGGGTGCTCGGCGACCCCGATGTGTTCCTCCCGGGCGACGTCGCCGTGCGCTCCGGTGCCGCCGCGGTCGGGCTGCCGTCCGACCCCGCGGGTCTCACCGCGTGGGCCGCGCGCACGGCGCCCTGGCGCAGCTACCTCACGGCCCACCTGTGGAGGGCGGTGCCCCCGAAGGCCGTCGGCGTGCGAGTCGTCGGGAGGCGGCGCGGGAACGACGATCCGGAGCCCTCCGACACGACTTCTGTCACACCTCATCCTGCAACCCGTACCGAGAAGAGCCCGTCATGACCGCGATCCAGACCGTCGACACCCCCGACGGGGCCTTCACGATCCTGAGCGATGACGAGGGCCGGGTGCTGTCGTCGGGTTGGACCGACGACCGCGACCTCATCCTCGGCAGACTCGCCGCGGCCGCGCGTCCCGGTGATGTGCGCGAGGCGAAGACGGATGCCGCGGCCGCCGTCGCGGCGTATTACGCGGGCGATCTCGCCGCGATCGACACCGTCGCCGTCGCGCAGCGCGGCACCGCGATGCAGCTCGCCGGCTGGGCCGCGCTGCGGCGGATCGCGCCCGGACGACCTCTCACCTACGCCGAGTTCGCCGCCGAGCTGGGCTCGCCGTCGGCGGTGCGGGCCGCGGCATCCATCTGCGCACGCAACGCACCCGCGCTGTTCGTCCCGTGCCACCGGGTGCTGCGCACCGGGGGAGCGCTGGGGGGATTCGCGTGGGGTCTCGAGGTCAAGCGCGCTCTCCTCGACCGCGAAGCCGGTCTTCTCATCTGAGGTCTTGCACTCGGCGAACTCCCAGGTCTATTCTGGAGGGCTGTCGCGTGTGCGAACAGTCGGTCCGCTCACACCTCAGGAGGATGCCATGCACCAGGTCGCCATCGTCGCCGAAGCCGCCGTCATCCTCCGCGCCGCGCCGTACGCCGCCCCGGCACGCACACGGCCGGCCGCGGCTTAGCCCCCACTCCGTCCCGAGACGGCATAACGCCGTCCATCCGAGCGTTCCCTCGAGGGATACCGCTTCCCGCCACGCCTCGCGCAGGCTCCCGCCACCCTTTCGGGCGGCGTCCGCACCACCACGCATCACAAGGATCATGACCCTCACCGCCGAACCGAAACGGTCCGACCAGTCCACCCTGAAGGCGCTCTCCCGGCTCCTTCCCTTCGCCAAGCCCGTGCTTCCGCGCCTCGCGCTCGGAGCCGCCAGCGCGCTCGTCGCGAGCCTGCTGGCGCTGGGCATCCCGCTCATCCTCGAGCAAGTCGTGCAGGGGCCCATCGCCTCGGGCCAGATCGCCGCGATCGGCTGGGGTGCTGCGGCGATCCTCGGCCTCGGTCTCGCCGAGGCCGTCATGGTCTGGCTTCGCCGGTGGTTCGTGCTCAGCCCCGCCACCCGCGTCGAGTACGACCTGCGTCAGAGCTTCTACTCGCGCCTGCAGCGGCTCCCCGTGTCATTCCACGACAAGTGGCAGTCCGGGCAGCTCCTCAGCCGCATGATGCAGGACATCAGCATGCTGCGCCGCTGGCTGGCCTTCGGCCTCGTGCTGCTCGTGGTCAACATGCTCACGATCGCCGTCGGACTCGTGCTGCTCTTCCGCTGGCACTGGCTGCTCGGCGTGACGTTCCTCGTCGTCTCGGCGCCGCTGTGGTACGCCGGCTACCGGTTCGAGAAGACCTACGGCGCCCTCGCGCGCCAGAGCCAGGATCAGGCCGGCGACCTCGCGACCTCGGTCGAGGAGAGCGTCCACGGCATCCGGGTCCTGAAGGCCTTCGGCCGCGGCAAGCACGCGCTGCAGAAGTTCACCCGCCAGGCCGAATCCCTGCGCGAGACCGAGCTGAGCAAGGCCCGCGCGATCGGCTGGATCTGGTTCTGGCTGGTGCTGCTGCCCGACATCGCCTTCGCGCTCTGCCTCGGGGTGGGCATCTACCTCACCGCCGCCGGCGAGCTGCAGAGCTCCGAGCTCGTGGCGTTCTTCGTCATGGCGACGGTTCTGCGCTGGCCGATGGAGTCGATCGGGTTCCTGTTCTCGTTCATGCTCGACGCCCGCACGGCGACCGATCGCCTGTTCGAGGTCTTCGACGAAGAGAACACCATCACCGACCCCGACGCACCGGTGACCCTCGACCACCCTCGAGGCGCGCTCGTGTTCGAGGGCGTGCACTTCCGGTATCCGGATGCCGCGAGCTCGGAGCGCGACCTCATCGACGGCGTCGACCTGGCGCTGCGACCGGGTGAGACGATGGCGCTCGTGGGCCTCACCGGCAGCGGCAAGACCACGCTCACCACGCTTCCCACCCGGCTGTACGACGTCACCGGCGGTCGCGTGCTGCTGGACGGGATCGACGTGCGCGACCTGTCGCTCAGCGACCTGCGCATGCACATCGGCATGGCCTTCGAGGACTCCACCCTGTTCTCGCAGAGTGTGCGCGACAACATCCTGCTCGGGCGCGAAGACCTCGAGCCCGGCAGTGCCGAGGCCGAGCGCGTGCTGCGCGAGGCCCTCGGCGTCGCCCAGGCGGGGTTCGTCGAGGATCTCCCCGACGGCGTGGACACCATCATCGGCGAAGAGGGTCTGTCGCTGTCCGGTGGTCAGCGCCAGCGTCTCGCGCTGGCCCGCGCCGTCGCCGCACGCCCCGCCGTGCTCGTGCTCGACGACCCGCTGTCGGCGCTCGACGTCGACACCGAGGCCCTCGTCGAAGACGCGCTGCGCGAGGTCATGCACGACACGACCGCGCTGATCGTCGCCCACCGGCCGTCGACCGTGACGCTCGCCGACCGCGTGGCGCTGCTCGAAGCAGGGCGCATCACGGCGGTCGGCACGCATTCCGAACTGCTGCGCGAGAACGACCACTACCGGCACGTGATCTCGAGCCTCGAAGACGAACAGGCCCGCATGCGGGCACGGGAGGTGAACCTGTGAGCACCACGACCGTCACCGGGACGAGCGGCGAAGACCGCTCCGACTACACCGCCGTCGAGAGCCGGGCGATCCGGCGCCGCTCGCTGCGCCTGCTGGGCTCGCTGGTCGCGCCGTTGCGGATGCAGCTCGTGCTCGCCGCCGTCGTGCTCGTCGTCTCGACCGCCCTGCGCGTCATCGGGCCGCTCCTCATCGCCTACGGGCTCAACACCGCGCTTCCGGCTGCGGTCGACCAGGCCGACTGGCTGCCGACCATCGGCGTGGTGTCGTTCTACCTCGTGTCGGCGATCGGCGGTGCCGCCCTCATCGCGTGGTACGTGCTGGTGGCGGCGCGTCTGACCCAGGCCGTGATGCTCGAGCTGCGCAAGCGCATCTTCCTGCACACGCAGCGACTGAGCCTCGAGTTCCACGAGTCGTACACGTCGGGGCGCATCATCTCGCGGCAGACGAGCGACCTCGACACGATCCGCGAGCTGCTCGACGGCGGGCTCAACGAGCTCGTCTCAGGAGTGCTGTACGGCACGTTCACGCTCATCGCGCTCTACGTCCTGGACGGGCAGTCGGGGCTGATCCTCACCATCGCCGGCATCCCGCTGTTCTTCCTCATGCGCTGGTTCTACTCGCGCTCGCAGGTCGTCTACCGGGAGTCGCGGGTGGTGAGCGCGCAGGTGATCGTCAAGTTCGTCGAGACCATGACGGGCATCCGCGCGGTCAAGGCGTTCCGCAAGGAGCAGCGCAACGACGACGAGTTCGGCGGCCTGGCGATGCAGTACCGCGACGTCAACATGCGCTCGATCCGGCTCTTCGGAACGTTCGAGCCGGGACTCATGGCCATCGCCTCGCTCGCGCTCGCATTCATCGTGTTCTGGGGTGGCGTGCGCGTCGCCGACGGCTCGATCCTCATCGGCACGCTGCTGGCCGCGGTCGTGTTCGTGCGCAACTTCTTCTCGCCGATGCAGGAGGTCGCGTTCTTCCTGAACTCGTACCAGTCCGCGACAGCGGCGCTCGAGAAGGTGTCGGGCGTGCTCGAGGAACAGCCGACGGTGCCCGATCCGAAGCATCCCGTCGACCTCTGGGACGCGAAGGGGCACGTGCGGTTCGACGACGTGATGTTCGGCTACGCGCAGGACCGCGTGATCCTGCCCGATTTCTCGCTCGACATCCCTTCGGGGCAGACGATCGCCCTCGTCGGCACGACCGGCGCCGGCAAGTCGACGCTCGCCAAGCTCGTGTCGCGGTTCTACGACCCCACGGAGGGGCGCATCCTGCTGGACGGCGTCGACCTGCGCTCGCTGCACCCGAAGGACCTCCGCCGCGCGATCGTCATGGTCACGCAGGAGGCGTACCTGTTCAGCGGTACCGTCGCCGACAACATCGCGCTCGGCAAGCCCGACGCGACCCTCGACGAGATCGTCGCCGCGGCGCGCGCGGTGGGGGCGGATGCCTTCATCGAGCGGCTTCCCGACGGCTACGCGACCGATGTGAACAAGCGCGGCGGTCGCGTGTCGGCGGGGCAGCGCCAGCTGATCTCGTTCGCACGGGCGTTCCTCGCCAACCCGGCGGTGCTCATCCTCGACGAGGCGACGGCGTCGCTCGACATCCCGTCGGAGCGCATGATCCAAGATGCGCTGCAGACGCTGCTCGCCGACCGCACCGCGATCATCATCGCCCACCGCCTGTCGACCGTGTCGATCGCCGACCGCGTGCTCGTCATGGAGCACGGGCGCATCATCGAGGACGACACCCCCGAGGCGCTGATCGGCGGGACGGGTCGCTTCGCGAAGCTGCACGCCGCGTGGCAGGAGTCGCTCGTCTGATCTATCCGCGAGACCGCGCGTGCGCAACGCCCCACCGGGGCGAGACGTTGCACACGCGCGGTCTCGCGGGACGGCGGTGATCCGGGATGCCGCCGGACGCGGCATCCAGAACCTAGAGGCGGATCTCGGCGATGACCTCGCCGTATTCGGTCTCGCCGACGGTCGTGAAGCCCACGCGCTCGAAGAACGCCTGCGGTCCCTCTTCGCCGGCTTCGTAGAGCACGTCGACGTGGTCCATCCCGCGCGAGCGGGCCTCTTCGAGAAGCTTGGCGACGGCGAAGCGGCCGACGCCGCGGCCCTGGTCGTCGGCGTCGACGTTGATGCGCCACAGCACCGACTGGAAGTGCTCGACGGGCGTCTCGATGTCGAAGTTGGCGCTCACGTAGCCCACGACCTCGTCACCGTCGAGGACGACGCGCTGCCATGACGTCTGGGGGTTCACCACCGTGGCGGCGATGCCGTAGCTGACCGGCGCGAGGTACTGCTCCTGGCCCGGTTTGAGTGACATGTTGTTCACCGCCACGATCGTCGCGGCGGAGAGTTCTTCCAGTCGCAGCTCACTCATGCGCCCAGGGTATCCCGAATGGGCGAAGAGGGCACGCGCGCCGATCAGGTCCCCAGCTGGGCCGCCGCGAGGCGCGCGTAGAGGCCGCCTGCAGCCATGAGATCGTCGTGCGTTCCGGTCTGGACGACACGTCCGCGCTCCACGACGACGATGAGATCGGCACCCCGCACGGTCGAGAGCCGGTGGGCGACGATCAGGGTCGTCCGGCCGCGCCGAGCGCGGTCCAGGGCCTCGGTCACCCGCGATTCGGACTCGGCGTCGAGGGCGCTGGTGGCCTCGTCGAGCACCAGGATGCGGGGATTCCGGATGAGGGCGCGGGCGATCGCGAGCCGCTGGCGCTGCCCGCCCGACAGGCGCGACCCGCGTTCGCCCACAAGGGTGTCCAGCCCCTCGGGGGTGCCCGAGACGATGTCGAGGGCGTTAGCCTCGGCCAGCGCGGCGTAGACGTCGACGTCGGTGACGTCGGTCGTGCCGTACGCGACGTTCTCGCGAACCGATCCCGCGAGCAGGACGGTCTCCTGCGGAACGATGGATACGAACCGTCTCATGGAGCGCAGGTCGAGTTCGGCGAGGTCGCGTCCGTCCAGGCGCACCACGCCCGAGGTCGGCCGCACGAATCCCAGCACGGCATTGAGAATCGTCGACTTGCCCGATCCGGACGGGCCGACGAAGGCGACGGTCTGGCCCGCGGCGATCTGCAGATCGATGCCGTCCAGTGCGGGATGCTCGTCGTCCGCGTACCGCACGACGACATCCTCCAGCTGCACGTCGCCGCGCACGCGGCTCACCTCGTCCTTGCCGCGGCTGTCTTCGACGTCGAGCTCTTCGGCGACATCCGCGATCGACCGCATGGCGTCCATACCGCGGGTGAAGATCGGCGCGGCGTTCATCAACATCACGATCGCATTCGTCAACATGCCGAAGTAAGTGCTCAGGAGCACGACCTGGCCCGGCGTGATCGGCACGACCCCCGTGATCGAGAGCGATGCCGCGCCCACCAGGCAGAGCAGGCCCAGCACCTGGTACGAGATCCACGAGAGCGCGCCGAACCGGCCGTTGAGCACATCGAGGTCGCGACCGGCGCGCCGCACCGAGTCGGCGCGCTCCGCGACGCGTGCGGTGGCCACATCCTCCAGCCCGTGACCTCGCGTGATGGGCATGAGCGCCGCCATCTCGCTGACCCCCGCCGAGAGGCGTTCGACCTCGACGCGGAACGCCTCGTTGCGGGTCGCCGCGCGGCGACGTATGTAGACGATCAGCGAAGCCGCGACCGGGATCGCCACCGCGAACACTCCGACGAACAGCGGCACCGTGAACGCTGTCACGATGAGCGCTCCGACCAGGGTGGACAGCGCCGACACGACGGTCGGGAACACCTGGGCCAGCATGAGCTCGAGATTCTCGACGTCGCGGACGATCTTCGTCTGCACGACGGAGGCGCTCTGCCGGTTGTGGAAGCCGAGCGACAGCCGCTGCAGCCGCGCGGCGAGCCCTGCGCGCACCGTGTAGGCCAGGGCGCGGTTCGCGGTGCTCGTGAGGCGCACGACGATCATGTTGAACGGGTAGTTCAGCGCCAGCACCGAGACGGCGACCAGGGCCCACCAGCCGAGATTCGAGATCGGCCCACCGGCGACGACGAGGTCGATGATCGCAGCGGTGACGGGCGGCATCACCCACACGGCGCTGTCCTTGACCACGAATGCCCCGACCGCGAGCCCCATGCCGACGCGATGCGGGCGCAGCATCCTCAGCAGGGATCGCAGCGGCTGCGCCCGGCGCACGCTGCCCGTCAGCACCGCCTCCGAATCGATGAGTTGGATGCGGCCCGTCCGGGGACCGCTCACGGCCTCGCCTCGGACACCTCGCGGATCACCGAGACCCCGCCCGCGGCCACCTCGATCGTCCCCTCCACGTCGCGACCGCCGACGAGGTCGAAGCCCGACGCGGGAATCGACACCGGAACCTCGCTGTGATTGACGAGGAACAGCCACGTCGCCCCGTCGCGCTCGCGTCGGACCGCCTCGACGTCCGGGGCGACGGGCACCCGCGCTGCGACCCCCGCATCGGCGACGACGGCGTCGACCAGGGCATCGAGTCCCTCATCGAGATCGGCCGAGACGTACCACGCGGATCCGCTTCCGACGTGTCGGCGCGTGACCGCGGGCAGGCCGTTCAAGGGGCCGCCGAGGTAGGTGTCGATGATCTCGGCGTCGACGCTCCGCAGGCGTTCCGCCCAGTCGACCGCGACCGCCCCCGAGGCGAGCGCCGTCGTCTCCCCGTGCAGCAGTGGGTGGAACTCCTCGCCGAACACCCCGAGCATCTCGCGGAACGCCCCGGGGTACCCGCCCGTGCGCACGCGGTTCTCCTCGTCGACGATGCCCGACAGGTGCCCGATCACGACTGTCGCGCCCGCAGCCGCGGCATCCGCGATCCGGGCGGCGACGGCGTCACCGACCGCGTACATCCCGGGAACGACGAGCAGCCGGTACCCCGAGAGGTCCGCTGCCGGCGGAACGACGTCGGGCACGAGTCCGCGTGCGGCGAGGGCTTCGTGCCAGCGCCGGCCCGACCGCTCCAGCGGGTAGTCGTTGAGAGGCTTCTGGCCCTCCTCCCACGCCCATTTCGCGGGGATGTCGGCGAGGATCGCGACCTGCGACGCGCTCACGAGGCTGCCGGCCGTCTCGGAGATGCGCTCCAGGATGCTGCCGAGCGCGACGACCTCGCCCCACTGCCGGGTGGCCGTGCCCGCGTGCGGCACGAGCCCGGAGTGGTACTGCTCGACGCCCGATGCCGAGGCGCGCCACTGGAAGAACAGCGCGCCGTCCGAGCCATGTGCGATGTGCTGGATGCTGTGACGGGTCATCTCACCCGGGGCCTTCGGGCGGTTGCGCTCCTGCCAGTTGACTGCGCTCGCCGCGTGCTCCATCAGCAGCCACGGCGCGGTGCGATCGAGTCCTCGGGCCCGGGACGCGACGAATGAGAGCTCGCGTTCGCGGCGGGGGTCGGCGGCCTGGGTGTAGTGATCGATCGCGACGATGTCGAGGTCGGGGGCCCACTCGGCGTAATCGGCGACGCTGCCGCCTACGGTGAGCATGAGATTCGTGGTGATGGGCGTGCGGACCCCGGCGGCATGCAGGGCATCGCGCTCACGGCGGTACTGGTCGCGCAGCGCGTCGGAGCTGAACCGGTCGAACGCGAGCAGCAGCGAGGGATTGTGCCCCGATTCGCTCGCGAGCGGTGCGGTCACGTCGTCGAAGTCGCGGTAGCGCAGCCCCCACACCGCGGTGCCCCACGCGCGGTTGAGCGCGTCGATCGTGCCGTAGCGCGTTCGGACCCACTCACGGAAAGCAGCACTCGACTCGGCGCAGTAGCAGAGGCGGTTGCCGCCCCCGAGCTCGTTGCCCACATGCCACATCGTCACCGCGGGATGCCGGCCGTAGCGCTCGCCGAGACGGCGCGCCACGCGGGTCGAATACGCGTGCCACGTCGGATTGCTCGCGCACCAGCCCAGGCGCCCGCCCGGGTGATACCGGCTGCCGGTGAGGTCGACCGGGATGATCTCCGGATGCCGGCGATGCAGCCACGTCGGCGGTGCGGCGGTGGGCGTGGCCAGGTCTACGCCGATAGCGGCATCCGACAGCATCCCGATGATGCGGTCGAACCAGTCCCATTCCCATTCGTCGTCGTCGACCTCGAGGAATCCCCATGCGAACACGCCGAGCGTCACGGTCGTGACGCGTGCGTCGTGCATGAGCCGGATGTCTTCGCGCCAGATGTCTTCGTCCCACTGCTCGGGGTTGTAATCGCCCCCGAACAGCAGTCGCCTCGCGGTCATACGATGCCCGCGCGCTGCACGGCCGCGACCAGGGGGTGCGCGGGTGCGAGATCGACCAATGCCACCGCGCCGTCGATGGCCGTGCCCAGCGGTGTCACGATCTCGGCACCCGCACCGCTCACGGCGGTGCCGAACGCCTCCCGCAGCGGCGCCGAGCCGAAGACGCCGCCGACCGCGCACACCGCGAAGGTCTCATCGCCCTCGCGCACCCGACCGATCGCGGCGGTGACACTCGATGCGAGCTCGCGCGCCGCTCGCGTGGTGATGGCCGTCGCCACCTCGTCGCCCCGCAGCGCCAGAGCCGCGACGTCGGCGGCGAACGACGCGACGATCCGCACGCGGTCCTCGTCGGACTGGAGGGCTATGTACGCCTGGGCGAGGTCGGGCCATCTGCCCCGCATCACGTCGCTGAGCGCGGTCGCCGGCCCGCGGCCGTCGAAGGCCCGCATCACGGCGTCGAGGGCTTCGCGTCCGATCCAGTACCCGCTTCCGGCGTCGCCCATGATGTACCCCCACCCGTCGACGCGGGCCACCGCATGCGCACCGACCGCGAGCGTCACCACGCCCGTTCCGGCGGCGACCACCGCCCCATGGCGGTGTCCGAGTGCCCCGAGGAACGAAGTGGTCGAATCGTGGGCGAGCATCGCGCCCCGGATGCCTGTGCCGCTCAGTAGCGACAGCAGCGCGTCGGCATCGGCGTCGCGTTCGGTGAGTCCCGAGATACCCGCGGTCACCAGCGTGGGCGCGCCGTGCGTGCGCTCGACCGACTCGCGCACGACGGCGGCCAGTTGGGGGAGGAGCGGCTCATGCGTGTCGATTCCGCGGAAGAGCAGTTCGTCACGCAGGTCGGGTGTGTCCAGACGCACTTTGATGGCGGTCTGACCCGCGTCGATCGCCAGCACGCTCTTGACGCTCACGCGCTTCCCTCCTGGGTCATTGCGGCGTAGATCCGCCGCAGGTACTCTCCCGCGGGCTTCGCATATGGACAGTAGTCGTCGTTCGCGGGGGCGTCCGCCTCGGCGTAGAGCCGCGGGGGCCAGTCCCACAGGAAGAATCCGCCCACCCAGTCACGTCGCGCGCAGGCCTCGAACATCGCGCGGTAGTAGTCGAGCTGCGCCTGCCCCGAGGGTGCACCGGGGAGCGACCAGTCGTTCGGGCGTGCCGGCGAGCCCTCGCGCGAGGGACACCCCGCCTCGAGGAACACGAAGGGGCGACCGGATGCCTCGACCACCCGTTCGATGCGGTCGAGGTTCTCCTCCCACGCGTCGATCGGGTAGTAGCCGCTCGACGAGACGACGTCGACGGCGTCCCACCAGGTGATGCGGTCCTCCTGGTACTTGTCGCAGTTGTAGGTGACGAGCCCGGAGTAGACCTCGCGGACGTCGCGGATGAGCGCCCGCCAGTGCTGCTCCTGTCCGTCGGTGCGCACCATCTCGCAGCCGATGCAGAGCATCTCGCACCCCTCCGCCTCGGCGATCCGGGCGGCGTGGAGGATGAAGGCGCGGTACGACGCGAACCACTCGGTCCAGCTGGGTTCGCCGGGCACGTCCCAGTCGAAGAAGCCGATGTGCGCCCGCCACGTGCCGTCGGCGACATTGACGACGGGCTTGAGGCACACCTTCATGCCCAGGCCGTGTGCTTCGCGGATCGCCCACACGATCTCGTCGTCGGTCACGGTCGGTTCGCGCTCGAACGGGATGTCGGTGGAGAACGCCGTGTCCTGCAGGGCGGCGTAGGAGATCGCCGTCCAGGTCACCGCGTGGTCGGCCATGGCGGTCATGGATGCGGTGGCCTCGGGCGTGGCCCACGTGCCGCGCACGCCGGTCCATCCCCAGGTCATGCCCGCCACAGGAGCGTCGAGCGCGTTCACGAGGTCACCAACTGGTTGGCGCTGCGGAGCACCTGCGGATCTGCGAGCTCTGCGGCATCGAGTGCGCCGTCGTGGCGGATCAGGATGCGGGCCGACTCTCCGGGCAGCAGCGTCACGAGACCGTCTTCGGCATGAGCCGACGGATGCACCTTGTCCACGAGCAGCGCGAGGTCGCGGGTGAGGGAGCGCGCGGTCACGATGACCTCGGTGCCGTCATCGACCCGGCGGGTCTCGAGCGACAGATCCTGCGCGGGGAGCGCGGAGTCCCGCGGCTCGGCGAAGAACCAGAACCCGCGGGCGCCCGGCGCATCGGCCAAGAGCAGCTGCGACGCCGCGGCGGTCGACGTCGCGACACCGGCGTCGATCGGCACCACGAGCGTCGAGCGCGGTGCGACCGCGATCTCGACCGCGACGCCCGCGAGCGGCTCTCCGGCGAAGGAGAGTCGGCGCACCTCGAGCAGGCCCGTCCACTCCGAGTCGGTGTCGTTGCCCAGCACGGCGGCCAGTCCGCCGTCGCGCGGCTGGATCGTCACGACGCGCGGGGCGAACGCCTTGCGCAGCGCGTGGAAGAGCGGCTTGGGCCGCTCGGCGCCGTCGATCGCCGCCCACGAGGTCACCGGCCAGCAGTCGTTGAGCTGCCAGACGATGGCGCCCATCGTGTGCGGGGCCCACGAGCGGAAGTGGTCGAGCGCCGCCCCGACGGCGAGTGCCTGGTTGAGTTGCATCGCCCAGTGCCAGGTCTCCATGTCGTCGGGCACGCGGAAGTGGGGGAGGAGACCGTTGGTGAGCTTGACGTTGCCCTCCATGGCCTTCTGATGCACCACCATCCCGGGTGATTCCGGGGTGAGGGGGGCGTCGTCGAGCGAGTCGGTCAGCGTCGTCCACGTGGGCGGGCCCTGCCAGCCGAACTCCGCCACGAACCGAGGGGTGTGCTCGCGGTAGGTCGTCCAGTCGCGGTCGTTCCACTGCCGCCACAGGTGCACGGTGCCCGAACCGGGGTCGAGCGGATGGCGGCCCGTCTGCGTGCCGCTGGGTGACGCGGCCGTCGGGGCGGCATCCCATCCCATCCCGGTACTGAAGGGGCTGCCCGGGATGTAGGGCACGTGCGGGGCGAGCTCGGCGACCAGCTGCGGAAAGAGCTCGTAGTAGTAGTGCGCGCCCCACGTCTTGCCGTCGAGGCGCTGCTTCCAGCCCCAGTCCTCGAATCCCTCGAGGGCTTCATTGTTGCCGGTGAGCAGCACGAGCGAGGGATGCGAGGCGAGCCGGCTGATGTTCTCGCGCGCCTCCGCCTCGATCTCGGAGCGCAGCGGCTCCTCCTCGGGGTACCCGGCGCACGCGAACAGGAAGTCCTGCCAGGTCAGCAGCCCCAGCTCGTCGGCGAGGTCGTAGAAGTCGTCGGACTCGTAGAGCCCGCCGCCCCACACCCTGATCAGGTTCAGGTTCGCGTCGAGGGCCTGACGGAATCGCCGTTCCACCCTCGCGCGGTCCACGCGCACCGGGAGGGCGTCGTCGGGGATCCAGTTGACGCCCTTGACGAAGACCGGCTGATCGTTCACCACGAGCGTGAACGCGTTGCCCGCGGCATCCGCCGTCGTATCCCATTCGATCGTGCGGAAACCCACGGTGCGGTGCGCGGAATCGATGACGTCGTCGGCGTGCAGGCGGACGTCGACGACGTACCGCGGCTGTTCGCCGTATCCCGCGGGCCACCAGCGCTGCACGGCGTCGAGGTCGAGGCGCAGATGCGCGCGATCGCCGTCGACGGGCACGATCATCGAAAGCAGCGCACCGCCGTCACGGCCGGGGCCACTCACCACGAGTGATACCGACACCGGTGCATCCGCGGCATCACGTTCGAGGACGACGTCGACGTCGACATGACCTCCGTCGTCGTCCGGTGTCGCGGTGACACGCACCTCCGCCAGACGCGCACCCGACCACGACTCGAGTCGCACGGGCTTCCAGATCCCGCTCGTGTAGGTGGCGATGCCCCAGTCCCACCCGAAGTTGCACGCCGACTTGCGGATCGCCTCGTACGGCAACGGATACGGCCGTGGCCGGGCGCCGAGCGCGAGGCTCTGCGCGTTCGCGTAGGGGACAGGTGCCCGGAACGCGACTTCGAGGTGGTTGTCGCCCTCGACCAGCAGCGACCCGACGTCGAAACGATACGAGCGGTGCTGGTTCGCGGTCTCGCCGACGAGGTGGCCGTTGAGGCGCACCGCGGCGACGGTGTCGAGCCCGTCGAACACGAGGTCGTGCCGGGCGTGGGCGTCGGGCGCCCAGGCGAAGGTCGTCGCAAAGGTCCAATCCACGAGCCCGATCCAGGCGAGAAGAGCCTCGTTGACGCCGTGGAACGGGTCGGGGATCAACCCCGCCGCGAGCAGGTCGACGTGGATGGTGCCCGGGACGGACGCCGGGATGGTGGCCGCGGCGATGTCTGCCGGCGCGGGTCCGGCGGCGGCGCGCGCCGTCCAGCCGTCGGCGAGCGTGCGGGTCGTACGGGATGTCACTTGACTGCTCCTGAGGTGAGGCCCTTGTAGATCCAGCGCTGCAGCAGCAGGAACGCGATGAGGGTGGGGATGATGACGACGATCGTGCCTGCCGCGATGACCTCCCACTGCGCGCCGAACGGACCTTTGAAACGGAAGAGGGACGTGGATATCAGTCCCTCGGACGGAAGGTAGAGGAAGGGCGCGTAGAACTCGTTGTAGATCGCGATGCCCTTGATGATGACGACGGTCGCGATCGCAGGCCGGAGCAGCGGGAGGATCACCCTCCAGTAGATCGTCCACCGGTTCGCGCCGTCGATCATCGCCGCTTCGTCGAGTGAGATCGGGATGCCCTGCATGAACTGGATGAACAGGTAGATCGCGATGATGTCGGTGCCCATGAAGAGCAGGATCAGCGCCGCCTTGGTGTCGTAGAGCCCGAGCCCGTTGACGAGCTGGAAAGTCGCGACCTGGGTCGTCACCCCCGGGATGAGCGTCGCGAGCAGGAACAGCACCATCACGAGCTTCTTGCCGCGGAAGACGAAGCGGTCCAACGCGTAGGCGGCCATCGTGCCCAGGAAGATCGTGCCGATCAACGAGACCGTGAGCACGATCGCGGTGTTGACGAAGCCCTCGAGCATCTTGCCGCTCGTGAACGCGGTGACGAAGTTGTCGAAGTTGAACCAGTCCGCCGGCGGGTCGAAGGGACCCGTCGAGGCGTATTCGCTCTTGGTCTTGAGGCTCGCGAACAGCAGCACAGACAGCGGGAGCAGCGTCACCACCGCGGCGATGATCAGGCTCACGTACTTGGCCGTCGATGCGCTCATCGAGCCGAGTCGCTCGGTGAGAGAGCGGCCCTGTGCCACGGGCCGGACCCGGAGTGAGGTGGAGGTCATGTCAGGTCCACCTTTTCGTCAGGGAACACCGAGCGTTGGATCCAGGTCACGATGAGCACGATCGCGAGCAGCACGACGGCCATCGCGGACGCGAGGCCCACCTGCCGGAAGCTGAAGGCGGTCTGCAGCGTCCGTATGACGAACGTCGCCGAGCCGTTCGCGCCTCCCGTCATGATGAACGGGATCTCGAAGACCGAGAGGCTGCCGGCGACGGCGAGGATGAACGAGAGCCCGATGATGCGACGGATGCCGGGGAAGATGATCGCCCAGAACTGCTGCCATCGGTTGGCGCCGTCGAGGTCGGCCGCCTCGTAGAGCTCGTGCGGGATGGATTGGATCGCGCCGAGGAAGAGGACGAAGTTGAGCCCGGTGTAGCGCCAGACCGACGTGCTGGCGAGCGACCAGTTGACGATGTCTGGGTCGCCCAGCCACTGGGGCGGGTCGGCCACGCCGAACCATGCCAGTACGGTGTCCAGCGTGCCGCCCGGCTGGAACAGGTAGAGGAAGACGAATCCGACGGCGACCCCGTTGATCAGGTACGGGAAGAAGAGGATGCCGCGGAACAGGCTCGAGAAGCGTGTCGAGAAGCTGAGGATGGCCGCGAAGTAGAGCGCGATCGCCATCTGCGCGAACGAGGCGGCGAAGTAATACAGGCTCACCCAGAACACGGTGAAGATGCGCGGGTCGGTGAAGACCTGGACGTAGTTGTCGAGCCCGACGAGCTCTTTGGTCAGGTCGATGCCGTCCCAATCGGTGACGCTGTAGTAGAAGAGGTTCAGCGCCGGCCAATAGGTGAAAAGGAGCAGGAGCCCGACGGCGCCCGAGAGGAACAGCCAGGGGGTGAGCTTCTGGAGGAGCGTGCGTCCCGCCGTCCTGCGCGCCTCCGCGTCCACCCCGTCGGTCCCGCGGCGTGAGCCGCGGAACCGACGGGATCGGACGGGCGCGGACAGGACCGCAGGGGCGTCCGCGGGTGCGGAGCCGGGTGCTGCGATCGCCATCGTTCGCGTCCTCCGGGTCAGCCGGCGAGCTCGGCCGAGGAGACGCCCCAGCGCTCGTTCAACTCGGAGAAGTAGCTCTCCTTGTCGCCGTCGGCGGCGCCACGGGCGATGTCGACAAGCTTCTGACGGTAGATCGGGCCGTAGAGGTCGATCTGCGAGTCATCGGCGATCGCGTTGATCAGACCTTCCTTGCCGGCCGGAGCAGGGTTGATCTCCATGAGCTCGACGCCTGCCTCGGTGAAGCCGGCGAGGTTGTCGGGGAGCGGCTTGTCGATCACCGGCGAGATCATGCCCTGCGCCTCGGTGTAGCCCGAATCGGCGACGACCCACTGGATCCACGCCCAGGCCGCGGCCTTGTTGGCGGAGTGCTTGCTGACGGCGAGGTTGTAGTCGCCGCCGATGACGGCCAGCTGCGTGCCGTCGACGTTGGCGGGGAAAGCCATGTACCCGATGTCATCGACCGATGCGCCGCTCTCTTCTGCGGCCGCCTGCATCTGCGAGATCGCCCACGAGCCGAGCGGCATCGTCGCGATCTCGCCGGTCGCGAGGTCGACCTTCGACTGCTCCCAGTTGGTGGTGAGCGGGTCGTCCTCGGTCAAGCCCGCCGCGACGGATTCGAACAGCAGCGAGTCGATCGCGTACATGTCGGTGCCCTCGGTCCACGGTGCCGGATCCTCGGCCATCGTGATCGGCGCATCGGGGTCGTTCGTGACGACACCGAGGTTGCCGAAGCTCTGCGTCAGCGGCCAGCCGTCCTTGTAGTTCGTGTACATGGGGATCGCCTCGGTGTTGTCCTTGACGAGCTGGAGGGCTTCCAGCCACTCGTCCTCGGACGTCGGGAGCTCGGTGACGCCCGCCTCTTCGAAGACCCTCTTGTTGTAGACGACGCCGTTCGCGTTGCCGCCGAAGGCGATGCCGTACTGGGTGCCGTCGAAGCTGGCGGCGGGGAGGAACCGGTAGGTGTCCTCGAAGCTTGCGGTGTCGCCGAGCGGCTCGAGGAACTGCTCGAACTGGTCGGGCTGGATCGCAGGGATGCCGATGACGTCGCCGTAGTTGGTCGTCGACATGCGCGTGAGCATCTCGCCCGCATAATCGGTGATGCCCTCGAACGTCACCGTGACGTCGGGGTATTCCTTGTTGAACTCCGCTGCGTACTTCTCGAACGTGCCGTCCTCGACGAGGTCGGTCCGCCAGGTGACGACCTTGATCTCACCCGCGACCTCTCCATCGAGCGTGTTGTCGGCATCGCCGCCGCCGCCACCGCCGGCGCAGCCCGCGAGGGCCACACCTGCAACAGCCAGCGCCGCGATGGCCACCAGAGGTTTGCGTGCCATGTTCTTCTCCTTGTGAGGTTCACCCTTGAAACCGGTCACGGTCCCGACTGCGTCTTCGCGGGGTCCGTGGCGTTCACGGTAGACCGCCGGGAAAGCGTTCGCAAGGGTGGGATGTCAACGCTGTCTGAGTCTGTCCGACGCGCGTAAGGCAGCGCATAAATCGCACTGATCGGTACTTTTATTGGCGAAGTACGAGACCCATTCGTGTCTGATGTCTGTCAAATGTCTATCGTCGTCATTTGCGCTGTTTCCTGCTAGCCTGGCTCGTACAGGAGGACCGATGACGGTTCAGCAGCGTGCGACGCTCGACGATGTGGCCCGGCTCGCGGGGGTCAGCTCCAAGACCGTGTCGCGGGTGTTCACCCAGCGGGAGCTCGTCGCTCCGCAGACGGTCGAGCGCGTCCTGAGTGCGTCCAAGCGACTCCGGTTCCGCCCGAACACCCTGGCGCAGGGACTGCGGCGCGGTGGCGGCACGATGACCATCGGGTTCATCATCGGCGAGCTCAGCAACCCCTTCTACTACAAGGTCGCAGCCGGGCTCGAGAAAGAGTTGGCCGGGCACGGCTACAGCCTCGTCGTCGCCACGACCGACGACACAGAGGAGGGAGAGGGGCGGATCGCCGACGCCCTGCTGTCGCAGCGCGTCGGTGCGCTGCTGCTGATCCCCGTCGGCGAAGACCAGTCCTATCTCGAGGGCGAGCGCCAGCTGGGCACGCCGATCATCTCGATCGACCGCCCCGCACGCAACCTCGCCGCCGACTCGATCGTGCTCGACAACCGCGCCGGCGTCCTGGAGGCGACCCGCCGGCTCACCCGGCTCGGTCATCGCCGGATCGCCTACGTCTGCAACCCGGTGTCGGTGTACACCCAGGCCGAGCGTCTCGCGGGATATCGGCAGGCGATGGCGGAGGCGGGCATCACCGACACCTCGCCGTGGGAGCTCCTGCGCGACGACCTCGCCCTGCCGGCCTACGACATGATGCACGAACTGCTGACGCGCGACGCGCGACCGACGGCCATCGTCACCGGCAACAACCGCATGACGATCGGAGCCCTCCGCGTTCTGCGCGATCTCGACGACGGCGACCGCACCGCCCTCATCGGCTTCGACGACTTCGACACGGCCGACGTGCTCGGCGTCTCTGTCATCTCGTACGATCCGCTCGAGCTCGGTCGTCGCGCCGCACGTCTCGCCGTCGAGCGCATCGCCGACCCCGCCGGCTTCGTGCAGCTCATCACCCTTCCCACCTGGATCATCGAGCGCGGCACGGGCGAGCGTCCCCCCGCTCGGGAGGAAAGCGCATGAGCGCCCGCGCTGTCGTCATCGACGCGTACGGCGTCGCGCTCATCCTCGAGGTGCCCGAATCGGGTCTCCCGCGCGTGCTCCACTGGGGTGCATCGCCCGGGCACCTGACCGACGACGACCTCGCCGTCCTCTCTGCGGGCGTCAGTCGCCAGACTCCCCCCGGCACCCTCGACGCCGCGTGGCAGGTGTCGATCCTTCCCGCGCAGGCAGACGGTTGGGCCGGCAGGCCCGGCGCGCAGGTGCGCACGCGCGACGGCCTGCACCGGTTCCGCTGGCGGGCCGTCACGGTGCAGGCCTCGGACGATACGATCGTCGTCGAGGCGGCGGATGCGGCATCCGGTCTCGCAGTGAGGTGGTGTGCGGCCATCGAGACGGCCGGCGTGCTGTGGATCGATCTCGCGCTCCGCAACGACGGTGACGAGCCGTTCGAGGTCGAATGGCTCGAGGCCACGCTCCCCGTTCCGACGACCGTGACCCACCTGACGACGTTCGACGGCCGTTGGACCCGCGAGAAGCGTCCGGTCACGACTCCCGTGCCGGCCGGGGCGGTGACGAGGCAGTCCCGGCGCGGAAGGCCCGGTCACGACTCGCCCGCGGCCGCGCTGCTGACGATCGGCGAACCCCGCTTCACCGGAGGAGAGGTGTGGGGAACCCACCTCGCCTGGTCGTCCGACGCGACCTACCGCACGGATCGCCTGACGGACTCCTCGACGCTCATCGGTGCGGGCGAACTGCTTCTGCCGGGCGAAGCCGTTCTGAGTCCGGGCGAGACCCATTGCGCACCACGCACCGCGTTCGTGTGGAGCGCGCAGGGCCTCGACGGTTTCTCTCAGCGGGTGCACACCTGGCTCCGCGCGAGGCCGCAGCATCCGTCCTCACCGCGTCCGCTGACCCTCAACACCTGGGAAGCTGTGTACTTCGACCACGACCCCGCGCGGCTGCGCGCGCTCGCCGAGTTCGCTGCGACCGTCGGCATCGAGCGGTTCGTCCTCGACGACGGCTGGTTCCAGGGTCGTCGCGACGACTCGACGAGTCTGGGGGACTGGGTCGTGGACCGCGAGGTCTGGCCCGACGGGCTCGAGCCCCTCGCGGAGCGCGTGCACGAGCTCGGCCTACAGTTCGGGCTGTGGTTCGAGCCCGAGATGGTGAGCCTGGATTCGGATGTCGCGCGTGCCCACCCGGATTGGTTGCTGCACGATCCCGCCCACCTCGACCACGACCCTTCCCTGTCGTGGCGAGGTCAGTACGTACTCGACCTCGCGAATCCGCACGCCTACGCGCACGTGCGCGATCAGATGTCCACGCTGGTCGCCGCCCTCGGCATCGACTTCATCAAATGGGACCACAACCGGGACCTCGTCGACAGCGTTCACGACGGGCGCCCCGGCGTGCGCGCGCAGATGATGGCGGGCTACCGGCTCCTCCGCGAGCTCAAGGACGCGCATCCCGGTCTCGAGATCGAGTCGTGTTCGAGCGGCGGTGCTCGTACCGATCTCGGCATCATCGAGGTGACCGACCGGGTGTGGGCGAGCGACTCCAACGACCCCGTCGAACGGCAGGACATCCAGCGGTGGACGGGATTGCTCCTCCCACCCGAGCTGGTCGGCGCGCACGTGGGGCCGGCGACGTCGCACAGCTCGGGACGCACGACCGACCTGTCGTATCGCATGGCGACGAGCCTGCTCGGCTCGGCGGGCTTCGAGTGCGACATCCTGACCTTCGACGCCGACGAGCGTGCGACGATCTCCCGCTTCGCCGAGCTCTACCGGCAGTTGCGCCCCGTCGTGCACGGAGGTCTCGTCTCGCACCCCGAACTGCGCGATCCCGCGTGGCGCGTGACGGCCTTCACCGCGCACGACGCCGCCGAGGCCGTCGTCGTCGTGGCGACCGTGCGCAGCATCGAAGACGCCCGCGCCGAGCGGCTGAGGCTGCCCGGTCTCGACCGCTCGCGGCGCTACCGCGTGCGGGTACGTGACGAGATCGGCGCGGCGCGCAGCGCCTCATGGATCACGCCGGCGTGGTTCTCAGCGGGAGAGATCGTGCTGCCCGGGGCGGTACTGGCGGACGTCGGGCTTCAGCTGCCCGCGCTGTGGCCGGTGCAGGCCTTCGTGCTGCATGCGACGGCGGAGTGACCCCTCAGAGGCGGGCCGAGACGAACGCGGCCTGCTCGGCCCACTGATAGGCCTGACCGCCCTCGTGCTCGTTGTGCCCGTACACCTCGATGGCCTTGTCCGCCGCGCGGTAGTGGTTGAACGCGGCGAACACCGTCGACGGCGGGCACACCGGGTCCATCAGCCCGGCCGAGAACAGGGCGGGGGCGTCGGCGCGCTTCGCGTGGTTCGCCCCGTCGAAGTACGAGAGGGTGTCGAACACGCGATCCTCGGCCCGGCGGTGCACCGACAGGTAGCGCACGATCTCCTGGTACGGATCGCGGTCGGTGAAGCCGACGGCGCGTTCGAAGTGACAGAGGAAGGGCACGTCCGGCAGCGCTGCGAGGAGTCCGGATGCCAGTCCCGCCGCGGCAATCGCGATGCCGCCGCCCTGACTGCCGCCGCACACCGCGACGCGGTCGGCGTCGACGGCATCCAGCGAGCGGACGGCATCGATCGCCCGGACGGCGTCGGTGTACACGCGCCGATAGTAGTAGTCCTCGGGGGCGTCGATCCCGCGGGTCATGAACCCGGGGAAGGACGGACCCGTGCCATGCGGGTCGGGTGTCGCGCCCCCGCTGCCCCACGCGCTGCCCTGACCCCGGGTGTCCATGAAGAGATGCGCGTAACCCGACGCCACCCAGCCCAGTCGCTCGAACGGCAGGCCGCGTCCGCCGCCGTATCCGTTGAACTCGACGATCGCCGGAAGAGGGCCGTCCGCGCCGACGGGCAGCAGCAGCCACGCCTTCACCGGCTCGCCGCCGAAGCCGGGGAACGTCACGTCGTACGCCTCCGCGAGCGTGAGCGGGGTGTCGACGGGCTCCACGACGACCTCGCCGCCCGCGGCGCGGGATTCTGCGAGCGTCAGCGCCCAGAAGACGTCGAAGTCCGCGGGCTCGCGGACCAGGGGGCGGTAGTCGCGGAGTTCGGTGATGGGCAGATCCAGACGGGGCACGGCAGTCACGATACCGGCCGAGGGCTTCAGCCTCGATTTATCTTGACGTCAAGACAGTTGGGGGCGGTGCGCTAGCCTGGGAAGACGACCGAACGGAGATTCACAGGTGACCGATTCGACCATCATCTACACCTACACCGACGAGGCGCCGGCGCTGGCGACGGCGTCGTTCCTGCCGATCGTGCAGGCTGTCGCAGGCCAGGCAGGTGTAGAGATCGAGACCCGCGACATCTCGCTCGCGGGCCGCATCCTCGCGGCGTTCCCGCAGAAGCTCACGCCCGAGCAGCAGGTGAGCGACGCGCTCGCGGAACTCGGCGGTCTCGCCACGCTGCCCGAGGCGAACATCATCAAGCTGCCGAACATCTCGGCCTCGATCCCGCAGCTCAAGGCCGCGATCGCCGAGCTCCAGCAGCAGGGCTTCGACATCCCCGACTACCCCGACGACGCCCAGTCGATCGAGGAGAAGGACATCCGCGCCCGGTACGACCGCATCAAGGGCTCGGCCGTCAACCCGGTGCTGCGCGAGGGCAACAGCGACCGCCGAGCACCGCTCTCGGTCAAGAACTACGCGCGCAAGCATCCGCACCGCAACAAGGCGTTCCCCGCGGGCTCGAAGACCCGCGTGGCGACCATGGGCCACGACGACTTCAAGAGCAACGAGAAGTCCTGGGTGGCCGCTCACGACGATGTGCTCACCATCCGCCACACCGCAGCCGACGGCACCGTCACGGTGCTGAAGGACAACCTGAAGGTGCTGCCGCGAGAGATCATCGATGCGACGTTCCTGTCGGCAGCGGCCCTCGACACGTTCCTCGCCGAGACGCTCGCCACCGCGAAGGAGTCCGACGTCCTCTACTCGGTGCACCTCAAGGCCACGATGATGAAGGTCAGCGACCCGATCATCTTCGGCCATGTCGTCAAGGCGTACTTCCCCGAGGTCTTCGCGCAGTACGGTGACGCGATCGCCGCCGCCGGGCTGACGCCCAACAACGGCCTCGGCTCGATCCTGTCGGGCCTGTCGTCGGTCGAGGGCGGCGACGAGATCGCCGCCGCGTTCACCGAGGCGCTCGCCGCCGGTCCCCGTCTGTCCTACACCAATTCCGACAAGGGCATCACGAACCTGCACGTGCCCTCCGACGTCATCGTCGACGCATCGATGCCCGCGCTGGTGCGCAACGGCGGCAAGCTGTGGGGCGTCGACGGCGGCGAGGACGACACGCTCGCCGTCATCCCCGACTCCTCGTACGCCGGGGTCTACCAGGCCGTGCTCGACGACGTCATCGCGAACGGGCCGCTCGATCCGGCCACCATCGGCACCGTGCCCAACGTCGGACTCATGGCGCAGGCCGCCGAGGAGTACGGCAGCCACGACAAGACCTTCGAGATGACCGCCCCCGGCATCGTGCAGGTGCTCGACAGCGCAGGGGAGGTGCTCATCGAGCACGAGGTCGGCGCCGGAGACATCTGGCGCGCGACCCAGACCAAGCACATCGCGGTCATCGACTGGGTGCGTCTGGCCGTCGGTCGCGCGCGGGCCACGGGCTCGCCGGCAGTGTTCTGGCTCGACCTCAACCGGGCCCACGACGCTCAGCTGATCGCCAAGGTGCACCAGGCTCTCGCGACCCTCGACACCCACGACGTGCAGATCACGATCCTCGCCCCCGAAGAGGCCACGCGGTACACGCTCGCGCGCATGCGTCACGGGCTCGACACGATCTCGGTCTCGGGCAACGTGCTGCGCGACTACCTCACCGATCTCTTCCCGATCCTCGAGGTGGGAACGAGCGCCAAGATGCTCTCGATCGTCCCGCTCCTCGCGGGTGGCGGGCTCTTCGAGACCGGTGCCGGCGGCTCCGCTCCCAAGCACGTCCAGCAGCTCGTCGAGGAGGACTTCCTCCGCTGGGACTCGCTCGGCGAGTTCTTCGCCCTCGCCGCTTCCCTCGAGCACCTCGCGTCGTACACCGGCAACGCGAAGGCACAGGTGCTGGCCGACACGCTGGATGCCGCGACCGGCACGTTCCTCGAGAACGACAAGTCGCCCGGTCGTGCGGTCGGTTCGAGCGACAACCGCGGCAGCCACTTCTACCTCGCGCTGTACTGGGCCCAGGAGCTCGCCGCGCAGAAGGTCGACGCCGAGCTCGCCGCCGCATTCGGGCCGATCGCCGAGACGCTCGCCGGCAACGAAGACGCGATCATGGCCGAGATGCTCGCCGTGCAGGGCTCGCCGGTCGACGTCGGCGGCTACTATCGCCCCGACGCCGCCCGCGTCGAGGCCGTGATGCGCCCGTCGCAGACGTTCAACAAGATCATCGACGCGCTTCGCTGATCGCAACGAGAAGCCCCCGGCCGCTGAGCGGTCGGGGGCTTCGTCGTTCGTGAGGGATGCCGCGGCATCCGTCAGCGCAGGATCAGCCGCGCACCTGAACTTGGGTGCCCATCGGTGCCCAGTCGTAGACGAACTTGGCGGTGTTGACCGGCAGGTTGACGCAGCCGTGGCTCATCGGGCGTCCGAAGTTGTTGTGCCAGTACGCGCCGTGGAAGCCCTGGTCGCCGTTGAAGTACGCGACCCACGGCACGTTCTCGGTGCAGTACGGAGCGCCTTCGAAGCAGCCCATGTCCTGCGTGGCGAGCTTGTAGTTGATGCGGAACGAACCGGTGTGGGTCGGCGACCCCGACAGTCCGGTCGACGAGGCGTACGACGCGACGACGGCGCCGTTCTCGTACAGGTAGGTGCGCTGCTCGCTCAGGTCGACCACGATGTTGCGCGCGAGCGTGGTCGTCGTGAACGGGACCTCGGTCACGGGGAGCTCGAACGCGCCGTTGCCGGTGGAGAGCTGTTCGGCGTAGTCGGACGCGATGGCCGACGAGTCGCCCAGCTGACGGCCCACGGTGCCGCCGGTCTCTTCGCGCAGCACCTTGCCCGCGGTGTCGGTGATGGCGGTGGCGTTGACGGCGGGACGATCGACCGCGGCGGCCAGGCCGTCGACGACCGTCTGGATGGCGGCTGGGTCGGCCGTGATGTCGAAGGTTCCGCGATCGCCGGGCTCGACGGTCAGCCACGAGGCGACGACGTCGCGGGCGACGGGGACGGTGCGCTCGGTGCCGATGTAGAAGCCGGCGTTGTCGAGGATTCCGTTGAGGTTGGCAGCAGCCGAATCGGCGACGAATGTCGGTGTCTCGGCCTCGATGGAGGCCGCGACCGGGGCGAACTCGACCACCGTGTCACCGTCGACGAAAGCTGTCTGAAGAGCTTCGCGCATGGCGTCGATGTCGACACCGGTGCCCTCGACGGAAGGCGTGGTCACGTAACTCACGGTGGCGGCATCGAAGGCGAGGCTCGCGTCGACCGGGTCGACGAAGAGGTCGGGCGCGGCGGCGCGCAGTGCGGCGGTCGCGGTGTCGGCGTCGAGGTCGACGACGGCCTCGATGGGCTCGCCGTTCCACTGCGTCACGTTCCACATCGGGCGATCGGCGAATGCCGAGTCGGCGAGGCCGCGGGCGTCGACGGTGGCTCCCAGGTCGAGCGCGCTGAGTTCGGTGTCGCCGCCGGGACCGGTCAGGATGATGGTCGTCTCGGCGAGGCGCTGCTGCACGGCGTCGGTTGCGGCGCCGGCGGTCAGGAACCCGACGGGGACTCCGGCGACCGACGTTCCCGGGGCGATCAGCACGAGTGAGGTGGCCACGAGGGCGGCGGCGGTGACTCCCGCGCCGATGCCGATCCACATGCCGATGCGGCGCTTCTTCGGTGCCGACTCGGCGGGAGCCCACTCGGCGTGGGTGGAGCCGGGCTCGCCGGCATCGGTCGACGGCGTCTCGGCGGCGTCGGAATCCTGCACGTCGACTGCGCCGGTCGGAGCCTCGTCGGCGTTCGGCCTGGTCGCCAGATCCGTCACTCAGCACCCCCCGGTTTGAATGGTCACGTCTCCCTATGGTAAACGACCGGAGCCCCCGCGAGGACAACGGTGCGGTCACGGTATTCACGCCCGCCGGGAAGCCGGATGTAACAAGTTTGTAAACACGCCTATCAAATAGGCCCGAATCCTTGTGCTCGGGGGGTTCGTAAGGTCTACTAACAAACATGACTGCATCGGAAGTGCAGCGCGGCTCTTCCACTCTCGAGCCGACGCACACCTCGGGGACCGCCCGTTCCTTCGGACCGGGACGCGCCCTGCGCCAGGGGGCCAAAGTCCTCCCCGAGCACGCTCGGGGCCACAACCGCTCGCTCGTGCTGCAGACGCTGTTCCACCAGGGCGCGATGAGCCGCGCCGATCTGGCCCGCGAGACGCACCTCACCCGGGTGACGATCTCCGATCTCGTCGGAGAGCTCATCGCCGACGGCTTCGTCGCGGAGATCGGCGTGCGCGAGGCCTCGGGTCCGGGCAAGCCCGCGATGCTCGTCGACCTCGACCGCGCGGGCCATCGGATCGTCGGGCTCGACCTGTCCGGCAGCGACGTCATCATCGGCGCCGTGCTGGCGCTGGACGGCAGCATCGTCGAGCGCCGCGAGGTCGCGCTCCCCGCGGCGGACGAGGTGGTGCAGACGGTGGTGGACCTCGCCCGCGCCCTCGTCGAGGCCGCCGATGCCCCGGTGCTCGGAATCGGGGTCGGCGCGCCCGGTGTCATCGACGATCGCGGCGTGATCCTCGCCGCCCCCAACTTCGGCTGGGTCGGCTTCGACCTCGCGGGGGCCCTGCAGCTGGCCCTCTCGCTTCCCGTGCTCGTCGCCAACGACGCCAACGCGGCGGTGCTCGCCGAGTACACGTTCGGCGGAGCGGGTGACGACGTGCTGCTCGTCAAGGTCGGGCGCGGTGTCGGATCCGGCCTGCTCGCCTCGGGGCAGCCGATGCGCGGCGGCCGCTTCGCCGCCGGCGAGATCGGGCACGTCACCGTCGGCACCGACGGCGGGCCGCAGTGCGTATGCGGGAAGGTCGGATGCCTCGAGGCCTGGCTCTCGGTGCCGTCCTTGACCACGCGGCTCGCCGCGGCTCCTGCTGCCGAGCGCGACGGCATCCTGCGCGACGCGGGGGAGCGGCTGGGCATCGCCCTCGCCCCGGTCGTCGGCGCGCTGGACCTGTCCGAGATCGTGCTCTCGGGTCCACCTGAACTTCTCGACGGACCGCTCGCCGAGCGTGCCCTCGAGACGCTCCGCGCACGCACGCTCGCCGCGTTCCATGACGGCGTCCGTGTGCGGATGACGGAGCAAGGCCAGGACATCGTCCTGCGCGGCGCCGCCGTCATGGTCCTTTCCGGACAACTCGGGGTGTCGTAACAGCCCCACCATCCCCCCGGATGGGTCACCCGGCCCACCGAAACCACCAGAAGAAGGAACCCACCATGAACAAGAAGCTCGGAGCCCTGGGGCTCGTCGGCGCTTCCGCTGTCGTGCTCGCCGGCTGTGCCGGCGGTGGCGGTGCAGCCTCGGAGCCGGAGTCAGGCGAGATCACGGTCTGGCTCGTCGGCACCGACACGCCCGACACGGCGCGCGACTACCTGAAGGAGACGTTCGAAGCCGAGAACGACGGCTGGACGCTCAAGATCGAGGAGAAGACCTGGGCCGACACGGGTGAGGCATATGTCGCCGCGCTGTCGAGCAACGATTCGCCCGACGTCGTCGAGGTCGGCAACACCCAGGCGATCGGGTTCGCCGACCAGGGCCTGTTCCTGGACATCACCGACCTCCAGGAGGATCTCGGCGGCGACGACCTGCTTCCGGGCCTCGTCGACGCGGGCACCTACGACGGCGCGTTCTACGCAGCTCCGTACTACGCGGGCGGACGCATCGTCTTCTACGATCCCGCGGTCGCGGGCGACACGATCCCGGCGACTCTCGACGAGTACGTCGCGAGCGGCATCGAGCTGCACACCGATACCGTCTCGGGCATATACGCGCCGGGCCGCGACTGGTACAACGCGCTCGCCTACGTCTGGGCGCACGGTGGCGAGATCGCCGTCCAGGACGGCGACACGTGGGACGCCCAGTTCTCGAGCGACGAGTCCGTCGCGGGTCTCGAGCAGCTGCAGGAGGTCTACCTCGAGGCCACCAACGCACCGGCCGACGGCGACGAAGCCTCGCCCGAGGTGCCGTTCTGCGCCGGCGAGGTCGCCTACCTCTCGGCTCCGGGCTGGGTGAAGTGGTCGATCCTCGCGGCGACCGACGCCGAGAACCCCGGCTGCCCCGACACGTACGGTGCGAACCTGTCGGCGTTCCCGCTGCCGGGTCTCGAAGCCGGTGAGACCGCGCCGATCTTCGCGGGCGGCTCGAACGTCGCGGTGGCGACCAAGAGCGACAGCCCCGAGATGGCCAAGGCCGCGCTGAAGGTCCTGCTCTCCAGCGGCTACCAGGAGCTCATGGCCGAGGGCGGGCTCACCCCCGCGCTCATCTCGGCGGCGTCGTCGCTTCCCGACGACCCGATCACGCAGGCGCAGGCCACCGCGCTCGCCAACTCGAAGTTCACGCCCACGAGCCCGAACTGGGCCGAGGTCGAGAGCTCGCTCATCATCCCCGACGCGCTCGTGAAGATCGCCCAGGGCGGGGACGTCACCGAGATCGCGACCGAGCTCGACTCGGCGATCGAGGCGATCCTTAACAAGTAGCACCCGGGGGTCCCGGTTCGCCGGGACCCCTTCCCCCTGCCTCTTCAGCGAATGGAGGATCCGGCATGAGCGTCACCGCCGCCGAATCCCGCGACACCGACGCCCGGCCGCCCGCGCCGCCGCGCGCGGGCGCCCCGCGACAGCTCTCCGAGCGCGAGAAGCGCCGCATCCGCGGTCAGGCACGTGCCGGCTGGGGACTGCTGGGCCCCGCGCTCGTCATCCTGGGCGTCATGGTCGCCTACCCGGCCGTACTCATGGTCATCCAGTCCTTCACCGACTACACGGTCAAGAACAAGGTGCAGGGGACCCTCCCTAACTTCATCGGGCTCGACAACTACATCGAGGTGCTCACGACGTCGGGATTCCCGACCGTTCTCGTTCGCAGCCTCGCCCTCATGGTCGTGCTCACGGTGCTCAACATGACGCTCGGGATGCTGGTGGCCGTGCTCATGATGAAGCTCGGCCGGGCGTGGCGCATCGCGGTGTCGGTCGGGCTCGTTCTCGCGTGGGCGATGCCGCCCCTGTCGGCGACCGTCGTCTGGGGCTGGATCTTCGACACCCAGTACGGACTGGTCAACTGGGCACTCAACACGATCACCGGAACGACGGACTGGTCCAACCACTCCTGGCTGATCGACCCGTGGTCGTTCTTCATGGTGCTCACGATCATCATCGTGTGGCAGTCGGTGCCGTTCGTGGCCTTCACTACGTACGCGGCGCTCGGTCAGGTGCCCGAAGAGGTGCTCGAAGCGGCATCCATCGACGGGGCGAACGGCTGGGCGCGCTTCCGGCTCATCACCTATCCGTATCTGCGCAGCATCCTGACCGTCGTTCTCGTGCTCCAGGTGATCTGGAACCTCCGCATCTTCACGCAGGTGTACGCCCTGCAGTCCCGCGGCGGCATCGCCGCCGACACCAACGTGATGGGCACCTACCTGTTCCGGCTCGGACCGGGGGAATTCGGCATCACCGCCGCGATCGGCGTCATCATCGTGCTGATCCTGCTGGCGATGTCATGGGGGTACGTGCGAAACACCATCAAGGAGGAGGAGGAGCTGTGAGCACGCAGGTCACCCCCGCGACCCAGCTGAGCACGGTCGGTGTCGATGAGCTGGCAGAGGCTCCCCGGCGTCGGACGCCGAGCGGGTCGTCGCGCAAGCCGCTCGTCCGGCTCGTCCTCAACGCCGCGGCGCTCATCGTGGTCGTCGCGTCGGTCTTCCCGGTGTACTGGATGGTCAACATGTCGCTCACGCCGAGCAATAAGATCATCAGCCGCAACCCGAGCCTGATCCCTCTCGAGCTCACCTTCCAGAACTACATCACCGCGTGGACGCGCGAGGCGGCGCCCGGACAGACGGACTTCCCGCACGCGCTGATGACCTCGACGATCGTGACCGGCGGCGTCATCGTCGTGACGCTCTTCGTCGCGTTCCTCGCGGCGGTCGCGGTCGCGCGCTTCCACTTCCGGGGCCGGGGCGGCTTCATCGTGTCGGTGCTGATCATCCAGATGATCCCCGGCGAGGCGCTGATGTTCACGATCTACGGCATGATCGACGACTGGCGTCTCATGAACACGATGCTGGGGCTGGGGATCGTCTACGTCGCGGCGGTCGTGCCCTTCACCATCTGGACGCTGCGCGGCTTCGTCTCCGGCGTCCCGGCCGACCTCGAAGAAGCGGCGATGATCGACGGATGCACGAAGTCGCAGGCGTTCTGGAAGGTCACCTTCCCGCTGCTCGCACCCGGTCTCGTCTCCACCGGCATCTTCGCCTTCATCCAGTCCTGGAACGAGTTCACGATGGCCCTGCTGCTCATGAAGGGCTACAACCTGACGCTCCCCACGTGGCTCAACTCGTTCCAGTCGGCGACCTCGGCCACCAACTGGGGGGCGGTGATGGCGGGCTCGACGATGATCGCGATCCCCGTGGTGATCTTCTTCCTCTTCGTCCAAGGCCGCATGACCGGCGGACTCGTCGCGGGAGCGGTCAAAGGCTGATGGACGCACGAGGACACGCCGGCTCCCCTCGGGAGACCGGCCGATGAGGGTGGGGCTGGACGTCGGCGGAACCAAGACGGATGCCGTCGCCGTCGACGCGGGAGGTGCGGTGGTGGGGCGCGTGCGCCTTGCCACGGGGTGGGGCCCGGAAGCCGTCACCCGCACGGTCATCGAGGCTGTCGGCGCGCTGAGCCGAGATGCCGGAATCGATCGCGCGCGCATCACGTCGGTCGGCATCGGCATTCCGGGGCAGGTGGAACCGGGCACTTCCCGTGTGATGCACGCGGTGAACCTCGGCGTCGAAGAGCTCGACCTTGCTGCGGCGACGGCGACCGCGCTGGGCGTGCCCGTGCGGGTCGAGAACGACGTCAAGGCGGCGGCGCTCGGCGCGTTCGTGCTGCACGACGTCTCGGGCTCGATGGCGTACCTCAACCTCGGCACGGGCGTCGCGGCGGGATTCGTGCGCGCCGGGGAGATCTGGCGCGGTGCGCGTGGCACGGCGGGCGAGGTGGGGCACATCTCGGTCGACCCGAACGGACCGCTGTGCCGGTGCGGCCAGCGCGGCTGCATCGAGGCGCTCGCCGGCGGAGGGGCCATCGCCGCACGGTGGGCGCGACCCGGTGCGCTTCCCGTCCGCGACGTCTTCGATGCGTCGGACGCCGGTGATCCCGTCGCCGCCGCGCTGCGTGCGGGGCTCGCGCGCGGCGTGGCATCGGCGGTGCGGGTGCTGGTGCTCACCGCCGACGTCGACGTGGTGCTGATCGGCGGCGGGCTCACGGCGCTCGGGGACCGGCTCGTGGGCGATGTCGCGGCCGAGCTCTCGGCCAGTGCGTCCGCGTCGCCGTTCCTCCGCTCGCTGCATCTGGAGGAGCGGGTCGAACTGCTGCCGCCGGGATCGCCGGCCGCTGCGCTCGGTGCCGCGCTCGTCGGCGCGACCCGCGATGAGGTCAGCGTTCCGTGACGGGCCTCGTACGCTGGGTGACGTGAACGACAGCTCCGCGTCGAAGCGGGTGGGAAGGGACGGGCTCCGGGCCTGGGTGCTCGGCGGCTCTCTGATGCTCGCTTCCGTCGGGGTCGACGTGATCGCGTCGCAGACCGCCGGGACGATCTTCACCTCTTGGATCGGCTGGCTCGGTGCGCTCGCGTGGGCGGCCTCCCTCGCGGTCTTCGCCCTCGGCATCCGGGGCGAGGGCAGTGTCGTGGGCCGCAGGCCCTTGGGCGTGGCCGCGCTCCTGGTCGCCGCGCTCGTACCGCTCGTGTTCCGGATCGTCTGGACGTTCTTCGCCGGTCCGATGCTCGACGTGGGGGGTCGTCCCGTGAGCCTGGCCCTCGGCTACGCAGAGCCGCTCATCTCCGCTGCGGCGCTCTTGATCGCCGTGGTGGCGATCGCGCGGGCCGACGTCGTGCCCCGACGTGTGCGATGGGTGCCTGCTGTCGTCCTGGCCTGCAATGTCGGGATGCGCGTGCTGATCGAGCTCGTCGGCCTCACCGCACCGATGCTCGGGCAGCAGGTGCTCGTGCCGTTGTTCGCCTTCGCGGGTCTGGTCGGCACAGCCGGCTCGCTGTTGCTCGGCATCCTCGCCGTCGTGTCCGGCTCACGTCGTGAGCCTCCGGCGACCGTGCAGGTCTATCCGCCGCCGTCGTGAGGCCCGCCGTCAGCGGGTGAAGACCTTGCCGGGGTTGAGGATGCCCTGCGGGTCGAACACGCGGGTGATCTGACGCTGCAGCTCCCACTGGTCATCGCCCAGTTCGTCGGCGAGCCAGCGGCGCTTGAGCACGCCGACGCCGTGTTCGCCGGTCAGAGTGCCTCCCAGCCGCAGGGCGGCGCGGAAAAGATCGTCGGCGGCGGCCCAGATGTGATCCGGAGCCTCCACGACCCCGTCGGTCCCTGAGCTCGTCGAAGGGTCGAAGATGAAGTTGGGGTGCAGGTTGCCGTCGCCGGCGTGCGCGACGGTGGGGATGAGGATGCCGTGTTCGCGTTCGACGCGTGCGATCTCGTCGAACATCGCGGGCAGGGCGCTGCGCGGCACCGAGACGTCCTCGATGAGCGTCGTACCGAGGGTCTCCATCGCGGGGTGCATCGACCGCCGGATCGTGAGCAGTCGCTCGCCCTCCTCGCGATCGTGCGACAGCGCGACCGTGCCTCCCACCGCACGGAGCACGTCGGCGATCGCCTCGGCCTCGACCGCGGCGGCCGGACCGTCGGTCTGGATCGTGAGCTGGGCGGCTCCCGGGGTCGGTGCGTCGAGGTGCAGCAGCGCATGCACGGCCGCGAGGGAAGCGGCATCCATCAGCTCCATGATCGCGGGCTGGATGCCGGAGGCCGTGACGGCGGCGGATGCCACGGCCGCTGCGCGAACGTCGGGGAACGTCGCCGCGATCGTGCAGAGCTCGCCCGGCACGAGGCGACGCAGCTTGAGAGTGGCCCCGACGACGACGCCGAGGGTGCCCTCGGAGCCGATCACGAGCGACGTGAGGTCGAGGCCCGTGACGCCCTTCACGGTGCGGTGCCCGAGGCTCAGCAGCCGCCCGTCGGCGAGCACGACGTCCACGCCGAGTACGGCGTCTCGTACGACGCCGTACTTCGCGCAGAGCAGCCCGCCGGCACCGGTCGCGATGTTGCCGCCGACGGTCGAGATCGCCCGGCTCGCCGGGTCGGGCGCCCACCACAGTCCGTGCTCGGCCAGGGCGGCGTTGAGGTCGGCGTTCAGGATGCCGGGCTCGACGACGGCGAGCAGGTCGTCGGCGCGCACCTCGAGGATGCGGTCCATCGCACGCACCGACAGCGAGATCTCGCCGTCGCCCGTGTTCGCCCCGCCGGCGAGGCCCGTGCCCGCGCCGCGCGTGACGACGGGGGTGCCGGTGCTGGTCGCGATGCGGAGGGTGGTCTGCACATCCTCGACCGACCGCGCGTTCACGACCGCGAGCGGCGTGCCGGCTGCTGCATGCCCCGATTTGTCGGCGCGGGCGGACTGCAGGGCGTGGGGCGACGTGTCGACGCGCTCGCCGAGAGCATCGCGCAGCAGCGCCAGGACGTCGGCGGATGGGGTCACGAGAAGCGTTTCCGACCCGCGAGGAGTCCGACGGCGACGGCGACGACGCCGAAGACGATCCCGACCCACGTGAAGCCCATGCTCCACCAGGCGATCGTCGCGGCGGCATACACGAGCAGCTCGACGACCGCGCGCACGAAGGGGTGCACGGCGAGCACGGCCCGGGGCGAGACGAAGAGCGCCCACACGAAGATCGCGAGCACCGGTGCTCCGATGCCGACGACGACGTTCCACGGGAACGGCCAGAACACGAAGCCCCAGAACGCCAGTGTGCCGAAGGCGAAGAGCCCGCAGAGGAACGCGAGCACGTCGACAGCCGAGAGCGGCGCCCGCATGCCCGGTGCCGGCTGGGCGGGCTGCTGCGGGGTCACATTCGGAGTGTCGGCCATGGGGTCCAGTTTAGAGCGCGACGGATCACGGGAAGCCGTCGCCGAGGTGGGGGGACTGCGTGCCCGGCTCGGGCGTCGCCTCTCCCTCTGCGACGGGATCGTCGGCCGGGAGCGGGTCGGCTCCCGGAGCGGGTTCGGCCGCAGGCGCGGGTGGGTCGACGGGCGCCGGCGCGACGACGGGCGCCGCCGGAACCACCGGAGGCTCGCCGCCCGCGGGCGTGCCCGCGGGACCGGGATCGCCCACGGGCGGATCGGGCGTGACGATCGGCGCGTTCGCGGCCTCCCAGGCGGCGAGGAGCGCCTCGAGACTCACCAGGTCGCTGAGTGAGGTCCCGTCCTCGGGGCCTGCGAGATCGCCCGCCGTGTAGCGAAGCCCGAGCGACGAGTCCGAGACGATGTCGAGCAGCGAGGGCTGGAGCACGACGACGCCGCTACCGGCGGCATCCAGCGTGATCGCAGCGAGGCGGCTCCCGCCGAACGTCGGCGCGACCGTGGCGCCGGGGGAGCCGACGACGGGCACGGAGATCGTGAGCAGGAGCTGTGCCGAGAAGGTCGCGGATCCCACCGTGACCTCGGGCGATCCTTCGGGGAGCACCTCGACGGGTGCAGGCGGAGACGTCGGCGTCGGAGCTGGTGCCTCCGGTGCGGGCGCCTCGGGCTCCTCCGGTGCTTCGGGTGTCGACGACGGGCTCGGGCTCGGGGCCGCGCTCGGTGCATCCTGGCGCTGCGGCGGCGCGGCGGGGGAGGCAGGCGTCGCCGGCTCGGCGGTCGCCGTCGGCGTCGGCGT
>JASDDH010000012.1 GCA_030407505.1 Planococcus sp. APC 4015
GAGCAGGCACCCGTCGAGCGCGATGCCGCGCCCGCGGACGTCAGAAGCGACGAGAGCCCGGCTTTCGCGCAGGTCGGTGCCCCCGCCGCCCTCGGCGGAGTGGCCGGCGCCGAGCGCCGGCCGGCGCGCACAGCCTCGCCGGCACTCGAGGACCTCTTCGCGGGCGCGAGCACCACCGACGAGCTCGGCACCACCCCGCCTCCGCCGAACAAGCGCAAGCGCCGGATCGGCGGGTGGATCGCGCTCGGTGTCGTGGTGGTCATCCTGGGCGGCATCACCGCCGGAGGCCTGTACGTGTGGAACACGTACGAGAGTCAGATCCGCGCGGTCATGGGCTGGGAAGAGCCGAAGGACTACGAAGCAGGGCTCGCCAACGGCGAGGCGTTCCTCACGATCGTCTCGGGCGACACCGGCGCGTCGATCTCGCCGAAGCTCTTCGAAGCGGGGGTGACGAAGACCTCGGACGCGTTCTACGACTACCTCGTCGACGCCGGTGAGAACCCGCCCTTCGTGCCGGGCGTGTTCGCCCTCCAGAAGCAGATGACATCCGAGGCTGCTCTCGCGGCGATCATGGACCCCGCCAACAAGCGCGAGAACACCGCGCAGCTGCGCGAGGGACTGACCGTCGAGCAGTCACTCCCACTGCTGGCCGAGGGCATGGGGCTGCCCGTCGAAGACTTCGTGGCGGCGGTGGCCGACCCGACGATCTACGGGGTGCCCCTCGACCCGGCGGTCGCGGCGGCCGGAGGACAGCCCCTCGAGGGCTGGCTGTTCCCCGCCACCTACACCTTCGACCCCGGGGCGACCGCGCAGGACGTGGTCCAGCGGCTCGTGAACGAGACCATCTCCCGGCTGGATGCGGCCGGCGTTCCGGTGGAGGACCGCCAGCGGATCCTCACCATCGCCTCGATCATCCAGCGCGAGGCGCGGTTCGAAGCCGACATGCAGAAGGTGTCGACGGTCATCGTCAACCGCATGAAGCCCGACAACCAGGAGACCTTCGGCCTTCTGCAGATGGACTCGACGGCGCAGTACGGCTACGGCGAGATGCACGACGGCTCGGTGAGCTCGTCGGGTGAGGCACTCACCGACGCCAACCCGTGGAACACCTACGTGAACACGGGTCTTCCGGTCGGACCGATCGCCAATCCCGGCGACGTGGCGATCCAGGCGGCGATGAGTCCCGCCGAAGGAGACTGGCTCTACTTCGTCACGGTCAACCTCAACACCGGCGAGACGATCTTCACCACCAACAACGCCGATCACCAACGCGCCGTGGACCAGTGGATCAACTGGTGCCGGGACAACCCGGACGCCGGGTGCTGACGCCGCAGGGCTCGCGGCTGGCCGTGTGGGGAGACCCCATCGAGCACAGCCGCTCGCCGCGCATGCACGGCGCTGCCTACGACACGCTCGGGCTCGAGTGGTCGTACGGACGACGTCAGGTGGATGCCGCAGGCTTCGAGGGCGCGCTCGCAGAGCTCGACGAGACGTGGCGCGGGCTCTCACTCACCTATCCGCTGAAGAGTGCGGCATTCGCCGCGGCCACGACTCGCGACGACCGCGCCGAGGCGACAGGCGCCGTGAACACGCTCCTGCTCGAGCCCGACGGCGCGCGCGGCTTCAACACCGACGTCGGCGGCATCGCGGCGGCCCTGCGCGAGGAAGGCATCCACACCGTGGACCGGGCACGCATCGTCGGCGCGGGCGCCACGGCGTCATCGGCGGTCGTGGCGCTCGGCGAGCTCGGCGCCCGGCGCATCGAGGTCGTCGCCCGGCGCCCCGAGGCGATCGCCCCGCTGATCACCCTCGGCGAATCGCTCGGAATCGCGGTGACCGCGGCATCCTTCGCGGCGTCCTTCGATCCCGTCGACGTCTCGATCGCGACGCTTCCGGGCGAGGCTGCGGTGACGGATGCCGCGGCAGACGCGCTCGCCGCCGGCGGCGGGCTGCTCCTGGACGTCGTCTACGGCCACTGGCCCACAGCGGTCGCCGCGGGGTGGAAGCGCGCGGGTGCCCCGGCGGTCTCGGGACTCGGGATGCTGCTGCACCAGGCCCTGCTGCAGGTGCGCATCTTCGTCACCGGCGAGGTCGGGACCGCCCTCGATGACGAACCACATGTGCTCGACGCGATGCGCCGGGCCGTCGTGGGAGACTAGAGCAATGCTCCGCGTCCTCACCGCCGGCGAATCCCACGGCCCCGAACTCGTCGCGATCATGGAAGGACTGCCCTCGGGCATCCCGATCTCCCGTGATGCGATCCACGCCGACCTCGCGCGCCGCAAGCTCGGCTACGGCCGCGGCTCGCGCATGAAGTTCGAACAGGACGAGCTGTCGATCTCATCGGGCGTCGTCCACGGCCTCTCGCTCGGCAGCCCCATCGCGCTGCGCATCGGCAACACCGAGTGGCCCAAGTGGGTCGAGGTGATGAGCCCCGACCCCGTCGAGCTCACCGACAAGTCCCGCGGACGAGGCGCCGCGCTGACGCGCCCCCGCCCCGGCCATGCCGATCTGGTCGGCATGCAGAAGTACGACTTCGACGAGGCGCGCCCGATCCTCGAGCGCGCCAGTGCCCGCGAGACCGCGGCGCGGGTCGCCCTCGGATCGCTTGCTCGCGCGTTCCTGGCCGAGCTCGGCATCCGGCTCGTCAGTCACACGCTCTCGATCGGACCCGTGCGCGCTCCCGAGGGGTCGGCGCTGCCGACTCCCGACGACGTCGACACGCTCGACGCCGATCCGCTGCGCTGCTTCGATCCCGCGACCAGCCGGGACATGGTGGCCGAGGTCGACGACGCGCGCAAGGACGGCGACACCCTGGGCGGCATCGTCGAGGTGCTCGCGTACGGGCTGCCCCCGGGGCTCGGCTCGCACGTCCACTGGGACCGGCGCCTGGATGCCAAGCTCGCCGAGGCCATCATGAGCATCCAGGCGATCAAGGGTGTCGAGGTCGGCGACGGCTTCGAGACCACGCGTCGCCGCGGTTCCGCCGCGCACGACGAGCTGTTCGCCACCGACGACGGCATCACGCGGTCCTCCGACAAGGCCGGCGGCACCGAGGGCGGCATGTCCACGGGCACCGTGCTGCGCGTGCGCGCGGGCATGAAGCCGATCGCGACCGTGCCACGCGCCCTGCGCACGATCGACGTCTCCTCGGGCGAGACAGCCTCGGCCCACCACCAGCGCTCCGACGTGTGCGCGGTGCCGGCTGCGGGTGTCGTTGCCGAGGCGATGGTGGCCTACGTGCTCGCCGACGTCGTGCTCGAGAAGTTCGGCGGCGACAGCATCGGCGAGACGCGTCGCAACCTCGAGGGCTACCTCGCCGCGATCCCCGAGACCCTGCGCAGCACCTCGGCCAGCGACGAGGCGCTGGGTGCGTCCGGACCCGCTGAGCATGACACCGCGCTCTGACGCGGTCGTGCTGATCGGCCCGATGGGCGCGGGCAAGACGAGCATCGGACGCCGCGTCGCGAAGGCCACCGCGCGCCCGTTCTTCGACACCGACATCGCCGTGACGCGCGCGCACGGGCCGATCGAGCAGATCTTCGCCGAGCACGGCGAGCAGCACTTCCGTGATCTCGAGCGCGACGCGGTGCGCGACGGTCTCGCGACCGGCGGCATCGTCTCGCTCGGCGGGGGAGCGGTCCTCCATCCCGACACCCGCGCCGCCCTCGCCGCCCACCGGGTGGCGCTGCTCACGGTCGAACCCCGGGTCGTGGCGGGACGCATCAAGGATTCCGCACGCCCGCTGCTGCAGGGCGATGACGCCCTCGCGCGCTGGACGACGATCTTCCAGGCGCGGCGTCCGATCTACGAATCGCTCGCCGACGCCACCTTCGACACGTCGAGCGGCCCCCTGCAGGACGTCGTCGACACCATCGCGCAGTGGGTGCGCCGCACCGAGGAGAAGCAGTCATGACCGACGCGACGACGATCAGCGTCTCGGGCGACGCCGCCTACGACATCACCGTCGGGCGCGGCATCCTCTCCACGCTCGGCGACAAGCTGCCGGCGGCAGCGCGCAAGGTGCTGGTGATCCACCCGCCGACGCTGGCCGAGCAGGCCGAGGCACTGCGCGGGACGCTCGCCGGAGACCGCGAGGTGCTGCTGGCCGAGATCCCCGATGCCGAGGCGGGCAAGCGCATCGAGGTCGCGGCCTTCTGCTGGCAGGTGATGGGCAAGGCCGACTTCACGCGCACCGACGTGGTCGTCGGCTTCGGCGGCGGAGCCGTCACCGACCTCGCCGGATTCGTCGCGGCGACGTGGCTTCGCGGGGTCGAGGTCGTGCAGGTGCCGACGACCGTGCTGGGCATGGTCGACGCCGCCGTCGGCGGCAAGACCGGCGTCAACACCGCCGAGGGCAAAAACCTGGTGGGCGCGTTCTGGCCGCCAGCAGCGGTGCTGTGCGACCTCGAGCTGCTCGACACCCTCTCGCGCAACGAGACGGTCGCCGGCTTCGCCGAGGTCGTCAAGGCGGGCTTCATCTGGGCCCCCGAGATCCTCGACCTGATCGAGACGGATGCCGACGCAGCGGTCGATCCCCACAGCGCCGCGTTCCGGCGCAGCATCGAGCTCGCGATCGACATGAAGGCGCGCGTCGTGAGCGAGGACTTCCGCGAAGCGGGACTGCGGGAGATCCTCAACTACGGACACACCCTCGGTCACGCCATCGAGCACGCCGAGCGCTACCGCTGGCGCCACGGCGCGGCGATCTCGGTGGGCATGGTGTTCGCCGCCGAGCTGTCGCGCTTCGCGGGACGACTCTCGGACGACGCGGCGCAGCGCCACCGCGACATCCTGACCACGCTCGGGCTGCCCACGACCTACCGCGCCGGCGCGTGGCCGACGCTGAAGGCGTCGATGCAGCGCGACAAGAAGAGCCGCGGCGGACTGCTGCGCTTCATCGTGCTCGACGACATCGCCCGCCCGACCGTACTGCAGGCGCCCGACGAGTCGCTGCTCTTCGCCGCCTACCAGGAGGTCGCGGGCTGACCCGCACCCCCACGGCCGCCTCCCAGGAGGCCGCAGGCTGACCCGCACCCCCACGAACTTCGGTCAACCGCGCGAAGTTCGGACTCTGCCGCGGGTTTCGATCCGAAGTACGTGCGGTTGACCGAAGTCCGGTGGGGGCGGCGGCTAGGGTGGGCGCGTGACCGAACGCCGCATCCTGCTCGTGAACGGGCCGAATCTGAATCTGCTCGGCACCCGCGAGCCCGATGTCTACGGCACCCAGACGCTCGCCGACGTCGAGCAGATCGTGACGGATGCCGCCGCCACCCGCGGCGTGGAGGTACGCGCCGTGCAGAGCAACCACGAGGGCGTGCTGATCGACGCGATCCACGCGGCGCGGGAGGACTGCGCCGGCATCGTGATCAACCCGGGCGGCCTCACCCACACGTCGGTGGTGCTGCGAGACGCCCTCGCGGGCGTCAGCCTTCCCGTCGCCGAGGTGCACATCTCGAACGTCTACGAGCGCGAGGCCTTCCGCCACCACTCCTATGTCGCCGACGTCGCCGTCGTGCACGTGATCGGCGAAGGGGTCGCGGGGTACCGCACCGCCGTGACGCGGCTCCTCGACGTCATCTCGGGCGCCGCCGACGGCTGATCCGAGCCCCGAGCGGGGCATCCCGTAGAATCGAACGTCGGCGCGCTTCGACAGGCTCAGCGACCGGACGGAAGCAGCAGCCGACCTCCTCACACGAAACGGACTTCATCCAGCCATGGCATCCACCGCAGACATCAGGAACGGCGTCGTCCTCAGCATCGACGGCCAGCTCTGGAACGTCATCGAGTTCCAGCACGTCAAGCCGGGCAAGGGTGGCGCGTTCGTCCGCACGAAGCTCAAGAACGTCATGTCGGGCAAGGTCGTGGACCGCACGTACAACGCGGGCGCGAAGATCGAGATCGAGAACGTCGACCGCCGCGACTTCACCTACCTGTACGCCGACGGCGACAGCTTCGTCTTCATGGACGTCGACGACTACGACCAGATCACCGTCTCGGCGGCCACCGTCGGCGATGCGAAGAACTTCCTGCTCGAGAACCAGCAGGTGCAGATCGCCCTCAACAACGGCAACCCGCTGTACGTCGAGATGCCGGCATCCGTCGTCCTCGAGATCACGTACACCGAGCCGGGTCTGCAGGGCGACCGCTCATCGGCGGGCACGAAGTCCGCCACCGTCGAGACCGGCTACGAGATCCAGGTTCCCCTGTTCGTCGAGCAGGGCACGAAGGTCAAGGTCGACACCCGCACCGGGGACTACCTCGGGCGCGTGAACTGACACGTGAGCGCACGCTCGAAGGCGCGCAAACGCGCGCTCGACATCCTGTTCCAATCCGATGTGCGCGACGACACGCTCGCCGCGACGCTCGCCGCCGAGGCCAAGCGCGCAGCGAGCGAGCCCGCACGCGAGGCGTCGTGGCTCTATGCGCGTGAGATCGTCGACGGCGTGATCGACAACCGCGACGCCATCGACGAGCAGATCACGACGTTCTCGAAGGACTGGACCCTCGCTCGGATGCCGGCGGTCGACCGCGCGGTGCTGCGCATCGGCGTGTGGGAGATCCTCTTCAACGACGAGGTGCCCGCGGCCGTCGCGATCGATGAGGCCGTCGAGCTCGCGAAGGAGTTCTCGACCGACGAATCGGGCTCGTTCGTGCACGGGGTGCTCGGACGCATCGCCCGCTCCTCCTGATCCCGGCGCCGCACGCGAAGACCGTCGCCGTCGGACCCTGAGGCGATGATGGATGCCGTGACCGCCCCGTTCGTCGACGTCGAGGAGATCCGCGCCCGGGCTCCGGGCGGCGGGTACGAGCGCGGCGTCGCGTACTTCCGCGACGGCGCGGTGCGAGAGCTCGTGTGGGACGCCCCGTCGGGCATCCTCCGCGCCGATGTGCGCGGCGGCGCCGACGACTACCGCTGCGTGATCCGCCTCGATCCCGCGCGTCGCGACGGCATCGTGATGTCGGCGACCTGCACGTGCCCGGTTCCGACCGACTGCAAGCACATCATCGCGGCGCTGCTGGCGAGCAACCGGCAGGCGCAGCGCGCCGCCGAGGCGCCCGACGCGGCGCGCTGGCGGGCCGTCTTCGGCGCTGCCCCCGCGCCGTCGTCCCGCGGTCTCGCCCTCGGGTTCGAACTGCGCCAGCGGGTGCGTCGTTCGGGGTCGACGTGGTCTCCGACGCGGGTCGAGACGGCGACGCCGCGCGTGCTCGCGCTGGGCGGTGCGGACGTGCTCGTCGGGATGCGTCCCCTCGAGCGCGGCACACGCGCCGACACCTGGATCAAGGGCACGGCTTCGTGGGAGGCCCTGCGCCGCCCCGGGCACGGCTTCGAGCCCGGGCAGGCGCGGTGGTTCGCCGAGCTGCACTCGATCGCCCGCGACATGCGCACGATGGGCACCTTCTCGGACGTGTCGGAGTGGATCACGCTAGACGACGTCGTCTCGTCGCTGTTCTGGCCGCACCTCGCCTCGGCCGAGCGGCTCGGCATCCCGTTCGTGCCGACGAAGAAGCAGCAGACCGTCTCCCTCGCCGGAGAGGCCGCCGCCTCCGTCGAGGCGACCCGCACCGAGGGCGGCATCGTGCTCAGGCCGCGCGTGGTGATCGACGGTGCCGACGCGGATTCCGCGGCGCTGCGCCCGATCGGGGAGATCGGGGTGTACCGCGTCGATCTCGAGGACGGCACCATCGCGACGACCCTCGCACCGCTGACGCTGGCCGAGCCGATGGCGGCGATGCTGGCGGCCTCGTCGATCGTCGTGCCGGCCGACGACGCCGACGAGTTCATCGCCCGGCATCTGCCCGGCCTGGCGCGGCGCACCGATGTCGTCGCGACGGGCTTCGATGTTCCGGATGCCGCTCGGCCGGCGCTCGTCGTGACAGCCCACTTCGCCCCGCGGCACGTGCTGGAGCTGACTCTGGCGTGGAGGTACGCCGGGCTCGACGATGTGCCGCTCGATGCCGCGCCGACGGTGCATCGCGATCTTCCGGCAGAGGAAGAGATCCGTCGGGGCGTCGAACGGGTGTGGCACGAGCGATCCACGGCTTCGATCGCGCCGTCTTCCACACTGCACGGATTGGATGCCGCCGAGTTCGCCACCCACCTGCTGCCCGAGCTCGAGGGGCTCGAGGGCGTCACGGTGATCGTGACCGGCACGCGTCCGCGCTATCGCGAGCTCACCGGCGACCCGCACGTGTCGGTGACCACCGTGGAGTCCGCCGACGCCGACTGGTTCGATCTCGGGATCGTCGTGACGATCGACGGGCGCATGATCCCGTTCACGACGCTGTTCGCCGCGCTCACCCGAGGCAAGCGCAAGCTGATGCTGAGCGACGGCGGCTACTTCTCCCTCGCGCACCCCTCGCTGCAGCGCCTGAAAGACCTCATCGCCGAGGCGGGGGAGCTCGCCGAGTGGGAGACCGAGCCCCGGCTCAGTCGCTACCAGACCGCGCTGTGGGCCGATTTCGAAGACGTCGCCGATGAGGCGGTGCCGGCGGTCACATGGCGCGAGACCGCCGCGGCGCTGCGCGACGCCGACTCCGTGCCGCCCGTCCCCGTACCGGCCCTGCTCCATGCGCGACTGCGCCCGTACCAGCGCGCCGGATTCGAGTGGCTCGCATTCCTGTGGTCGCACGGCCTGGGCGGCATCCTCGCCGATGACATGGGCCTGGGCAAGACGCTCCAGATGCTGACCCTCATCGCCCACGCGCGCGAGACGACCGACTCCGGCCCGTTCCTGGTCGTCGCCCCCACCTCGGTGCTGTCGACCTGGCGCAGCGAAGCCGCGCGCTTCACGCCCGGGCTCACCGTCGCGGTGATCGACGCCACACGCGGCAAGCGGCGCGCCTCGGTCGCAGAGGCCGCGGCATCCGCCGACATCGTCGTGACCTCGTACACGCTGCTGCGGCTCTCGGCCGAGGAGTTCGGGGGAGTGCGCTGGGCGGGGCTGATCCTCGACGAGGCGCAGTTCGTGAAGAACGCGCAGACCAAGGCGTATCGCGCCGCACGAGACGTGCCGGCCGACGTGACGTTCGCCATCACCGGCACGCCGCTCGAGAACAGCCTCACCGAGCTGTGGGCGCTGCTGTCGCTGACGTCGCCGGGGCTGTTCGCCTCGGCACGACGGTTCCGTGACGAGTACGTCGCCCCGATCGAGCAGGGCAAGGTGCCCGACGACCAGGAAGGCGGGACCTACCGCGCCGCCCGTCTGGCGCGGCTGCGGCGCCGCATCCGCCCTCTCGTGCTGCGTCGCACGAAAGAGCTCGTGGCCCCCGATCTGCCGGCCAAGCAGGAGCAGGAGGTGCGCGTCGAGCTCGGCCCCGCCCATCGGGCCCTGTACGACGCCGTCCTGCAGCGCGAGCGGCAGAAGGTGCTGGGGCTGCTGGACGACCTCGACCGCAATCGGTTCATCGTCTTCCGATCGCTCACGCTCCTGCGCATGCTGAGCCTCGCGCCCGCGCTCGTCGACCCGTCGCACGCGCACGTGCCGTCGAGCAAGCTCGTCGCGCTCTTCGCCCAGTTGGAGGAGGTGATGGCCGAAGGTCACCGCGCGCTGGTCTTCAGCCAGTTCACGTCGTTCCTCGGGCTCGTCGCGGCCGATCTGGAACGCCGGGGGATCTCCTACGCCTACCTCGACGGCTCGACACGCGATCGGGATGCCGCGATCGCCGCGTTCCGCGGTGGAGAGGCTCCGGTCTTCCTGATCAGTCTCAAGGCGGGTGGATTCGGGCTCACCCTGACCGAGGCCGACTACGTGTTCCTGCTCGACCCGTGGTGGAACCCGGCCGCCGAGTCGCAGGCGGTCGACCGCGCCCACCGCATCGGTCAGACACGCCGGGTGATGGTCTACCGGCTCATCGCCGACGGCACCATCGAGGAGAAGGTGATGGCCCTGCAGCAGCGCAAGGCGCGCCTGTTCCGCTCGGTGATGGACGACGACGCCCTGTTCGGGCAGGCCCTCACCGCCGACGACATCCGCGGGCTCTTCGACGCGTGACACCCGGGGTCGCACACCCGCTCTCGTAGACTTGTCGGGGAAGGAGCGAGTATGCGCATCACAGGACTCGGCCACGCCGGAATGTTCATCGAGACCGCCGGAGGGAGCATCCTCTGCGACCCGGTCGTCGGACCCTCGTTCTTCGGCTCGTGGTTCCCCTTCCCCGACAACCGCGCCCTGGACTGGGAGCGGTTCGGTGCGGCGGACTTCCTGTACATCTCCCACCGGCACCGCGACCACTTCGACACCGCGCTCCTCGAACGCGTCGTCCCGAAGGACATCCGGGTGCTCCTGCCGGACTACCCGACCGACGATCTCGAGCAGGATCTCCGCGCGCTCGGCTACGACAACATCATCCACACGCAGGCCGGCGTCCCCCTCGAGTTCGGCGAGCTGAAGGTCATGGTCACGCCGCTGCGCGCTCCGAGCGACGGCCCGATCGGGGACTCGTCGCTCAGCGTCGACGACGGCACCGCCAGCATCCTGAACCAGAACGACTCGCACCCGCTCGATCTCGAGAAGCTGCTGTCGTTCTCGAAGCCCGAGGCCTACTTCACCCAGACGTCCGGGGCGATCTGGTGGCCCATGGTCTACGACCTGCCGCAGGAGTCCAAGCAGAACTTCGCCCGGCTCAAGCGCGACGCGCAGAACAAGCGCGCGATGTACTACATCGACAAGGTCGACGCCCCCCATGTCTTCCCGATGGCGGGTCCGCCGATGTTCCTGCGCGACGAGCTGTTCCGGTACAACGGCTTCGGCCTGGAGGACGACTCGATCTTCACCGACCAGCGCCAGTTCCTCGCGCACATGAAGATCGAGCGTCCCGAGCAGAAGGGCTACGAGTTCGTGCCGGGGACGGTCGTCGAGCTCGACGGCGGTGAGCTGACGGTGACGCAGACGCTCTACACGGACGCCGAGATCGACCGCGTCTTCGACGACAAGTGGGCCTACCTCGCCGAGCAGCGGGATGCCCGCCGGGCCGAGATCGCCGCCGAGGCGGCATCCCGTGCCGACGTGCTGCCGCCGGACGAGATGCTCGCCGCGATCAAGGAGTGGTGGGAACCGCTGCTGCGCCGCGCGCGGACGATCCGCAACGGTGTCGGCGGCAACGTGCGGTTCCGCATCGGCGAGCTCGACATGGTCGTGGACTTCCCCAAGGCCAAGGTGCGCGAGTACGCGGGGGAGGACTGCGTGTACTGGTACACGATCCCGGCCGACCTCGTCTCGACGAACATCGCCGACCACGAGATCGACTGGTCGAACTCGATCTTCCTGTCGATGCAGTTCGAGGTCGGACGCAGCGGCAAGTTCAACGAGTTCCTGACGACGTTCCTCAAGTGCCTGTCGCGGGACCGCATCGAGTACGTCGAGAACTGGTACGCCGAGCAGTCCGACCAGACCGAGGACGCGCAGCTCGGCGACTGGGTGGTGCAGCGCCGCTGCCCGCACCTGCGCGCCGACCTCACCAAGACCGGCAAGATCGAGGACGGCGTGCTCACGTGCTCGCTGCACGACTGGAAGTGGGACCTCGAGACGGGCAAATGCCTCACGACGTACGGGCATCCGATGCGTGCGAGCCGGGTCATCGAGACGAGCCCCGCCGCCTGAGGGCGAAACGCGACGCGTCCGTCGCGATAGGCTGGAATCACACAGCAACCTTTAACACCGTCCTGTGAGGCGGAGAAGGGAGCGGCGGATGAGCACGCGAACCGTGTTGCACCCGGCCGACATCGCGCGGGCCCTGACTCGGATCTCACACGAGATCCTCGAGTCGAACAGGGGGCCCGACAACCTCGTGCTGCTGGGCATCCCGACCCGTGGCGTGACCCTCGCCGAACGCATCGCGCGGCTGCTCTCGGATATCGGCGGCCGGCCCGTCCCCGTCGGCGCGCTCGATGTGACGATGTACCGCGACGACCTGCACCGCAACCCGACGCGCGCGCCGCATCCGACCGAGATCCCGCCGGGCGGGGTCGACGGCAAGGTCGTCGTGCTGGTCGACGACGTGCTGTTCTCCGGGCGCAGCATCCGCGCAGCCCTCGATGCCCTGCAGGACATCGGCCGGCCGACGACCGTGCGCCTGGCCACCCTCATCGACCGCGGACACCGCGAACTCCCGATCCGCCCCGACTTCGTCGGGAAGAACCTGCCGAGCGCGCGGGACGAGCGCGTCAACGTGCGCCTGGACGAGATCGACGGCGTCGAAGAGGTGACGATCGGATCATGAGGCACCTGCTCGACACCCGCACCCTCTCGCGCGACGACGCGCTGCAGATCCTCGACATCGCCGAGGACATGGCCGACACCCAGCAGCGCGAGGTCAAGAAGCTGCCGACACTGCGCGGCAAGACGATCGTCAACCTGTTCTTCGAGGACTCGACCCGCACCCGCATCTCGTTCGAAGCCGCCGCCAAGCGCCTGTCGGCCGACGTCATCAACTTCTCGGCGAAGGGCTCGAGCGTCTCGAAGGGCGAGTCGCTGCAGGACACCGCTCAGACGCTGCAGGCGATGGGCGCCGACGCCGTCGTCATCCGCCACGGAGCCTCGGGCGCGCCTCGCACGCTCGCGACGAGCGGCTGGATCACCGCCGGCGTCGTCAACGCCGGCGACGGCACGCACGAGCATCCGACACAGGCGCTTCTGGACGCCTTCACGATGCGCAAGCGCCGCCACGGGGCAGCCAGCCGCGGACGCGACCTCGACGGCCTCGCGGTCACGATCGTCGGCGACGTGCTGCACTCGCGCGTCGCCCGCTCGAACGTGTGGCTGCTGTCGACGCTCGGCGCCGACGTCACGCTCGTCGCCCCGCCGACCCTCGTGCCGCAGGATGTCTCGGGCTGGCCCGTGCGCGTGCTCTACGACCTCGACGAGGCGATCGCCGGCATGCCCGACGCCGTGATGATGCTGCGCATCCAGCTCGAGCGCATGAACGCCGCCTATTTCCCCACTGAACGGGAGTATTCGCGCCGCTGGGGGCTGAGCGCAGCACGCCTGGCCGCGCTCGCGGACGGTAGCATCGTCATGCACCCCGGTCCGATGAACCGGGGTCTCGAGATCTCCGCCGAAGCCGCCGATTCGCCTCGTTCGACGGTGCTCGAACAGGTCGCGAACGGCGTGTCGGTGCGGATGGCCGTGCTGTACCTGCTGCTGGCGGGCGAGCGACCCGAGCGCGAGCAGAACCTGCGCGCAGAAAGCGAGAGCGACCGATGAGCTCCACATTCATCATCCGGGGCGCCGCGATCGAGGGCGGCGACACCGCCGACATCGTCGTGAGCGACGGCGTCATCACCGACGTCGGCACCGGACTCACCCGCGCCGGCGCCACCGTGATCGACGCCGACGGGCTCGTGGCGCTTCCCGGCCTCGTCGACCTGCACACCCACCTGCGCGAACCCGGCTACGAGGCGTCCGAGACGATCCTCAGCGGGTCCCGGGCCGCCGCAGCCGGCGGCTTCACCGCGGTGTTCGCGATGCCGAACACCTCGCCGGTGGCCGACACCGCCGGAGTCGTCGAGCAGGAACTCGCCCTCGGCGAGGCCGCCGGCTACGTCACGGTGCAGCCGATCGGCGCCGTCACGGTCGGTCAGAAGGGCGAACGCCTCGCGGAGCTCGGCGCCATGGCGGATTCACGGGCCCAGGTGCGCGTGTTCAGCGACGACGGATTCTGCGTGTGGGACCCGCTCATCATGCGACGGGCGCTCGAGTACGTGAAGGCCTTCGACGGCGTCGTCGCCCAGCATGCGCAGGACCCCCGACTGACCGAGGGCGCGCAGATGAACGAGGGCGCGGTCTCGGCCGAACTCGGGCTGACCGGCTGGCCCGCCGTCGCCGAAGAGTCGATCATCGCCCGCGACGTGCTGCTGGCCGAGCATGTCGGCTCGCGGCTGCACGTGTGCCACCTCTCGACGGCGGGCTCCGTCGACATCATCCGGTGGGCCAAGAAGCGGGGAGTGAACGTGACCGCCGAGGTCACCCCCCACCACCTGCTGCTGACCGACGAGCTCGTGCGCGGCTACGACGCGCGTTACAAGGTCAATCCGCCCCTGCGTCGCGAAGAAGACGTGCGCGCGGTGCGCGAGGGCCTGGCAGACGGCACGATCGACATCGTCGCCACCGACCATGCGCCGCATCCGGCAGAGGCGAAGGCCTGCGAATGGCAGGCCGCGGCGAACGGCATGGTCGGGCTCGAGAGCGCGCTGCGGGTCGTGCACCAGACGATGGTCGACTCGGGCCTGCTCGGGTGGGCCGACGTCGCCCGCGTGCTGTCGCGCACGCCCGCGCGCATCGGGCGCCTCGCCGGTCACGGCACGCCGATCGCCGCGGGGGAGCCGGCCTCGTTCACCCTGTACGACACGGCGCCGGTGCGTGCCTTCTCGAGCGCAGACCTGCAGGGCCTCAGCACCAACTCGCCCTACGTCGGCCGGGAGCTCCCGGGCGACGTGCGGTGGACGCTGTACCGCGGCATCCCGACCGTCGCGGACGGCGCCGTGCTCGATCGTCCGGGAGAGTTCTCGTGACGTGGGAGGGCGCGGTCGCCGTCATGATCGGCGCCGCCGTGGTCATCCTCGCCCTCGCCGCCCTCGGATGGTGGCGCCGCACCCGCCGGGATGCCGCACTCGATGCACCCGTCGGCGAAGCGCCCGAGGGCGCCGTCGTGCTGGCGGACTTCCGCACCCTGTACGTGGCGACCACCGTGCACGACCAGCCGCTCGAGCGGCTGGCGATGCGCGGGCTGAGCTTCCGGTCCCGCGCCGACGTGACGGTGACGGATGCCGGAATCGCGCTGGATCTCACGGGCAAGCCCCGGATCTTCCTCGGCACCGCGCGCATCGACGCCGTCGACCAGGCGACCGTCGCCATCGACCGCGTCGTGGAGAAGGACGGACTCGTCCGCCTCGCCTGGCGCCTCGACGACGGCACCGTCGTCGACTCCTACCTCCGCCCCCAGGACACCTCGGCGCGCAGCCTCGCCGACTCCATCGCGGGCATCCTCACCCCCCACCAGACGGGAACCGACGCATGACCTCCTTCTTCCAGCCCGACCCGGCCGTACTCGTCCTCGAAGACGGCTCGCGCCACGTCGGCCGCGCTTACGGCGCGCGCGGCACGACGCTGGGCGAAGTCGTCTTCTCGACCGGTATGACCGGCTACCAGGAGACCCTGACCGACCCGTCGTACGCGGGACAGATCGTGCTGCAGACCGCACCCCACATCGGCAACACCGGCATGAACACCGAGGACGTCGAATCCCGACGCATCTGGGTGTCGGGCTACATCGTGCGCGACCCCTCCCGCGTCGTGTCGAACTGGCGCGCCGAGGAGTCGCTCGACGACGCGCTCGTCAGCGACGGCGTGGTCGGCATCAGCGGCATCGACACGCGGGCAGTCACCCGCCGCATCCGCTCGACGGGCAGCATGCGCGGCGGGATCTTCTCGGGCGACGCCGCGGCGCTGGATGCCGACGAGCAGCTGCGCATCGTCGCCGAGGCCCCGCAGATGGCGGGGCAGAACCTCTCGGCCGAGGTCTCGGTCGACGTCGTCGAGATCACCCCGGCGACGGCCGAGCGCATCGGCAACCTCGCCGTGCTCGACCTCGGGGTCAAGCGCGCCACGATCGACAACCTCGCCGCGCGCGGGTTCGACGTGCACGTGCTGCCGCAGAGCGTCACGATCGACGAGATCCGCGCGATCGAGCCGGTGGCGGTGTTCTACTCGAACGGGCCGGGTGACCCCGCGGCATCCGGAGACCATGTCGCATTGCTGCGGGCCGTGCTCGATGATCGCCTGCCGTTCTTCGGCATCTGCTTCGGCAACCAGCTTCTGGGGCGCGCCCTCGGTCTCGGCACCTACAAGCTGCCGTTCGGTCACCGTGGCATCAACCAGCCCGTGCTCGACAAGGCGACCGGCCGCGTCGAGATCACGGCGCACAACCACGGCTTCGCGGTCGACGCGCCCCTCGAGGGCTCGTTCGACAGCCCGAACGGCTACGGCCGCGTCGAGGTGTCGCATGTCGGGCTGAACGACCAGGTCGTCGAAGGACTCCGCGCCCTCGACATCCCCGCCTTCTCGGTGCAGTACCACCCCGAAGCCGCAGCCGGACCCCACGACGCCAACTACCTCTTCGACCGCTTCCGCGACCTCGTGGTCGCGACGCTTCGACAAGCTCAGCGACCGGCTGGGAAGGATCAGAACTGATGCCCAAGCGCGACGACATCAAGAGCGTCCTCGTCATCGGCTCCGGGCCGATCGTCATCGGCCAGGCGTGCGAGTTCGACTACTCGGGCACGCAGGCGTGTCGTGTGCTGCGCGAGGAGGGCGTGCGCGTCATCCTCGTCAACTCGAACCCGGCGACGATCATGACCGATCCCGATTTCGCGGACGCGACCTACATCGAGCCCATCACGTGGCAGGTGATCGAGACGATCATCGCCAAGGAGCGACCCGACGCGATCCTGCCCACGCTGGGCGGGCAGACCGCCCTGAACGCCGCGATCGACCTCCACAACCACGGGATCCTCGAGAAGTACGACATCGAGCTGATCGGCGCGAACTTCGAGGCCATCAACAAGGGCGAGGACCGCCAGATCTTCAAGCAGCTGGTGCTGGACTCGGGTGCCGACGTCGCCGACAGCCGCATCTGCCACACGATGGACGAAGTCCTCGCCGGCGCCGCGGAGCTCGGATACCCCCTCGTCGTGCGCCCGTCCTTCACGATGGGCGGTCTCGGCTCGGGCTTCGCCTACGACGAGCGCGACCTCCGTCGCATCGCCGGCGCGGGACTGAAGGACTCGCCCACCACCGAGGTGCTCCTCGAGGAGTCGATCCTCGGGTGGAAGGAGTACGAGCTCGAGCTCATGCGCGACACCGCCGACAACACCGTCGTCGTGTGCTCGATCGAGAACGTCGACCCCGTCGGCGTGCACACCGGCGACTCGATCACGGTCGCCCCGGCCCTCACCCTCACCGACCGCGAGTACCAGAAGCTTCGCGACATCGGGATCGACATCATCCGTGCGGTGGGCGTGGACACCGGTGGCTGCAACATCCAGTTCGCCGTCGACCCCGCCAGCGGGCGGATCATCGTCATCGAGATGAACCCGCGCGTCTCGCGCTCGTCGGCGCTGGCCTCGAAGGCGACCGGCTTCCCGATCGCCAAGATCGCCGCGAAGCTCGCGATCGGCTACCGCCTCGACGAGATCCCGAACGACATCACGAAGGTCACCCCGGCGAGCTTCGAGCCGACGCTGGACTACGTCGTGGTGAAGGTGCCGCGGTTCAACTTCGAGAAGTTCCCCGCAGCCGACACCACGCTCACCACGACCATGAAGTCGGTCGGCGAGGCGATGGCGATCGGCCGCAACTACGCCACCGCGCTGCAGAAGGCGCTGCGCTCGCTCGAGAAGCGCGGCTCGAGCTTCCACTGGGGCGTCGAGGAGCGCACCGTCGAGGAGCTGCTCGAGATCGCGTCCGTTCCCACCGACGGCCGCATCGTGGTGCTGCAGCAGGCGATGCGCAAGGGCGCCACGGTCGAGCAGGCCTTCGAGGCCACCAAGATCGACCCGTGGTTCCTCGACCAGATGGTGCTGATCAACGAGGTCGCCGATTTCGTGCGCGACGCGGCCGAGCTGGATGCCGCGACCCTGCGCGTCGCGAAGGAGCACGGCTTCAGCGACGCGCAGCTCGCCCAGCTGCGGGGACTGCCCGAGGCCGAGGTGCGCGGCATCCGTCACGCTCTCGACATCCGTCCCGTGTACAAGACGGTCGACACGTGCGCGGGGGAGTTCCCGGCCCTCACGCCGTACCACTACTCGAGCTACGACACCGAGACCGAGGTGGCCCCGTCGGAGCGCACCAAGGTCGTCATCATCGGCTCGGGCCCGAACCGCATCGGCCAGGGCGTCGAGTTCGACTACTCGTGCGTGCACGCGTCGTTCGCGCTGTCGGCGGTGGGCTACGAGACGGTCATGGTCAACTGCAACCCCGAGACCGTCTCGACCGACTACGACACCTCGGACCGCCTGTACTTCGAGCCGCTCACGCTCGAGGACGTGCTCGAGGTGCTGCACGCCGAATCCCGCTCCGGTGAGATCCTCGGCGTCATCTGCCAGCTGGGCGGCCAGACCCCTCTCGGGCTCGCGAAGGGCATCGAGGATGCCGGCTACACGATCCTCGGAACGAGCCCGGCGGCGATCGACCTCGCGGAGGAGCGCGAGCTCTTCTCGCAGCTGCTCGACGACGCGGGACTCATCGCGCCGCGCCACGGCACGGCGATCGATGCCGACGGCGCGGTGGCCATCGCCGAGGAGATCGGGTACCCCGTGCTCGTGCGCCCGAGCTTCGTGCTCGGCGGTCGCGGCATGGAGATCGTCTACGACACCCCGAGCCTGCACGACTACTTCGTGCGCACGGCCGGCGAGGTCGTCGTCGAAGCGGGCAAGCCCCTGCTGGTGGATCGCTTCCTCGACGACGCGATCGAGATCGACGTCGACGCGCTCTACGACGGCGAAGAGCTCTACATCGGCGGCGTCATGGAGCACATCGAAGAGGCCGGCATCCACTCCGGCGACTCGGCGTGCACACTTCCGCCGGTGTCGCTCGGACGCTCAGAGATCGATCGCGTGCGCACCGCGACGCTCGCCATCGCCCGGGGCGTCGGGGTGCGCGGACTGCTGAACGTGCAGTTCGCGATCTCGGCAGGGGTGCTCTACGTCATCGAGGCGAATCCGCGTGCGAGCCGCACGGTGCCGTTCGTGTCGAAGGCACTCGGCATCCCGCTCGCCAAGGCCGCGGCCCGCGTCATGGCGGGTGCGACCATCGCCTCGCTCAAGGACGAGGGGATGCTCCCGACCTCCGACGGTTCGCGCGTCCCGCTGGACGCCCCCGTGGCCGTCAAGGAGGCCGTGCTGCCGTTCAAGCGGTTCCGCACGAAAGACGGCCTCATGGTCGACTCGGTGCTCGGACCCGAGATGCGCTCGACCGGCGAGGTCATGGGCATCGACCGCGACTTCCCGACGGCGTTCGCCAAGTCGCAGGAGGCCGCCTACGGCGGTATGCCACTGGAGGGCACGGTGTTCATCTCGGTCGCCGACAGCGACAAGCGCGCCGTGATCCTGCCCGCGCATCGCCTGCAGGAGCTCGGCTACACACTCGTCGCCACCGAGGGCACGGCCGAGATCCTCGCCCGCAACGGCGTCGCGGTGACGGTGGTCAGCAAGTACTCCGAGACGCAGGAGAGCGGCGAGCCGAACATCGTGGACCTCATCAACGCCGGGGAGATCGACATGATCGTCAACACCCCGAGCGGCGGCATGGCCCGCGCCGACGGCTACGAGATCCGCGCTGCGGCGGTGGCCGCCGACAAGGCCCTGTTCACCACGATGGCGGTGCTCGGCGCGGCCGTGAGCGCCCTGCCGGTGCTGCGCGAGGGCTTCGACGTGAGAAGCCTGCAGGAATACGCCGCCGACCGGGCCGCGCGCCGGTGACCGGGTTCGGCGCGCGGCTGCGCGTCGCGCTCGACACCCACGGGCCGCTGTGCGTGGGCATCGACCCGCACACGCACCTCCTCGATCAGTGGGGGCTGGATGCAGCGGCCTCCGGCGTGCGCGAATTCGGGATGCGGGTGGTCGAGGCCGCCGCCGGACGCGTCGGCGTCGTGAAGCCGCAGGTGGCGTTCTTCGAGCGCTTCGGATCGGCAGGCTTCGCCGCCCTCGAAGACGTCATGGCCGCGGCGCGCGCCGCCGGGCTGCTGGTGATCGCCGACGCCAAGCGGGGTGACATCGGCACCACGATGGACGGGTACGCGGCGGCCTGGCTCGAGCCCGGCTCGCCGCTGGAAGCCGACGCCCTCACCGTGAGCCCGTATCTCGGTCCGGATTCGCTGCGCGCGACGCTGACCACCGCGGTGCGCCACGGCAAGGGCGTGTTCGTGCTGGCGGCGACGAGCAACCCCGAAGCCGCATCGCTCCAGACCGCGCGCACGGTCGACGTCGCCTCGACCGACGATCAGACGGTCGCCGAGCGTGTCGCGCGCGACGTGTCGTGGGTCAACGGGTCGGCGGCGTTCGACGGGGGACTGGGCCCGATCGGCCTCGTCGTCGGGGCCACGGTCGATCGGCACGAGTTCGGACTCACCGACGCCGCGCTCCGCGGAGCGCCCCTCCTGGCGCCCGGCTTCGGCGCGCAGGGCGCCGCCCCCGCCGACCTGCCACGCCTTTTCGGTGCCCTGTCACCCAACGTCGTGGCCAGCGAGAGCCGCAGCATCCTGTCCGCCGGACCCGAGGGGCTGGCCGCGCGCATCGACGAGCGCGCGGCGTTGTACCGTAGGGGTTCCGATGCCTGATTCACGCACCCCTCCCGACGTCGACCGCGTCGCCGCATCCCGTCGTGCCGTCGCCGCGCGCCGCGTGCGCGCCGCCCTCAAGAAAGACGTCACGATGCGCGTCATCACGCCGCAGGAGCTGCTGCGACGTGCCCTCGCCGACCCCGAGTCGCCCGCCGGAGCGATGCGCGTCACCGAGTTCCTCACCTGCATCCCCGCGATCGGCGAAGGCAAGCGCGACCGCATCCTGGCCGAGCTGTCGATCTCGCCGGTCAAACGCCTCGGCGGCCTCGGTGCTCGTCAGCGCGTCGATCTGCAGCACTTCCTCGACTCGCGCTGGCCCGAGCTGAACCCCCGCACGGGTCGCAGTCGGCTGCTCGTGCTGGCCGGACCGACGGCCGTCGGCAAGGGCACGGTGGCCGCGCACGTCAAGGAACACCACCCCGAGATCCTGCTGTCGGTGTCGGCCACGACCCGTCCGCCGCGGCCCAACGAGGTCGACGGCGAGCACTACTTCTTCGTGAGCCCCGCCGAGTTCGACCGCATGATCGTCGCCGGCGAGCTGCTGGAGTACGCGACGGTGCACAACGCGCACCGCTACGGCACGCCGCGCGCGCCGATCGACGCCGCTCTGGCCGAAGGCCGCACGGTGCTGCTCGAGATCGACCTGCAGGGCGCCCGACAGGTGCGCGCAGCCGAACCCTCGGCGACGCTCGTCTTCCTGCTGCCCCCCAGCTGGGACGAACTCGTCACACGGCTCGTCGGGCGAGGCACGGAGAACGACGAGGAGCGCACCCGGCGTCTGCGGACGGCCAAGGTCGAGCTCGCATCGCAGCACGAGTTCGACTACCTCGTCGTCAACGACGACGTGGCCCGCGCGGCGGACGAGGTCGCGTCCCTCGCGAGCTGACGCCCGGGTTTCGTAACATTACGCCCGAGGCGGAGAATCCGGCGCGGCGCCCGAGGATGGCATCATGCCGCCTCTTCTCGCCTCCGCCCCCGTCGCGGCGCCCGCGCCGGCGGTCCCGCCGACACCGGACCGCGGTGTCGTCCGGCTGAGCGCGCTGGGCCGCACGTTCGAGACACGGCAGGGCGCCCATGCTGTGCTGCGCCACATCGACCTCGATCTCGCCGCCGGCGAGATCGTCGCCGTCGTCGGGCCCTCGGGATGCGGCAAGTCGACCCTCCTGCGTCTGCTCGGGGGCCTCGACACCCCGACCGCCGGCCTCGTCTCGGTCGACGACACCGCGGTGCGCGACACCGACGACCGCACCGCCGTGGCGTTCCAGGAGCCGCGGCTCCTGCCGTGGCGCACGATCGCGCAGAACGTCGCCCTCGGGCTGCCGCGCGGCACCAGCGCAACCGCCCGGCGTGGGCGCGTCGCCGAACTGCTCTCGCTCGTGGGCCTCGAGGCCGCCGCCGAACGGCGTCCCGCTGAGGTCTCAGGCGGCATGGCGCAGCGCGCGTCCCTGGCCCGCGCGCTCGCCCGCGGGCCGGAGGTGCTGCTGCTGGACGAGCCGTTCGGAGCGCTCGACGCCCTGACACGGCTGAGGATGCAGGACCTGCTCCTCGACATCCACACGTCGCATCCGACGACGATCGTGCTCGTGACGCACGACGTCGAAGAGGCGCTCTACCTCGCCGACCGCGTCATCCTCCTGCGCACGATCGGCGAAGACCCCGCCGCGCCCTCGATCGCCCGCACGGTCGACGTGCCGGGCTCACGCCCCCGTGACCGTGCCGACCACGTGTTCACGGAACTCCGCTCCGAGCTCCTCGAAGGGCTCGGCGTCCCCACCCATCACAGCACTCTCGAGGAGACCCGATGAGCACCATCGTCCGCCGCACCGTACCCGCGATCATCCTGGCCGGTGCGATGATGATGGCGACGACCGGATGCCTCTCCGGCGAGAACGCCGCGCAGGATACGGGTGCCGACACCGCGGCCGACTCCGATCAGGAGTGGTCCACCGATTCCCTGTCGATCGACTTCGCCACCTACAACCCGTTGAGCCTCATCGTCCGCGACCAGGGCCTCATCGAGGACGCGCTCGGCGACGACGTCACGGTCGAGTGGGTGCAGTCGGCGGGATCGAACAAGGCGAACGAGTTCCTGCGTGCCGGTTCGATCGACGTCGGCTCGACGGCAGGTTCGGCGGCCCTGCTGGCCCGCGCGAACGGGTCGCCGATCAAGGTCATCGACATCTACTCGCAGCCCGAGTGGTCGGCTCTGGTCGTACCGGAGGGCAGCGACATCACGTCCGTCGCCGACCTCGCCGGCCGCTCGGTCGCCGCCACGCCGGGCACCGACCCCTACTTCTTCCTGCTGCAGGCCCTCGAGACCGAGGGACTCACGATCGCCGACGTGCAGCTGCAGAACCTGCAGCACGCCGACGGGCGGGCCGCGCTCGACGCCGGCTCCGTCGACGCGTGGGCGGGGCTCGACCCGATCATGGCCGCGGCCGAGAGCGAGTCGGGCGACGAGCTCGTCTACCGGAACGTCGACTTCAACTCGTACGGGTTCCTCAACGCGAGCGAGGAATTCATCACCGATCACGCCGATGTCGCCCAGGTGGTCGTCGACGCGTACGAGCAGGCTCGCACGTGGGCGCTCGAGAACCCCGACGAGACGGCGGCGCTGCTCGCCGAGATCGCCGGCATCGACCCCGCCGTGGCCGAGACCGTCATCACCGAGCGCTCCAACCTCGACGTCAGCGGCATCCCCGGCGACGATCAGCTCGCGGTGCTGGAGAAGATCGCTCCCGTGCTCGTCGAGTCCGGCTCCGTGCAGGGCGGCGAGGCCGCGGTCCAGGCGGCGCTCGACTCGATCATCGAGGACTCCTTCGCCCGGAACGCCGCGGACGCCCCGTGAGTCTGCGCACATCTGCCGTGACGCTGCCCCCCGCGGGCGGCGGCGCGGCGGCGCCGACGTTCTGGGCACGCCCGGCGGTGCGCGTCCTCGGGGGCTTCGCCGTGCCGCTGCTGCTCCTCGCCACGTGGCAGATCGCCTCGTCCACCGGACTGGTGCCGGCTCACCGGCTGCCGCCGCCGGCGAGCGTCGTCTCGGCGGCCGTCGAGATGGCCGCGACCGGAGAGCTCTGGCTCAACATCGCGATCTCGGTGCAGCGCGTGCTGCTCGGGTTCGTGATCGGCTCCCTCGTCGGCCTCGCGGCGGCGGCGGTCGTGGGCCTGACGCGCGCGGGCGATGTGCTGCTGTCGCCGACGCTCGCAGCGATCCGCGCGATCCCGTCGCTCGCCCTCGTCCCCCTTCTGCTCCTGTGGATGGGGATCGGGGAGGACTCGAAGGTGACACTGATCGCGATCGGCGCCTTCTTCCCGGTCTTCACCACGGTCGCCGGTGCGCTGCGGCACGTGGATGCCCGCCTGGTCGAGATGGGCCGTTCGTTCAGCCTGCGGGGCTGGGAGCTGTTCCGCACCGTGCAGCTGCCCTCGGTGATCCCCGCCCTCATCTCGGGCCTGCGTCTGGCCATGGCGCAGGCGTGGCTGTTCCTGGTCGCCTCCGAGCTCCTCGGAGCCGCCATGGGCCTGGGCTTCCTCCTGACCCTGTCGCAGCAGACCGGGCGCGTCGACCGCATCCTGCTCACGATCGCCCTCCTGGCGATCCTCGGCGCCCTGTCCAACGCGATCCTGACGCTCGTCGAGAAGCGCGTGCTCCGCCGATGGACGTGAGCGCGTCGGAGTCGAGGCTCGTCGAGACGCGCGCGTTCCCGCCGGATGCCGCATTCGCCGCGCAGGCGAACGTCACCGGCGAGGCGTACGCCCGCGCGGAGGCGGATCCGCTCGCGTTTTGGGACGCCGCCGCCGCGCGACTGGACTGGGACGAGCCCTGGCACACCACCCTCGACTGGCAGCCGCCGCACGATGCGGCATCCGTCCCCTCCGCGCGCTGGTTCGTCGGGGGCCGGCTCAACGTCGCCGTCAACTGCGTCGACCGGCACGTCGCCGCAGGTCGCGGCGACACGGTCGCGCTGCACTTCGAGGGCGAACCCGGTGACCGCATCGGCGTGACCTACGCCGAGCTGCAGGTGCGCGTCGCGCAGGCCGCCCACGCGCTCACCGCGCTCGGGGTGGAGGCGGGCGACCGCGTCGTCGTGTACCTGCCCGTGCTCGTCGAGACGGTCGTCATCACCCTCGCCTGCGCACGGATCGGCGCCGTGCACTCCCTCGTCTTCGGGGGCTTCTCGGCCGAGGCGCTGCGCTTCCGGCTCGAGGACTCCCGAGCGAAGCTGCTCGTCACGTCGGACGGCCAGCACCGGCGAGGCGCGGCGGTCGAGGTGAAGTCGACGGCGGATACCGCTGTGGCCGGCCTCTCACACGTCGAGCACGTGCTAGTCGTTCGTCGCACCGGTCACGACGTCGCCTGGGACGACACCCGCGACCGCTGGTGGCACGACGTCGTGGACGACCAGCCGACGGTGCACGATGCGGCGTCCTTCGACGCCGAGCATCCGCTCTTCCTGATCTACACCTCGGGCACGACGGGCCGGCCCAAGGGACTGCTGCACACGTCGGGCGGCTACCTCGCGCACGCGAGCTGGGCGCACTGGGCGCACTTCGACGCGAAGCCCGACGACGTGCACTGGTGCACCGCCGACCTCGCGTGGGTGACCGCCCACACGTACGAGATCTACGGCCCGCTCTCGAACGGGCTGACACAGGTGATCTACGAGGGGACGCCCGACTCGCCGAACCGGGAGCGGCATCTCGAGATCGTCGAGCGCTACGGCGTCACCGTCTACTACACCGCGCCCACCCTGATCCGCACCTTCATGACGTGGTTCGGCGAGCAGCTTCCGCCCGGCCACGACCTGTCCAGCATCCGGCTGCTGGGCACGGTGGGGGAGGCCATCAACCCCGCCGCGTGGGTGTGGTTCCGCCGCACCTTCGGACGCGACGCCGTGCCGGTCGTCGACACGTGGTGGCAGTCCGAGACGGGTGCCGCGATGATCGCGCCGCTGCCGGGCGTGACCACGCTCAAGCCGGGCTCGGCGTCCGTGCCGCTGCCGGGGATCGATGCCGCCGTCGTCGACGGCGCGGGCCGCGAGGTCGAGCCGGGACGCGCCGGAACACTCGTCGTGCGGCGCCCGTGGCCGGGGATGGCCCGCACGGTGTGGGGCGATCCGGGGAGGTACCGCGACGCCTACTGGTCGACGTACGCCGGCCACGGAGCCTACGGCGGCTACTACGTCGCCGGCGACGGAGCCACCCGCGACAGCGACGGCCACATCTGGATCCTCGGACGACTGGACGATGTCGTGAACGTCTCGGGCCACCGGCTGTCCACGATCGAGATCGAGTCGGCACTCGTCGCGCACGCCGGCGTGGGCGAGGCCGGCGTGACCGGCGTCGCCGACGCGGTGACGGGCCAGGCGGTCGCCGCGTTCGTCGTCGGCTCGGGGGCGCAGGCACCGGATGCGGCGGCCCTCCGCGCCGAGGTCGCCCGTGCGATCGGGCCCGTCGCCAAACCGCGTCACGTCGTGCTCGTGCCCGATCTGCCCAAGACCCGTTCCGGCAAGATCCTGCGCCGCCTGCTCGCCCAGTTGTGGACGGCCGAACAGGATCGCCGCGCCGGCCGGGCACCCGAGCCCCTCGGCGACACCACGTCGCTGCAGAACCCCGAGTCGGTGGAGCGGATCGCCGCCGCGCTCAGCGCCGCCTGACGGTGCCCGACACCAGCAAGATGGAGACCATGACCCAGGAACATCGATTCGGCTTCCGCACGCGTGCCCTGCATGCCGGCGGCACGCCGGATGCCGCGACCGGCGCCCGCGCCGTGCCGATCTACCAGACCACCTCGTTCGTCTTCGACGACGCGGCCGACGCCGGCAACCTGTTCGCGCTGCAGAAGTACGGGAACATCTACTCGCGCATCGGCAACCCCACCGTCGCAGCGCTGGAGGAGCGGCTCGCGTCGCTCGAGGGCGGGATCGGCGCCGTCGCGACGGCATCGGGGATGAGCGCGGAGTTCATCACGTTCGCCGCGCTCGTCGAAGCCGGCGACCATGTCGTGGCCTCTGCCCAGCTGTACGGCGGCACGGTGACGCAGCTCGATGTGACGCTGCGACGCTTCGGCGTCGAGACGACCTTCGTGCCCTCGACCGACCCCGCCGACTACGCCGCGGCCATCCGCCCCGAGACCAAGGTCGTCTACGTCGAGACGATCGGCAACCCGTCCGGCGAGATCGCCGACATCGCCGGTCTGGCCGAGGTCGCGCACGCCGCCGGCATCCCGCTCGTGGTGGATTCGACCCTCGCGACGCCCTACCTCGCCCGACCCCTCGAGCACGGTGCCGACATCGTCATCCACTCGGTGACCAAGTTCCTCGGCGGGCACGGCACGACGCTCGGCGGGGTCGTGATCGAGAAGGGCACGTTCGACTGGGGCAACGGCAAGTTCCCGCAGATGACCGAGCCGGTCGCCTCCTACGGGGGCATCCGGTGGTGGGACAACTTCGGCGAGTACGGCTTCCTCACCCGGCTCCGCAGCGAGCAGCTGCGCGACATCGGCCCGGCCCTCAGCCCGCAGTCCGCGTTCCAGCTGCTGCAGGGGGTGGAGACGCTGCCGCAGCGAATCGACGCGCACCTCGCGAACGCCCGGATCGTGGCGGAATGGCTGCGCGACGATCCGCGCGTCTCGTTCGTGACGTGGGCCGGGCTTCCCGACCACCCGCATCACGCGCGGGCGCAGAAGTACCTCCCGCTGGGTCCCGGATCGGTGTTCGCCTTCGGTGTGCGCTCGCAGGACGACGCACCCGACGCGGCGCGGCGCGCGGGGGAGTCGGTCATCGACGCCCTCCAGCTCGCGTCGCACCTGGCCAACATCGGCGATGCGCGCACCCTCGTCATCCACCCCGCATCCACGACGCACCGCCAGCTCTCGGCGGAGCAGCTGGTCCAGGCGGGGGTCCCGGCCGACCTCATCCGGATCTCAGTGGGTCTGGAGGATCCGGAAGACATCCTGTGGGACCTCGATCAGGCTCTCACCGCGGCGACGGGGGTGCAGCGATGAGCGATTCCTGCGCCCTCCCCGCCGTTCCCGCCGAGGCCTGCGCCCTGCCCGGTGCCGCAGCACCGACGCCTGCGCGCGCGTGGGCGAGTCCGAGCGCGCAGGCGCGCTTCGAGATCCTGCGCTCTGCGCGGTCGATCGCCATCGTCGGGGCTTCGGACAACCCCGCCCGCGCGAGCTTCTTCGTCGGCTCGTACCTGCTCGGAGGCTCGCCGTACGAGGTCTACTTCGTGAACCCGCGGGCGACCTCGATCCTCGGCAGACCCGTCTACGCCTCGCTGGCCGACCTGCCGGTCGTCCCCGACATCGTCGACGTCTTCCGCCGCGACCAGGACCTCCCGGGGGTCGCGCAGGAGGCCGTGGACGTCGGCGCGAAGACGCTGTGGCTCCAACTGGGATCGTGGAACGAGGATGCCGCGAAGATCGCGGAGGACGCCGGCCTCAGCGTCGTCATGGATCGATGCGTGAAGATCGAGCACGCGCGCTTCCACGGCGGACTCCACCTCGCGGGCTTCGACACGGGGGTGCTCAGCTCCAAGCGTCAGCTGATCAGCCGTCGGTCGACGTCTTAGCGCCTCGGCACGGTAGACTGGTCGGATGCATCCGCGCCTCGAGCGCGCCTGAAGACATCCCACCCCATCGGAAGGATTCCGCCATGGCCGGAACGAAGAACCAGGGGATCATCGATCCCCCCATCGACTCGCTGCTCGGAAAGGTCGACTCCAAGTACCAGCTGGTCATCTACGCGTCCAAGCGCGCGCGTCAGATCAACGACTACTACTCGGATCTGCACGAGGGCAACCTGTTCGACAACGTCGGCCCGCTGGTCGACTCGAACGTCGAGGACAAGCCGCTCACGATCGCTCTCCACGAGATCCACGAAGACAAGCTGCGTCTCCGCCACGCCGAGTAACACCCTTCTCCGCCGTCTGTGACGGCCCGATGCCCTCGAGACCGCGATGTCGGTCCTCGAGGGCATACTGGTTTCGCCCCGCCCCGATCTGGAGTATCGATGACCGAGTTGCGCCTGTTCACGTCCGAGTCCGTGACCGAGGGCCATCCCGACAAGATCTGCGACCAGATCTCCGACAGCATCCTCGATGCCCTGCTCACGGTCGACCCGAACAGCCGGGTCGCCGTCGAGACGCTCGTCACCACGGGTCTCGTGCACGTCGCCGGCGAAGTGCGCACCGAGGGCTACGTCGACATCCCCGGCATCGTGCGCAAGGTCGTCAACGGCATCGGCTACACCTCGAGCGAGACGGGCTTCGACGGCGATTCGTGCGGGGTCAGCGTCTCGATCGGCGAGCAGTCCTCCGACATCGCGTCGGGCGTCGACACCGCGCGTGAGCACCGTGAGAGCGGCTCATCCGATCCGCTCGACGCGCAGGGCGCCGGCGACCAGGGCATCATGTTCGGGTACGCCACGACCGAGACGCCGCAGCTCATGCCGGTGGCGGCATGGACGGCGCACCGCATCGCCGAGCGATTGACGGACTCCCGTCGCTCGGGCGCGCTGCCGTTCCTGCGTCCCGACGGCAAGACGCAGGTCACCCTCGGGTTCGAGGGCGCGACGCCGCGCACGGTCGAGACGGTCGTGCTCTCGACGCAGCACCACCCCGACATCTCTCAGAAGGCCCTGCAGGCAGCGGTGCGCGCCGAGGTCATCGATCCCGTGCTCGAGACGCTCTCGCTCGACGCGTCGCGCGTCAACGTGCTCATCAACCCCGCCGGGCCCTTCGTCATCGGCGGGCCCAAGGGCGATGCCGGCCTCACGGGCCGCAAGATCATCATCGACACCTACGGCGGCGCCGCGCGCCACGGCGGTGGCGCCTTCAGCGGAAAGGACCCGTCGAAGGTCGACCGTTCCGCCGCGTACGCCATGCGCTGGGTCGCCAAGAACGCGGTGGCGGCGGGGCTCGCCGAGCGCCTCGAGGTCCAGGTCGCCTACGCGATCGGCCAGGCGCGTCCGGTGGGTCTGTACGTCGAGACGTTCGGCACGGGCACCGTGTCCGACGACGCGATCACCCGCGCGATCACCGAGGTCTTCGATCTGCGCCCGCTCGCCATCATCGACGACCTCGATCTCCTGCGACCCATCTACGCCCAGACAGCCGCCTACGGACACTTCGGGCGCGAGCTGCCCGACTTCACGTGGGAGCGCACCGACCGTGTCGACGACCTGCGTCGTGCCGCAGGAATCTGACGGCACGGCGCCCGCTCCGTCTCAGCGCCGTGTGGCGCGGGTGCTCATGGACTCACCCCTTCCGCAGCTCGACCGCCTCTTCGACTACGAGATCCCCGCCCTGATCGCCGATCAGGTCGCCGCGGGCGTGCGCGTCAAGGTCCCGCTGCGCAGCGCGGGCAGGGTGGTCGAGGGCTACGTCGTCGAGATCGACGACGCGGATGCGGCGGATCGGCCGCTCTCCGAGATCGATGCGGTGGTCTCACCTGTTCCGGTGCTTCCCACCGGTCTGTACGCCCTCGCCCGGCGGGCGGCCGACCGCGCAGCCGGTTCGGCGAGCGACATCCTGCGCCTCGCGATCCCCAAGCGCATGGTCCGGGCAGAGAAGGCGTGGCTCGCGGGCGATCCGCCGACCGCCCCGGTGGTCTCCGACGACGCACTCGCACGGGCTCGCGGCGTCCTGGCCGACTTCCCGGGCCTGTCCGATGCGATCGACGCGGGCGAGCGGGTCGCCGTCGACGCTCCGCCGCGCCTCGCTCCGGTCGAGGGCGCGACTGTCGGCGCGTGGGCGACGCTGCTCGCCGCTGCCGCGACCGAGACCCTCGCCCTGGGCCGCAGCACCGTGCTGGTCGTGCCCGACCACCGAGATCAGGCCCAGCTCGCTGACGCGCTGCGCGCTTTCGTGCCCGCGGGCGCCGTGATCGAGACCGACGCGAGGCAGAGCTCGCCCGCCCGCTACGCCGCCTTCCTCCGCATCCTGGGCGATGCGCCGTGCATCGTGCTCGGCAACCGCTCGGCCGTGTACGCCCCGGTCCACGCCCTCGGGCTCGTCGCGCTGTGGGACGACGGCGACCCGCTGCTCTCGGAGCCCCTCAGCCCGGGCGTCCACGCCCGGGACGCCGCGCTCGTGCGGCAGGAGCTCGACGGCGGCGCCCTGGTCTTCGCCGGTCACACCCGCACCACCGACGTCGAACGCCTCGTCGCGGTCGGCTGGGTGCGCGAGATCGCGGCGCGACGCCGTACGAGCCCGCGCGTGGTCCTGAGCGCGACCCGCGAGGGCGAGTCCCGGGGCGCGCGGGTGCCGTCGTCCGCCTTCGCCGCGGCCCGCGAGGCGCTGGTCGACGGACCGGTGCTCGTCCAGGTCTCGCGGCCCGGCTATGCGCCGACCCTCGTGTGCGCCGAATGCCGGCATCCGGCCCGCTGCCGCCACTGCGCGGGGCCGATGCACGTCACCCGGCCCGGCGCCGTCCCGGTGTGCGGCTGGTGCGGCCGTGCCGACGGCAACTGGGCCTGCCCCGACTGCAGTTCGACCAAGCTGCGCATGTCCTCCTCCGGCAGCGAGCGCACCGCCGACGAGCTGGGACGTGCGTTCCCGGGCGTGCGCGTCATCGTGGCCGACGGCGAGCATCCCGTGATGCACGTCGACGGCCGCCCCGCGCTCGTGGTCGCGACGCGCGGCGCCGAGCCCATCGCGGCGGGCGGGTACCGTGCCGTGATCCTTCTCGACGGCGACCGGATGCTGCAGGCCGAGGACCTGCGCATCGGAGAGTCGTGCCTGCGCTGGTGGTCCAACGCCGCCGCGCTCGCCCGTCCGGGGGCACCGGTCCATCTCGTGGGTGTCGCGGGACCCGTGGCGCGCGCCCTGGCGACGTGGACTCAGCCGGCCTACGCGCGATCCGAGCTGGCCGACCGAGCCCCGCTGCGCATGCCGCCGACGGTGCGGGTCGCCTCGCTCGAGGGCGATCGGAAGACCGTCGAGACGGCGCTGACGCAGCTGCGTGCCGCCGTCCCCGAGCTCGACCCGCTCTCGGTTCTCGGGCCCGTGCCGACCGAAGCAGGCTCCCGAGCCCTCGTGCGATTCGACTACGCCGTCGGCGCGCGCGTGGCGGACGCCCTGCGCGCGGCCGTCGTCGCCGCCGCGCTGAACGCGCGCAAGGCCGCCAAGGGGCGGCCGCCGATGCCCCGCAATACACTCAGAGTCCGGGTCGACGTGCCCGATCTCGACCTGTGAGGACCCCCATGCGACTCGTCTTCGCCGGCACTCCCGCCCCCGCCGTACCCTCGCTGCGCCTGCTCGCGGCGTCGTCGCACGACATCGACCTCGTGGTCACGCGCGCCGATGCGCCGTTGGGACGCAAGCGCGTGTTCACCCCGTCGCCGGTGGCCGCGGCGGCCGACGACCTCGGTCTCGACGTGCTGCGCACGGATCGACTGGATGCCGCGGCGACCGAGCGCATCGCCGATCTGGCGCCGGATCTCGGGGTCATCGTCGCCTACGGCGGTCTCGTGCGCGAGCCGCTGCTCTCGACGCCGCGCTTGGGCTGGATCAACCTGCACTTCTCCCTGCTGCCGCGCTGGCGCGGAGCCGCCCCCGTGCAGCGGGCGCTCATCGCCGGCGATGAGCAGACGGGCGCGAGCGTCTTCCAGCTCGTGGCCGAGCTCGACGCCGGCGACGTCTTCGCCGAGTTCTCGCGCCGCGTGCCCGAGGACGCGGATGCGGGCGCACTGCTCGACCTGCTGGCGCACGAGGGCGCAGGACTCCTGGGCGGGGTCGTCGACGCGATCGCCGACGGCACAGCCCGCGCCGTGCCGCAGTCCGGCGAGTCGACGTATGCGCCGAAGCTCACCGACGACGACGGCCGCATCCGCTGGGGCGAGCCGCGGGAGGCGGTGCTGGCCCGCATCCGAGGCGTCACACCCGAGCCCGGCGCGCACACGACCGTCGGCGGCGCGCGCCTGAAGGTGCTCGCCGTCCGCGAAGCACCCGCAGACGCCCCGGTTCTCGCCCCCGGCGCGCTCGCCGGCCTCGGAAAGGATGTCGTCATCGGCACCGCAACGACCCCCGTCCTCCTCGACTCCGTGCAGCCCGCGGGCAAGGGCGCGATGCGCGCCGCCGACTGGTGGCGCGGTCTGCGCGGCGACGTTCCGGTGGCCGGCGCGTGACCGGCGCGCAGAACTCCCGTCGCGTCGCGTACGAGACGCTGCGCGCGGTGCACGAATCCGACGCCTACGCCAACCTGCTGCTGCCCAAGCTCATCGACCGCGCCGGACTCACGACAGCCGACGCCGGGCTCGCGACCGAGCTCGCCTACGGCACCCTGCGCCGCGAGGGCACGTATGACGCGGTCATCGAGATCGCCGCCGACCGCGGCGTCCACGACATCGACCCGGCCGTGCTCGATGCGCTCCGGCTGGGCGTGCACCAGCTGCTCTCGACCCGGGTGGCCTCGCATGCCGCAGTCAACGAGTCGGTCGAGCTCGCCCGCGGCGCCGCGGGACGCGGTGCAGCCGGCTTCGCGAATGCCGTGCTGCGCCGGGTGTCGCGCGACACGCCCGGTGATTGGATGATGCGGGTCGCCGACTCGGCGCGATCAGACGACGAGCGCCTCGGCCTGCTGTTCTCGCACCCGGTGTGGGTCGTGCGGGCATTCCGGCGCGCGCTCGCCGCCGAGGGCCGGGCAGAGGAACTCGAGGCTCTGCTGACGGCTGACAACGCGTCGCCGCGGGTCACGATGGCCGCGCTCCCGGGGCTCGCCGAGATCCCGGACGACGCGCGCCGCACGCCATACTCCCCGCTGGGCTTCCGTTCGGAAGGCGGGGACCCCGAGAGTGTGATCCGCGGCTCCGGCGGGCGCGTCCGCGTGCAGGACGAGGGGTCGCAGCTGGCCGCGCTCGCGCTGACCCGCGCGTTCCCGATCGCCACGGGCGAGCGCTGGCTCGACCTGTGCGCGGGCCCGGGGGGCAAGACGGCCGTGCTCGCCGCCGAGGCACTGGCCCACGGCGCCGTGCTCGAGGCCAACGAGATCTCGCCCGCACGTGCGGGCCTCGTCCGTCAGGCGATCGCGGGTGTGCCACTCGACGTCGACGTCTCGGAGCAGGACGGCCGGGCGCGCACCGCCGAGCATCCCGACACGTACGACCGCATCCTCGTCGATGCGCCCTGCACCGGACTCGGCGCCCTCCGGCGGCGCCCCGAGGCCCGGTGGCGCAAGTCGCCGGCCGACGTGCCCGACCTGACCGAGCTGCAGCGCGAACTGCTCTCGTCGGCACTCGGCGCCCTCAAGCCCGGGGGAGTGGTGGCCTACGTGACGTGCTCGCCGCACCTGGCCGAGACGTCGGGAGTCGTCGCCGAGGTGATGCGCGAGTGGGGAGCCGCCGTCGAAGAGCTCTCGGCCCGCGAGGCGGTGACCGCGGCATCCCTGACCGATCCGGGTCTGCTTCCGCAGGCCGACGGGTCGGGACGCGCCCAGCTGTGGCCGCACCGGCACAACACCGACGCGATGTCGATCACCCTGCTGCGCCGACGCTGAACGGCGCTCAGCGCGACAGGCGGAACCCCGGCGGCATCGACTCGAACTCCGCCTGCAGGGCGACCAGTGCCGCCGGATGCGATCTCGCGAGATCGCTCGCGTCGACGGTGACGACGGCGCCCGGCGGCAGCGCATCGGCGAGGTCGCGGAGCACGCCGACCACCCGCTCGGTTCCGGCGAATCCGAGCTCGCCACCGAGGTGCAGCACCCGCCCGTCCACCGTCTCCTCGATGCGCACGGCCGGGGTGGCGAGGCTCTCGTGGGGTTCGAGGAGATGCATCCCGAATCGTTCGGCGATCGTCTCGACCGCCGCGATCCCGCGGACGCTGTTGCCGTGCGCGTCGAGGCGAGGGCTGAAGGCGGCGACGCCGAACTGGGAGGGCGCCACGGCCATGAGCCCGCCGCTCACACCGCTCTTGGCGGGAAGGCCGACCCGCAGCAGCCATTCGCCCGAGAAGTCGTACATGCCGCAGCTCGCCATGATCGACAGCACATCGCGCGCCACCCGCTCGTCGACCACCCGGCGCCCGGTCACCGGGTTCACCCCGCCGAACGCGAGCGTGCCGGCCATCACGGCGAGGTCGCGCACCGTCACCCGCAGCGAGCACTGCCGGAAGTAGGTCTCGACGACCGTGTCCACCGAGCCCTCGAGCACGCCGTGCGACTTGAGCAGGTGCGCGAGCGCGCGGTTGCGGTCGCCGGTGAGGGATTCGGATCGATAGACGTCCTCATCGACCCACAGCGACCTGCCCGCGAAGGCCGAGAGCATGTCGACGACGCGCGACACCCGCTCATCCACGTCGTCGCCGCGCACGAGACCGGTCGTGGCGAGTGCTCCGGCGTTGACCATGGGGTTCGCCGGCCGACCGGTGCCCGCCTCGAGGCTGATCGCGTTGAACGGCTCACCGCTGGGCTCCACGCCGACGCGTTCCAGCACGGCGGCCCGACCGCGTTCGGACAGCGCCAGGGCGAGCACGAACGGCTTCGAGATCGACTGGATCGTGAACTCGTGCCCGGCGTCGCCGACGGTGCGCACCCGCCCGCGCGGGCCGACGACCGCGAACGCCAGTACGTCGGGGTCGGCGGATGCCAGCTCGGGGATGTACCCCGCACGCTCCCCGCTCGTCAGCGGGCGGACGTCGTCGAGCAGGCCGTCGAGCAGGGCGGTGATGGGGTCCACGGCTCGACCATAATGGAGCCGTGCACGACGACAACGGCCCGGGCGCCGGCATCCGCATCAATCCGAGCATCCTCGCCGCCGATTTCGTGAACATGCAGGCCGAGCTCGCGCGGATCTCGGGCGCCGACTTCGTGCACGTCGACGTCATGGACAACCACTTCGTACCCAACCTCACATTCGGGCCGCAGATGGTCGAGCGCATCCAGGCGACCAGCCCCGTGCCGCTGGACGTGCACCTCATGATCAGTGCGCCCGACCGCTGGGCCCCCGGCTACGCCGAGCTCGGGGCGGCATCGGTGACGTTCCATCTCGAAGCCGCGGCCGAGCCCGTGGCCCTCGCCCGGCGCCTGCGGGCGATCGGTGCCCGCGCGGGTGTCGCCGTCAAGCCGGGCACGCCGGTCGAGCCGCTCTTCGACCTGCTGAACGAAGTCGACCAGCTCCTCGTCATGACCGTCGAGCCCGGATTCGGCGGCCAGTCCTTCATGCCCGAGACGATGCCGAAGCTGCGTCGGCTCGCTGACGAAGCACGGCGCCGCGGCTCGCAGGTATGGCTGCAGGTCGACGGCGGAATCGGCGAATCGACGATCGCGCAGGCCGCCGAAGCGGGTGCCGACACCTTCGTCGCCGGCTCGGCCGTGTTCGGCGCGGAGGATCCGGATGCCGCGATCGCGGGCCTGCGCGCTTCAGCGGCGCGTCACCGTCACGCGCGCTGAGCACCGGACGCCGCCGCCGGGCCGGTACCCTGGAACCGTGAAGACGTTCGACGCCCTGTTCGCCGAGCTCACGGCCAAGGCCGCGGAGCGTCCCGAGGGATCGGGAACGGTCGCCGAACTCGATGCGGGCGTGCACACGATCGGCAAGAAGATCGTCGAAGAGGCCGCCGAGGTGTGGATGGCCGCGGAGTACGAGTCGACCGAGGCCGCCGCCGAAGAGATCTCGCAGCTGCTCTACCACCTGCAGGTGCTCATGCTCGCGAAGGGCCTGACGCTCGACGACGTCTACCGACATCTCTGAGCGCCCGCCTCCCGCTCACCCCTGACTCCGAAAGCCCTGCTGCCATGCTGCGAATCGCCGTGCCGAACAAGGGCTCGCTCGCCGAGACCGCGACCGAGATGCTCGAAGAGGCCGGATACACCGGTCGGCGCGACCCGAAAGACCTCCACGTCATCGATCCCCGCAACGAGGTCGAGTTCTTCTATCTGCGCCCGAAGGACATCGCGACCTACGTCGGGTCCGGAGCGCTGGACGTCGGCATCACCGGCCGCGACCTGCTTCTGGATGCCCGCATGCCGGGCGCCCGCGAGATCGAGGCCCTCGGCTTCGGCGGCTCGACGTTCCGCTTCGCCGGCCCTCCCGGTCGGTTCGCCCAGGTGAAGGACCTCGAGGGACTCCGGGTCGCCACGGCGTACCCGGGACTCGTCGACGGATTCCTCGACGAGCACGGCGTGGCCGTCGACCTCGTGCCGCTGGACGGCGCGGTGGAATCCGCGGTGCGTCTCGGCGTGGCCGATGCCGTCGCCGACGTCGTCTCGACGGGCACCACCCTCCGGCAGGCGGGGCTCGAGATCTTCGGCCCCGTCATCCTCGAATCCGAGGGCGTGCTGATCGGACCCGCCGACGAGGTCGACGGCACCGCGACGCTGCTGCGGCGTCTGCGCGGCGTCATGGTCGCCCGCCGGTTCGTGCTCGTGGACTACGACCTGCCCGTCGCGCTGATCGACGAGGCGGTGGCGCTGGCCCCCGGCATCGAGTCCCCGACCATCTCGCCCCTGCGCGACCCCGAGTGGGTCGCGGTGCGCGTCATGGTGGCGCGCTCGAGCGTCAACCAGACGATGGACGCCCTCTATGCGATCGGCGCCCGCGCGATCCTCGTGACGGCCATCCACAACGCGAGGCTGTGACCGTGAGCCTCGTGTGCCGCGTCATCCCGTGTCTCGATGTCGCCGCGGGCCGCGTCGTCAAGGGCGTGAACTTCGAGAACCTCCGCGACATGGGCGACCCCGTCGAACTCGCCCGCGAGTACTTCCGTCAGGGGGCCGATGAGCTGACGTTCCTCGATGTCACCGCGACCGTCGACGAGCGATCGACGACCTACGACGTCGTGCGGCGCACGGCAGAAGAGGTCTTCATCCCGTTGACCGTCGGCGGGGGAGTCCGCACCGACGAGGACGTCGCACGCCTGCTCGGCGTCGGCGCCGACAAGGTCGGGGTCAATTCGGCCGCGATCGCCCGCCCCGCGCTGCTCGGCGAGATCGCCGATCGGTTCGGTGCGCAGGTGCTGGTGCTCTCCCTCGACGTCAAGCGTGCTTCGACGGGAGTCGGCGACCGATTCCCGTCGGGCTTCGTCGTGACGACCCACGGCGGACGCACCGAGACGACCCTTGACGCGCTCGAGTGGGCGCGCGAGGCGATCGAGCGGGGCGCGGGTGAGCTCCTGGTCAACTCGATCGACGCCGACGGCACCCGCGAGGGGTTCGATCTCGAGCTCGTGGGGCTCATGCGCGAGATCTCGAGCGTGCCGGTCATCGCGTCGGGCGGCGCAGGCTCGGCCGCCGACTTCGGCCCGGCGATCCTCGCCGGCGCCGACGCGGTGCTGGCGGCATCCGTCTTCCACTCCGGGCATCTGACCGTCGGCGACGTCAAAGCGGCGATGATCGCCGACGGCATCGCCGTCCGCGAGGTGATGGCATGAGCGTCGACGAGCGCATCGCGCGGGTGACGTTCGGCGAGGACGGTCTCGTGGCCGCGATCGTGCAGCAGTGGGACACCCGCGAGGTGCTCATGATGGCGTGGATGGATGCCGAGGCCCTACGCCGCACGCTGACCGAGGGCCGGGTGACCTACTGGTCGCGTTCCCGCCAGGAGTACTGGCGCAAGGGCGACACATCGGGCCACGCCCAATACGTCAGGGGCGCCCGACTGGACTGCGACGGGGACGCGATCCTCCTTGAGGTCGACCAGATCGGCGCAGCCTGCCACACCGGCACGCGCACATGCTTCGACGCCGACGACCTGGCGCCCGTCGTGGCGGACGAGGCGAGCGGATGACGCGGCGCGCCCGGCTGCTCAGCGTGCTCGTGATCCTCGCCGCCGGGGCTCTCGGAGTCATCTCGTCGACGCAGACCTGGCTGACGGTCACCCTCGCCGACGGGGCGCAGCACGCCCTGGAGGTTCCGGGAGCCTCGGCGATACCCGTGCTCGCGCCGCTGAGCCTCGCGGTCCTCGCCCTGGGCGGCGCGCTCTCGATCGTCGGGGTCGTCCTGCGCTACGCATTCGGCGTGCTGACGCTCGCGATCGCCGGCGTGCTCACCGTGCTCACGGCGCAGGTCATCGCGGGACCGGCCACCAGCCACGTCGCTGCCACCGTGACCACCGCGACCGGCATCACGGGCGAGTCGGCCGTCGCGGGTCTCATCGCCGCGGTCGCCGTCTCACCCTGGCCCGTCGTCACCGCGGTCGCCTGGGCGGCCCTGTTCGCCGCCGGCATGCTGACCCTGATCACCGCCCACCGCTGGCGGGGGAGCGGCCGCCGCTATTCGGCGGGCGACACCCCGGTCGCAGCCCCCGCGGCGACCGCCTCGACGCGCCCGCACGACGCGATCGACGACTGGGACGACCTGTCCCGTGGCGACGACCCCACAGCCTGAGCGCTAGACTTCACTGAACGCGAACACCCGGAGGAGAGCCATGAGCAGCAGCATCGACGACCCCGGCCACGGACACTCGCCCGCCGCCTGGACGGCTGTCGTGATCATGCTCGTCGCCGTCACGCTGGGCACCATCTTCTACTGGTTCGACCTGCCGATCCTCGTCTGGGCGTCGGCCGGGCTCCTGGTCGTCGGCCTCATCGTCGGATGGGCCCTCGCGAAGGCCGGCTACGGCGTGAACGGCTCGAAGTACACACCGAAAGCCCACTGAGGTGCTCGCCGACCTCACGGCCGGCGCGGTTCAGGATGCCGAGGCCCGCGCCTCCGAGCGGCCGCTGGCCCTCGTCGAGGGTGCGGCCGCGTCGCAGGCCCCTGCGCGCGACGCCCTCGCAGCCCTCGCTCCCGCCGACCGCGTCAAGATCATCGCCGAGGTGAAGCGCGCGAGTCCGTCTCGCGGTGACCTCGCCGCGATCCCCGACCCTGCGCTGCAGGCCCGCCTGTACCAGCAGGGCGGGGCCGCCGCCATCTCCGTGCTCACCGAGGGCCGCCGATTCAAGGGCAGCCTCGCCGACCTCGAGGCCGTGCGCTCCGCCGTCGATGTCCCGGTGCTGCGCAAGGATTTCATCGCGACCGAGTACCAGGTGCTCGAGGCACGTGCGGCCGGCGCCGACATGGTGCTGCTGATCGTGGCCGCCCTCGCCCAGCCGGTGCTCAAGCGCCTGCACGCGCTCGTGCTCGACCTCGGCATGACCCCGCTCGTCGAGACGCACTCGGCCGACGAGGTCGACACCGCGGCGGATCTCGGCGCGAGGCTCATCGGCGTCAACGCGCGAGACCTGTCGACGTTCGCGCTCGACCGCGACCTGTTCGCGCGGCTCGCGAGCCGCATCCCCGCCGACGCCGTGAAGATCGCGGAATCGGCTGTGCTCGTTCCGGACGATGTCGCGCACTACCGCGCGTCGGGAGCCGATGTCGTCCTGGTAGGAGAAGCCCTCGTGACCAATGACCCCGTGTCCACGCTCCACGCATTCCTCGGAGCAGGATCATGAGTCTGCGCGCGGAATCCGGCCCCTTCTTCGGCGAGTTCGGCGGCCGGTTCATGCCGGAGTCGCTCATCGCGGCGATCGATGAGCTCACCGCCGAGTACGAGGCGGCCAAGATCGACCCCGCCTTCCGCGAGGAGTTCCTGCACCTGCTGAAGACCTACGCGGGCCGTCCGTCCATCATCACCGAGGTTCCCCGGTTCGCCGAGCACGCGGGCGGCGCACGCGTGTTCCTCAAGCGCGAAGACCTCAACCACACCGGCTCGCACAAGATCAACAACGTGCTCGGACAGGCGCTGCTGACCAAGCGACTCGGCAAGACGCGTGTGATCGCCGAGACCGGCGCCGGCCAGCACGGTGTCGCCACCGCCACCGCAGCTGCGCTTTTCGGCTTCGACTGCACGATCTACATGGGCGAGGTCGACACCGAGCGTCAGGCGCTCAACGTCGCGCGCATGCGCCTGCTCGGCGCCGAGGTCATCCCGGTGACCACCGGATCCCGCACCCTCAAGGACGCCATCAACGACGCGTACCGCGACTGGGTCGCGAGCGTCGAGACGACGAACTACGTCTTCGGCACCGCCGCCGGTCCGCACCCGTTCCCCGCGATGGTGCGCGACTTCCAGAAGGTCATCTCCGAAGAGGCCCGCCAGCAGCTCCTCGACGAGACGGGCCGGCTTCCGGATGCCGTCATCGCGTGCGTCGGCGGCGGGTCGAACGCGATCGGCATGTTCGACGCCTTCCTCGACGACGAGGACGTCAAGCTCTACGGCGTCGAGGCAGCCGGCGACGGCGTCGACACCGAGCGGCACGCCGCGTCGATCGAGCGCGGGCGCCCGGGCATCCTGCACGGGGCGAAGACCTTCGTCCTGCAGGACGAAGACGGCCAGACCACCGAGTCGCACTCGATCTCGGCGGGCCTGGACTACCCGGGAGTCGGCCCCGAGCACTCGTGGCTCGCGTCCATCGGCCGTGCCGAGTACATCCCCGCCACCGACGACGAGGCGATGCAGTCGCTGCGTCTGCTGTCGCGCACCGAGGGCATCATCCCCGCGATCGAGTCGGCGCACGCCCTGGCCGGCGCCCTGCGCATCGGTCGCGAGCTCGGACCCGATGCGATCCTCGCGATCTGCCTGTCGGGACGCGGCGACAAGGACATGGACACCGCGGCGCGCTACTTCGACCTCTACGACCGCGAGCCCCTCGCCCCGGTCGACGAGGCTGAAGCGGCCAAGGGCGACGGGATCGAGCTGTGACCTCACGCGTGGCCGCCGCGATCGACGCCGCCAAGGCCGACGGCCGCGGTGCGCTGATCGGCTACCTGCCGCTGGGCTTCCCCGACCTGCAGGGCAGCATCGAGGCCGCCGTGACGCTGGCCGAGAACGGCGCAGACATCCTCGAGCTCGGCCCGCCCTACTCCGATCCCGTCATGGACGGCACCGTCATCCAGGAGGCGACCCAGAAGGCACTCGCCGGGGGATTCCGCCTGCGCGACACCTTCACGGCGGTGCGCGAGATCAGCGCCCGGGTCGATGTGCCCGTTCTCGTGATGACCTACTGGAACCCGGTGCTGCAGTACGGCGTCGACCGGTACGCCGATGATCTGCTGGCTGCCGGGGGAGCCGGGCTCATCACGCCCGACATCACCCCCGACGCCGCCTCCGAATGGATCGCGGCCAGCGAGCGCACGGGTCTTGACCGCGTGTTCCTCGCCGCACCGACGTCGACCGATGAGCGCCTCGACCTGATCGTCGAGAACTCGACCGGCTTCATCTACACGGTCTCGACCATGGGCATCACCGGCGAGCGGGCGAATCTGGATGCCGCGGCCCGCACCCTCGTCGCCCGCCTGCGCGCCCGCGGCGCAGAGAACGCGTGCGTCGGCATCGGCATCTCGAATGCCGAGCAGGTCGAGGGCGTCCTGGAATACGCCGACGGCGCGATCGTCGGCACCGCACTGGTCCGCGCCCTCCGCGATGGGGGCCTGGAGGGCCTCGCCGCGGCCACGCAGGCGCTCTCGGCGGGTACCGCCGCGCACCACGACAACTAGGATTCCCCTCATGCCCTTTCTCCCGATGAGCATTCCGAGCCCCGACATCAGCACGATCCAGCTCGGCCCGGTGCCGATCCGCATCTACGCGCTGTGCATCATCACGGGCATCATCGTCGCGGTCTTCCTGACGAACAGGCGCCTTACCAAGCGAGGGGCCGAGCCGTGGGTCGTCATCGACATCTGCCTCATCGCCGTACCGCTCGCCATCATCGGCGCGCGCATCTTCCACGTCCTGACCCACTGGGACTTCTACTTCGGAGAGGGCCGGGATCCGCTGACCGCCCTGTACATCTGGGAGGGCGGCATCGCGATCTACGGTGCTCTCATCGCCGGCGCGGTGGGCGCCTGGCTCGGATGCCGGTGGACCGGCATCCGGTTCTGGAGCTTCGCCGACGCACTCGCGCCCGGGCTGCTGCTCGCCCAGGCCATCGGCCGCTTCGGCAACTGGTTCAACCAGGAGCTCTTCGGCACCCCCACCGATCTGCCGTGGGGGCTGGAGATCGACTATCCGAACGCCGCGTGGCCGGTGGGCCTGCCCGAAGGCACGCTGTTCCACCCGACCTTCCTCTACGAGGTGCTGTGGAACGGTCTCGGCGTGCTGGTGCTCCTGTACATCGGGCACCGCTTCCGCCTGCAGTGGGGACGCCTGTTCGCCGTCTACCTCGCGTGGTACAGCGCCGGTCGCATCGTCTGGGAGAACATCCGCATCGACCCGAGCGAGATCATCCTGGGCCTGCGGACGAACGTCTGGGCCGCGATCGCGGGCGTCGTGCTCGGCATCGTCATCTTCGTCGTGCAGAAGCGCCGCCACCCCGGGATCGAGCCGTCGCCCTACCAGCCGGGCCGCGAATGGGTGCCTGCGGGCGCGGTACAATCACAGGACACACCCGAGTACGTCGACGTCAGCGAACCACCGACCGACGCGCTCGAAGAGGGCACCGCCACAAGCACAGTCGCCACCAAGTAACACAGCGCTCACGCGCGCAGGGCCGACGTCGTCCCATTCCAGCAACTATGTGAGGACGGTCGGCATGGCTTCGAGCCCCCTTCACGTCGCCCCCGGCAGTGCGATCTCCGGTCACGGCGCGTTTCCCGCGAAGCAGGGAATGTACAACCCGGCGTTCGAGAAGGACGCCTGCGGCCTGGCGATGGTCGCGACCCTGCGCGGCGAAGCCGGCCACGACATCATCGATCTCGCCCTGACCGCCCTGCGCAACCTCGAGCACCGCGGCGCCATCGGCTCGGACGCCGGAACGGGCGACGGCGCGGGCATCCTGACCCAGATGCCCGACGCGTTCCTGCGCGACGTGGTCGACTTCGAGCTCCCGGTCATGGGGGAGTACGCCGCAGGGCTGGCGTTCCTGCCCCGAGACGACGACGCCCGGGCCGCGCAGAAGGCCGGCATCGAGCGCATCGCGGTGTCCGAGGGCCTCACGGTGCTCGGGTGGCGCGAGGTGCCCACCGACGATGACCACCTCGGAAAGCTCGCCCTCGCCGCGCGCCCCGTCTTCGAGCAGCTGTTCGTGTCCCGCCCCGCGGTCGAGGGGGCTTCGGCGCTGTCGGGGATCGCGCTCGATCGGCGCACGTTCCGGCTCCGCAAGCGCGCGCGCACCGAGTGCGACGCCTACTTCGTGTCGCTGTCCTCTCGCACCCTCGGCTACAAGGGCATGGTCACGACGCTCCAGCTCGAGCCGTTCTACCCCGACCTCTCCGACGAGCGGTTCGCCTCCGAGCTCGCCGTGGTGCACTCCCGCTACTCGACCAACACCTTCCCGTCGTGGCCGCTCGCGCAGCCGCTGCGCATGCTCGCCCACAACGGCGAGATCAACACCGTCAAGGGCAACCGCAACTGGATGCGGGCGCGCCAGTCGCAGCTCGAGTCCGAGCTGATCGGCGACATCACACCGCTGCTGCCGATCTGCACCGAAGGCGCCAGCGACTCGGCGTCGTTCGACGAGGTGCTCGAGCTGCTCACCCTCACGGGCCGCAGCCTCCCGCACTCGATCCTGATGATGGTGCCCGAGGCGTACGAGAAGCAGACGAACATCGATCCGCAGCTGCGGGCGTTCTACGACTTCCACGCCATGCAGATGGAGCCGTGGGACGGCCCTGCCGCCCTCATCTTCACCGACGGCACCCTGGTCGGCGCGACCCTCGACCGCAACGGCCTGCGCCCCGGTCGCTGGACCGAGACGACCGACGGTCTCATCGTGATCGGCAGCGAGACCGGCGTGCTCGACTTCGCCCCCGAGCGCATCAAGCGCCGCGGTCGCCTCAGCCCCGGTCACATGTTCCTCGTCGACACCGCGCAGCGCCGCATCGTCGAGGACGAGGAGATCAAGGCCGACCTCGCCGCCCTGCATCCCTGGCAGGAGTGGCTGGATGCCGGGCGCGTGCGCCTCGCCGACCTGCCCGAGCGCGAGCACATCGTGCACCCGATCGCCTCCATCACCCGCCGGCAGCGCACGTTCGGCTACACCGAGGAGGAGGTCAAGATCCTCCTGACCCCGATGGGTCAGAACGGCGCAGAGCCCCTCGGCGCGATGGGGTCCGACACGCCCGTCGCCGTCCTGAGCGACCGCCCCCGCCTGCTCTTCGACTACTTCACGCAGCAGTTCGCGCAGGTGACCAACCCGCCGCTGGACTCGATCCGCGAAGAGGTCGTCACCTCGCTCGCGCTGGGCCTGGGTCCCGAGCGCAACCTGCTCGACTGGGGCTCCGACCACACGCGCACCGTGACGCTCGACTTCCCGGTGATCGACAACGACGAGCTCGCCAAGATCCAGCACATCCACGCCGCCCTCCCCGGCCGGTCCTCGGTCACCGTGCGCGGCCTCTACCGCGTGGCATCCGGCGCGAAGGGCATGCAGAAGCGGCTCAGCCAGATGTGCGCCGAGGTCGATCAGGCCATCGAGGACGGCGCGGAGTTCATCGTCCTCAGCGACCGCGACTCGAACAAGGACCTGGCGCCGATCCCGTCGCTGCTCATGCTCGCAGCCGTCCACCACCACCTGATCCGCAACCAGACGCGCATGCGCGTGGGGCTCGTGATCGAAGCCGGCGACGTGCGCGAAGTGCACCACGTCGCCACGCTGATCGGCTACGGCGCCTCGGCGGTCAACCCCTATCTCGCGATGGAGACCGTCGAGTACCTGGTGCGTGCCGGCTTCATCACCGGCATCACGCCCGAGAAGGCCGTCAAGAACCTGATCTACGCGCTCGGCAAGGGTGTGCTGAAGATCATGTCGAAGATGGGCATCTCGACCGTGTCCTCCTACGCCGGCGCGCAGGTCTTCGAAGCGGTCGGCCTCTCGGAGGAGTTCGTCTCCGCCTACTTCACCGGCACCGAATCCAAGCTCGGCGGCGTCGGCCTCGACGTGATCGCTTCCGAGAACACGGCGCGGCACACGTACGCCTATCCCGAGGATGCCGCGGTGCGCGCGCACGAGCGGCTGTGGACCGGCGGCGAGTACCAGTGGCGACGCGACGGATCACCGCACCTGTTCAACCCCGACACGGTGTTCCGCCTCCAGCACTCGACGCGCACGCGCCGCTACGACATCTTCCGCGAGTACACGAAGCTCGTCGACGACCAGGCTCACGAGCTCAAGACCCTGCGCGGCCTCTTCCGGCTGCGGGCGGGCGCGAGACCCTCGATCCCCATCGACGAGGTCGAGTCCGTGTCGGCGATCGTCAAGCGTTTCTCGACCGGCGCGATGAGCTACGGCTCGATCTCGAAAGAGGCGCACGAGACGCTCGCGATCGCGATGAACAGCATCGGCGCGAAGTCGAACACCGGTGAGGGCGGCGAGGACGTCGACCGTCTGCTGGACCCGACGCGCCGCAGCGCCATCAAGCAGGTCGCGTCGGGCCGCTTCGGTGTGACGAGCCTGTACCTCACCGAGTCCGAGGACATCCAGATCAAGCTCGCCCAGGGCGCCAAGCCCGGCGAGGGAGGCCAGCTGCCGCCGACGAAGGTGTACCCGTGGGTCGCGCGCACCCGGCATGCGACCGCCGGCGTGGGGCTCATCTCGCCGCCGCCGCACCACGACATCTACTCGATCGAAGACCTCAAACAGCTGATCTTCGACCTCAAGCGGGCCAACCCGAACGCACGCGTGCATGTCAAGCTCGTGAGCCAGTCGGGCATCGGCGCGGTCGCGGCCGGAACCGCGAAGGCCCTGGCCGACGTCATCCTCGTGTCCGGCCACGACGGCGGCACCGGCGCGAGCCCGCTCAATTCGCTCAAGCACGCCGGCACACCGTGGGAGCTCGGCCTCGCCGAGACCCAGCAGACCCTCATGCTCAACGGCATGCGAGACCGCGTCGTCGTGCAGGTCGACGGACAGCTCAAGACCGGCCGCGACGTCATCATCGGCGCGCTGCTGGGTGCGGAGGAGTTCGGCTTCGCGACCGCACCGCTGGTGGTGTCGGGCTGCATCATGATGCGGGTCTGCCACCTCGACACGTGCCCGGTCGGCGTCGCGACGCAGAATCCGGCCCTGCGCGCCCGGTTCAACGGCAAGCCCGAGTTCGTCGTGAACTTCATGGAGTTCATCGCCGAGGAGGTGCGCGAGATCCTCGCCGAGCTCGGATTCCGCTCGCTCGACGAGATCGTCGGCCGTACCGACCTGCTCGACGTCGACGGTGCGGTGGAGCACTGGAAGGCGAGCGGTCTGAACCTCGCGCCCATACTCGAGGGCCCGGCGTTCTCCGAGGACGAACCGCGACGCAACCTGCGCGGACAGGAGCACGAGCTCGACGAGCACTTCGACGTCGGCCTCATCGAACGGGCAGGAGGCGTGATCGCCGACGGCGGTCACATCGTCATCGACCTGCCGATCCGCAACACCGAGCGCGCCGTCGGCACCCTCCTCGGGCACCACGTCACCCGCGCACACGGCGAGAACGGCCTGAAGTCGGGCTCGATCGAGGTCAACCTCACGGGGTCGGCCGGTCAGTCCTTCGGCGCGTTCATGCCCGCCGGCATCACCCTGCGGCTCGAGGGCGACTCGAACGACTACGTCGGCAAGGGGCTCTCGGGCGGTCAGATCGTCGTGCGCCCGCCGCGCGCGGCTACGTTCGAGGCATCGCAGAACGTGATCGCCGGCAACGTCATCGGCTACGGCGCCACGCAGGGCACGATGTTCCTGAGCGGCGTGGTGGGCGAGCGGTTCTTCGTGCGCAACTCCGGGGCCACGGCGGTCGTCGAGGGTGTCGGAGACCACGCCCTCGAGTACATGACCGGCGGGCTGGCCGTCATCCTCGGCACCACGGGGCGCAACCTCGGCGCCGGGATGTCAGGCGGGACCGCCTACATCTACCGGCTCGACCCCGCCCTGGTGAACCGCGAGGCGCTGGCCGGGGGTGAGCTCGAACTCGGCCCACTCGGATCCGGTGACGCCGAGATGCTGCGCGACCTTCTGACGCAGCACGTCGCCGAGACCGATTCGACCCTCGCAGCGTCCTTGCTGGCGTCCTTCGAGACCGAGGTGGAGAACTTCGTCCGTGTCATGCCGCGCGACTACGCCGCGGTGCTGCTGACTCGCCAGGAGGCGGTCGCCGAGGGGCTCGACCCCGACGGCGACGTCGTCTGGAACCGCATCCTGGAGGTGACGGGTGGCTGACCCGAAAGGCTTTCTCAAGGTCACCGAGCGCGAGCTTCCGCCTCGCCGCCCGGTGCCCGTACGCATCATGGACTGGAAAGAGGTCTATGAGCCGGGTGACTCCGCGGTCATCCGCCGCCAGGCCGGGCGATGCATGGACTGCGGCATCCCGTTCTGTCACCAGGGGTGCCCGCTGGGCAACCTGATCCCGGAATGGAACGATCTCACCTGGCGCGGCGAGGGCCGCGCGGCGAGCGAGCGACTGCACGCGACGAACAACTTCCCCGAGTTCACCGGCCGGCTGTGCCCGGCACCGTGCGAGAGCTCGTGCGTGCTGGGCATCAACCAGCCCGCCGTCACGATCAAGCAGATCGAGGTCTCGATCTCGGATGAGGCCTTCGGCAACGGCTGGATCGAGCCCGAGCCGCCGGGGCGGCTCACCGGCAAGACCGTCGCCGTGGTCGGCTCCGGCCCCGCCGGCCTCGCCGCCGCCCAGCAGCTGACCCGGGCGGGCCACACGGTGGCGGTGTTCGAGCGCGACGACCGCATCGGCGGGCTCCTGCGCTACGGCATCCCGGACTTCAAGATGGAGAAGAAGCATCTCGAGACCCGTCTGCGCCAGATGCAGGACGAGGGCACCCGCTTCCGCGCCGGCGTCGAGATCGGCAAGGACATCGCATGGGACGACCTGCGCGCGCGCTACGACGCGGTCGTGGTCGCCACCGGCTCGACCGTGCCGCGCGAGCTCCCGATCCCCGGGCGCGACCTGGCGGGGGTGCACTTCGCGATGGAGTACCTCGTCGAGTCCAACCACGCCGTCGCCGGCGACAGCGTCGCCAACCAGATCACGGCCGAGGGCAAGCACGTCGTCGTCATCGGCGGCGGTGACACCGGTGCGGACTGCATCGGCACCGCCCACCGCCACGGCGCGCTGAGTGTCACGAACCTCGCCATCGGCAAGCGGCCCCCGGGGGAGCGCCCCGAACACCAGCCGTGGCCCATGGCTCCGCTCGTCTTCGAGATCGCCTCGGCGCACGAAGAAGGCGGAGAGCGCAGCTACCTCGCCTCGACGGTCGAGTTCCTCGGCAACAGCGCCGGCGAGGTGCGGGCGCTCCGCGTGGCCGAGACGGAGTTCGTCGACGGACGCCGCGTACCCAAGAGCGGCACCGAGCGAGAGATCCCCGCCGACCTCGTGCTCATCGCCATGGGGTTCACCGGTCCCGAACGCGCCCTGCTCGAAGACCAGCTCGGCGCGCAGTTCAGCGACCGCGGCGCGATCCGGCGCGAGGACGACTACCAGACCACCGCGCCCGGCGTGTTCGTCGCCGGTGATGCCGGACGCGGACAGTCGCTCATCGTGTGGGCGATCGCCGAAGGAAGGGCCGTCGCCTCGAGCGTCGACGCGTTCCTGATGGGCGAGACCGACCTGCCGTCACCCGTCAAGCCGTCCGATATCGCGATCGGCCTCCAGCCCGCGTAGTCTGAAAACGGCTCTTCTGCCACTCGCACCCCCACCGGAGAAAGCACGGATGAGACGCGCAAAGATCGTCGCAACACTGGGTCCCGCAACATCGACATATGAGAGCGTCCGCGCGATCATCGACGCCGGCGTGGACGTCGCCAGGCTCAATCTCAGCCACGGGGACTACTCCGTGCACGATGCCAACTTCGCCAACGTGCGCAAGGCGGCGGACGACGCCGGCCGCGCCGTGGCGATCCTCGTCGACCTGCAGGGTCCGAAGATCCGTCTCGGCAAGTTCGCCGACGGCCCGCACCATCTCGCCGTCGGCGACATCTTCAAGATCACCTCCGAAGACGTGCCCGGCACGAAGGAGATCGTCTCGACGACCTTCAAGGGTCTGCCCGCCGACGTGAACCCCGGAGACTTCCTGCTCATCGACGACGGCAAGGTGCGCGTCCAGGTCGTGAGCGTCGACGGTCCGGTCGTCACGACCGAGGTCATCGTCGCCGGCCCGGTGTCGAACAACAAGGGCATCAACCTGCCCGGCGTTGCCGTCAACGTGCCCGCTCTGTCCGAGAAGGACGAGGACGACCTGCGCTGGGGTCTGCGCGCCGGTGCCGACCTCATCGCCCTGTCGTTCGTGCGGAGCGCGAAGGACGTGCAGCGGGTGCACGTGATCATGGCCGAAGAGGGGCGTCACGTTCCCGTCATCGCCAAGATCGAGAAGCCGCAGGCCGTCGACAACCTCGAAGAGATCATCGACGCGTTCGACGGCATCATGGTGGCCCGTGGTGATCTGGGCGTCGAACTGCCGCTCGAGGCCGTGCCGATCGTGCAGAAGCGCGCCGTCGAGCTCTGCCGCCGCATGGCCAAGCCCGTCATCGTCGCGACGCAGATGCTCGAGTCGATGATCGAGAACCCCGTCCCGACCCGCGCCGAGACGAGCGACGTCGCCAACGCCGTCCTGGACGGCGCCGATGCGGTGATGCTCTCGGGCGAGACGAGCGTCGGGAAGTACCCGATCGTCGTGGTCGAGACCATGGCCCGCATCGTGGACTCGACCGAGGAGCACGGCCTGGAGCGCATCCAGCCGCTGAACACCAAGCCCCGCACGCAGGGTGGCGCGATCACCCTGGCAGCGCTTGAGGTCGCCGAGTTCGTCGACGCGAAGTACCTCTGCATCTTCACGGAGTCGGGCGACACGGCGCGCCGCATGTCGCGTCTGCGTCCGCGCATCCCCATGATCGGGTTCGCCCCCGAGCCGGCGATCCGTCGTCGCATGGCGCTGACCTGGGGTGTGCAGTCCACGCTCGTCGAGCACGTGGCGCACACCGACCGCATGTTCATCCAGGTCGACGACTACCTGCTGTCCAATGACCTCGCGAAGGTGGGAGACAAGGTCGTCGTGATCTCGGGATCCCCTCCCGGGATCATCGGCTCGACCAACGACATCCGCATCCACAAGGTGGGCGACGCGGTCCACGGCAAGGCGCCGATCTACCGCGAGTAGACGCCCCCTGTCGCCACGACGGCCGCGCTCGGTACTCTGAGCGCGGCCGTCGTGCGTCTGCGCGCGGCATCCGTCCCCCAGAAAGGAGCGCTCCATGATCTGGGAGGCGTTCTGGTTCCTGCTGATGTTCATCTACGTCGCGGCCTACATCTACGTGATCGTGCTCGTGATCACCGATCTGTTCCGCGATCCGCACCTCAACGGGTGGGCGAAGGCCGCGTGGATCCTGTTCCTCGTCTTCGTGCCGTTCCTGACCGCGCTCGTCTACATCATCGCCCGAGGCCGCGGCATCGCCGAGCGGTCGGGTGCGGGCAGGGGAGTGGTGCCGGAAGCCGACGACTACCGCCCAGCCGCGTCGGCGAGCCCAACCGACGACATCGCCAAGGCGAAAGCGCTGCTGGATGCCGGCACGATCACTCAGGGCGAGTTCGACGCGCTGAAGAGCAAGGCGCTCGGCCACCAGTTCTTCGGAGCCTGACCTCGTGGTCCCGAGCCGCCTCCGCGTTGGCGAGTGCAGACTGGATCCATGGCACATCGCGCGAGAACGACGGCGCCCCGCCACGAAGACAAGACGTGCGCATCATGCGGTCGTGCGATGCAGTGGCGCGCGTCGTGGGCACGCAGCTGGGACGAGGTCCGGTACTGCTCCGACGCCTGCCGGACACGCAGGGTGACGGCCCGAGACCGCGACCTGGAGCGCACGATCCTCGAGCTGCTCGCCGCGCGTGCGGCCACCTCGACCATCTGCCCTTCGGATGCGGCTCGTGCGATCGGCGGCGAGGAGTGGCGCGATCTCATGGAGCCCGCGCGTCGCGCGGCACGGCGGCTCGTCGCCGCGGGAGACGTCGAGATCACGCAGGGTGGAAAGGTCGTGGATCCGTCCACCGCGAAGGGTCCGATCCGCATCCGTCGGGCGCGGTGACGGCGCTCAGCGCTGCGGCGGCTTCTCGAGCAGAGACGTGGCGCGGGCCAGGCCCGTGGCCAGGGTCGAGCGCACCTGCTCGGCGATCACGGGCTCGACCAGCCGCATGACACCCGTGGGCTCGGCCTTGATCGTCGCCGTCACGCGGCACCCGGCGGCATCCGCCGTGAAGCGGAATGTCGACGATGTGGCGACCGGGCCGCTGCGGCTCACGACCTCCATGACGTCGGGCCGGACGAATCGCGTCACGCGCCAGATGAAGTCCACCTCGCGCCCCATCGCGCGCAGACGCGTGTGCACGGTGCTCCCGACCGCGAACGGAGGCGGCGAGACGAGCTCCTCCGAGATCACACTGGCGTCCCACAGCGGTCTGTTGCGCCCGTCGGTGAGGAAGTCGAAGACGTCTTCGGGCGATCGGCGGATCGAGACAGACTCGGTGACGGTGATCACGCGGCTCCTCTCGACATCGAGTACCGGTGGTGGGACTCGAACCCACATGCCCTCTCGGACAACCGATTTTGAGTCGGTCGCGTCTGCCATTCCGCCACACCGGCGCGCGCACGACCCGTGCCGCGCTACCGCGAACGACCATACCGTAGGATTCAAACGTGACAGAGCTTGAAGAGCCCACCGCGCCGTCGGTTACCGCACCCCGTCGCGTCGTCGTCGCAGAGGATGAGTCCCTCATCCGTCTCGACATCGTCGAGATCCTCCGCGACAACGGATTCGACGTCGTCGGAGAGGCAGGAGACGGCGAGACCGCCGTGGCACTGGCCACCGAACTCCGCCCCGATCTCGTCATCATGGACGTCAAGATGCCGCAGCTCGACGGCATCTCGGCCGCCGAGAAGCTGAGCAAGAACCACATCGCCCCCGTCGTGCTGCTGACGGCCTTCAGCCAGAAGGAGCTCGTCGAGCGGGCGAGCGAGGCAGGTGCCCTCGCCTACGTGGTGAAGCCCTTCACCCCCAACGACCTGCTGCCCGCGATCGAGATCGCGCTGGCCCGCTACGAGCAGATCATCACGCTCGAAGCCGAGGTCGCCGACATGGTCGAGCGCTTCGAGACCCGCAAGCTCGTCGACCGGGCCAAGGGCCTGCTCAACGAGAAGATGGGACTCTCCGAGCCCGAGGCCTTCCGCTGGATCCAGAAGGCGTCGATGGACCGCCGGCTGACGATGCAGGATGTCGCGAAGGCGATCATCGAGCAGCTCGCCCCCAAGAAGGGCTGACGCTTCGACAGGCTCAGCGACCACGAGGTGACGCTCAGCGACCGCGAGGTGACACTCCGCGAACAGCGAGTCGATGAGAACGGGATGCCGCGGCATCCCGTTCTCTCATTTCTGCGGCAGGTCGCGCACCATGTTCGTGATGCGCACGGTCGAGCAGCGCCGGCCCTGATCGTCGGTGATGACGATCTCGTGCACCGTCATACTGCGTCCGAGGTGGATCGGCGTGCACACGCCGGTCACGATGCCCGACGTGGCAGAACGCGTGTGCGTGGCATTGATGTCGACGCCCACCGCCAGACGACCGGGCCCGGCGTGCAGATTGGCCGCCATGGAGCCGAGGGATTCGCCCAGCACGACATAGGCGCCGCCGTGCAGGAGTCCGACGGGCTGCGTGTTGCCTTCGACGGGCATCGTCGCGACGCAGCGCTCGATCGTGAACTCGGTGAACTCCATGCCCATCTTCTCGGCGAGAGCGCCCATTCCGCGCTTCTCGGCCCAGTCCAGACCGGCGGCGTCGGTGGGGGAAGGCACGCTCATGGGACTCGCTCTCGAGTGTCGGATACCGCGTCTAAACTCGCAGGGTGACGGACTCCGCAAAGCCTACCCTCCTCGTCGTCGACGGCCATTCGCTGGCCTATCGGGCATTCTTCGCCCTCCCCGTCGACAACTTCACGACGAAGGACGGTCAGCACACGAACGGCATCTACGGCTTCCTTGCGATGCTGATCAACCTGATCAAGGCTGAGAAGCCCACCCATCTCGCGGTGGCCTTCGACACGTCTCGGCAGTCGTTCCGCACGCGGGAGTACAGCGAGTACAAGGCCAACCGGTCCGAGAGCCCGTCCGAGTTCAAGGGGCAGATCCCGCTCCTGCAGGAATGCCTCGCGGCGATGAGCATCACGGTCATCGCGAAAGAGGACTTCGAGGCCGACGACATCCTCGCGACGCTCGCGACGCAGGGCGCCGCACAGGGATTCGACGTGCTCGTGTGCTCGGGCGACCGCGACACCATCCAGCTCGTGAACGACGACGTCACTCTGCTCTACCCGAACGTGCAGGGCGTCTCGCAGCTGAAGCGGTACGACCGGGATGCCGTGATCGAGCGCTACGGCGTGCCGCCCGAGCAGTACCCCGACATCGCCGCACTCGTCGGCGAGACGAGCGACAACCTGCCGGGCGTCCCCAAGGTGGGGGAGAAGACGGCCGTCAAGTGGCTCACGCAGTTCGGCACCCTCGACGCGCTGATCGAGGGGGCCGACCAGATCAAGGGCGTCGTGGGCGGCAACCTGCGCGATCACATCGACGACGTGCGCCGCAACCGCGTCCTCAACCGCCTGCTCACCGATGTCGAGCTTCCGGTCGGGCCGCACGATCTCGAAGTGCAGCCGATGGACGCGCAGGCCGTGCGCGACATCTTCGCCCGTCTCGAGTTCAAGACCCTGATCCCGCGCGTCGCCGAACTCGCCGGCATCGAGCAGCAGATGGCGGCGGTGAGCTCGGCGGCCGCCCTGCTCGCCCCCGTCCCGACCGAGCCGTCGCCCGCAGACCTCGAGTCGTGGCTCGCACAGGCAGACGGCGAGGTCGGCGTCACCCTGACGTCTGAGGGCGGCCTGCCTCGCCGCATCGGTCTGGCCACCGCCGGCGCGGCCGTCGAAGCCCCGTGGTCGCCCGAGTGCGCCGCCGTCCTCGGCGCCTGGCTCGCGTCCGACGCCCCCAAGGTCTTCAGCGACGCCAAGACGCAGGTCAAGGCGCTGCGACGCGCCGGGGTGCGACTGGGCGGGCTCGCATTCGACACGATCGTCGCGGGCTGGCTGTTGCGGCCGAGCTTCCCCGACAAGAATCTCGCCGACCTCGTCGACCGCTACCTCGATGAGAAGCTGCCCGAAGCCGACCCGACGCAGCTGGTGCCCGAGACCGAGGGCGCGACCCCCGGTCAGCTGTCGTGGTACACCCTGCGCGTCGCCGAGGCCATCCGCGGCGAGCTCGCCGACAGCGTCTCGACGGTGCTCACCGACATCGAGCTGCCGACGCTGCTGACGCTCGCCGACATGGAACTCGCCGGCGTCTCGGTCTCGCACGACAAGCTGTCGGGCTTCTCGCTCGAACTCGCATCCCGCGCCGACGCCATCGCGCAGGAGGCGTATGCGACGATCGGGCGCGAGGTGAACCTCGGGTCCCCGAAGCAGCTGCAGGAAGTGCTTTTCGAAGAGCTGCAGCTTCCCAAGACACGCAAGACGAAGACGGGCTACTCGACGGATGCCGCGGTGCTCGCCGATCTGCAGGACAGCAGCCCGCACCCGTTCCTCGACCAGCTGCTGCGGCACCGCGAGGCGACGAAGCTGCGTCAGATCATCGAATCGCTCGACGCCGCGATCGGCCCCGACGGCCGCATCCGCACCACCTACGTGCAGACGGGCAGTCAGACCGGGCGCCTGTCGTCCACCGATCCCAATCTGCAGAACATCCCGATCCGCAACGAAGAGAGCCGCCGCATCCGCTCGGCCTTCGAGGTCGGCACCAGCTACGACACCCTGCTCACCGCCGACTACTCGCAGATCGAGATGCGCATCATGGCGCACCTCTCCGAAGACCCGGGTCTGGTCGAGGCCTTCAACTCGGGCGAAGACCTGCACCGCTTCGTCGGCGCGCGCGTCTTCGGTGTCGAGCCCTCCGACGTGACGCCGCAGATGCGCACCAAGGTCAAGGCCATGTCGTACGGGCTCGTGTACGGGCTGTCGGCCTTCGGGCTCTCCAAGCAGCTGCGCATCGAGCAGTCCGAGGCGAAGCAGCTGATGATGGAGTACTTCGCGAGGTTCGGCGCGGTGCGCGACTACCTGCGCTCGTCGGTCGAACAGGCGCGCATCGACGGCTACACCGAGACGATCTTCGGCCGTCGTCGCCCGTTCCCCGACCTCGCGAGCCCGAACCGCGTGCTGCGCGAGAACGCCGAACGCGCCGCGCTGAACGCCCCCATCCAGGGCAGCGCCGCCGACATCATGAAGATCGCGCTCTTCCACATCCACCAGGAGTTCACCGTCGAGGGTCTCGCCTCGCGCGTTCTCATGCAGATCCACGACGAGCTCGTCGTCGAGGTGGCGCCGGGGGAGTGGAGCGTCGTCGAGCGCATCGTGCGCGAGCGCATGGGCGATGCCGCGCAGCTCACCGTGCCGCTCGATGTGCAGATCGGCCGCGGCGCGGATTGGAACGAGGCGGGGCACTGACCCGTTTGTGAGGCCGCGGGCCGGTGCCTAGGCTCATCATCATGACTGATTCACCCCGCACGCCCACGCCGATAGACACGATCGCCGACGCCTGGGTCGACACGCTGGCCGAACTCGATCCGTCGCTGGCGACGTACATCGGGCGGTTCGAGTACAACGACCGCTTCGGTGATTTCTCTCCCGCCGGTCACGAGCGTCTCGCGGCCGAGGCGCGGGCCACCCTCTCGGCCCTCGAGGACGCACAGGCCGTCGACGCGATCGACGCCGTCACGAAAGAGGACTTGTCCCGTGAATTGAGCCTCTCGATCGAGATGCACGCCGCGGACGCCCCCCTGCGCGACCTCAACGTCATCGCGTCGCCGGCGCAGGAGATCCGACAGGCCTTCGATCTCATGCCCACCGGCACGGTCGAGGACTGGTCCGTCGTCTCTACGCGACTCAGCGCGGTGTCGGGTGCCATCGACGGCTACATCGAGACGCTGCGCGCAGGCATCGCGAAGGGCGTCGTGCCCGCCCGTCGGCAGGTGACCGAGACCGTCACGCAGATCGGGCGCTACACCGCCGACAACGGCTTCTTCGCGGAGTTCACCGCAGAGGCAGCACCTGATGAGGGCCAGCTCCCGGCATCCCTCGCGCGCGATCTCGCGGCGAACGCCAACGCAGCCCGGGTGGCGTACGACCAGCTCGCGCAGTTCCTGACGAAAGAGCTGGCGCCGGTCGCGTCCGAGAAGGATGCCGTCGGCCGCGAGCTGTACGCCCTGCACTCCCGACGGTTCCTCGGCGCGACGATCGACCTCGACGAGACGTACGACTGGGGCGTCGAGGAGCTCGCGCGCATGGTCGCCGAGCAGACCGAGATCGCGAACGAGATCCTTCCCGGGTCGACGGTCGAAGAAGCGGTCGCGTTCCTCGAGAAGGATCCGAGCCGCAAGCTGCACGGCACCGACGCCCTGCAGAAGTGGATGCAGGAGACCAGCGACCGCGCGGTGGAGGAGCTCGGCCGCTCGCACTTCGACATCGCCGAGCCGATCCGCCGTCTCGAGTGCATGATCGCGCCGACCAAGGAAGGCGGGATCTACTACACCGGTCCCACCGACGACTTCTCGCGCCCGGGTCGCATGTGGTGGTCCGTTCCCGAGGGTGTGACCGAGTTCGACACGTGGCGCGAACTCACGACGGTCTACCACGAGGGCATCCCGGGGCATCACCTGCAGATCGCGCAGGCGGTCTACAACCGCGCGCAGCTCAATTCGTGGCGACGTCTGCTCGGCGGCACCTCGGGCCATGCCGAGGGCTGGGCGCTCTACGCCGAGCGCCTCATGCAGCAGCTCGGCTACCTGGACGACCCTGCCGATCGCCTGGGCATGCTCGACGGTCAGCGCATGCGAGCAGCGCGCGTCGTGCTCGACATCGGCGTGCACCTCGAGAAGCCGCGTCCCGACGGCACCGGCACGTGGGACCACGACTACGCGCTCGACTTCATGCGCAAGAACGTCAACATGTCCGACGAGTTCGTGCAGTTCGAAGTGAACCGCTACCTGGGCTGGCCGGGCCAGGCGCCGGCGTACAAGGTCGGCCAGCGCATCTGGGAGCAGCTGCGGGACGATGTTCAGCAGCGCGAGGGCGCGGCGTTCGACATCAAGGCGTTCCACAAGCGTGCGCTCGACGTCGGCGGCGTCGGGCTCGACACCCTGCGTTCGGCGCTCGCGAAGTGAAGTCCGGGGCGCGGGAATGCCCGCGCCCCGGCATCCGTTCCTATTCACATGAATGAAATGGGAGTGTCATGAGCGCTGACGTCGAACTCGGACTGGACACGTTCGGAGACATCACCGTGGACGCCTCGGGCGCACGCCTGAGCGACGCCGAGACGATCCGCAACGTCGTCGCGCAGGCGAAGCTGGCCGACGAGGTCGGACTGGCGTTCTTCGGTGTGGGGGAGCATCACCGCCGGGAGTTCGCCGTCTCGAGCCCCGAGATCGTCCTGGCCGCTGCCGCATCCGTCACCGAGAAGATCCATCTCGGCACGTCGGTGACGGTGCTCTCGAGCGACGACCCCGTGCGGCTCTACGAGCGCTTCGCGACCCTCGACGCCGTATCGAACGGCCGCGCCGAGGTGACGCTCGGCCGGGGGTCGTTCATCGAGTCCTTCCCGCTGTTCGGCTACGACCTGCACGACTACGAAGTGCTGTTCGAAGAGAAGCTCGACCTGTTCTCGCAGCTGATCGCCGAGAAGCCCGTCACGTGGCAGGGGACGACCCGTGCGTCGCTCGACCGCGCAGACGTGTTCCCGAAGACCGAAGGCGGTCTCAAGGCGTGGGTGGGGGTCGGCGGTTCGCCGGAATCGGTCGTGCGCACCGCCCGTTACGGGTACGGGCTCATGCTCGCGATCATCGGCGGGTCCGCCGATCGCTTCCGTCCCTACGTCGACCTGTACCACCGCTCGCTCGAGTCTTTCGGGCACGCGACGCTCCCGGTCGGCGTGCACTCGCCCGGACACATCGCCGACACCGACCAGCAGGCGTGGGACGAGGCCTACCCGGGCTTCGAGGCGCTCAACAACACGATCGGCCGGGAACGCGGCTGGCCGGCCTACAACCGACTGCGCTTCCAGCACGACGTCGGCCCCGAGGGCTCCGTGTACGCCGGCTCACCCGAGACCGTCGCCCGCAAGATCGCCGACACGGTGCGGGTGCTCGGCCTGCAGCGCTTCGACATGAAGTTCTCGACCGGAACGCTCTCGCACGAGAAGATGATGCGCTCGATCGAGCTGTACGGCACCGAGGTCGCACCGCGGGTGCGCGACCTGCTGTCCTGAAGGCGCGGCGGCATCCGTAGCATGGCGATATGACGGATGCCGCCACGCGCACCTCCACGATCGCGCAACGCCTCGACGCCCTGCCGTTAACGAAGCGGCACCTCCGCGTCCTGACCGGGTCGGGCCTGGGCTGGGCCCTGGACGCGATGGACGTCGGCCTCATCTCGTTCATCCTCGCCGCGCTGACCGTGCAGTGGTCGCTCGAGCCGGGGCAGGCGGGGTGGATCGCGTCGATCGGCTTCGTCGGCATGGCAATAGGGGCGACGCTCGGCGGGCTTCTCGCCGACCGCTTCGGGCGTCGACAGGTCTTTGCGGCGACCCTGCTCATCTACGGCCTCGCCACGGGCGCGAGTGCCCTTGTCGGCGGGCTCGCCGCTCTCCTGGTGCTGCGGTTCCTGGTCGGCCTGGGCCTCGGCGCCGAGCTTCCGGTCGCGTCGACCTACGTCAGCGAGTTCGCCCCCGCACGCATGCGCGGACGCCTCATCGTCATCCTCGAGGCGTTCTGGGCCGTCGGCTGGACGGCCGCGGCTCTGATCGGCTTCTTCGTCATCCCCGGGTCGGATGACGGCTGGCGGTGGGCGTTCGCGATCGGCGCCGTCCCCGCCGCCTACGCGTTGATCGTGCGGTGGGGACTGCCGGAGTCGGCGCGATGGCTGGAGCGACGCGGACGAACCGCCGACGCCGACGCTGTCGTGCGGTCGTTCGAGCAGTCCGCAGGACTCCCGTCACCCGACACGGCGCTCACCGCGACGCCCGCCGCCGTGGCGACGAGGGTGCGGGACCGTCTCGGCGCGCTGTGGTCGTCCGAGTTCCGCGTGCGCACCGCGAGCCTGTGGATCGTGTGGTTCTGCGTCAACTTCTCGTACTACGGCGCCTTCATCTGGATCCCGTCGATCCTCGTGTCGCAGGGCTTCGACCTCGTGCGCTCATTCGGGTTCACGCTCATCATCACGCTCGCCCAGCTGCCCGGGTACGCGGTCGCGGCCTGGCTCATCGAGGTGTGGGGGCGTCGGCTGACGCTGTCGGTTTTCCTGGTCGGCTCGGCGGTGTCGGCGGTGTTCTTCGGCACCGCGACCGCCGAGGGCGCCATCATCGCGGCGGGCATGGCGCTGTCGTTCTTCAACCTCGGAGCGTGGGGCGCCCTGTACGCGGTGACCCCCGAGATGTACCCCACGTCGTTGCGCGCCACCGGCGCGGGATGGGCGGCGGGCGTCGGCCGCATCGCGTCGATCGTCGCCCCGCTGACCGTGCCGGTGGTGCTCGCCGCCGGCGGAGCGCCCACCCTGTTCGTCGTGTTCGCGGTGTTCTTCGCGATCGCGGCCGCTGTCGCGTGGGGCCTCGTCGACCGCCGCGGCGAAGCCCTCGACGATCGGTGACCGCACGTAGGCTGGTCTGATGGCATCCGTCCGTTTCGTCGCCATCGGCGACTCCTTCACCGAAGGCGTCGGCGACGACCTTCCCGACGGACGGGTGCGCGGCTGGGCCGACATCGTCGCGCAGGGATGGGCCGACGGTTCAGCGGAGCCGATCGAGTACGCCAACCTCGCGATCCGCGGACGACTCGTCTGGCCGATCGTCGAGCAGCAGCTCGAACCCGCCCTCGCCTTGAAGCCGACCCACCTGTCGTTCAACGGCGGCGGCAACGACATGCTGCGCCCCCGCACGAGCATCTCTCGGATCGTGGACGCCTTCGACACCGTCATCCGTCGATGCGACGAAGAGGGCGTGCAGCTCATCCTGCTGTCGGGCGCGAACCCGTCGGGACAGCTTCCGCTCAGCCGCGTCATCCAGCGCCGCGGCGACGTGCTCTCGGCCGCCGTCACGCAGCACATCGCCGACAAGCCCGGCATCGTGCGCGCGCTGAACTGGCCCGACCGGGAGCTGTCGAGCGCGCCCTACTGGTCGGAGGACCGTCTGCACATGAATTCCCGCGGCCATCACCGCGTCGCGGCGCGGGTGCTGACCGCACTCGGCATGGAGCCGCCGGCCGCGTGGTGGTCCCTCGCGGCGCTCCCGCCGGCCGGTACCCGCGGGGTGGCCTACTACCGCGAGCACGTCGGACCGTGGATGCGGCGTCGACTCACCGGTACGTCGTCGGGCGACGGGCGCTCGCCGAAGTACGGCGAGTGGTCCACGATCGACCCGTCGACGCCCTGAGCGTCACGCCCTGACGGAGTAGACGAGCTGGGCGAACTGCCCGCTCTGCCGCACGCTCTCGAGGTGCAGGCGGTCGGCGCCGATGCGCCGGGGGAGCAGCGGCATGCCGCTCGGCAGCAGGGCCGGGGCGATCGAGACGCGGATCTCGTCGAGCAACCCGGCGTCGTCGAACTGACCGGCGAGGTCGCCGCCCCCGACGATCCAGATGTCGCGGTCGCCGGCGGCGTCGCGGATCTCGCTCCACGAGTCCCTCACGTCGCCGCGGACGAAGCGCACGTCGGCGCCGAGGATTCCACGCCGGTCGCGGTTCGAGAAGACGTAGGTGGGGCGGTCGCCGTAGTACTGGGGCCATTTCTCGGGGTGCGCGACGAGGTCTTCGTGCTCGACCACCCAGTCGTACGTCGACGAACCCTGCACCAGTACTCCGACGCCGGCGAGGAACTCCGTGAAATCGGAGTCGCCGCCCTCGCCGCCGGGCGTGGCGAAGAGCCACTCGAGGGAATGCTCGTCATCGGCGAGGAACCCGTTGAGCGTGGTGGCGGTGTGGAAGATCACGCGAGGCATGGCGTCACGGTACTCGGAGCATCCGACACCGCGCGACGGGTCACGACCGGAGTGCGCCGGGGCGGCGGAGCGCCCGAAGGGCGAGGTCGCCACCCGCACGAGCGGCAGCGACGGGATCGGCGCCGGCCAGCGCCGCTGCCAGGTATCCCGCCGCGAACGCGTCACCCGCTCCCGTCGAATCGAGCACCGCGGGGGCCCGCTCGATCGGAACGGCTGTCATCGCGCCCTGCCAGGTCACCTCGACCGGGTCGCCGCCCCGCTTCACCACGTAGACGCCGGGAGGGGCGCAACCGAGCTCCGACGCCAGGGTCGCCTCGTCGGAGTTCGCGAAGACGACGTCGGGCGCGATGGTCGAGACCAGCTCGACGAGCAGGTCCGCGCCGAGATCGGCCATGGTGGCCACGCTCGACAGATCGAGACTGATCGGGATGCCGCGCCCGCGCAGCAGGTGCACCGCCTGCATCAGCACCGCTCGCGATGCGGAGTCCGCGAAACCGTAGAGCGGGAAGTGCACCCATCGCGAGTCATCGAACCACGCGGGCTCGATGGCTTCGAGTTCGGCGGCCGCCCCTCGATCGGTGATCATCGTGCGTTCGCCCTCGCCGTCGACCAGCACGACGATCGCACCGGTGCGGCCGGCGCGCTGCACGCGCACGTCGACGCCGGCATCCGTCATCTCGCGTGTCAGCGTCTCACCGAGGGAGTCGTCCCCGACACGGCCGATGAACCGAACCGGATGGCGCGCCGCAGCCGCCGCCGCGACGTTCGCGGCGCTCCCGCCCCGCGTCAGTCGCACGGCGGCCGGGTTGTCGGTGCCGCGGGCGAGCGTGTCGCCGCCGAGGACGATGATGTCTGCGACGAGGTCGCCGACGACGGTCAGCATCAGGCCGAGCCCGCGATCGCCCGTGCGATCGCCGCTCCGAGCGAGACGTTGCCGCGGTACACCTCGACGTTGACGTCGAGGCTGCGCCCGCCCGTCTCCCGCTGCATGAAGTCGAGCAGGAACGGTGTCGTGTCGTGGCCCGACACCTTCTGCGCGTCGGCCTCGGAGAGCGCCCGCGCCAGCACGGCATCGTGCAGGTCGGGAGCGAGCTGGCTCTCTTCTGCGACCGGGTTCGCGACCAGCAGCGTCGAGGCGAGGCCGAGCGCGTCGCGGATCGCCACGATGCGGGCGATCTCTTCGGGGGAGTCGACGGAGTACTCCAGGTCGTAGCCGGAGTCCGAGATGTAGAAGCCCGGATAATCGGTGGTGCGGTAACCGACGACGGCGAGGTTGAGGGTCTCGAGCCGCTCGAGCGTCAGCGGGATGTCGAGCAGGGACTTGACCCCCGCGCTCACGACCACCAGCGGCAGGGTCGCCAGGGTGCCGAGATCGGCCGACTCGTCGAAGGTCTCCTGCGCGCGGCGGTGCACCCCGCCCAGGCCGCCTGTCGAGAACACCTTCACGCCGGCGAGGTGGGCGAGGTAGGCGGTGGCTGCTACGGTCGTGCCGGCGCTCAGTCCCTTCGCGGCCGCCACCGGAAGATCGCGCAGACTCGCCTTGACCACGCCGTCGGTCATCGACAGACGCTCGATCTCATCAGGTGAGAGACCGACCGTGGGCACCCCGTCGACGACGCCGATCGTCGCGGGGACGACGCCGACCGATCGCACGCGCTCCTCGGCCTCGGTGGCGACGGCGATGTTGCGCGGGCGGGGGAGCCCGTGGGTGAAGATCGTCGATTCGAGTGCGAGCACCGGATGCCCGGCATGCACCGCCTCGCGCACCTCGTCGGACACCCTCACAGCAGATTCCACCACGGTCACCTCTTCATCGGGAACGGAACACCTCCGAGCCTAGGCCGCCCTAGTAGGACCTCAGCGGAGTGTCAACGGCTTGCCCGGCATCCGTCGATCGCGCACGATCGAACAACGACCGGACGCACGTGCGCCCGCGAAAGGAGCGTCATGAGCATCGGTACGGGAATCGTCCTGTTCGTCATCGGAGCCGTCCTGGCGTTCGCGGTCGACGTCGAGGTGGAAGCGGTGGACCTCGATCTGATCGGCTACATCCTGATGGGCGCCGGCGCGCTCGTGTTCGTGCTCGGACTCATCATGACCCTCCGGCGCCGCAGGATCGACACCGTCACCCGCACCTCCGTCGACCCGACCGTCGGCGAGCAGGTCACGCGTCGCTCGACCAGCGCGAGCGACGAAGTCTGATCAGCGCGGGGCGCGCGGGGGATCCATCCCGATGCGGATGCGGGTGCGTTTGCGCTCGATCACGATGAAGGTGCCGCCCAGGAGCCACAGCGGAACCTGCGTGAGGAACGCCCACCGGAACGCCTCGAGCGTGTAGGTGTCGGGCGTTCCCGCACCCTGCAGGTCGAGCGCGAGTCCGATCAGGAAGATCGCGATGAGTGCGGCGAGGAACCCGCCGGCGTTGGTGACCCCGGTCGCCGTGCTCAGCCGGTGGGCGGGATTGAACGTGCGGGCGTGGTCGAACGCGATCATCGACGCCGGGCCTCCCATCGCGAGGGCGACGGCCAGCCCGAACAGCAGCCACAGGGGAGCAGGGCCCGGATACGCGATCACGACGACCCACGCGATCAGCTGCACCCCGACGGCGGGCAGAACGAGCACGCGCGAGCGCATCTGCGGGATGCGGCGAGACAGGTCGCCCATCACGGGGCCGATCACCATCCCCACGATCACGTACGTCGACAGCACGGTCGCGGCTTCGGCGATCGTGCGGCCTTCTCCGGCCGTCAGGAACGGCATGCCCCACAGCAGGACGAAGGCGGTACCGGCGAACGGCGCCGTGAAGTGCGACCAGAACGCCAGCCGCGTGCCCGGGTGCGCCCACGCCGCCCGGATGCCGACGCCGGTGTCGACGGCCGACGTCACGACGCGGATCGCGCCGGTGTCGGTGTTCACCGACACATCGGCGTCTCGCTCGGGCGGATGATTGCGGATGAGCAGGAACACCAGGATCGCGAACAGGATGCCGAGCCCCGCGATGCTGCCGAAGGTGATGGTCCACGAGGTGGCGTGCAGCAGGGCCGCCAGGGGAACCAGCGCGATGAGCTGACCGGTCTGGCCGACGATGCCCGTGAACTGCACCATCACCGGGGCGCGTTGCGCGGGGAACCACGTGGCGATGAGCCGGAGCACGCCGGGGAAGACGGCCGCGTCACCCGCGCCGAGCAGGACGCGCGCGATGATCGCGATCCCCACGCTCGGCGAGAGCGCCATCGTCAGCTGTCCGAGCGCCATCAGGATCATGCCGATCGTCATGATCGGGCGCGCGCCGTAGCGGTCGAGCAGCACTCCCACGGGGATCTGCATGCCGCCGTACATCGCGAGCTGCACGACGGCGAACAGCGAGAGCGTCGCGGCATCCGCCTGGAACCTCTCTGCCGCATCGACTCCGACGGCGCTCAACGACGAGCGGTTCACGATCGCCAGCACGTAGGCGGCGACGGCGACGATCCAGATCAGCCACGCACGGGCATCCGGTCCCGTCGAGGAGATGCCGGTGGGGGAGCGCACTCCTCAACGCTACCCATTGCGAGCCCTCAGCCCGGTTGGGTGAACACGCCTACGCGGTCGTCGTCGAGCACGAACTGAACGGCGGTGCCCTCGGCGAGCCGCGCGCGCAACGGGTCGGGCATCGTGTCGTCGACGAGAAGCTGCACCGTGGCGGGGAAGCCGCCCGCCCCGCAGCCGGGAAACGTCCTGCCATCGAACGTCTCGGCCGTGGTGTCGATGTCGTCGGTGTACACGACGAACATGCAGTCGCCTCCATTGCCGATCCAGCCCTGATCGGAGGCGATGACGGTGAGTCCCTCGAACTCGTCGAAGACGACGACTTCGTCGAACTGGGTGCTGAGGAACGGCGGAAGCTGGAATCCCGAGTTCGCCCGGAGCGTCGCGATCTGCACGCCGCCGTCACCGCGTGACACCGCCGACATCGAGGTGAGAGCAGAGGTCAGAGCCGCTCCGACGACGAGCGCGATGGCGACGGATGCCACCCACAGCGCGTTCGTGCGCCGCACTTTGCGGTCGCGGGGGAGAGGCGGGGCGTCGGTCGGTTCGGTGTCTTCGCGAGCGGCCGAGGGCTCGGGCTCTTCGGCCTCGGGCGTGGGCGCCGGCGTGTCCGACGCCGCTTCCGGCGAGTCGGGTGCGGGCGGCAGCACCCGACTCTCGAGTTCTGCGAGCCGGGCGGACGCGACGGGGTCACCGGTGATGTCGGGATCGGGCCCGTAGGCCCGCTCGCGCAGCATCCGGAGTTCTCGCATCGTCGCGTCGTCCATCGAGAGAATCGTCCCACACGGGGGGAGCAGGCGGGCGGGCCGCAGGCTGATTCGCAGACGTCGGTCCCGTCGCCATCTGTTCCGCATCGCCCGCGTGGACGACGACTCCCTCTGGCACCAGCGTGAACCGCAGAGGAGTTCCGATCTCGAAGCGATCGCGGGTCGCTGCAGACGAGCCGGAGCCGACGACGAGATCGGCCGAGACACTGAACTCCGACGGAGCGCACGCCAGACCGGCCAGATTGTCGACGCGTTCAGCATCGATCAGGATCAGGCACGTGAAGTCGGGCTGACCGATCCGCACACCGCTGAAGATCGACATCCCCTCGAACTCCTCGTAGACGACGACATCACCGCGGAGGAAGTCCGCCGCTGCCCGCGGCACATCGCCGTCGCTCGGGCCGAGCCTGGCCACCGGTGGTTGCCCGGCGACGGCGGCGAGAGTGACGACGGCCGTGACCACAACGGCGGCGATCACCGACAGAGCCCAGGCGACAGGGGAGCGGAGCCACGCCCGCACGTGCGCAAGACGCGTCACTCGGGGGAAGTCCGTCGTCGGATCAGGGGGCGAATCGGCGGGACCCGCCGGGTCGGCATCCGGTTCGTCCGAGACGACCGCGCGGTCGGCTTCGTCCGCGGCAGGTCCGCCTCGCGAGGCGTCGCGAGCCGCGGACTCCAGTTCCTGCAGGCGCGCGATGGCTGGAGGGTCCGTGTCGATGTCGGCGTGCGGGCCGAACGCACGGCGACGAAGCCGTTCGAGTTCTGCCTGCGTTTCGCCATCGAGCACGTCAGAAGTCTTTCATCGCTCCCGTGCCTTCGGCGCCCCACGGCGATCGCCCCGAGCAGTGCTCGGCGGCGATCGGTGCTGCAGATCCCCGTCTCCACGGGGCCTGGCGGAGCGAGTTGCCCGTAGAGGTCCGATTGGGCGGGCTATTCCGACCTCTGGGGGTAACTCGGCGAAGAGCGCGATGACGGATGCCGGCACCGGCGTGAGCGGCGGCGGCATCCGGGACGAAGTCACCAGCCGTGCCCGCGAGCGACGGGCTCGGCATCCGCTCGCCGACTTGCCTATAGAGGTCGGATTGCACGAGCTATTCCGACCACCACCGGCAACTCGGCCAAGAGCGGGACGACGGATGCGCAGACGCCGGGGAAGGAGGGCACGCTCTTCCGATCTGACATAATGTGCATTATCAGCGCGGGGCATCTCGCGACATGTACTGATTCGGGGTTCACGCCACCGGCGCACGATTTCAGCGGCCGGATGCCGCGTCCCTAGGCTGAACACATGCTGGAGTCGCTCACGGGGTTCGTCGTCGTCGGCGTCGCGATCCTCGTCGGCTGGATCCTGGGTCGCATCGACCTGTTGGGCGAACACGCCCGCCCGGTGCTGTCGCGTCTGACGTTCTTCGTGCTGTCGCCGTTCCTGCTGTTCGTCGTGCTGGCCCAGGCCGACGTGAAGATGCTGTTCTCGGCGATGCTGCCGGTGTCGGCGATCGCCGCGGTCGTCGTCATGGCGGTCTACGTCGTCTTCGCCCGATTCGTATGGCGGCGCTCCGTCGGCGAGACGGTGATCGGCGCGCTGAGCTCGGGCCAGGTCAACTCGAACAACATCGGAATCCCCCTGTCGCTGTACCTGCTCGGCAGCGCGGCGTACCCGGCGCCCGTCATCCTGCTGCAGCTGCTCGTGTTCACGCCCATCACGATGGCGATTCTGGATGCCGTCACCTTCGGCCGGACGAGCCTGTGGCGCACCCTGGCGCGCACGACGACGAATCCCATCGTCCTGGGGTCGGCGCTGGGCACGCTCGTCTCGGTGAGCGGCATCGAACTTCCACCGATCGTGCTCGAACCGGCGACGCTCATCGCCAACGCCTGCGTACCCGTGCTCCTCATCAGCTACGGCATCTCGCTGTACGGCCAGCGCGTGCTGGGCACGTCGGGTCGGCGGCGTGACATCGTCCTCGCCACGTCACTCAAACTCATCGCGATGCCTCTCGTCGCCTGGGCGGTGGCGAAGTTCGTCTTCGGACTCCCCGACGGCGACGTGCTGGTGCTGGTCGTGCTCGCAGCACTGCCGACAGCGCAGAACGTCTTCAACTACTCCCAGCGCTTCGACGTCGGCGAGACGATCTCGCGCGACACCGTCTTCCTGACGACGGTCGGCTGCGTACCGGTGCTCCTTCTCGCGACGATCCTGCTCGGCTGAGGACTCAGCCTGCGCGCAGTTCGTGCAGCGAGCCCAGGATCAGCCGACCCTCGTCCCGCAGCACGGTGAACAACGTCATCGTGCAGCCACGGCAGACCACGATCGCCGCCCGGTCGTCGAGTTCGACCACCGCTTCGGCGATGGGTGCCGCCGATCCGCAGCCGTGACACACCCCCACCAGAGTCGTCACCTCGCCTCCGAGCACCTCGGTCAGCATCCCCGCGATCGCGTTGCCGTCGACTCGCACCGCTCCTTTCATCACGCACCTCCGAAGCGTTCGGTCCTGATGTTCGCCGGCGCGTGACCCAGACGCACGAGCGCGTCGGCGACGTGTTCGACGAACCCCGTCGGCCCGCACACGAAGACCCGCGGTCCGCGTTCCGGCGACCACACCGACGAGGCGATGGTCTGGTCGTCGAGCCTTCCGACGCGGCCGCTCCACGTCGACGGAGCCGTGCGCGTGTACGCCCACGTCAGCGCCACTCCCCCGTCTCCCGACAGCTCGTCCAGCTCATCGCGATATATCGCGTCATCCGCGGTCCGCACCGAGTAGAGCAGGCGAACGGATGCCGCCTCCGCCGCATCCGTCGCCGCACGCGCCATCGCCATCAGGGGAACGATGCCCGATCCCCCCGCGATGAGCTGCACGGGCTCCACGCCCCCGGGTCGCCACACGAAGTAGCCGCCGAGCGGCCCCTTCACCTCGAGTTCGTCACCGGGTTCGACATCGCGCACGAGGTAGGGCGACACCTCGCCGTCGGGAATCTCGTCGACGGCCAACTCGATCGTGTCGGCCGAGCCGTACGAGCCCAACGAGTAGGAGCGCTCGGCCTGGTAGCCGTCCTCGGCCGTGAGACGGATGTCGACGTGCTGACCCGCGTCGTTCCCCGGCCAGCCGGGCACCGACAATCGGAGCACGCGGGCTGTCGGTGTCACCTCCGCCACGTCGACGACGCGCGCCGCTCGCCAATCGCCGACGATCACCAATACCGCTCCTCGGTCCACGGGTCGCCGTGCATGTTGTAGCCGTTCTGCTCCCAGAATCCCGGTGCATCCTCGTCCATCAGCACCAGCCCCTGCACCCACTTCGCGCTCTTCCAGAAGTACAGGTGCGGCACGAGCAGCCGGGCCGGCCCGCCGTGCTCGGGATCGAGCGGTTCGCCGTCGAACTCGAACGCCACCCACGCCTTGCCGCCCAGGAGGTCCTCCATCGGCACGTTCGTCGTGTAACCGCCGTACGAGTGGGCCATCGCGAAGCCGGCATCCGTCTCGACATGGTCGATCAGGGTGTCGATCGACACCCCGCGCCACGACGTGCCGAGCTTGGACCACCGCGTGACGCAGTGGATGTCGGTGGCCACGTCCTCCACTCCGAGGGCCTGCATCTCATTCCAGTCCCACGACGTCACCGCGCCGTGCTCGTTGCGGATCGAGAACGACCACTCCGCCGTGTCGACGCGGGGCGTCGGACCAGCGGAGAGAACCGGGAAGTCCGCCGTCAGATATTGTCCGGGCGGCAGATCGGGATCGGATTCGCGGCGACGTGCGCCGAAACCACGCGAGAAGACGGCCATCGGTGCTCCTAGTGGATGGTGAACGGTGCGGATGCCGCCAGTGTGACAGCCCGGCACTCCCCTGTCATCCGTCGCGTGCCGGATGCGGCGACACGCACCGCGCCCCCTCGCGAAACCCTCGACCTCGGGTCTACACTTCGACCGCACCTTGTTCAGGTAACTCTCAGGAAGGACACCCCCATGTCCACTCAATCCGCGGCCGCGAAGTCGGCCGTCAACGGCATCCGCACAGCGATCGGCATCGGCGGCGTCCTCGCCATCATCGTCGGCATCCTCATCCTCGTCTGGCCCGGCAAGACGGCAGCGGTCGTCGTCGCCATCATCGCGATCTACGCCATCATCGCGGGCCTCGCCTACGCCGGACTCGGCGTCTTCTCCAAGACCAAGGGCGGCTGGGCTCGCGTGGGCCACATCGTGCTCGGCGTGCTGTTCATCATCGCCGGAGTGGTCGCGCTGCTGAACCTCGGCAGCGCCACGGCGTGGTTCGCCGTCTTTTTCGGCCTGTTCGTCGGTATCGGCTGGATCATCGAAGGCATCGTCTCGCTGTCGACGCTCGGCGACGCGTCGTCGAAGATGTGGACGATCATCTTCGCGGTCATCAGCATCATCGCCGGCGTGACCCTCATGGTGTCGCCGATCTGGGGCGCCGTCGTGCTCTGGTGGCTGCTCGGCATCTCGCTCGTCGTGCTCGGCATCATCAACCTCGTCCGCGCCTTCACCTTCAAGGGCGACATCTGACGGAGACCCCCAACCGCGAACGGCCCCGGACTCGTCCGGGGCCGTTCGTGGTTCAGGGGGTCGGGAGCCGGCGCCGCCACCAGTCCAGCACCGCGTCGAAACGCTCCACCCGGTGGCGAGGCTGGCCCGCGCGTGTCAGCTCGTGGTTCTCGCCCGGGAACACCAGCATCTCGGCGTCCGTGCCCTGGCGCTTGAGCGCTGAGTAGTAGCGCGTCGCCTGCTCGAGCGGACACCGGAAGTCGAGCTCGGAATGCAGGACGAGCGTAGGGGTCGTCACGTTCGCCACGACCGCCATCGGGCTCTGCCGAGCGATGTCGTCCGCCGACACCCCGACGTACTCGTCGCCGAAGAACGACCCGATGTCACTCGTGCCCTGGAAGGAGAGGGGCTCGAGGAATCCCCGCTCGACGATCGCCCCGGCGAACCGGTGGTCGTGCGCGATGATCCAGGCGGTGAGATAGCCGCCGTACGAACCACCCATGATCCCGACCCGTGACGCGTCGAGACGGGTGTCCGCCGCGATCGCGGCGTCGAAGAAGTCGATGACGTCGGCGAAGTCGAGTGTGCCCATCTGCTGACGGATGCTGCGCCCGTGCGCGCGTCCGTAGCCGGCCGACCCCCGCGGGTTGCTGTAGACCACGGCGTAGCCGGCGTCGACGAGCACCTGCGTCTCGTCGAAGAGATGGATGCCGTACGACGCATACGGGCCGCCGTGGATCTGCAGGATCACCGGGAACGGCCCCTCACCCTCGGGCGTCGCGACCCACCCGTGCACGGGATACCCGTCTCGCCCGGTGATCGTCGTCTCGACAGGTGTGGTGAGACCGGATGCCGCCGCCGCCGCGCCGAACGCCGTCACCGTGCGCGCGCCGCGATCATCGATCACGGTGAGCTCGCCGTACGACGCCGGCGTGGCCGTCGCCGCCACCACGACGTCGCCCGCAGCGGCATGGCCGGCCGTCTCGATGTCACCGCCGATCACCTCCGTCACCTCACCGGCCCGCGTGACGCGCACGAGTCGTACCCGGCCGCGCGTGCGATCCTGCAGGAGCACGTCGTCCCCGACCGGTGTGATGTGGCTGCCGACCTCGCCGAGATCGAGGACCTCGGGGTTGGTGATGCGACGCGGCGCGCCGCCCTCGAGAATCCACAGCGCGACACCGGGAGCGACGAAGTCGATCCCCGACTCCCCCGGTTCGGATGCCAGCAGCAGCACCGCGCCGTCGCGGGCGACCGCCAGGCTGTCGATGGAGAGTCCTGCCTGGCGGGACACCACCTCACGGCGCCCCGATCCGTCCGCCCGCACCGCGATGAGCGATGATGTGAGGTCCCGTCGGAGCGGTTCGATCTCGTCGACTACGGTGAACACCTCGTCGTCTGCGAATGCGACGCCCGAGTGCGACGCCGGACCCTCGGTGAGCTGCTGGGCGTCGACCGCGACGAGGGGCTTCTTCGCCGCCGTCTCGGACTCGCCGATCACTGCGGCCGCAGGTTCGTAGAACGGTTCTGCGTCGGTGGCCGGAGCCGGAACGATGAAGACGTGCGACGGACGGTCGGCGATGTAGCCGACTCCGTTTGCGTGCCACCGGATTCCGGTGATGCGACGCGGCGCCTCCGCGGTCGCATCCAGGCCTTCGACGGTGCCGTACCGACCTCGCTCCGGCACCCGCGCGAGGAAGGCCAGGCGGGTGCCGTCGGGCGACCACGCGAAGTCAGAGACGCCGAGGGGCGCATCCGTCGCCTGCACGGGTTCGCCTCCGGCGGCATCCACGACGAAGATCTGCGCGCGCCCCTTGGCGTCGCCGCGCAGGAACGCGATGCGGGCACCGTCCGGAGTGAGCCGCGGCGACGTGTCAGCCGCGCCGCGCGTGAGGCGCCGCGGAGTCCCTCCGTCGAGATCGACCCGCCACAGCTGCCCGACGTACCGGTTGGCTCCGATGTCGGGGCGCGACGTCGCGAACACCGCGAAGGACGCGTCGGGGGCCAGGTCGGGCCGACCGACCGCGACGAGCGTCTCGATGTCTTCAGCCCGCATGGATCACTCCCCCGCGAACGATCCGGTGTCGCCGACCAGTCGCGTGTGACCGGCGGGGATCGCATCCACTCCGGCCTGGGCGACCTCGGCGGCGAACTCCGACACGTTGTAGAGCCGGCCCGCCGACTCGCGCCGCGACGAGATCGCTCCGGGGTTGGCGCGCTCGAGCAGGGTCGCGGTGATCGTGCCCTCGATCATGTCGCCCGAGACGACGACGAACTCGACACCCTGGGCCTCGAGCGCCGGGATGCGCTCGCGCAGGGCGTCCTCGCCCGCGCGCTTGGACAGCGCGACCGGCACGTACTCCGGCATGGTGGGCGTGGTGCGGATGAAGTGCGCCTGGTGGCTCGTGACGAACACGACGCGCGATCCCTCGCCCAGCAGAGGCAGTGCCGTCTCGAGGACCCGCACCTGCGCGTCGCGGTTGAGCTGGAGCGCGTAGTCCTCGGCCATGCCGGCCTCCATGCCGCCGGACGCGTTGAGCACCAGGATGTCGAGCGAGCCGAACGTGCGGGCGACCTCGTCGAACATGGCCTGGACCGACTCGGCATCCGTCAGATCCGCACCCACGACGAGCGCTTCGACGCCGAGGCCGCGCAGCTCCGCCGCGAGCTTCTCGGCGCGCGGCGCCTTGTTGCGGAAGTTGATGACCACATTCGCGCCGGCCTCGGCGAAGTAGCGCACGGTGTCGGCGCCGATACCGCGGGACGAGCCCGTCACGAGAGCGGTCTTGCCGCTCAGAGAGCCGGCTTCGAGGATCTGGGACATGGTGCGTGCTCCTGGAGTTCTGGGCCCGCGAGAGGCGCTCGACGGGACTCACCGACCCTATCAACCGGCCCCTCGCGGCACCTCGGTTGATAGGGTCGAGGAAAGCCGAACGAAGGGGTCGCGATGCTCCCGGATCTGACTCAGTACCTGTGGATCGCATGGATCGTCCTCGCGCTGGTCTTCATCATCATCGAACTGGTCACGCTCGAGTTCACTTTCCTGATGCTCGCCGCGGGCAGTCTGATCGGCGGCCTCGGAGTCGAGCTGCTCGGCGGGCCGTGGTGGCTCCAGATCGCGCTCGCGGCTGCGCTGTCGGCTCTGCTGCTGTTCACGATAAGACCGCTTCTCCTCAAGGTCCTCCACAGAGGCCAGAAGCCGGAACTCACGAACGTCGACGCGCTCTCGGGCATGGCGGCGCGGGTGCTCGCGCCCTTCATCGACGGGTTCGGGTCGGTCAAGCTCGCCAACGGCGAGACGTGGACGGCGCAGGCCGACGACCACTCGGCAGCGACATTCGAGGTGGGCACCCGAGTCCGCGTCGTGGCAGTACACGGGGCGACCGTCGAGGTCGCTCCCGCGGTCACCGCACCGCCCAGCGAAAGGAACTCCGACGATGGTTGACATCGGTGGCTTCATCGGGCAGATCTTCGTGATCGTCCTCCTCGTGGTCCTCGCGATCTTCGTGATCGTGGTGATCTTCCGGTCCATCCGCATCATTCCCCAGGCCTACGCCGGCGTGGTCGAGCGGCTCGGCCGCTACCAGCGCACGCTGCAGCCCGGACTGAACCTGCTCGTCCCCTTCATCGACCGGCTGCGCCCTCTCGTCGATATGCGCGAGCAGGTGGTGTCGTTCCCGCCGCAGCCCGTGATCACCGAAGACAACCTCGTCGTCTCGATCGACACGGTCGTCTACTTCCAGGTGACGGATGCCCGCGCGGCGACCTACGAGATCGCGAACTACCTCGGAGCCGTCGAGCAGCTCACCACCACGACCCTGCGCAACGTGGTCGGCGGGCTCAACCTCGAAGAGGCGCTCACGAGCCGTGACAACATCAACAACCAGCTGCGGGCCGTGCTCGACGACGCGACCGGCAAATGGGGCATCCGCGTGGGCCGGGTCGAGCTCAAGGCGATCGACCCGCCCCACTCCATCCAGGACTCCATGGAGAAGCAGATGCGAGCCGAGCGCGACCGGCGCGCCGTCATCCTCACCTCCGAGGGTTCCAAGCAGTCGCAGATCCTTGAGGCCGAGGGTCGTCGTCAGGCCGAGATCCTGAGGGCTGAGGGTGACAAGCAGGCCGCCGTCCTGCGCGCACAGGGCGAGGCCGAGGCGATCCAGATGGTGTTCGACGCGATCCACGCGGGCGCCCCCGATGACAAGCTGCTCGCCTACCAGTACCTGCAGATGCTGCCCAAGATCGCCGAGAGCTCGTCGAGCAAGCTGTGGATCATCCCCAGCGAGCTCACCGAGGCGCTCAAGGGCATTGGAGACGCGTTCGGCGGACGCGCCGAGGACGGCGAACCGCGACCGCGCCCGTCTCGTCTGCCCGGCGCGGTCAGCGACGCCGCCAACGCCGCCGTCGCCGCGGCGCGGGAGGCGGCATCGGCAGCGGACGACATCGCCAACCAGGCCAAGATGACGGCGGTGCAGTCCGAGGCACCGCTGCGGGGCGACAGCTGACGTGACGGCGGGCGCCACGCATCCGTTCTTCGACGCTCCGAAGCCGCGGGTACTCGCACACCGCGGTCTGGTGACACCGGATGCCGCCGCGCACGGCGTCGTCGAGAACTCCTTCGCCGCGGTGGCCGCCGCCCACGCCGCGGGTGCCGAGATCGTCGAGTCGGACTGTCATCTCACCGCGGACGGCGTCGTCGTGCTCTTCCACGACGAGGACCTCGCCCGCGTCACGGGCGATCCGCGGCGGGTGTCCGATGTCACGGAGTTCGAGCTCGCCGCGCTGATGGCCGGCCGCGGCGGGCTCATCACCCTCGCTCAGGCGCTCGAGTCGTTCCCCGATCTGCGGTTCAACCTGGACGCGAAAGCGCCCGGCGTCGCCGCCCCCCTCGGTCGCACCATCGCCGAGTACGCGCATCGCGTGCTGATCGCGAGCTTCTCGGACCTCCGGCGACGTGAGGCGCTCGATGCCGCGGCGCAGACCCGTCCCGACATCCGTCCGGCGACATCGGCGGGCTCCGCAACGGTGCTCCGCCTGCTCGTGGGTCTCGCCCTGCGCTCGCGACTTCTCACTCGACGCGCGCTCGCCGGCATCGACGCCCTCCAGCTCCCCGAGCGGCGCGGCCGCCTGCGCATCGTGACGCCCCACCTCATCAGGGCCGCTCACGCGCTCGGTGTCGAGGTGCACGTCTGGACGGTGAACGACCCCGACGACATGCGCAGGCTGATAGGAATGGGAGTTGACGGGATCGTCACCGATCGCGCTGATCTCGCGCTCGAATCGCTCCGATGAATCCGTAGTCGAAAACGCCTGAGCGTCCACTGTGAATGCGCCGTCTCGGCGTCTTCTTCGCATGATGTACCCAGGTCGCGACGTTATACCTGTTAACCGTCGAGAGGACCACAAAATGGCAGACCGCAGCTTGCGCGGAATCAGACTCGGCGCCCAGAGCTTACAGAGCGAAGAGGGCGTCATCTTCCACGAGCGTGCACAGCACGTCTACTCGTGCACGGTGTGCGATCGCGACACCACGATGACCTTCGCGCACGACGCCGAAGTCCCGGAGGCCTGGGAGTGCCGCACCTGCGGCGCCGAGGCTCTGCTGAGGATCGGCGAGGGCACGGCGACCGTCGACCACTCCGGTGACAAGACGCCGCGTTCGCACTGGGACATGCTGCTCGAGCGCCGCACGCTCCCCGAGCTCGAGGAGCTCCTCGAGGAGCGACTCAGCTTCGTCCGCGCCCGCCGCGGCGACGGCGAGAACGTCGCCGTCTCGAAGCTCAGCGCCTGAGTCTCACCGACTCCGTCCGACGCCGGTCCCCTCGGGGGCCGGCGTCGTTTTCGTGCGCCTGCGGGTCATCATGGCCGCCACGCCGAGGGCGACCAGCGCGGCAGCGCTGCCCCACCCGATCAGCAGCTTCAGCGCGCCGCCGATCACGACCGCAGGCGTGAGCCCGGTGCGCAGCGGCACGTCGGTGAGCAGGTGGCCCGCCTCGCCCGCGGGCAGACCGTCGATGGTCGACCCATCAGGCGCGATGACCTGACTCGTGCCGACGGTCGAGAGGTTCACCACCGCACGACCGGTCTCGATCGCGCGCATGCGGGCGAACGCGAGCTGCTGCAGGTTCTCGTCGGTGTCGCGGAAGTCGGCGTTGTTCGTCTGCAGCATGTAGACCTGGGCGCCGTCGCGGGCTCCCTGCCAGATGACGTCGTCGTAGATCACGTCGAAGCAGATCGCCAACCCGATCCCGATGCCGTCGAGGTCGAACAGCGGCGGATTGGTGCCCGGTGTGTACTCACGCTGGATGAGCCCGATCAGATCCGGCGCGATCGCCTCGAAGAACCAGCGGTCGGGAACGTACTCCCCCATCGGCACGGGGTTCGTCTTGTCGTGCAGCTGAACCGCTCCTTCGCCTCCGATCCACAGCATCGACGTGTTGAACGTGTCGTCGCCGCGAGTGGTGGCGGCGTTGACGATCAGCGGCGCGTCCACGCGCTCCGCCAGAGAGTCCAGCACAGCGGCCGTGCCGGTGTCGGCGAGCGGATCGGAGTCGATGCCCCCTTCGGGCCACAGCAGCACGTCGAGATCTTCTCCGAACAGCGGTGCGGATGCCGCCAGCTGCGCATTGAGCACGTCGTTGCGGTCCCGCGGGTCGAAGTACCCGGAGGGGCCGTTGCCCTGCACAGCGCCCACTCGGAGGTCGCCTGCGGCGGTCGTGGGGAATGCCGGCACGACGAGAAGCAGCACGGCGAGCACGGCTGCGGGCAGAGCGGTGCGCACATCGGCGAGCCGCCGCATCCGGAGCCACTCGATCACCGCCGCGGTGAAGGCGACCATGAGGAAGGTGAGCCCCGAGACCCCCACCCACGACGCCAGGTGCGCGAGCGGGCTCTCGGACTGGCTCATGCCGATTCGCGCCCAGGGGAACCCGGTGTAGGGCCAGGACCCCATGAAGAGTTCGCGGGCCGTCCACAGCCCCGCGACGAGCAGCGGCAGCACGATCAGGCGGGCGGCCGTTCCCGGCAGCACCCGCGGCATCCATCGATACGCCAACGCGATCGGAACCGACCCCGCCGCCATGAACAGCGTCTCGAGACCGGCGAGGGCGAACCAGGGCACGACGCCCAGATAGCGCGTGATCCACATGATGTGGATCAGGAAGAACACCGCCCCGAAGACGAAGCCCACCAGCACCGCGCCCCACGCGCTGCGGCCGATGAGTGCGACCAGCGACAGCCCGATGCCGATGAAGGCCATCGGCCACCATCCCACCGAGGGGTAGGCGAGGTCGAGCACCGCGCCCGCGATCGCCGAGACGACGACAGCCGCCCACAGCGGCAGCAGAGGGCGGGGGCGAGGAGGTGCGTCAGACACGGGAAGAGCTTTCTTCGAGGATGCCGGTGGCCCGGCGATCACACCGACGAGTAGGCGACGATCCCTCGCCGCACGGCGTCCAGGGCCGCCCGGGCGGTGCGAGCGAGCCCGGTGTCGGCGACGATCGAGAGCTGGTCGAGAAGGTCGATGGTCTGCTTCACCCAGCGCACGAAGTCGCCCGCTGCCATGTCGGCCTCGTCGAGCACCCGATCCAGTGCCACACCCCGGGCCCACGAGTTCATGGCCTGGGCGAGTCCCACCGATACCGGCTCGGTGCCGGGCAGGCGATGATCGCGCTCGAGGTCGTCGAGCCGCAGCCACAGCGTCTGGGTGTCGTCGAGGGCTCGACGGAAGGGTCCGCGCGGCAGACGATGCTCCCCGGGCGCCGCCTCTTCGCGGCGCGGCTCGTAGACGAGGCAGCAGGCCAGCGCGGCCAGTGACGGCGCATCGAGGTCGTCCCACAGCCCCAGGCGAAGCGACTCGGCGACCAGCAGGTCGCGCTCGCCGTAGATGCGTCGCATCGTGCTGCCGGCTTCGGTGAGCGAAGCCGTGCCGTCGGGCTCGACATGCACGTAGTCGAGCTCGATGAGCACGTCGACGACACGGTCGAAGATGCGGGCGATGGCTCCGGTGCGCGTGTCGATCTGCTGACGGATCTTGCCGATCGTGCGCTCGAGACGCCAGTAGCGCTCAGCCCACCGGGCGTGCTGCTCGCGGTCGGGGCACTGATGGCACGCGTGACGCGTCATGCGCTTGCGCAGCCCGGCGATCTCGCGCTGACGCTGGTCGCGCGTCGCCCTCGACGCGCCTGCATCACGGCGATTGAGCTTCTCGAGGTCGCTCAGATCCCGCCGCAGGGCGGAGTAGTCGGTGAAGTCGCCGAGGTCGCACGTCATCGCCTTCGCGTAGCCGGCGAGCGATTCCTCCTGCTCGCGCACCTGGCGGGCGAGCCCGACCACCGCGCGATCAGCTTGGAACTGCGCGAACGACGATTCGAGGATCTGACGCGCCCGGGGCCGTCCGAACTGGTCGATGAGATTGACGGCCATGTTGTAGGTCGGACGGAAGCTGGAGTTCAGCGGGTACGTGCGTCGAGACGCGAGAGCGGCGACCGCCTGCGGGTCCAGACCCTCGGTCCATTGGATGACGGCGTGGCCCTCGACGTCGATCCCCCGGCGCCCGGCACGCCCGGTGAGCTGGGTGTACTCCCCCGACGTGATCGCCACGCGCGCTTCGCCGTTGAACTTCTCGAGCTTCTCGAGCACCACGGTGCGGGCGGGCATGTTGATTCCGAGGGCGAGGGTCTCGGTGGCGAACACCACGCGCACGAGCTTGCGCTTGAACAGCTCTTCGACGACCTCTTTGAAAGCAGGCAGAAGACCCGCGTGGTGGGCGGCGACGCCCCGCTCGAGGTTGTCGAGCCAGTCCCAGTAGCCGAGCACCGCGCGATCCTCGTCGAGCAGGGTGCGCGTGCGCTCCTCGACGACCGCGCGGATCTCGAGACGCTCGTCGTGAGTGGTCAGGCGCACGCCTGCCCTCCGCACCTGCTGCACCGCCGCGTCGCAGCCCGCGCGACTGAAGATGAAGAAGATCGCGGGAAGCAGGTTCGCCCGCCCCAGCAGCTGCACGACGTCAGGGCGGTCGAGGCGCTCGATGCGCTGCACGTTCGCCGACCGCACGGGGCGCGCGTTGCCCTTGTGCGCACGCCGCTGCCCGGAAGTGTGGCCGCCGTTGCGCTCCCCTGAGCTGCGCGCGTTCTGGACGCGGCGGTTGTTCTCGAAGTTCGGCCCCTTGACGGACCGGATGCGCATGAGCTCCTGGTTCACCTGCGCGGTCGCGATGCCGGCACGGTCATCGAACAGCGGGAGCAGGTCGCCGCGCACGAGCACGTGCTGCTCGAGCGGCACCGGACGGATCTCGGAGACGATCACCTCGGTGTCGCCGCGCACCGTGTCGAGCCAGTCGCCGAACTCCTCGGCGTTGGACACCGTCGCCGACAGCGACACGAGCCGCACCGCGGGCGGCAGGTGGATGATGATCTCCTCCCACACCGCACCGCGGAACCGGTCGGCGAGATAGTGCACCTCGTCCATCACGACGAAGCGCAGACCGCGCAGCGCCGGCGAATCGGCGTACAGCATGTTGCGCAGCACCTCGGTGGTCATCACCACGATGCGCGCGTTGCCGTTGATGTTCGTGTCGCCGGTGAGGAGCCCGACCTCATCGGCGCCGTAGACCTGCTGGAGCTCGCGGAACTTCTGGTTCGACAGCGCCTTGATCGGCGTGGTGTAGAACGCCTTGTCCCCGGGAGTCTGCATCGCGAGATGCACGGCGAATTCGCCGACGATGGTCTTGCCCGCGCCTGTGGGAGCGGCGACCAGCACGCTGCGGCCCGCCTCGAGGGCGTGGCAGCCGGCGATCTGGAAGGGGTCGAGATCGAACTTCTGCGATGCCGCGAAGGCCGTCGAAGCGGGGTGCTCCCGCTCGCCGATGGCGTTCTCGCGGGCGCGCGCATACCGCTCGGCCGGGCCCGGATCCATCACAGGACGGGCTCGTCCGCCAGCAGCAGCGCCGCGTCGCGCTTGGCCTTGCGCCGATCGAAGAGGAGCGAGATGCCCGCAGCGGCGAAGAAGAGCACGACCAGGATGCCCGAGAGCATCAGCATGCTCACCACGTCGGCGGCGGGAGTGGCGAGCGCCGCGAAGATCACCGAGACGAGGATCGCCACGCGCCAGCCCTTGAGGATCGCCATGCCCGACATCACTCCGGCGAAGTTGAGCGCGACGAGAAAGACGGGGAGGACGAACGAGACACCCACCACGATGAGGAGCTTGAAGACGAAGTCGTAGTAGTACGCCGCGTCGTAGAACGAGGCGCCGCCCTCGGGCACGAACTGGTTCATGAGTTCGACGATGTGGGGCATCGTGAGCAGGCCCACGTAGGCGCCCGCGAAGAACAGCGGGATCGCCGCGGCGAGGAACCCGACGGTGTACGAGACTTCTTTCCTCGTGAGCCCGGGCATCACGAACGCCCAGATCTGCCACAGCCACACCGGCGCCGAGATCAGGATGCCGATCGCGAACGACATCCGCAGCCGAAGATCGAAGCCCGAGGTGATGGTGCTGAACATCAGCTCCACCCGGCCCGATTCGCCCCGTGCTTCGGCGACGACGCGGATGGGCTCGGTGATCAGGTAGATCACCGGGTCGGTGACGAAGAAGGCCACCACCATGCCGACGATCAGCGCGGCGGCGGCGATCATCAGCCGCTTGCGCAGTTCGACCAGGTGCTGGCCGAGACCCATGCGCTTCTCAGGCCGCGGCGGCTTCGATTCCGCCGCGCGCGGGGTCTTCGCCGTGGTCACTCCCGGTCAGGGCTTGGTTTCGGCGGATCCGCCCGCGTCTGCGCGCGTGTCCGTGACGGGTGCGGGGACGGACGCCGCGGTGCCGGCGTCGGTCTTGACGGGGGTGTCGTCGTCCTTCATCGCCTTGATCTCACCCTTGAAGACGCGGGCCGACTGGCCCATGCTCTTGGCGAGAGCCGGGAGCTTGGCGGCGCCGAACAGCAGCAGGATGACTGCGAGGATGATCAGGAAGTGCCACCCCGTGAGGCCTTGCAGCATGTCGTGTCCTTTCGGCGGGTCGGTTTTCAGTGTAACCCGGTGCCGGCGCCATACGCCGTCTCACAGGTGCGTCACGGCAAACCCGTCAGCGGTACTGCGCGAGTCCCGCGTCGGCCCAGGCGACCGCGGCGCGGCGGGCGGACTCGGGTTCGAGGATCTCGACCGCGCCCCCGCGTTTGGCCACGAGCCGGCGCAGGCTCATCTCGTCGGCCACCCGCAGCGTCGCCGTCGTGACGCTGGCCGTCGTCTGGACCGATGCCCGATCGAGGTAGTCCCCCAGCAGCGGTGCCACGTGCTCGGCGAAGCGCAGCCGCGCGACCATGTCGCCGGCGCCGCCGTCTTCGAACCAATCCGGCACCGGGTCTTCGCCGTGGGCGATCGGGATGCCGGTCAGCTCCAGCTCCCCCACCCTGTCGAGGTGGAACGTGCGCATCGCCTCGCGCATGTGGCACCAGCCCTGCAGGTACCACTGGCCGTCCGAGATCAGCACCTTGACCGGGTCGACCGTGCGGGTCGTGGATGCGGCATCCGGAGCCTTGTAGGTGAACGAGACGGCCACACCCTGCGCGAGCGCCGTCGCCACGGTGTCGCGGACGGCGTCCACGGGTCCGGGAGCGACGATCACGTCGGCGGGTGTGCTCGAGGCTCCGCGGGCGAGCTTGGCGAGCAGCCCGGCGAACAGCGCGGTGTCGCCGACGCCCGGGATCGCCCGAGCCAGCTGCAGACCCGCGAGCAGCGCTGCCGCCTCGCGTGCGGTGAGCCGCGGCGTGCGTTCGAGTCCCACCGAATTCGTGATGACGATCAGATCGCGCTGGTCCAACAGATCCCAGTCGATGTCGAAGAGGTCGTTGGCCATCTGCCAGTAGCCGCCGTCGCCGGGCAGCCCGATGACGGTGAGCTTCTCGACCATGGCCCGCATCTGCTCGGGCTCGACGTCGAACTCGTCGGCGGCCTCGGCGATCGACACTTCGCCCTTGCCGATCAGGTACGGCACGAGCTGCAGCATGAGTGCGGCGCGGTCTGTCGCGACCAGGGGCTTGCGGGGCGTCATGAGCCGTCTCCGTTCACGCGCCGCGCTTCGACGAGGCGACCGATCACCTCGGTGCGCAGCAGGTCGGGCTCGACCACGCGCACCTCCGGACCGTACGAGGCGAGTTCGTCGGCGAACACGTGCACGTCGACGAACGGCACATGGATGCCCTGATCCGCCGGGCTGCTGCGCCGGTGCAGGCGCAGGGCGGCCTCCGTTCCCGGGGTCACCTCCAGCAGCGCGGTGTTGCGCGCCGCCACGGCGTCGAGCCCCGCGAGCGCCCGCTCTCCCGCGCCGTCCCGCAGTTCGGCGTCGAAGGTCTCGCGGGTGACGTCCACGGTGCCGGTGATGCGGGTCAGGAGGAACGTGCGGTCGGCGCCCGAGGCGAGATCGATCCCGAACACGTGCCAGCGGGCCTCGTACTCGACGAGCGCGAGCGGCCGCACGCGACGCTCGGTGGCTGAGCGTTCTCCCGGCTTGAGGTAGGTGAAGCGGACGACGCGCGTCTGCTCGATCGCCTGCTGGAGCACCCCGAAACTCGGTTCGCGCACGCTGATGCGGGGCGAGTAGCCGATGATGGGCTCGTCGACGTCGATCCCGAGGGCGCGGATCTTGCGCAGACCGCTGCGGGCATTGCCCGACATCGAGCTCTCGCTCCACACTCCCCCGGCGAGGTTGAGCAGCGCGAGCTCGGCCGGGGTGAACGTGATGTCTTCGGGAAGCTGGTACTCGGCGGTCGGCACGCGGTACCGCGCTTCGCGCAGATCGTCGGGATCCGCGTAGTCGCCGATGGTCTCGATCGGGATGCCGAGTCCGCGGAGGCTCTCCTTGTCGCGCTCGAACATCTTCTCGAGCGCGTCCTTCGAGGCGCCTGCCTCGTTCTGCTCGCGGTAGCCCGTGACGGAGCCGAGGATCGTGTCCTTCGTGAGGCCCTGTTCGGTCGCCATGAGGGCGACCACGAGGTTGACCAGACGCTCTTCAGGCGCGTTCTTCGGAGAAGAGGTCATGGACACCCCTTCATCCTAGGCTCGCAGGGCGGGCGCTCCGCGAAGCCGCTACGGCGTCGGCGCGGCGTCGAGACCGAGGATGTCGATGACGAAGACCAGGGTCGAGTTCGCGGGGATCCCCTGCTGCTCCTGGTCGCCGTAGCCCTCCTCGGGCGGGATCACGACCAGCACCTGGGAGCCGACGGCCTGGCCTTCGAGCGCCTGCGCGAAGCCGGGGATCACTCCGTCCAGCGTCAGCGATGCCGGTTCGCCGTCCCACGAGGAGTCGAACTCCTCGCGCGTGTCCCACACGATGCCGGTGTAGTGCACGCGCACGGGGACGTCTCCGGTGACTTCGGGGCCGTCGCCGCGCAGCAGCGTCTGCACGACGACCTCGTCGGGCGCTGCCGATTCGGGGATCGTGACGCCGGGGCGACCGCCGGGGGCGCGCACCACCGACGGCATGCCGCTGCGGGAGTTGAAGACGGCCTCCCCGTCGGCGCTGGCGAGATAGACCTTGCGGAGGTCGACGACGGCGATGGCGGAATCCTCCGCACCCAGGGCGATCTGCGACGCGAACTCCGGCACCATGTCGTCGGGAGCCAGACCGATCACCGTGCGGGATCCTTCGGCGGCACAGTGCAGAGCGTCGCTCAGCGCGGGGATCGACTGCACCAGGTTGGCGACCTGAATCGGCGCCTGACCTTGGTCGTAGGCGGTCTGCAGCACCGTCTCGCCGTCGGTGCCGCTGACGATCGTGATGTCGAACACGACCAGCTGCGCATCGGTCGTGACCGCCGTGCCCTCGCCCGGGACGGCGTCCGAGACGAGGGTCTTCTCGGTGTGGAACGGCGTGTACGGGTCGAACTCGGGCAGGTCGCCGACCTCGCCCGAGACCGGCACGATCTCGGCGAAGGCGGCATCGGTCTCGGGGCGCTCGCACGACGACGCGGTCGGCGCCGAGCAGCCGGCGAGGGCGAACGTGGTGAGACCGAGCACCGCGACGACCGCGGGGATCAAGGGGACTGTGCGCACCGGGACAGTCTAGAGCGAAGGCTCGCCGTCGTCCGTCGCGCGGTCCTCCGCGGCGATCCGTGCACCGTCGGCCGCACGCTGCGCCTCGCGCACCCTCTTGCGGAGGTTCTTGTCGGTGATCTGCCGGTCACCTACCGCGCCCGGCGTCCACAGCTCGACGTCCTCGTCTCCGTAGCTCGACTTCGACGCCCGGCGCTTGACCTCGGGGGCGACCGCGCCCGGCGCCAGGCGACGTGCCCAGATCAGGAACCCCGTGTGCGCCACCATGCGGTGGTCGGGGCGCACGGCGAGACCCTCCACATGCCAGCCGCGCACCATCGTCTCGTTCGCCTCGGGCTCGGTGAACAGGCCGGTGCCCCGGATGAACTCCGCGACGCGGCTCAGCTGCGTCGCGGTGGCGACGTAGCAGAGCACGACCCCGCCGGGCGTCAGCGCGTCGGCGACGACCTCGATGCATTCCCACGGGGCGAGCATGTCGAGCACGACACGATCCACGGATGCCGGGGCGACGGCATCCGGAAGCGACTCGACCAGGTCGCCCACGACGACGTCCCAGTTCTCGGGAAGCCCACCCGAGAAGGTCGCCACGTTCGCCTGGGCGACGTCGGCGAAATCGGCCCGTCGCTCGAACGAGACCAGACGGCCCTCGGGACCGACCGCGCGGAGCAGCCACAGCGACAGGGCACCCGAGCCGACCCCGGCCTCGACGACGACCGCTCCCGGGAAGACGTCGGCCTCCGCGAGGATCTGCGCGGCATCCTTCGGGTACACGATGGCCGCGCCCCGCGGCATCGACATCACGAAGTCGCGCAGCAGGGGCCGCAGCGCGAGGTACTCGTGGCCGCCGCTGCCGGCGACGACCGAGCCGTCGGGCTGGCCGATGAGCTGCGAGTGCTTGAGCACCCCGTGATGGGTGTGCAGCTCGCCGTCGGCGCGGAGGGTCGTCGTGTGGAGGCGGCCCTTGGGGCCGGTGAGCTGCACGCGGTCCCCTTCGCGGAAGGGACCGCTCGGACGCTGGTTCATCGTCCGGCCTCGCGTTCGCGGTGGGCGGAGTGGAACGCGGCGACGTCGGCGACCGTGCGCCCCTCGAGACTCGGCCAGATGGTGTGGGCGCCCGCGCCCTCGAGCGGCAGCATCAGCGGTACACCGATCGTCGCCGCACCCGACGCCACGGCTGAGCGCAGACCGTTCGGGGAGTCCTCGATCGCGACGGTCTGGTCGGGCGTGACCCCGAGCGCCTCGCAGGCCTGCAGGTAGGGATCGGGGAACGGCTTGGGCCGTGTGGAGTCGTCACCGGCGATGACCACGTCGAAGGCCTCGAAGTCGATGAGGTCGACCACGGACAGGGCCATGCGTCGCATCGACATCGTCACGAGCGCGGTCTTGATGCCCGCCTCGCGCAGTTCTGCGAGCAGTTCGCGGGCGCCCGGGCGGAACGGCACGCCGTCGACCTGCAGGCGGCCCATCACGGCATCCGTCAGGTGATCGATGATGTCGTGCACGTCCATGCGCACGCCGGCGTCCTGGAAGACGCGTGCCGAGTCCTCGAGGCCCATGCCCACGAGCTGGAGACCCTGCTCGTGACTCCATGTGCCGCCGAAGCGCTCCACGAGGGGTCCCTCGGACGCCATCCAGTACGGCTCGGTGTCGACGAGGGTGCCGTCCATGTCCCAGAGGACCGCAGCGAGGGGTGGAGAGGTCATCGTCCGATCCTACCGAGCGGGTGCGGTGCGGCCCGGTTGCGGGACGCCGCAACCCGGTCCTCGGGCCAGGAGCATATTGTGGAGGCAGTCCGCAGGAGCGCGGACGGAGGAGGGCGTGTGGACGGACTGGGACGAAGGGTCATCGTCGCTGCATTCGACGGCTGGAACGATGCCGGTGAAGCGGCGTCGTCCGCGGTCGCGCACCTGCGCGCGGCGGGCGAGTACGAACCGGTCTTCTCGGTCGACCCCGAGCTCTACTTCGACTACCAGTACACCCGTCCCCAGATCGAGGCCGACGGCGAAGGACAGCGGCTGCTGCGCTGGCCCGAGACCACGCTTCTGCGCCCGGTCACCGAGGGCGAGGGCCCCCAGCTGTGGCTGCTGACCGGCGTCGAGCCGGCCCGCGCGTGGAAGGCCTTCGCCGGCGAGATCATCGACGTCGCCCTCCGGGAGGACGTCACCGGGTTCGTGGCCCTCGGTTCGATGATGTCGGATGTCCCGCACACCCGGCCGATCTCGATCTTCGCCGGCAGCGAGACCGAGAGCCTGCGAACCACGCTCGGTCTCGAGCGCAGCACGTACGAGGGCCCGGTCGGCATCCTGAGCGTGCTCGCCGACGCCGCCGACTCGGCCGGCATCCCGTCGGCGGGGCTCTGGGCGAGCGTGCCCCACTACGTCGCCGGGCACACACCGTCGCCCAAGGCGACCCTCGCTCTGCTGGAGCGTCTCGGCGAGCTCAGCGGAGCGGTCGTCCCGGCCGGCGACCTGGTGACGCAGTCCGCGGCCTGGGAGGCCTCGATCGACGCGGCCGCGGCCGACGACGAGGAGATGACGGAGTACATCCGCCAGCTCGAGCGCACGCGCGACACGTGGGACTCGCCCGAGGCATCCGGTGACGCGATCGCGCAGGAGTTCGAGAAGTACCTGCGCCGCCGCCCCGACGGTCCGGGCGGAAACGGGCCGACCAAGCCCGGACGCGACGACCCGCGCCGCTAGACCGTCACGGCTGGATGACGCCCGTGCTCAGCAGCACGAGGATCGTCGTGCCGAGCGCGACCCGGTACACCACGAAGGGCAGGAAGCTGCGCTTGGAGATGTAGCTCATGAAGAAGGCGATCACCGCGAGCGCGACGACGAAGGCGACGCCGGTCGCGGCGGCGGTCTCGCCCAGCGTGAAGACCGACGGCTCGTCCCAGCTCTTGACCAGCTGGTAGAAGCCGCTGCCGAAGACCGCGGGGATCGCGAGCAGGAACGCGTAACGAGCGGCGGCCGCCCGCTCGTAGCCGAGGAACAGTCCGAGCGTGATCGTGCCGCCCGAGCGCGAGACGCCGGGGATCAGGGCCAGCGACTGTGCGAAGCCGTAGGCCACGCCGTCGCCGACGGTGAGGTCGTCGAGCTTGCGCCGCTTGGCACCGACGTGATCGGCGATTCCGAGCAGCACGCCGAAGAAGATGAGCATGCCCGCCACGATCCACAGCGACCGGAACGTCGTCTCGATCTGGTCCTGGAAGAGCAGACCGAGCACGACGATCGGGATGCTGCCGATGATGATGAGCCAGCCCATCCGCGCATCGGGGTCGCTGCGCGGCACTTTGCCGGCGAGCGATCGGAACCAGCTGCCGATGATGCGCACGATGTCGCGCCAGAAGAAGACGACGACCGCCGCCTCGGTGCCGATCTGCGTGATGGCGGTGAAGGCCGCACCGGGATCTTCTGCCGATGGCAGGAACTCGCCCACGATGCGCAGATGGGCGCTCGACGACACGGGCAGGAACTCGGTCAGTCCCTGGACGAGTCCGAGGAAGATCGCCTCGAAGAAGTGCATGGGGGCCTTTCAGTACGAGCGGAGGAGGTCGGTGAGCACCCGCTGGCCGAACACCAGCGCGTCCAGCGGCACGCGCTCATCGACACCGTGGAACATCCCGGTGAAGTCGAGGTCGGCGGGCAGCCGCAGCGGTGCGAAGCCGTACCCCGCGATGCTCAGGGCCGCGAGCGCCTTGTTGTCGGTGCCGCCGCCGAGAAGATACGGGATCACGGGGACCCCGGGGTCGTGACGCCCGAGAGCCGCGACCATCGCGTCGACGAGGTCGCCCTCGAAAGGCACCTCGAGTCCGATGTCGCCGTGGACCAGCTCGATCTCGACGTCGTCGCCCACGATGCGGCGGATGTCGGCCAGTGCCGCCTCCTCGGTGCCCGGGAGGACGCGCACATCGATGAGCGCCTCAGCACGATCGGGGATCACGTTGTGCTTGTAGCCGGCGGTGAGACCCGTCGGGTTGGTGGTCGTGCGCAGGGACGATCGCAGGAATCCGGATGCCGCGCCCGCGGACGCCGCCAGGGCGTCGGGGTCTGCGGTGTCGCCGCCGGTGAGCGCGGCGAGACCGTCGACCATCGCCTGCGTCGTCGCGGTCATGCGCACGGGCCATTCCGTGCGGCCGAGGGCGGCGACCGCGGCGGCGAGCTTGGTCACGGCGTTGTCGGCGTGCACGCTCGACCCGTGGGCTGCGCGTCCGCGTGCGACCAGACGGATCCACAGGAGTGCCTTCTCCCCCACCTGCAGCAGGTAGGCCGTGCGGTCGCCCACGGCGACCGAGTAGCCGCCGACCTCGCTGATCGCCTCGGTGGCGCCCGCGAACCACTCCGGGTGGTCCTGGACGACGAGCGCCGAGCCCTCGACGCCGCCGTTCTCCTCGTCGGCGAAGAACGTGAGCACGAGGTCGCGCTCGGGCTGCTCCCCCGAGCGCAGGATGTCGGCGACCGACGTGAGGATCATGGCGTCCATGTCCTTCATGTCGACGGCGCCGCGACCCCACAGCATCCCGTCTCGGATCACGCCGCCGAAGGGATCGACGCTCCAGTCCTCGGCGATCGCGGGAACCACGTCGAGGTGACCGTGCAGGACGAGCGCGGGCTTGTCCCGGTCGCGGCCGGGAACGCGCGCCATGACGTTCGTGCGGCGGGGAATCGGCTCGTAGTACTGCGCGTCCAGCCCCAGTGCCTCGAGGTACGCGCCGACGTATTCGGCCGCCTCTCGCTCGCCCTGCGAGCGTCCGCCGCCGTGATTGGTCGTGTCGATGCGGATGAGATCACGCGCGATCTCGACGACCTCGGGAAGGGCCGTTTCGTCGGTGGGCATGCCGACAAACCTACCCCGGCAACGACGAAGGCCCCGTCTCCGGGGCCTTCGTCGTTCTGTGCGCGAGGGGGGACTTGAACCCCCACGCCCGTTAAAGGGCACTAGCACCTCAAGCTAGCGCGTCTACCTATTCCGCCACCCGCGCAGAGTGGTTTCGGTTCTGCAACCGAGGAACGACATTACCAGACTCGCGACGCGGCGATGAACGCGGGCCGGTCATCCGAGCGAGACGCCGAACAGCAGGCCGAGCAGATAGGTGATCGCCGCCGCACCGAAGCCGATGGCCAGCTGACGCAGTGCTCGACGCAGCGGCGGACCGCCCGAGAGGAGGCCGACCGTCGCGCCGGTGAGGAGCAGGGCGCCCCCCACCAGCACGAGGGCGAGCACGACGGCGGCCGGCCCCGAGAGGCCGAAGATCCACGGCAGCACCGGGATGATCGCGCCCGAGGAGAAGAACAGGAAGCTCGACAGCGCCGCGCCCCATGCGCCGCCGATCTCCTCATGGTCGTCGACGTCCTCCAGCGGCAGGCGGTACGGCGACGTGCGATCGGATGCCTGGGCCGTCGCGACGACGCGGCGGGCGTGCTCGGCGGCCTCGGCCTCGGGCATCCCGCGCGTGCGGTAGACCAGCGCGAGCTCGTTGGCGTCGAGGTCGAGGTCGGGGAGCCCCGAGTCGGCGAAGCTGCTCGGCTGCGTCGACGCGAGCAGCTCCCGCTGCGATCGCACCGAGACGAACTCCCCCGCGCCCATCGACAGGGCGCCGGCCAACAGCCCGGCGATGCCGCTGAACAGCACGAACTGGGGGGCGACGCCGGTCGCCCCGATGCCCATCACGAGGGCCAGGTTCGACACGAGTCCGTCGTTCGCGCCGAACACCGCGGCTCGGAACGTGCCCGACAGCCGCCGCCGCCCGCGGGCGGCGAGTCCGCGCACCACTTCGTGGTGCACCTTCTCATCGGCTGCCATCGCCGGCGTCGCGAACGGGTCGTCGTCGTAGGGCGAGCGGGCCTCGGCGTTCTGGGCGAGGGCGAGCACGAAGATCGAGCCGAAGCGCCGCGCCATCCACCCGAGCACGACGGTGCCGGTGTCAGGTCGCGGGAGCCGCGCGGGCTCGCCGCCGAGGAGTTCGAGCCAGTGCGCCTCATGACGACCCTCGGCTTCGGCCAGGGCGAGAAGGATCGCGCGCTCCTCGCCGTGGCGGCGGGCGGCCAGCTGCCGGTACACGGCGGCTTCCGCGCGTTCGTTGACGAGATACTGCGCCCATCGGCGGCGATCACGGGGTGAGGGCTGTGCGGGCGCGGTCACGAGGGCCTTCCGGGCAGTCGGTGCGGACCCGTCAACGCTAGCGAGGCGGTCCCGCCGGGGACCGCGGAATCCGCGGATTGCCAGCATTTCGGAGACCCGAACGGCCCCGTGCGGCTATGAGCGCACGCGGGCGCGCAGCACGTCGATGCGTGCCTGCAGCTGCACCACCGTCGCCTGGGCCACGGCCGGTCCGCCGCACACGCGACGCAGCTCCGCGTGCACAGCTCCGTGCGGCTCGTTGGTCTGGCGCGCGTACAGACCGACGAGGCTGTTCAGCAGCTGCCGCTGCTCCTTCAGCGTTCGGTGCAGGGCTGCCGGCGGTGCGTCCGGAGGTCGTTCACCGGATGCCGCCTCCTCCGCCTCGCGCACCTTGCGGTGCCGGCTCTGCCGCGCCTGGCGCTGCACGAGCAGTTCGTGCACATGCTCGGGTTCGAGCAGGCCGGGGAGCCCGAGGAACTCCTCCTCCTCGATCGTGCCCGGCACGGCCAGCTGACCGAACTCCTTGCCGTCGAACAGCACCCGGTCGAAGTGGGCCAGGGACCCGAGCGCCTGGTAGGTGAACTCGTAGGTCAGAGCATCCGAGGTCGTGTCGCCGGCCTCGGCCTGGGCGAGCAGATCGTCGTCGAGCGCCCACTCGTCGTCGCCCTCGCTGTCGCGGTCGAGCGCGTGATCGCGCTCGACCTCCATGGCGTTGGCGAGGGCGAGCAGCTGGGGCACGTTCGGGAGGAAGACGCTCGCGGTCTCTCCGCGCCGGCGTGCGCGGACGAAGCGCCCGATCGCCTGCGCGAAGAACAGCGGGGTCGAGGCGCTCGTCGCGTAGACGCCCACGGCGAGCCGCGGCACGTCGACCCCCTCGGACACCATGCGCACCGCGACCATCCAGCGGGTGGTCGCCGCCGAGAACGCTTCGATGCGCGACGACGAGTCCGCTTCGTCCGACAGCACGACCGTCGGGCTCTCGCCCGTGATGCGCTCGAGGATCGCGGCGTACGCCCGTGCCGCGGTCTGGTCGGTCGCGATCACGAGCCCGCCGGCATCCGGCACCTGCTCCCGCACCTCGGTGAGGCGACGATCGGCCGAGCGCAGCACCGCGGGGATCCACTCCCCCTCGGGATCGAGGGCCGTGCGCCACGCCTGCGACGTGATGTCCTTCGTGTTGTCCTGCCCGAGCTGGGCCTCCATCTCGTCGCCGGTCTTGGTGCGCCACCGCATCTGACCCGCGTAGACGAGGAAGAGCACGGGACGCACGACGCCGTCTTCGAGGGCACGGCGATAGCCGTAGTTGTAGTCGGTCCGCGAGATGCGGATTCCCTTGTCGTCCGGGTGATACTCGACGAACGGGATCGGCGCCGTGTCGCTGCGGAACGGCGTGCCGCTGAGCAGCAGACGACGCGTCGCCCGGTCGTACGCCTCGCGCAGGGCATCGCCCCAGCTGAGCGCGTCGCCGCCGTGGTGCACCTCGTCGAGGATCACGAGCGTGCGGCGGTCGTGGATGAGGCGCTCGTGCACCGAGGCCTTGACCGCGACCTGCGCGTAGGTCACCGCCACCCCGTGGTACTGGCGCGAGGGCATGGCGTGCCGGTTGCTGAAGGCGGGATCGAGCCGGATCGACACGCGCGCAGCAGCGTCGGCCCACTGCGTCTTCAGGTGCTCGGTCGGAGCCACCACCACGATGCGATCGACGACCCCGCGGCGCATCAGCTCGCTGGCGAGACGCAGCGCGAAGGTGGTCTTGCCTGCACCCGGGGTGGCGGCGGCCAGGAAATCGCGCGGACCCTTGCCGACGCCATCGGGTCCGTCCAGGCCGAAGTACAGATCGAGCGCCTCGGCCTGCCACGCCCGCAGGCGCTGGGCGGTGCCCCACGGGGCGCGCTGGGGGTAGGCGGGCGAGAGGTGCTCGGCGGCGAAGCTGCCGATGTGGGGCTCGTCATGGGCGGTGTCGCTCGGAGCGGATCCGGCGAGCGTCGCGTCGTCCATCGGTCCTCCCCTCCCCCGTCCGAGACCCTCGGACGGCACGAGTGACAACCCTAAACGCTCCCGCCGACGTCGAACCCGGGCGCTACGGTGGTAAGCGGTTGCGGAACGACGGGAGGCCCATGTCCGCTCACGAGGATCATCAGGATCCCGCCCAGCATCCCTGGCGACGCTACGTCGCGATCGGCGACTCGTTCACCGAAGGCATCGGCGACCCGGGCCCCGGCACCGACGACCACATCGGGTGGGCGGACCGCGTCGCCCAGGTGCTGTCGAGCCACGTGCCCGACTTCGCGTACGCCAATCTCGCCGTGCGCGGCAAGCTGATCAGGCAGATCGTGGCCACGCAGATCGAGCCCGCGCTCGATCTCAAGCCCGACCTCATCACCTTCTCGGCCGGCGGCAACGACGTGATCCGTCCGGGCAGTGATCCGGATGCCGTCGCGGAGATCTTCGAGGACGGCGTCGTGCAGCTGTCGAGTACCGGTGCCACCCTCGTCGTCTTCACCGGCATCGACACGCACTTCACGCCGGTCTTCCGCGGCATCCGGGGCAAGGTCGCGATCTACAACGAGAACATCCGCGCGATCGCCGAGAAGTACGACTGCATCGTGGCCGACCAGTGGGCGCTGAAAGAAGTGCAGGACATGCGGTTCTTCGACGACGACCGCCTGCACTACAACACCCTCGGTCACCACGAGGTCGCCCGCATGGTGCTCCGGGCCCTCGCCGTGCCGAACGATCTCGAGCCGATGCAGCCCGATCCCATCCCCGTGCGCACGTGGCGCGAGGCTCGAACGGTCGACTTCGTGTGGGCGCGCGAGTACCTCGTGCCGTGGGTGCTCCGCCGGGTGCGGCAGCAGTCCTCGGGCGATCACATCACCGCCAAGCGACCCTCCCCGCTCCCGATGACGACCTTCGCTCCCGCGAAGGACGCCGAGGACGAGCCGGGCGAACAGGTCTAGCGCGCCCGCAGCTCCCAGATCGCGACGGCGCTCGCGGCGGCGACGTTGAGCGAGTCGACCCCGCCGGCCATCGGGATCGTGACGACGGTGTCGGCCACCGCGAGAGCCCGACGGCTGAGTCCGTCGCCTTCGGCACCGAGCACGAGCGCGACCCGCTCGGGCCGGGCGGCGGCGAAGTCGTCGAGGGCCACGGCGTCGTCGGTCAGCGCGAGGGCTGCGAGGTGGAAGCCCTCGGCCGACAGCTGCGCCTTCGCGTCGCGCCACTCGGGCATCCGCGTCCACGGCACCTGGAACACCGTGCCCATGCTCACCCGCACGCTGCGTCGGTAGAGGGGGTCGGCGCACCGCGGGCTCACCAGCACGGCGTCCGCCCCGAGGCCTGCGGCCGCGCGGAAGATGGCTCCGATGTTGGTGTGATCCATGATGTCTTCGAGCACGACGACCAGTCGGGCACCGGCGACGACGTCGGCGAGAGGCGGGAGGGCAGGGCGGTGCATCGACGCCAGGATGCCGCGGTGGACGGCGTATCCGGTGAGGCCCTCCGCGACCTCGGCCGAGACGACGTAGACGGGCACGTCGGACTGCTCGGCGAACAGGCGCTCGGCATCGGGGAGCCACTTCTCCTGCACCAGCACCGACCGGGGGCGGTGCCCCGCCGCCAGCGCCCGCGCGATGACCTTGGCCGATTCGGCGATGTACAGGCCGCCGGCCGGTTCGAGCACACGCCGCAGCGCGACATCGGTCAGGTCGCGGTAGTCGACGAGCCGGTCATCGCCCGCATCCTGCACCGTCTCCGTCCGCACGCGTCCACTATCGCACGCGCGATCTCGGTGAAACGGACCGGCCTAGACTCGGTGGCGGGGGTGATCGGGTGACATCGGCGATCGATCAGGATGCCGCGGCAGCGGTCTCGGCGGCCGTCGACGCGCTCTCGGGTCGACGCATCGCGATCCTGACCGGCGCGGGGGTCTCGACCGACTCCGGCATCCCGGACTATCGGGGCAACGGCGCCCCCACACGCACCCCCATGACGGTCGAGCAGTACCTCTCGAGCGAAGACCACCGCCGACGCTACTGGGTGGGCAGCCACCTGGGGTGGAAGGCCTTCGCCGCCGCCGCACCGAACCCGGGACACCTGGCGATCGCGAGACTCGAGGAGCGGGGGCTGGCGACCGGCGTGGTGACGCAGAACGTCGACGGACTGCACGTGCGCGCCGGCAGCAGGCGGGTCGTCGAGCTGCACGGCACGATGCGCCGGATCTTCTGCACGCAGTGCGGACAGGTCTTCGACCGGCGAGACATGGCCGTGCGCGTGGAAGCCGACAATCCCTGGATCACCGTCCCCGAGAACGTGCCGCTCGGACCCGACGGCGACGTGCTCCCCGAGAACACGACCGGATTCCTCGTGCCGTCGTGCAGCGTGTGCGAGGGCATGCTCAAGCCCGACGTGGTGTTCTTCGGCGAGTTCATCCCCGCCGAGAAGTTCCGCGAGGCCGAGCAGCTCGTGCGCGGCAGCGACGCCCTCATCATCGCCGGTTCGTCGCTCGTCGTGAACAGCGGGATCCGCCTGCTGGACCGCGCCCGGCGCCGGCGGCTGCCGATCGTCATCGTCAACCGCGGAGCCACGCGCGGAGACTCCCGGGCGACGGTCAAGATCGAGGCGGGCACGAGCGAGGTCTTCGCGATGCTCGCCGAATCCCTGCCCGCACTCTGACGTCTAGGCTCGAACGGTGACGACCATCATCCTCGTCCGCCACGGCGAGACCGACTGGAACCGTGACCGGCGCATCCAGGGCCGCACCGACATCCCGTTGAACGACAGGGGCCGTCAGCAGGCACGGGATGCCGCGGCGGCGCTGCGTGCGCAGCTCGGCGACGTGGATCCCCTGGTCGTCTCGAGCGACCTGTCCCGCGCGCGGGAGACGGCCGAGATCATCGCCCACGGCCTCGGGGTGGAGCTGACGCGGGAGTACGTCGAACTGCGTGAGCGCGCCTACGGCGACGCCGAGGGTCTCGACACGGCCGAGTTCTTCGCACGCTGGGGCGACTGGTACACCGCCGAGGTGCCCGGCGCCGAGGCGCGCGACGACCTGCGCCGACGCGCGATCGACGCGCTGCAGCTCGTCGTGAGGGATGCCCGGCGCGACGCCGCGCCGGCCTCGCCGCCCGTGGTGATCGTGTCGCACGGCGCCCTGATCCGCGAGGTGATCCTGCACGCCACCGCCGGCGAGCTCCCGCCCGTCGGCGAGCGACTGGCCAACGGCGCAAGCTTCACCTTCCTCCTCGAGCGGGAACGACTGAGCATGCGCACGTACGCGGGTTCCGCCCTACGCTGAGCGCATGGCCGCTCCCCTCACGATCGACGAGTACATCGCCGGGCAGCCGGCTGACGTCGCCGAGCGGCTCCGGCGCATCCGCGAGATCATCGAGGCCGAGGTGCCCGATCCCGAGGAGAAGATCCGGTACGGGATGCCCGCCGTCATGCTCGGCGGACGATACGCCCTCCACTTCGCCGGGTGGAAGAAGCACATCGGGCTTTATCCCGTGCCACGACTCGATGAGCCGCTCGAGTCCGAGCTCGCGCCGCATCGCTCCGAGAAGGACTCGGTCGTCTTCCCGCACACGAAGCCCGTGCCCTACGACCTCATCCGCCGGGTGACGGCGGCGATCGTCGAGCGTCGACGGGGCTGACGTCGGCAGCCCGTCGCGGTCCGCCTCGCCTCAGGATGCCGTCTCGAGCCCGTCAGGGTGCCGGTTCACAGACGTGGGCCCGGCTCCGTCACCGGTGGTCTCACGATCGCACACCCGCACGTGCGGCATCCAGCCACCCGCGCGACCTGCAGTCCGGTCGGGTCCCACGAACGGCGGCTCCCTTCGCCGCCGGGCGTGCACTCGTGAGACACGCCGCCGCGACGACGGAGGTGCGAGCCGCTGCTGGCGCGAAGCCCGCGGCCTGCGGTCTGGGCCCGTTTCGGCGACGTTCAGTCCGCGAAACGCAGCCGCCGGCGTGCCAGCTCCTCCGAGAGGATGCGGATCGCCTTCGGCCCGAGCCCGTGGACGGCGAGGATCTCGCGCTCGGGATGCCGCGCCAGCTCGGCGTAGGTGGTGATCCCGTACGCGGCGAGCTCGCGCGTCGCGACTCTGCCGATGCGAGGCGTCAGCTCGCCGGCCGCACGTCCGTGCTCTCCCGACGCCCGCTCGATCACGACGTGACCCGTCGCAGCACCGACCGGGCGTGCCGGAGCACGGGCTCGTCGACCATGCGTCCGTCGTGGGTGAAGACCCCGCGCTCACCGTCGGCGGCGGACAGCACAGCCTGCGCCCACGCGATCGTGTCGGCGTCGGGCCGATACGCGGCGCGGATCGTCGCCACCTGGCTGGGGTGGATGCAGGCGGTCGCCGCGAAACCCGAGGCCGCGGCATCCGCTGCCTCGAAGAAGAGCCCGTCGACGTCGTCGATCGCCAGGTGCACGGCATCGATCGCGGCCTTGCCCCGGGCGCCCGCGGCGAGCAGCACCCGAGCGCGGGCGAACCGCGCGATGTCACGGTAGCGGCCGTCTGGGAATCGACTCGAGGTCCCGCCCAGCGATGCGACGAGATCTTCGGCGCCCCACATCAGCCCCACGACGTTGTCGAGCGCGGCGATGCGATCCGCCTGCGCGACGCCCTTCGCCGTCTCGCACAGCGCGATCACCTCGAAGCGCCCGTCGATGCGAGCGAGGCGCTTCGGCGACTGCGACTTCGCGACCATGACGCGCCGGTAGTCGGTCTGCGAGAGGGTGGCGAGATCGGCGACGAATGCATCGGTCTCGGGGGGATTGATCCGCACGATCACCCGTGCCGGATCCAGGTCGGATTCGATGAGCGCGCCTCGCGCCGCGGCCTTCGCGGCGGGCGCGACCGCGTCTTCGAGGTCGAGGATCACCGCGTCGGCGCGGTCGAGCGCCTTGGCGTATCGCTCCGGCCGGTCGGCGGGACAGAACAGGATCGCCGGCCCGAGATCGGATGTGCTCATGTCTGCCCTCCGCCGGATGCCGCGCGCCCGTCTCCCGACCCGACAGCCGGCGCGCAGAGCATCAGCGCGACGCGGGTGGCCAAGGCCACCACGACGTCATCCTGGTTCCGGCCGGTGTGGCGCATCGTGACAAGACCCTGCCCCGGACGCGACGCCGACGGTCGCGCAGCGAGGATCTCGGTGTCGACGTAGAGCGTGTCGCCGTGGAACAGCGGTGCGGGAAAGCCCACATCGGTCATGCCGAGCTGGGCGACCAGGGTGCCCTGGGTGATCTGCGAGACCGACGCGCCGACCATCGTCGACAGCGTCCACATCGAATTCATGAGGCGCTGACCGAACGGCTGCGTGGCCGAGAACGCGGCATCCAGGTGCAGAGCCTGCGTGTTCATCGTGAGAGACGAGAACAGCACGTTGTCTGCCTCGGTCGCCGTGCGGCCCGGCCGGTGCAGGTAGCGCGCACCGACCTCGCATTCCTCGAAGTAGAGCCCCCGCTGGACGATGTCGGTCACGGTTTCACGCTACTCCGAGGGCACGCGCGATGACGAGCAGCTGTACTTCGGTCGTCCCCTCGCCGATCTCGAGGATCTTCGAATCGCGATAGTGGCGCGCCACCGCGTACTCGTTCATGAAGCCGTTGCCGCCGAAGATCTGCGTGGCATCACGCGCGTTGTCCATGGCCGCATCGCTCGCCGTGAGCTTCGCGATGGCCGCCTCGGTCTTGAACGGCTTGCCGGCATCGCGCAGGCGCGCCGCATGGTGCCAGGCGAGTCGGGCGTTGTGCACGCGCAGCTGCATGCGTGCGATCGTGAACTGGATGCTCTGCCGGGTCGAGAGCGGCTCACCGAACACGGTGCGCTTCTTGGCGTAGTCCGCCGCCGCCTCGAGACAGCCTTCCGCCGCACCCGTCGACAGCGCCGCGATCGCGATGCGGCCCTCGTCGAGGATGTGCAGGAAGTTCGCGAAGCCTCGCCCGGGCTCCCCCAGCAGGTTCGCCTCGGGAACCCGTGCATCGACGAACGTGAGCGGATGCGTGTCGGAGGCGTGCCAGCCGACCTTGTCGTAGGGCGCCTCGACGGTGAACCCCGGGGTTCCGTTCGGCACGATGATCGTCGAGATCTGCTTGCGACCGTCCACCTCGCCGGTGACCGCGGTCACCGTGACGAACCGGGTGATCGGCGTGCCGGAGTTCGTGATGAACTGCTTGGAACCGTTGAGGACCCACTCGTCGCCATCGAGACGCGCGGTGGTGCGGGTGGCGCCGGCGTCCGATCCCGCCTCGGGCTCGGTCAGACCGAAGCCCGCCAGCGCCTCGCCGGCGAGCAGATCGGGCAGGAACTCGCGCTTCTGGCCTTCCGTGCCGAAGCGGAAGACCGGCATCGCTCCCAGCGACACCCCGGCTTCGAGTGTGATCGCGATCGACTGGTCGACGCGGCCGAGTCCCTCGATCGCCAGGCAGAGTGCGAAGTAGTCACCACCCTGGCCGCCGTGCTCTTCGGGGAACGGCAGGCCGAAGAGCCCCAGCTCCCCCATCTGCCGTACGACGTCCATCGAGAGCGTCTTCGTCCGGTCGGCTTCGTAGGCCTGCGGAGCGACGACCTCGTCGGCGAACTCGCGCACCAGGCGGGCGAGCTCGCGCTCGTCGTCGGTGAGATCGTGGTGATCCATGTTTCTCCTATCCAGCAGTCGCCGAGTCGGCATTCAGGGTTGTCGAGCCGGGCTCCCCGGTCGCTGAGTCGGCCTCCCCGGTCGCCGAGCTCGTCGAGGCGTCAGCCGTCACGCGCGCGAGCACCTGATCGCGGCGCACCTGATCGCCGATCGAGACGTCCAGCTGCAGGATGCCGTCGTGCGGGGCCAGCACAGGATGCTCCATCTTCATGGCCTCGATCGTCACCACGCGGTCGCCGGCGGCGACGCGCGATCCCTCCGCGGCATGCAGGGCGACGATCGCACCGGGCATCGGCGCCCGAAGCTCGGGGTGCGAGGTGGCTGTGGCTGTCTCCCGGGCCGCGAGCCGGAGTTCCATCGCCTCGCGGCGTGACACCGGGCGCAGCCGGTGGGTCGCGCCCTCGACATGGATCCAGATCGCCCCGTCGTCGTCGACGGCCGCGGGCGCTCGATCGGGCGCGACGTACCCGACGACACGGGCACTCGTGCGGGTGGATCCCGCAGCGACGGCGGCCGGCGCGGCGCCGCGCGGTGGCGCGCCGCGCACGATCGCGCCGGCATCCGTC
>JASDDH010000013.1 GCA_030407505.1 Planococcus sp. APC 4015
GCTCGCTCTCATCAACGGCACCGACGGCATGCTCGGGATGCTGCTGCTCGCCGTGCACGACCTGGGGATGCTGCTCGACGTCGCCGACCTCGCCGCCGCGATGTCGATCGAGAGCCAGCTCGGCACCGACGCCGTCTTCGCCGCCGACCTCATGGCGCTGCGGCCCCAGCACGGGCAGGGCGTGTCGGCGGCGAACCTGCGCAACCACCTCGGCGATTCGCCCATCGTCGCGTCGCACAAGGATCCCGCGGTGTGCACGCGGGTGCAGGACGCCTATTCGCTGCGGTGCTCGCCGCAGGTGCACGGCGCCGCGCGCGACACCCTCGACCACGCAGCACTGATCGCCTCGCGCGAGCTCGCGTCGACGGTCGACAACCCGGTGGTGACGCTCGATGGGCGCATCGAGTCCAACGGCAACTTCCACGGTGCACCGGTGGCGTACGTGCTCGACTTCCTCGCGATCGCCGTCGCCGACGTCGCGTCGATCTCGGAACGCCGCACCGACCGCGCCCTCGACCCGGCGCGCAGCCACGGCCTGCCCCCGTTCCTCGCGGACGAGGTCGGGGTGGACTCGGGTCTCATGATCGCCCAGTACTCGGCCGCCGGGATCGTCTCGGAGCTGAAGCGTCTCGCCGTGCCGGCATCCGTCGACTCGATCCCGTCGTCGGCGATGCAGGAGGACCACGTGTCGATGGGGTGGGCGGCAGCGCGCAAGCTGCGCCGCGCCGTCGACGGACTCACGCGCGTGCTCGCGATCGAGCTCATCACCGGCGCGCGTGCACTGGACCTGCGGGCACCGCTGCAACCCGGGCGTGCGACCGGCGCCGTGCGCGCGCTGATCCGCGACGCGGGCGTCGCCGGTCCCGGTCCCGACCGTTTCCTCTCGCCCGACATCGAGACCGTGACGGGCCTCGTCGCCTCGGGCGCGGTCGCCCGGGCGGTGTCTGCTCCGAGCGACTGACCGCGCGAGTGCGGCCGGGTGTCAGCGGCCGGGCGGCATCGATCGGGCGCCTGACGTACGAGGTCGGGCCGGCGCGTGGGATCAGCGGGGGGTGTCGAAGGTCCAGGATGCCGGCGGCACGGCGGTCACCACATCCCAGTCGTCTTCGTCCCACGTGAAGGTGGCGACCGCGCACGTCGGCATGTGCGCGATGCCCTCTCCCGACAGACGTCCGGCGAGCGCCGACATGCCCGGGTCGTGCGCGACGACCACGACGGATGCCGCGCCGCGGTCTGCGGCCGCCCCGAGCAGCAGCGCCGCGGGTGCGCCGTACAGCCGCTCCTGACGATCGACGGGTGCGCCCAGCACCTCCGCGAAGGCGTCGGCGGTTGTCGCCGCACGAAGCGCCGTCGAGGACAGGATCGCCTCGGGGCGGAACCCGCTGTCGGCCAGTCGCTGCGCCATGACCGGCGCGTCGCGGAGTCCCCGGTCGTTCAGCGGACGGTCGTGGTCGTCGAGCGACGCGTCGCCCCAGTCGGACTTCGCATGGCGCACGAGCACGAGACGGATCATGCGCCCACGCTAGCGTCAGTTCGCCACGTACACCCAGGCGTCGCGCCCGCTCGCGAGTCGCACGGAAACGCGTCGATACAGGGTGACCTCGTACTCGTCGGATGCCTCGAGCTCGGCCTCGGTCACCCAGACCACCGTGCCCACGACCTTGTCGAGCGGGTTGCCGGTCACCCGCAGGATCGGGTGCACAGCCAAACCCGACAGATCGACGACCCGCTGATCCTCGATCTCGGTGTAGTCGATCGTGTAGCCGGGGAGGACGTCGTCCTCGCCATGGAGGAGGCGGCCGAACGTGTCGAGCTGCACGTCGGGGCTCTGCAGCGTGCCGTATGTGAAGAGCAGCTCGCCGGTGGTCACGCCATCAGGCTAGCGGGCGCGCCGCGGCGCGCGAAGGGGGTGTCACACGCCGTCATCCGAGCAGTGCGTGGGCGATCGTGAAGATCGCGAGCCCCGCGAGGGCGCCGACGATGGTGCCGTTCAGACGGATGTACTGCAGGTCACGCCCGACCATGAGCTCGATCTTCTCGGTGGTCTCCTCGGCGTCCCACTTCTCGACGGTGTCGGTGATGATCGAGGCGATGTCGTGGCGGTACCGGTCGACGAGGAACACGGCCGCGTCGGTGACCCAGCCGTCGACGCGGCGCTGGAGTGCGGCATCCGTCGTCAATCGCTCGCCGATCTCGCTCAGAGCGGTCGCCGCCCGACGGCGCAGCGGACTCTCGGCGTCGGCGAGCGAGCGCAGCAGGCCGGTCTTCGCGGTGTTCCAGGCCTCGGCGGCGAGCTCGCGCACCCGCGGGCTGTCGAACACGGTCGACTTGGCGTCTTCGAGGCGCCCGATGGTGGCGGGGTCGTTCTGCAGGTTCTCCGAGAGGCGCACGAGGTAGCCGTCGATCGCGATGCGTGCGGGATGCTGCGGGTCTGCCTGCACGGCGGCGACGAACTTTCGCGCCTCGTTGTAGGCGGTGTCGTCGACGAGCCGGTGCGCGACGCCGGGGAGCCACGAGGGGAGACGGCGCGAGACGAGCCCGGTGAACGACGCTTGATTGGCCTCGAGCCACGTGGCGATGCTGTCGACGCCGAGGTCGACGGCGCCGTGGTGCGCGCCGGTCTCGAGCATGCGCGCGAACCACTCGCCCAGTGGCGGACCCCATTCGGGAGAGATGAGGTGCTCGCGCGCGAGGTCCTCGATGATGCCCTGCACATCGTCGTCGCTGAGCGCCTCGAGCACCTTCGCCGCCATGAGCGAGCCCTCCGCGGCGACGCGCTCCGCGTGAGGCGGGTCTGCCAGCCACTCGCCGAGTCGCGAGGCGATCGCCGTGTTCTCGAGCTTCGTGCGCACGACGTCGCCGCGCAGGAACTCGGTCTCGACGAACTCGCCCAGGTTGCGGCCGATCTCGTCCTTGCGGTTCGGGATGATCGCCGTGTGCGGGATCGGGATGCCCAGCGGATGCCGGAACAGCGCGGTGACGGCGAACCAGTCGGCCAGCGCACCGACCATCCCACCCTCCGCCGCGGCGCGCACGTATGCCAGCGCGGGCACCTGCTGCTGGAACGCGAACGCGAAGACGAACACGACCGCCATGAAGATCAGCGCGCCGAGCGCCACGCCCTTCATCACGCCCAGCGCGCGACGCCGCTCCTGGTCGGCGGGACTCAGCAGATTCGTGGGGGTGCGGGCCATGGCGTCATCCTCGCACGCGGGGCCGTGCGGTCACCGAGCGATGGGCCCGAGCCACGCCGAGGCCACCGTCGAGTGGGCGGACTCGGGGTCGGATGGATGGAACAGTCCCGCGAGCACGTCGCGATAGAGGCGGCTCAGCTCGGAGCGGGCGAAGTACGACGACCCGCCCGACACCAGGATCGCCTCGTCGACGACGTGCTTGGCCATCGTGACGGCGCGATGCTTGACACCGCTCAGCTGCGCGAACCACTGCGCGCCGCGGTCGACCTGCGCGTCGATGTCGCGGGCGAGCACCTCGATCTGCGGCAGCAGGGCGTCGTACGCGAGGGCCATGTCGGCGATGCGCCAGCGGATGTCGGGATCCTGGCTGTACGCCAGGCCCGTCTTCTTCGAGGTGCGCTTCTTCGCCGTCTCGACCGCGAGGTCGAGAGCCCGACGGGCGATGCCGGTGTAGACGGATGCCAGGAGCACTTCGAACACGCTGAAGATGCCGAACACCAGCGGATCGGGGTTCGGGCCCGGCGCGATGCGTCGCACGACGCGGTCTGCGGGGGCGACGGCGCCGTGAAGCTCGGTGGTGTGGGACTGCGTGCCGCGCATGCCCAGCGTGTCCCAGTCGTCGCGTGTGACGACGGCGGCGCTCCGGGGCACGAAGGCGTAGACCATCCGCGGGTCGTCGGGGTTCGAGACGTCGAGCCCGTGCAGGCCCAGCTGCGTCCACACGGGCGAGAGGGTCGTGAAGATCTTGGTGCCCGTGAACGCGTAGCCGCCGTCGGGGTGCGGCGCGGCATCCGTGTCGCTGCCGAACAGCACGAGGTCGTTGCCCGCCTCGCTGATCCCGAAGGCGAACACCTCACCGGCGACCGCCCCCTCGTGGACGAACCGCAGATCGTCGATGCCGCGGTCGGCCAGCACCTTCGCGACGCCCGTCCACACCAGGTGCATGTTGATCGCCAGGGCTGTCGCGGGCGCCGCGCCGGCGAGGCGCTGCTGGAGGACGGCTGCCTCGACCAGACCGAGGCCCGCCCCGCCGAGCTCTGCGGGCGCGAGGATCGCGAGGTAGCCGGCATCCCGCAACTCGGCGAGGTCCGCCTCGGGGAAGGTGTTCTCACGGTCGTGCACGACCGCGCGCTCGCGGAATCGCTCGAGCAGGTCGTCGGGCAGGATCGCGGCGGGATCGAACGAGGTCATGCGTCCATTGTTGCCCTCGCCGTGCGCCCGCGGGTCGGCCATGATGAGCGACGCGCACGGACGCCGTGGGTTCCTCGGGCGCGCACGGCGGTGGGCCCGAAGCCGTCCGCGTCTACGGCGCCAGGACGCGGCGCAGGATCGCGATCGTCTCTTCTGGTCGATCGCGATGCGGCGAGTGCCCCGCCCCCGCCACCACCGACATCGACACGTGAGGATTGGCGAGGACCTCGTCGGCGAGCGCCCCCTGGAAGATCGAGTAGACGGCCGGGTCGGCGGCGATGACGTGCGTCGGGATCGTGAGGGCGGATGCCGCGGCCCGCTCATCCCACTCCGGATTCTGCTCGGTCGTCTGATCGACCGCCCAGCGGCTCGCCTGCTGCGCCGAAAGCGCCTTCAGTTCGATGTCGTTCTCGTGCCAGTCGGGGTGCTCGGCTCGCACGGCGGCCTCGCTGGTGTCGGCGAACGCCCGATCCTGCGCGCGCCGCACGATGTCGCGGTCGCGTCCGGCCAGGTGTATCGCGGGATCCACGAGCACGAGGTGCCGCGTCCATGCGGGATGCTCCGACGCGGCCACCGTCGAGGCGGCGCCGCCGAGCGAGTGGGCGATCACGAGGTCCCACGCTCCGCCGCGATGCGGACGCGTGGTCACGAGATCGGTTGCGTACGCCGCGATCGTGTAGTCGAGGGCGCGCGGAGCGGTGCCGTGCCCGCGCAGGTCGACCGACACGACGTGCCAGCCGTCGTCGGCGAGGGCCACACCGTAGCGCCACATCAGTGCGCCGTTCGAGCCGAGACCGTGCACGAGCAGAGCGTGGCGATCCGAGGCGGGATCGCCCCACGACAGCGGGGGGAGGGTGACGGGAGAAGCCATGCGTCCAGGGTAGGGCGCGGCCTTCAGACAAGGCGCGCGGGCGGAGCGCACGGGCGGGGCCCTGTGCGCTCGAGATCAGACGAGCGAGAGCAGTGCCGGTCCGAACATCAGGATCGCGGCGATCGCCACCGCGGCGACAGCCAGGACGAGGATCACGATGACGAGGATCGTGCCGAGGATCGACAGGAGGAGGGCGAGCGCCGTCGGCAGTTCGCGGGGGCGGAGCGGAAGGGTTGCGGTCACACGATCGACGCTACGAAGGACGCTCGTGCGCGGCATCCGTCGGCAGGATCTTCGGTGTACGCCTTCAGGATGATTCGGCCCCGGCGCAGCGACCGCCGGGGGAGGATGGGGGCATGATCTCGACCGAACTGGCCGTGGCCCTGCGTGAGGCCGGACTCGTGTGGCATCCGCGGTCGGGTGATCGCTTTCAGCTCGACGAGCCCGAGTTTGAGGCCGACGTCTTCACCGTCAGCGAGATGACGATCGAGCCGCGCGACTATCCGACCGGTCGCATCCTGTCGTTCAACGGCACCACCGAGTGGGCGCTGGACTCGGTCGCCCTCGAAGACGCGCTGTGGCTGCCGCACGAGAGTCAGCTGCGCGAGCTGCTGCGCGGGGCGTTCCGCTCGCTGCGCCGTCTGAATGACACGCACGAGGTGTCGATCGTGCTGCGACGGGCCGAGCAGCCCGACGAGGACGAGACTCTGGTGTTCGAGCATCCTGAACCGGCCGACGCGTACGCGCTCGCCGTTCTGGAGCTGCTGCGCCGTATCGCCTGACCGTGGCTCCTGGAGGGCGGGTCGGCGCCGCTCGGTCGTATCGCGTGGCCGTGGCGCCGGAGGGCAGGTCGGCGGCGCTCGGCCGTATCGCCTGACCCTCGCGCCAGGGGTGCCGGGTGGCGCTCGGCCGTATCGCCTGGCCCTCGCACCAGGGGTGCTCGGCGCCGCTCGACCGTATCGCGTGGCCGTGGCGCCGGCGGGCGGGTCGGCATTACTCGGCCGTATCGCCTGACCCTTGCGCCAGGGGTGCCGGGCGGCGGGGCGGTCAGACGCCGATCGTGAGCGCGGCGGTGTAGCCCTGGGAGACAGAACCCGACATCGTCGCGATCTGATGGATGCCGCCGTCGTCGCCGAACACGTTGTCGCTCTGCAGCGACACCTGCGACGCGTTGCGGATGCTCTGCTCGTAGCCGCTCGTCGCGTAGACGGCGGCGTTCGCCTCGTCGGGGAGCGCGATCTGGCTCGTCTTGACGATCGGGCCGGATTCGACGGCGGTGGCGACGTCGTCGTAGACCTCGAAATGGATGTGCGGCCACCGACCCGAATAGCACGCGGGATAGATCGAGGTGAACGTGACCGTGCCCGTGGCATCCGTCTCCTGGACCCCGCGCAGGTAGTTCTCGTTCTCGATGCCGCTGCTGTAGAGCGAATAGTCGCCGGCTCGGTCGCAGTGCCAGAGGTACACGCCGCGTCCGGCGAGCGCAGCACCCGTGCTCGCGTCGCGGACGGTGAGCGCGATCGTGAGCGGCACGCCTGGCGCGACGGTCGTGGACGTCCCGAAGCTCGCACGGATGTCGCCGCGCACGATGCCGGAGTCGTCGAGAACATTGACCCCGTTGGACCCGTCGGCCGGGTACGGGCCGCCCGTCTCGTCGGGGACTTCGCCGACGGATGCCGCGGCGCCCGCCGCCGCGGAGGGCGTGGCGCTCGGAGTGGCGGCGGTCGGACTCGCCGTCGCGGCGTCCCCGTCGGGCCTCGCTCCGCAGGCCGCGAGGAGCGAGGTCAGGGCGACTCCGCCGAAGATGCCGAGCGCCCGGCGTCGGTCGATCAGGGTGCGGATGTCGTAGACGAGGCCGCGGTGGTCTTCATCGATGGGTGTGCCGTTCTCGTCGAGCCAGCGGACGTCGTCGCGTGTCATGGTTCGAGGAAAGCGACCGCCGCTATGCGACACCTATGCCGCGTCGATGAGATTCGCCGGTGCTTTATTCGCTTCTCGACCGAGCGTCCGTTGAGCGCACGCCGATGCCCGATGCGGCTGGACGCTGATGCGTTTGCGGGTGGTGAGGCGGGCGCCCGATCCGAGTGCGGGTGCCGGATGCGGGCGCTGAATGTCGACGGCCATTGCTGCGCCTATCCTCCGCAATCGCTCGTTCCCCTCCGCAATCGCTCGTTCCCCTCCGGTTCGAGTCACGCGGCCTCGAACCGGCGAGGTGATCTCGTCTCGAGGCGCGTCGGTTGGACCAGTTCGCCGGTGCGCGGATCGGGCGGCGGATGCAGCCAGTACGTGTCGACGCCGGTGTCCGGGTCGCGTCGTCGGGCGATGCGCCACTTCTGGTTGTGCAAGCGCAGGTGGCAGTTGCGGCAGAGCGGCACGCCGTCGTCGACGTCGGTTCGGCCGTGATCCTGCGACCAGTGCTCGGTGTGGTGGTACTCGCACCACGATATCGGCGCGGTGCAGCTGGGCCAGACGCAGCCGCCGTCGCGGGCGGCGATCGCGATGCGCTGTTTTCGGGTGAACAGCCGTTGCTCCCTGCCGACATCGAGTGGCCGGCCGAAGGTGTCGAGGTCTATGTCGACGGCTCCGGCATCGCAGAGGTACTTCTCGACGACTCCGCCGGGGATCGCGGTGCCGCCGTCTTCGAGGTGCCCGACGCCGGTGACCTGCATCTCTCCACGCGCGCCGGCATCGCAGATCGCAGCGGCGTCGATGAGGATGCGCACGCCGGGCTGGCGGTCGCCGAACGCCTGCTGCGCGTCGGCGTTCGCGCCGGTGCGGAGGACGGCGATCAGGGTGTCGTACTGCAGCTGCTCGTTGGTGCGGTCGTCGACTGCGGCGGCTTCGACCTCTCCGGCTGCAGCGGCGTCGACGAAACGAGGGCCACGCCGTGGCCGGAGCGCCGCGGAGAGGATCGCGTCGACCCATGCGGCGGCCTCGTCGTCGAAGACGAATTGTCCGTGGCGCTGACCGTCGGCGTCGGTCCAGGTGCGGAACGACCGGGCCGCGAACCGCTCTTCGAACCGCAGTGTGACCCCGAGAGGGTCGAGTCTGTCGCGAGCGGTCCGCGCGGCGGCGCGGAGCTCTTCTACCGGCAGTGCGCTCGCCTCGTGTACGAGGATGTCGACGGCCCGCGCCCACGCGCCGGGCAGGAAATCGGGGTCGAGGTCGCGATACCGCTCGACGGGCGGCTCGCCGAGCCCCGTGCGAATCGCGGTGAACTGCTCCTGGCTGAGCTGTCCGCCGGCCAGCGCATCGCGGAGCGCGCCACGCCAGGCGGGGAGTGCCGGTCGGTCAACCTTCGCCTCGCGGCTTTCGGCCCCGGCATCCAGCAGATCCTCGCCCGCCTGCAGCGCCTGGAACACGGCTCCTCTGGATTGCCCGGTGATGTTCTGCACGAGCGACGTCACGTTGCGATGGCCCTTGCGCTGCGCCAGTCCCTCGTGCCCGAGGTTTCGCGTCGACCGTCGTGCGACCTCTGCCGATGCCGCGGAGAGCATCACCTGAAGCGCGTCGCGGGCTGCCGCGGCATCCGTCATCACGGACAGCAGATCATCGTCATCGAGAGCGCCCACCACCCGGGACGCGTCGCGGTCGCCGAACACGCGCAGCACCCGACGGACCGCGGCATCGAGCCGCATACCGGGCGAGACGTGGGAACTGCTCATAGAACAAAGATACGAGGGGCCTCCGACATCGCCCCGCGGACTTCCGGGCATCCGCGCAGCACGACTATCCACGGGAAGATGACGGCTCTCGACTCGCGACGACGGCGGTGACCGCCATGGACCCTCCCGCGTCCCCTCGCCTTCGCGGCCTCCGGACTCGCGGGACGACGCGATCAGGAAACGGTCGAGATCGGCTCCGTGTCGGGGATCGGTGCGGCGTCGCGGTGGCGCAGGTCGGGGAAGCCGCGCACGAACGCGACCGAGACGATGAGACCGACGGCAGCGAAGGCGGTGGCGGCGACGTAGGCGCCCGTCGGGCCGATGTCGTCGATGAGGAACCCGGCGGTCGCCGAGCCCGCTGCCGCTCCGATGAGCTGCCCGGTGCCGACCCAGCCGAACGCCTCGGCGGTGTCGCTGAACTTGACGCTGGCCGAGGTCATCGCGAAGAGCACGGCGAGGGCGGGCGCGATGCCGATGCCGGCGAGGATCAGCGTGCCGCCCAGCCACCACACGTTGAGCGACACGATCGTCAGCGACAGGCCGACGGTGACGATGAGCAGGCGGCGGGCCATCGCCCAGGGACCGATCGGGATGTGGCCGAACGAGAGTCCGCCGGCCAGCGATCCGACCGAGAACAGCGCGAGCACGAGTCCGGCCTCGAGCCCGCCGTGGTCGAAGGTCGCCACGACGCCCGCCTCGACGGCCGCGCAGGCGCCGATCAGCAGGAACCCGACCACCGTCGCCAGCAGGACGGGCGGCTTGGCGAGCACCTTGCCGATGCCGCGGCGGCTGCGTGGGATGCGGACGCGCCCGACCTCGGGCGACAGGATGAACCACGCACCGCCCCCGACGAGGATCACCACGATGAGCAGAAGCGCCTGCACGGTGCCGACCTGGGTCGCCACGAGCGTGATGACCACGGGGGCGACGATCCAGATGATCTCCTGCAGCGACGCGTCGAGCGAGAACAGCGGGGTGAGCTGCTTGGAGGTGACCATCTTGGGATAGATGGTGCGCACCGCCGACTGCACGGGCGGGGTCGACAGCCCGCCGATCATGCCGAGCACCATGTACCAGGGGAGGGGCAGCTCGTAGAGCGCGATCGCCCCGATCGACAGCGCGCACACGATGAGCGTGGCGGTCAGGACGCGCCGCATCCCCCATCTGCCCATCCAGCGACTGGTCACCGGCCCGGCGATCGCCTGGCCGATCGACGTCGCCGCGAGCACGAGCCCTGCGGCGCCGTACGAGCCCGTCACGTGCTCGATGTGCAGGAGGATCGCGAGGCTGGTCATGCCGTTCGGGAACCGCGCCGTCAGCTGCGCGGCGATGATGCGACCGACGCCGGGTGTCTTGAGGAGATCCCGATAACCTGCCCTGCCCGCTGCCACCCGACAACGCTAGCGCCACCCGCCGCGACACGCCGGACGCGTTCTCCACAGCCGGATCCGATGTCGGATGCCCCGAATAGCGTCCTTCCTGTGGACAGATGCGGCCGCGGCATCCGAAACCCGCACTTTTCAGGTATTTTCCAGCTTGCTGATCCGACCCCGTCCTGTGGATGAATCGGTGGACAACCTGTGTTGTACCTGTTGAGAGCGGTGCAAAACTACACGGATGTAACTACTAGCCCTTGTGGTGCTATCCAATGTCCGTACCCATATGTAGTATTGGACTCCCGGTGGGGGGAACCGCCGGAAATCATCGGCATCAGCGGGAGAAACGGGTCAATCATGACGATCACGGTCTACACGAAGCCTTCGTGCGTCCAGTGCACGGCGACGTACCGAGCACTCGACTCGAAGGGCATCGACTACAACATCCTCGACCTCTCCGAAGACGCTTCGGCACTCGAGCAGGTCAAGGCGCTGGGCTACCTCCAGGCGCCCGTCGTCATCACCGACGAAGACCACTGGTCGGGCTTCCGTCCCGACAAGATCGACGAGCTCGCCTCGCGCCTGGCCTGATCCGATGACAGCGGTCGCGACGAGCGCACCGCTGCTCGTCTTCTTCTCCAGCGTCTCGGGCAACACGGCCCGCTTCATCGAGAAGCTCGGTCTGCCCGCATCCCGCATCCCGCTTCAGCCCACCGAACCCGCCCTCGTCATCGACGAGCCGTTCGTCCTGGTCACCCCCACGTACGGGGGCGGCCAGGGCCGCGGCGAGGAGAAAGGCGCGGTACCCAAGCAGGTCGTCCGTTTCCTCAACGACGAGCGCAACAGGCGTCACCTCCGCGGAGTCATCTCTGCGGGCAACACCAACTTCGGCGAGTCCTTCTGTCTCGCCGGCGACATCATCAGCCGCAAGTGCGACGTGCCCCACTTGTATCGGCTCGAATTGTTCGGCACACCCGAAGACGTAGATCGCGTGAGCGACGGATTGGATCGATGGTGGCATCTGCAGTGACCGCAACACAGGCGGAGTTCAAGACCGAGGCTCGCTTCGAGGGCATGGACTACCACGCCCTCAACGCGATGCTCAACCTCTACGACGCCGACGGCAAGATCCAGTTCGACGCCGACAAGCGTGCGGCGCGGGAGTACTTCCTGCAGCACGTCAACCAGAACACGGTGTTCTTCCACTCGCTCAAGGAGCGCCTCGACTACCTCGTCGAGAAGGAGTACTACGAGCCGGCCGTGCTGGCGAAGTACTCGTTCGAGTTCATCCAGCAGCTCAACGACCGCGCGTACGACAAGAAGTTCCGCTTCGAGACCTTCCTCGGCGCGTTCAAGTACTACACGAGCTACACGCTCAAGACCTTCGACGGCAAGCGCTACCTCGAGCGCTTCGAGGACCGCGTCGTGATGACGGCCCTCGGTCTCGCCGACGGCGACGAGAAGCTCGCCACAGACCTGGTCGACGAGATCATCTCGGGCCGTTTCCAGCCCGCGACGCCCACGTTCCTCAATTCGGGCAAGGCGCAGCGCGGTGAGCTCGTCTCGTGCTTCCTGCTCCGCATCGAAGACAACATGGAGTCGATCTCGCGCGGCATCAACTCGTCGCTGCAGCTCAGCAAGCGCGGCGGCGGCGTCGCCCTGCTCCTGTCGAACATCCGCGAGGCGGGTGCGCCGATCAAGCAGATCGAGAACCAGTCCTCGGGCATCATCCCCGTGATGAAGCTGCTCGAAGACAGCTTCAGCTACGCCAACCAGCTCGGCGCGCGTCAGGGCGCGGGCGCGGTGTACCTCAACGCGCACCACCCCGACATCATGCGGTTCCTCGACACCAAGCGCGAGAACGCCGACGAGAAGATCCGCATCAAGACGCTGTCGCTCGGCGTCGTCGTGCCCGACATCACGTTCGAACTCGCCAAGAACGGCGAAGACATGTACCTGTTCTCGCCGTACGACGTCGAGAAGGTCTACGGAGTGCCGTTCGGCGACATCTCGGTGACCGAGAAGTATCGCGAGATGGTCGACGACGCACGCATCAAGAAGACCAAGATCAATGCGCGCGAGTTCTTCCAGACACTCGCCGAGATCCAGTTCGAGTCGGGCTACCCGTACATCATGTTCGAGGACACGGTGAACAAGGCCAACCCGATCAAGGGCCGCATCAACATGTCCAACCTCTGCAGCGAGATCCTGCAGGTGAACACGCCGACGACGTACAACGAAGACCTCTCGTACGCCGAGATCGGCAAGGACATCTCGTGCAACCTCGGTTCGATGAACATCGCCCTGTCGATGGATGCCGATGACCTGGGCAAGACCGTCGAGACCGCGATCCGGGCTCTCAGCGCCGTCAGCGAGCAGAGCCACATCACGTCGGTCCGCTCGATCGAGGACGGCAACGACCGCTCGCACGCGATCGGCCTCGGCCAGATGAACCTGCACGGCTACCTCGCCCGTGAGCACGTGTTCTACGGTTCCGAAGAGGGCCTGGACTTCACGAACATCTACTTCTACACGGTGCTGTTCCACGCGCTGCGCGCCTCGAACAACCTCGCGATCGAGAAGGGCCGCGCATTCGACGGCTTCGCGGACTCGACGTACGCGAGCGGCGCATTCTTCGACAAGTACATCGATCGCGCGTGGGCTCCCGAGACCGAGAAGGTCAAGGAGCTGTTCGCCGGCAAGCACATCCCCACGCAGGACGACTGGGTGGCGCTCAAGGCCAGCATCCAGCAGCACGGCATCTACAACCAGAACCTGCAGGCTGTGCCGCCGACCGGCTCGATCTCGTACATCAACAACTCGACGTCGTCGATCCACCCGATCGCGTCCAAGATCGAGATCCGCAAGGAAGGCAAGCTCGGCCGCGTCTACTACCCGGCCGCGTTCATGTCGAACGACAACCTGGAGTACTACCAGGACGCCTACGAGATCGGCTACGAGAAGGTCATCGACACGTACGCGGCGGCGACGCAGCACGTCGACCAGGGCCTCTCGTTGACGCTGTTCTTCAAGGACACCGCCACCACGCGCGACATCAACAAGGCGCAGATCTACGCGTGGCGCAAGGGCATCAAGACGATCTACTACATCCGTCTGCGGCAGATGGCGCTCGAGGGCACCGACATGTCCGAGTGCGTCTCGTGCATGCTGTGACCCTTCGACAGGCTCAGGGACCGCGACAGGCTCAGGGAACCGAGGAAGAGAAATGACCCCCGACAAGCTCACGCTGCTCACCCAGGTTCAGGCGATCAACTGGAACCGCATCCAGGACGAGAAGGACGTCGAGGTGTGGAACCGCCTCGTCAACAACTTCTGGCTGCCCGAGAAGATCCCGCTGTCCAACGACATCCAGTCGTGGAACACGCTCACGCCCGACGAGCAGCTGCTCACGATGCGTGTGTTCACCGGACTGACGCTGCTCGACACCGTCCAGGCGACGGTCGGGGCCGTGTCGCTCATCCCCGATGCGATCACTCCGCACGAAGAAGCGGTGTACACCAACATCGCGTTCATGGAGTCGGTGCACGCCAAGAGCTATTCGTCGATCTTCTCGACGCTGTGCTCGACGAAGGAGATCGACGAGGCGTTCCGCTGGTCGGTCGAGAACCCGAACCTTCAGAAGAAGGCTCAGATCGTCATGGAGTACTACCGGGGCGACAGTCCGCTCAAGCGCAAGGTCGCCTCGACCCTGCTCGAGAGCTTCCTGTTCTACTCGGGGTTCTATCTGCCGATGCACTGGTCGTCGCGCGCCAAGCTGACGAACACGGCCGACCTCATCCGCCTCATCATCCGTGATGAGGCCGTGCACGGCTACTACATCGGCTACAAGTTCCAGAAGGGGCTCGAGAAGGTCTCCGAGGCCGAGCGCCAGGACATCAAGGACTACACGTTCTCGCTGATGTACGAGCTCTACGACAACGAGGTGCAGTACACGCAGGACCTCTACGACGGCGTCGGTCTGACCGAGGACGTCAAGAAGTTCCTGCACTACAACGCCAACAAGGCCCTCATGAACCTCGGCTACGAGGCGATGTTCCCCGCGACGACCACGAACGTGAACCCGGCCATCCTGTCGGCCCTGTCGCCGAACGCCGACGAGAACCACGACTTCTTCTCGGGTTCGGGCTCGTCGTACGTCATCGGCAAGGCCGAGGCCACCGAAGACGACGACTGGGACTTCTGACCCGACTGTCGACGAACGCCCCCTCATCGCTCTCGCGGCGAGGGGGCGTCGTCGGTCGCACGGAGCCTCCCGGCCCCCACCAGAAGGCTCCGTGCGTGTGGAATGCGGCTCCCACAGCCGTGACCCACTTCCGAGAGACGCCGGTTCTCGCGATTCATCACGCGGGTTCGGTGTCTCCCAGCGGGATCACAGCTTCAGATCATTCGGCGTCTTCATCCTCTTCGGGCTCGAACGTCGAGGCCTCGCCGGTGTGGCCCGCGGCGATGCCGTCGGGGTTGTTCGGGATCGTCCCATCCCCGCCGAGGCCTCCCGCCTTCTTCTCGCCCTCGGCGTTGTGGTCAGCTGTGTCGCGGTCCATGATGTTCCTCTCCACTCGTTGCTCCCACTCTCCTCGTCGATGTCCCGCGAGCCGAGGGGCTTGACACGCCGTCCGGGCTTGGCTTGACGACGTCGCCTCTGGCACGGTGGACGGATGAGGACCTTCTCGCGCTGGCTGCTCGCGCTCGCCATGATGTTCGCCGGCATCAGTCACCTGTTCTGGGCGCGCAGAGAATTCCAGGCGCAGGTGCCCGACTTCACCTCCAAAGTGATGGACAAGGATGCCGTCGTCGTGGCGTCCGGCGTCGTCGAGGTCATGTTCGGCGCGGCCCTCGTGGCGCTCCCGAAGTCGCGCGAGACGATCGGGGCGATCCTGGCTGCGTTCTTCGTCGCCATCTTCCCCGGCAACCTCGAGCAGTACACGCGCAAGCGCGACGGATTCGGGCTCGACACCGACCGGAAGCGCCTCGCGCGGCTCTTCTTCCAGCCGGTGCTCGTGTGCTGGGCGTGGTGGTGCACCCGCGCGCGGTGACGTCGGCGCCGTCGATAGCATGAGCGCATGAGCCGTCCCTCGCCGCACGTCGCCGACCTGCACGCGGCCCCCGCGCAGTTCGAGAGCGAGCTCGGCAGCGTCCGCCAGTTGAGCCGGGACGAGTTCCCCGCGCTTCGACGGATGTCCCTCAAGCGGATCACCCTTTCACCCCGGGCGATCCGCGAACCGCAGTGGAACATCGACGCGAACCAGCTGGCGTACGTCACCCGCGGCACCGTGCTGGTGTCGATGCTCGGCAACGCCGACGCCTTCTCCAGCTTCGTCGCGACAGCCGGTCAGATGTACCACGTCGAATCCGGCGCGATCTATCACGTCGAGAACGTGGGCGAGGGCGAGGCCGAGATCATCGCGGCGCTGCGCACGTCTCGCCCCCGGCACTTCTCGCTGACGGCCGGGTTCGCGGCGATGACTCCGGCGGTGCTCGGCAACACCTACGATCTCGCGGCCGACGCCTTCGACGTGTTCGGTCGCTCGGATGCCGCGCAGATCGTCCGCCGCGAGACCGCCTCGAGGATCCCCGACACCGCGCGGCTCCCTAACGCGCACCTCTTCGACATGGAAGGGCAGGCGGCGCCGCTGTCATACGACTACGGGTCCGCGCGTCTCGCGCGCTCGCAGTACTGGGCGGCGCTGGATGACCTGTCGATGTACCACCTCCGCATCGAGGGCACCGGCATGCGAGAGCCGCACTGGCACCCCGTGACCGCCGAGCTCGGCTACGTGTGGCGCGGGCGTGGCCGGATGCGGGTGCTCGCCCCGACGGTTCGCTCGACGAATACACGCTCGAGCCCGGACAGGCGTACTTCATCCCGCGGGCCTACCCGCACCACATCGAGGCGCTCACCGACGAGGGGATCGACTTCCTGATCTTCTTCGACCGCCCCACTCCGGGCGACATCGGCTATCGCGCGACGGCGTCGGCATTCTCCCGCGAGGTGCTCTCGGCCGCCTTCTCGGTGCCCGAGCGCGAGCTTCCCGCGTTCCCGTTCACGCCGGTCGATCCGCTGATCGTGCGGCGCGTCAACGACCGCGACCCCGAGGTGTGAGGGTTTCCGATCATCGCTTCGTCGACGCCGTCACCGTGAACTTAGCGTTGCGCGCGATCTGACGCGTCGGGCCCACGATCCGCTCGAGCGCAGGCCGATAGCCGAGTGCCGAGTTCCAGACAGCCCACAGCTCCCCACCGGTCCGCAGCGCGCGCGCCGCGTCTTCGAAGAACCGCGGGGCGAGGTCGTCCGAGACCGCGGCTCCGCTGTGGAACGGCGGGTTCAGGGCGATGAACGTCGCGCTCGCGTCGCCCACGGACGACAGCAGATCATCGCGCCGCACGGTCACGCGGTCGGCGACGCCGTTCGCGAGGGCGGTGGCCCGTGTCGACGCGACGGCAACGGCCGACTGGTCGGACGCGTACACCTGCAGCTGCGGATGCCGCACCGCGAGCGTGGCGCCGACGACGCCGTTGCCGCTCGCGAAGTCGATCGCGGCATCCGCCACGGCGGGCAGGTTCTCGATCAGGAAGCGCGTGCCGATGTCGACTCCCGTGCCCGCGAACACGCCGCCGAACGCGGCGACCGTCACCCCGTCGTGCACGGCTGTGCGCGGTGCGGGTTCGCGGCCGTCGTGCGGTCCGCGGGCGACGAGCACCCGCGACTTCTGGCGGGCGTGCGTGACGTCGACGCGGTCGAAGGACTCGCGCAGCGCGTCGTTCATCGCGAGGGTCATGTGCTTGATGCGTCCGCCCGCGTAGACGACGACATCGGGCGAGGCGTGCGCGGCGATGATCCCGGCGATGTCTCGCAGCGCGTCGAGCGAACGGGGGAGGCGCATCAACACGAGACGCGCGTCCGACACCAGGCCGGGCTCCAGAGCGAGCGAGGAGAACGTCTCCGACAGCCCCGACGCCGCGGCGTTCAGAGCGAGCGCGCGTTCGCCCGTCAGGGCGTCCTGATGAACCCGGATGCCGCGGGCACCGGCATCCGCCGCACCGAGCGTCAGCGCGCCATAGGAGTCGCCGATGACGACGAGGCCGCCGTCCGGAACGGCTGCGCGAGCCTCGGCGGATTCGTCGAGGATCAGCCGGTCGGCGGCATCCGAGGCCATCAGGCCCGGCCCTTCGACATCGGGCCGGCGGCGCAGGTCGTCGGGGGAGTAGGTCACCACTCAACGGTAGTCGGCGCGCCTAGGCTGGAGGGACCCGCACCGAAGGAGAACCGTGTTCCGCGCGCCGTTGAACCTCTTCCGCACCCTCGCGATCGCGGAGGCGATCTCGTGGACGCTCCTCATCACCGGGCTCATCCTGCGGGCGACGGCGGACCTGGCGATCGCCGTGACGGTCGGCGGCGGCATCCACGGGTTCGTTTTCCTCGCCTACGGGGCGACGGCGATCCTCGTCGCGAAGAACCAGCGGTGGGGAGCCGGACCGACGATCACCGCGATCGCGAGCGCGGTCGTTCCCTACGCGACGATCCCGACCGAGGTGTGGCTCCATCGCACGGGGCGGCTCGCGGGTCCGTGGCGCCTCACGCGTACCGAGGACCCCCGAGACGGCACGTGGCACGACCGGCTGATGCGGTGGTTCCTCAATCGCCCCTGGGTGCTCGCGATCCTGCTCGCGCTCGCCGTCGCGACGATCTTCGTGGTGCTGCTGATCGTCGGGCCGCCGGGCGGACGCGACTGATTCAGCCCGAGTGGTCGGGCAGCTGCTGCAGCGTCCAGGTGTTGCCGTCGGGATCGGCGAACCGTACGAAGCGGCCCCATTCCTGCTCGTCCACGCCCTCGGCCTCCACTCCGAGGTCGCGCAGCTGCGCGAGTGCGGCCTCGGCGTCGGGCACGACGACCTGGATCGTGTTCTGGCTTCCGGGCTCGACCTCGATGTCCAGCCCGGTGCCGATCGCGATCGAGCAGGCGGAGCCCGGCGGAGTGAGCTGGACGAACCGCAGACCCTCGGTCGGCGCGACGTCGTGGTCGGCGTTGAAGCCGATCTTCATGTAGAAGTCCTTGGCGCGATCGACGTCGGTGACCGGCACGAAGACGAGTTCGATCCTCCAGTCCATGGGATTCCCTTCCGTTCGGAGACGGGCTCAGTGTAGAACGATGCCCGGACACGGGATGTCCGCGACAGTCGATCCGGACTCCCGGGAATATCGCCCGGCGACCTCCGTTGAACTTGATACGTCAGCACTCAAGTTCTTAGGCTTGAGCGTTCTTCACTCACGTTTCAGGAGATGCACGGCATGCCCGAAGACTTCACCCCTCCCACCGGATCCGGCGCGGAAGACGGCTCGTTCGACGAGTTCCTCGCCCGGTATCTGGCGGGCGAGCGTTCGCGCGCAGAGCGCTCGATCGATCTCAGCCGATTCCTCAGCGCCCGCACGCAGGGCATCCTCCAGCGCGCCGGCCGGTTCGCCCTCGAACGCGGCCAGCGCGAACTCGACGCGCTGCATGTGCTCCGCGTGCTCGTCGCCGAGGCGCCCGCGAGCGACGCGGTGGCGCGCATCGGGGGCGACCCGCGCGCGATCGCCGCCGCCGCCGAGGAGCGGCTGCCGGCCACGGGTCCCGCCGCCGACGTCGAGGGCGCCGTCGTGACGGCTTCCGTCCAGCGTGCGCTCTTCCACGCGTTCCAGGTGGCCCGCTCGTCGGGATCCACCTACGTCGACCCCGAGCACCTCTTCTTCGCGCTCGTGCTCGCCCAGGACACCCCCGCCGGCCAGGTGCTCGCCCGCGCCGGCGTGACGGCCGAAGCCCTCACCCAGAGCGCCCGCGAGACGGTGTCGCCCGAGGGTGTCGCCACCGAGACCCCGGATGCCGCGGCCTCGACGACCCCGCTGCTGGACCGCTTCGGCACCGATCTCACGGCTCTCGCCGAGCAGGGACGGCTCGACCCGGTGATCGGCCGTGCCGAAGAGATCGAGCAGACGATCGAGATCCTCAGCCGCCGCACGAAGAACAACCCCGTGCTGGTCGGCGAGGCCGGAGTCGGCAAGACGGCGATCGTCGAGGGCCTCGCCCGCGCGATCGTGTCGGGCGACGTGCCCGAGCAGCTGCGCGGAAAGCGCGTCATCTCGCTCGACCTTCCGGGGATGCTCGCGGGAGCCCGCTACCGCGGCGACTTCGAGGAGCGGCTCACCGGCACGATGGACGAGATCGCCGCGCGCACGGGCGAGATCATCGTCTTCATCGACGAAGTGCACACCGTCGTGGGCGCGGGGGGTGCAGGAGACGGCGCGATGGATGCGGGCAACATCCTCAAGCCGCGTCTCGCGCGCGGTGATCTGCACCTCGTCGGTGCGACCACGCTCAAGGAGTACCGCGTCGTCGAGAAGGACCCCGCTCTCGAGCGCCGCTTCCAGCCGGTCCGGGTGGGCGAGCCCTCTGTCGAGGACGCGGTGCTGATCCTGCAGGGCCTGAAGCCCGCATACGAGGAGCACCACGCGATCGTCTACACGGATGCCGCACTCCGCGCCGCCGTCGAGCTCAGCGACCGCTACCTGACCGAGCGGGTGCTGCCAGACAAGGCCATCGACCTCATCGACCAGGCGGGCGCGAGACTGCGACTGCGCCTGGGGGCGAAGACCGACGTGAGCGCGCTCATGGAGCGTCTCGCGGTGCTCGAGGCGGACAAGAACGCCGCCGTCTCGGGTGAGCACTACGAGGAGGCATCGCGCATCCGCGACGAGATCGCCGAGGTGCAGGCGAAGCTCGACGCCGCGACGGTCGGCGGCACCGTCGTCGGCGAAGCCGTCGTGGACGAGCCCGAGATCGCCGCCGTGATCAGCAGAGCCACCGGCATCCCCGTCACTCGGCTCACCGCGTCCGAGCGCGGGCGGCTCGCGGTGCTGGAGGACGAGCTGCACGCTCGTGTGGTCGGTCAGGACGACGCGGTCGCGGCCGTCGCGAAGGCCGTGCGCCGCAACCGCACCGGTATGGGCGACGCCCACCGGCCGGTGGGGTCGTTCCTCTTCCTCGGACCCACGGGGGTCGGCAAGACCGAGCTCGCCAAGGCCCTCGCGGGTTCGCTCTTCGACGACGACACGGCGGTCATCCGCTTCGACATGAGCGAGTTCGGCGAGCGGCACACCGTGTCGCGGCTGGTCGGCGCCCCTCCGGGGTACGTCGGCTACGACGAGGCCGGTCAGCTCACCGAGCGCGTGCGTCGCAACCCGTACTCGATCGTGCTGTTCGACGAGATCGAGAAGGCTCACCCCGACGTGTTCAATCTGCTGCTCCAGGTGCTCGACGACGGTCGGCTGACCGACGGTCAGGGCCGGACGATCGACTTCCGCAACACCGTGATCGTGATGACCTCGAACCTCGGTTCCGAGTTCCTCGCGTCTCGCGGTGGCGCCATCGGCTTCCTGGCCGACGGCGGAGGCACCACGGGCTTCGGGTCGGAGAAGGATCTGCGCGACCGCGTCATGGCGAAGCTCCGCGAGGCGATGCGTCCCGAGTTCCTCAACCGCATCGACGAGATCGTGCTGTTCCGCAAGCTTGACAGGACGCAGCTGGAGAGCATCGTGCGGCTGCTCCTCGGGGCGACCGACCGCCGCCTGGCCGGGCGGGGGATCGCGCTGACCGTCTCGGACGCCGCCGTGCAGTGGCTGGCCGAGGAGGGCTACGAGCCCGAGTACGGCGCCCGGCCGCTGCGTCGCCTGATCCAGCGCGAGGTCGACGACCGGGTCGCCGATCTGCTGGTCGCGGGCGAGCTGGTCGACGACGGGGCGGTGACGGTGGATGCCGTCGACGGCGCCCTCGTCGTGGCATCCCGAACGACGGCCGCGATGGCCGCGTGACGCCGTGCCGACGTCGGCGGGTACGACCTCCGGGTCGGTCCGCCGGCGTCGGCTCGCGCTCGCGGGCAGGATGACCGGGAGCGTGGGAGAGTGGAGGGATGGTACGCATCGGCGCGATCTTCAACCCCTACGTCAACCCGCCCGAGGTCTTCCGCTCGTCGGTCCAGGCCGCTGAGGAGGCGGGGCTTCCCGAGCTGTGGCTCTGGGAGGACTGCTTCCGCCAATCGGGGTTCGCCGCGGCATCCGCCGCCCTGGCCTGGACGGACCACCTGATCGTCGGCATCGGGATCTCGCCCATGCCGCTGCGGAACGCGGCGATCACGGCGATGGAGATCGCGACGATCGAGCGGCTCTTCCCCGGGCGGTTCCTTCCCGGGCTCGGGCATGGCGTGCTCGACTGGATGGGCCAGGCCGGCGCGCGGGTCGCATCGCCGCTGACCCTCATGCGCGAATACGTGCCCGCCGTGCGCTCGCTGCTCGCGGGTGATGAGGTGACCGTCGTCGGGCGCTACGTCACGCTCGATGCCGTGCAGCTCGCGTCGCCGCCCTCCGCGGCTCCGCGGGTCTACGCTGCGGCGGAGGGCCCGAAGACCCTGCACCTGAGCGGCGAGGTCGCCGACGGCACGGTGCTCGACCGCCATCGCACTCCCGACGAGATCGCCGTCCAGGTCGCCGCCGTGCGCGCGGAGCGCGCCGGTCGCGACGGAGCCCACGACATCGTGGCCTACATCAGTGCGGCGTTCGGTGCGGGCGGTGAGGAGCGCGTGCGCGCGGAGTACCCTGACCGCTCCGCCGACGGACGGGGCCTGTGGGGATCGCCCGACGACGTCGCCGAAGGGGCGCGTGCCTTCTTCGACGCCGGTGTCGATTCTCTCGTGCTGCTGCCGGTCGGCGATGAGCCGGACCTCGCAGGCTTCTACGCCCGCGCCGGCGAGGCCGCCCGGCTGGTGGCGGGGTGAGCGTCGTGCGCGCGATCGCGCGCTGTGCGCTGGCCGCCCTGCTGGTGTTCGCCGGCGTCTCCCACCTGACGTGGGGTCGCCGCGGCTACCGCATCGTCGTTCCGGACTGGGCGACGAGACTGCTGCGCACCGACAAGGACATGATCGTCGTGGCCTCGGGTGCCGTCGAGGTGATGCTCGGGGCGGCGCTCGTGGCCCTCCCGCGCGATCGCCCGCGCATCGGCTGGATCGTCGGGGCATTCTTCGTCGCCGTGCTGCCGGGGAACGTGCACCAGTGGAGGACCCGACGCGACGCGCCGCTGATGCGCACCGACCGGGCGCGGTTCGTCCGCCTGCTGCTGCAGCCGGTGCTCGTGGCGTGGGCGGTCTGGTCGACCGCGCGCTGACCGCCGGTCATTCGGCCGGACCACGACCGGTGTCCGACACCGGTGGCAGAGTGGGGGGATGCTCCTCTCGCGACTCGTATCGACGACGGATGCCGTGGCCGCCACGTCGTCGCGCCTGGCCAAGGTCGCCGCGCTCGCCGCGCTGCTGGTCGACCTCGACGCGGCCGAGATCCCGGTCGCGGTGGGCTTCCTGGTCGCGAAGCCCCGACAGGGGCGCATCGGCGTCGGTTGGCGGGGTCTGGCCACGCTCGACGTCGACCACGCCGCCGAACCCGTCCTGACCCTGGGTGACGTGGACGAGGCCCTCTCCGGTCTCGCCGATGCGGCGGGCCGGGGCTCGGCGGGGACGCGCAGCACCGCCCTCGACTCGCTCGCGCGGCGGGCGACGGCATCCGAATGGGACTTCGTCAGCCGCGTGATCCGCGGCGAACTGCGCACGGGTGCCCTCGAAGGCGTGCTCGTCGACGCCGTCGCGAAGGCGTCGGAGCAGCCCGTCGCCGTCGTTCGGCGGGCCGCGATGCTCTCGGGCGATCTCGGCGAGACCGCCCGCGTCGCGCTCACCGAGCCCGCCGGGTCGCTCGAGGCCGTGCGGCTCGTCGTGGGGCGACCGGTGCAGCCGATGCTCGCGTCGACGGCCGCGAGCGTGGGCGAGGCGTTCACGACGGCCGGCGGCGCCGCGTCGGTCGAGTACAAGCTCGACGGGGCGCGCATCCAGGTGCACCGGGACGGCGATGACGTGCACGTCTACACGCGCACGCTCGCCGACATCACCCATCGTGTGCCCGAGATCGTCAAGGTCGTGCGGGGCTTCGCGGCCGGCCGGGTCATCCTGGACGGCGAGACCCTGTCGCTCGATGAAGACGGCGCTCCGCGGCCGTTCCAGGACACGATGGCCCGCTTCGGCTCCGAGGGTGCGGCGACGATCGCGCTGCGACCGTGGTTCTTCGACATCCTGCACGTCGACGGTCGCGATCTGCTCGACGAGCCGTTGGCCGTGCGCCTCGCCGAGCTCGCGCGGGTCGCCGGTGACACGCGCATCCCCGGGGTGGTCACGGACGACCCCGCCGAAGCCGAGCAGTTCGCCGCCGCGGCGCTCGCCGCGGGGCACGAAGGAGTGATGGTCAAAGGTCTCGACGCCCCGTACGCCGCCGGGCGGCGGGGCGCATCGTGGTTGAAGGTCAAGCCGGTGCTCACGTTCGACCTCGTCGTGCTCGCGGTCGAATGGGGTTCGGGTCGCCGCACCGGCATGCTGTCGAACCTGCACCTGGGTGCCCTCGACCCCGACGGGGAGTTCGGAGAACCGGGCGGGTTCGTGATGGTGGGCAAGACCTTCAAGGGCCTGACCGACGAGCTCCTGCGCTGGCAGACGGCCCACTTCCCGACGATCGAGACGCACCGCACCGGGTACGCCGTGCACGTGCGTCCCGAGACCGTCGTAGAGATCGCGATCGACGGCGTGCAGCGATCGACGCGGTACCCCGGCGGCGTCGCGCTGCGCTTCGCGCGGGTGAAGGGCTATCGCTCCGACAAGACGGCGGGCGAGGCCGATACGATCCAGACGCTGCGCGCCCTTCTGCGATGACGCGCATCGTCGTGCTCACCGGTGCGGGGATCTCGGCCGAGAGCGGGCTGCGCACGTTCCGCGACGGGGGAGGCCTGTGGGAGGGTCACGACGTCGAGGCGGTGGCGACGCCCGAGGGATTCGAGCGCGACCCCGATCTGGTGCTGCGGTTCTACGACGATCGGCGGCGGGGTGCCGCATCCGCTTCGCCGAACACCGCGCATCGCGCACTCGCGCAGCTCGAGGATGGGATCGGCGACGACCTGCTGATCGTGACGCAGAACGTCGACGATCTGCACGAGCGCGCGGGCACGCGACGCCTCGTTCACATGCACGGTGAGCTCGCCCGCGCGCTGTGCCTCGCATGCGGCGCGCGGCCCGACTGGCACCGCGACCTGATCGACCGGCCCCCGTGTCCTGCGTGCGGGCAGCGTGCGCTGCGCCCCGACGTGGTCTGGTTCGGCGAGGTGCCGTACGGCCTCGACATCATTGAGCGGGCCGTCATCGCGTGCGACGTCTTCGTGTCGATCGGCACGTCGGGCGCCGTCTACCCCGCCGCCGGATACGCGGCGCTGGCGTCGGCATCCGGCGCGCGCACGGTGGAGCTCAACCTCGAGCCGTCGGCGGCCGACGTGCCCTTCGACGACCCGCGCGTCGGTCGGGCGAGCGACCTCGTCCCGGCGTGGGTCGATGAGATGCTCTGCGCGCGCTGACGCGACGGACGACGAAGGCGCCGAGCCGCGGCATCCGCAGCTCGGCGCCTTCGCCAGGGTTCGGTCAGGTGCGCATCGCACCGCCGGACCGCAGACGCGAGAGCGCGTCGACGGTCGCGGCGAGGATCAGCACGCCGCCGGTGACCAGCAGGTTGATGCCGGCCGGCAGGTTGAGCAGTCCGAGACCGTTCGTGATGACGGCGATCACCATCGCGCCGATCGCGGCGTGCATGAGCCGGCCGCGTCCGCCGAACAGGCTGACGCCGCCGACGACCGCCGCGGCGACGCCGCTGAGGACGATGTCGCGGCCGACCGTCGCATCGACCGAACCGACGCGCGCGACGCTGAAGAGCATGGCGGCGACGGCGAGCGACGAGCAGATCACGAACGCCCACCACTTGACCCAGCGGACCTTCACGCCCGAGCGGCGTGCGGCCTCGGCGTTGCCGCCGATCGCGTAGATGTAGCGGCCGAACTTCGTGCGATCGAGCACGAACGTGCCGAGCCAGAGGATCACGAGCACGACCGGCACGATGAGCGGTACACCCGCGACCTCGTTGACCGACTGTCCGCGGTTCTGGTTGAGCACGAAGACGAACGCGCCGCCGAGCACCGCGATCACGGCGAGCTTGATGAACACGAGCGAGATCGCACGGTTGGGCACGCCCGCACGACTGCGGCGGGCGCGGTCCCAGAACGACGTACCGGCCGACACCGCGAGGATGACGACGAGCATGACCCAGCCGCCCCACACGGGCAGGTTGCCGTTCTGCAGCGCGATCAGCTCGGGGACCTCGATGCGGAAGAGCCCGCCCGGGCCGATCACGACCAGCGCGAGGCCCTGGTAGCCCAGGAACAGGCCCAGCGTCACGACGAACGAGGGAATCCCGATCCTCGCGACGAAGAAGCCGATGATCGCGCCGGTGAGGAAGCCGAAGCCGAAGCCGAGCAGCAGAGCGAGGGGCCAGGGGACGCCGAACTGCGCGTTCAGCACGACGAAGAGCGCCATTCCCACGCCACCGGTGACACCGGCCGACAGGTCGATCTCGCCCAGCAGCAGCACGAAGACGAGCGCCATGCCGAGCACGACCAGCGGCGCCGCCTGGTTGAGCAGGTTCGCGAAGTTGCGTTCGGTGAGGAAGAAGGGGCTCAGGGCCGTGAAGAGTCCGCCGAGCACGACGAGACCGCCGACGGCGGGCAGGACGCCCATGTCGCCGCCGCGCACGCGCGACCACCAGGCTTCGACCTGGTCGCGCAGACCGCCTTCGACCCCGCTGCCGATGAGGTCGCCTGCGACGGGGCTCGGTGCCGCCTCGGTGGTGCTGCCGGTCACTCTGCGCCTCCCGTGGCGATCGTGGTGGTGCCGATGAGCTCGACGCCCATCGTCTTGGTTCCGGTGATGTAGCCCACGACGTCGTCGCGCGTGGTGTCGGCGACGTTGATCTGCGCGACCATCTGGCCCAGGTACAGCACGGCGATGTCGTCGGCCACCTCGAACACGTCGGCGAGGTTGTGGCTGATGATGACGACGGCGACGCCCTGGTCGGAGAGCCGCTTGACCAGGTTGAGCACCTGTTCGGTCTGGGCGACTCCGAGCGCGGCTGTCGGCTCGTCGAGGATCACGACGCGCGCCTTCTTGAGCACGGCGCGGGCGATCGCGACGGTCTGCCGCTGCCCGCCCGACAGCGACGACACCTTCTGGCGCACGGACTTGACGGTGCGCACCGAGAGGCTGCGGAGGGTGTCGGACGCGTCCTTCTCCATGCGGCCCTCGTCGAAGGTGCCGAACGTGAGCTCCTCGCGGCCGAGGAACATGTTCTGGACGATGTCGAGGTTGTCGCACAGGGCGAGGTCCTGGTAGACGACCTCGATGCCCAGGGCTGCGGCGTCGCGGGGCGCGTTCAGGTCGCGGTGCACGCCGTCGATGAGGACTTCGCCCTCGTCATACGGCTGCACACCCGCGAGACCCTTGATGAGCGTGGACTTGCCCGCGCCGTTGTCGCCCACGAGGGCGGTGACCTTGCCGGGCCGGACCTTGAGGTCGACGCCCTTCAGGACGGTGACGGGGCCGAAGGACTTCTTTACGCCGACCAGTTGGATGATCGGCTCGGTGCCGGAGTTCGTTTCTGACATGCTCGCTTCCTTGCGATCGGGGGCTGCCTACCGCGAAGGGTAGACCTGTATCCCCGGGGGGTGGGGAGGGGCGCCGTGTCGCATTCGACACGGCGCCCCCCTGGTCATCGCGGACTAGTTCGCGACGACGCCGAACTCCTCGCACGCGGCGAGCACGTCGGGCGTGCAGACGTCGTCGAAGGCGGCGTCGCCGGCGGCGACGACATCCTTCACCTCGGCCTGGCCGACGAGGATCGGCGTGACCTGGATGTACGGCGTGCCGTCCTCCAGCTCGGCGTCGGTCTCGACGGTGTCGCCGTTGAGGAGCGCGATCGCGACCTCGACGGCGGCGGCGGCCTCATCGGCGACCGGCTTGTAGACCGTGGCGGTCTGCCAGCCGAGCAGGATGTTCTGCAGGCCCGCGATGTTCGCGTCCTGGCCCGACACGGCGACGCCGGTCAGGTTGTTGTCCTGCAGCACCTTGATGACGCCCGCGGCGTTGGTGTCGTTCGCGGCCCAGACGCCGTCGACCTGTCCGCTCAGGCTCGTGAGAGCCTGCTCGAAGTTGGTCTGCGACTTGGCCTGGTCCCAGGCTCCCGGCGGCTCGGCGGCCGGCTCGATGCCCGCGCCTTCCATGACCTCGGCGGCACCCTCGGCGAACATCGCCGCGTTGCCGTCGGTGGGGTCTCCGCCGATGTAGACGACGGTCGCGTCGGCCGGAGCCACACCCGCGGCCTCGAGGCCGTCGAGCACGGTCTGACCCTGCAGGCGGCCGACCTCGACGTTGTCGAACGACACGTAGTAGTCAGCGCCGGCGAAGGGGCGGTCGTAGGCGATCACGGGGATGCCCTCGGCCTTGGCCTTCGTGGCCACAGCCTCTGCGGCGCCCTGGTAGTCCACGAGCAGCATGACTCCGCAGCCCTGCGTGAGCTGCGCGTCGGCGAGCGTGCCGTACTTGGCCACATCGCCCTGTGCGTTCTGGATGTCGACCTCGAACCCTGCGCCCTCCAGACCCTCCTGGAGGTACTTGCGGTCGAAGTTCTCCCAGCGCGGCGACGAAGCCGCGTCGGGGAGGATGACACACGCGCGGCCGGCCGAGTCGCCGCCGGCGTCGCCGCCGTCGGACGGGGTCGCGCTTCCTCCGCCGGCACAGCCGGAGAGGACCACCGCTGCAGCACCCGTGAGTGCTGCCACGGCGAGGAGTGAAGACTTCTTCATCATTCGCCTTTCGTCATTGAAATCATGCGAGCCCCAGGCATCGCCTGACACGCATCGCGCTATCCACGATCCTGTACGCGCAGATCCTTGGCGTCAAGTAGTGAACGTAACGAGTTGACAACGGGCGGGAAAGATCGACGGATGCTGCGTTCGCTCCGGCGCGGACGCATCCCGGATCCGGCATTATGACCAGGAACTCGCTCGATCACTCATCGATATGAGCACTCGAATCGTTTCGGCAGTCGAGACCGCCGATTCCGCGTTCGTGAAGTGAACGCACGAGTCGCCTGATGGCGTCAGGCTCTGCCCGAGGCCGCCCGCTTGCGACGTGACAGCGAATCCACGATCACGGCGAGGACGAGCACGACGCCGGTGACCATGAACTGCACCGACGAGTCGAGGGTGAGGAGTGTGAGCCCCGAAGAGATCGACTGGATGACGAGGATGCCCAGCAGCGCTGCGAAAGCCGTTCCGCGGCCGCCGAAGAGGCTCGCGCCGCCGATGACGGCCGCCGCGATCGCGTTGAGGTTGACATCTCCGCCGCCGGAGCTCTGGTTCGCCGCGCCGAGGCGCGCTGCGGCGAGGATCCCGCCCGTCGCGGCGAGCGTCGAGCAGAGCGCGAACACCGAGAGATAGATGCGGTCGACGCGGATGCCGGCACGCCGGGCGGCCTCGACGGAGCCGCCGACGGCGTAGACCGCTCGGCCCCAGCGGGTGCGCGTGAGCGCGGCGTTCGCGACGATGACGAGCGCGACGAAGAACAGGAACATCACGCCGATGCCGCGGTCGAAGTTGAGGTACCACGCGATGGCGAGCAGCACGACGAGCAGGACCCCGGCGCGCACGGCGATCTCCGCGAAGCTCTGACTCGCGAGATTGGCGCGCGCCCGTCGGCGCGCCCGACGCACGCGCATCCAGGCGTAGAAACCCACCCCGAGCGCGATGACGACGTAGGAGGCCCACGGCGGAAGGTAGAGCTGACGCGCGAAGACGACGATCCACGACGACTCGGGGATGTTGATGGAACCCGCGGACCCGAGCACCCAGAGCTGCAGTCCGAGGAATCCGAGCAGACCCGCGAGCGTGATGACGAAGCTCGGCACGCCGAATCGGTTGTAGAGGTAGCCGTACAGCAGACCGACGAGGCATCCGATTGCGATCGCGCCGAGCAGCGCGAGCGCGAGGTTCCATCGCAGCTGGACGAAGGTGACGGCGAGAACGGCCGAGGCGAGCCCCGACACCGAGCCGACCGAGAGGTCGATCTCGCCGACGAGCAGCACGAGCACGACACCGAGCGCGATCGTCCCGATCGCGGCGCACTGCATCGTGAGGTTCACGAGGTTCTCTGCCGACAGGAAGATCGGGTTGAGGATCTGGAAGATCGCCCAGATGACGACGAGCCCGGCCGCGACCGGCAGTGAGCCCAGATCGCCGCCGCGCACGCGCGCGACGAGGAGGGCGAAGGACGAACGGAGGCCCTCGGCGCTGAGCATCCGGTCGTCGGGGAGCGTCGGGAGCGTTCCGGTCTCGCGAGCCGTCATGCGCCGCTCCGCCCGCGGGGTGCGCGACGGGTGCGCCCGGCGCGTCCCTCGGGAAGTCGGATAATGCCGGCCGGCGTCTCGTCGTCGTCCATGACGGCGACGGGCTCGGGTGCGGGAGCGCGGCGCGCGGCATCCTCCACCCTCCGGCGCATCGTGATGTCGCTCGCGCCCGTGATCGCCGCGATGAGGGTCTCGCTCGTGATGTCGGCGACGTTGTACTCGCCGTTGTTGCGTCCGAGGCGCAGCACGACGACGCGGTCGGCGACGGCCATGACGTCGGCCATGTTGTGGCTGATGAGCACGACGCCGTGCCCGCGCTCGCGGAGGCGCTCGATGAGGTTGAGCAGCTCGGCGGTCTGAGCGACCCCGAGCGCGGCAGTCGGCTCGTCCAGGATGATGACGCGCGGCTCGCCGATGAGCGAACGCGCGATCGCGACGGTCTGGCGCTGCCCGCCCGAGAGCGATGCGACGGGGATCCGCACCGACGGCACCTTGGCCGACAGCTCGCGCAGCAGCGTCCACGTGCGCTCCTCCATGCCGACCTCGTCGAGCATCCCCTCGGTCACGAGTTCGCGCCCGAGCCACAGGTTCGCCACGACGTCGAGGTTGTCGCAGAGCGCGAGATCCTGGAACACGGTCGCGATGCCGAGGTCCTGCGCGTCGGCGGGGGTGTGTATCTCGACCGGGTCGCCGTCGAACTCGATCGTGCCGGCATCCGGCGCGTGCACGCCCGAGAGCACCTTGACGAGCGTGGACTTGCCGGCGCCGTTGTCGCCGACGAGTGCGACGACCTCGCCCGCATCGACCCAGAACTCGACGTCGGTGAGCGCCTTGACGGCGCCGAAGTGCTTGCCGATGCCGCGCATCGTGAGCACGCGTTCGCGTGCGCGGCCCGCGCGGGGGGAGGGCATCGACATCGTCATCGTCCTATCCTCACTCGTCCACCAGGCCGGCGGCGATGCAGGCCTCGCGATAGTCGGGTGTGCAGATGTCGTCGAGCGTCCAGAACCCGTCGGCGACGACCGTCTCGAGGATGTTGTCGACGGTGACCGCGACCGGGTCGAGGAGTGTCGTGGGGGTGCCGTCGATCTCCAGGGGGGCCGTCACCTCTTCGCCGTTCAGGAGCGCGACGGCGATCTCGGCGGCGAGTTCCGCCTGAGGCTTCATGGCTTTGTAGACCGTCATGTACTGATCGCCCGTGAGGATCCGCTGGATCGCCGTGAGCTCGGCATCCTGTCCCGTCACGATCGGCCACGGGTCCACGTTCGCCGCCTTCAGCGCCGAGATCGCTCCGCTGGCCGTGCCGTCGTTCGCGGCGTAGACGCCGACGATCCGGTCGCCGTACTGCGCGATCTGCCCGGCGACCCACGTCTGAGCCTTGTCGGGACTCCAGTCGGGTGTCGCGAACTCCGCCAGGATCTCGAGCCTCGTCTCGTCCAGCACGCTGTGCGCACCGACGGCGAAGCTCGTCGCGTTGCTGTCGGTGGGCGATCCGTTGACCATGAGGATGCCGCCCGTGCTGTCGCCGCGACCCTCGAGCGCCTCGACGAACGCCGTCGCCTGCAGGACACCGACCTTCTCGTTGTCGAAAGACACGTAGTAGGCGAGGTCGCCGCCGGCGACGAGCCGGTCGTAGGAGACGACCGGGATGCCGCGCTCATTCGCCTCGGTGACGATCGAGACCGCCGCGGCCACGTCGACGGGGTCGAGCACGAGCACGCCCGCGCCCGCGGTGAGCGCGGACTCGGCCTGCTGCTGCTGCTTCGCGGCATCCTGATCGGCATTCGAATACAGCACCCGGTAGTCGCCGAGCTCCGCGATGCGTGCCTCGAACAGCGGCCGGTCGAAGGTCTCGTAGCGCGCCGTCTTCGCGTCGGGCAGGAGGAGCGCGACCGTGCCCTCCGTGCCGCTCGGAGCGCCGGCGCAGGCAGCGAGCGCGCCGGCTGCGAGCCCGAGCGCCACGATCGACGCGGTCGCCCGCCGGAGGAAGCGTCTCAGCGACGCGGAGAGGGCCACGGGAGCCCCTACGCCGTGTACGACAGTGCGTCGGCTTCGACGGTCACGTGATCGAGGGCGACGGCGATCGCGCCGCGCGCTTCGGCCCATTCGCCGAACGAGGCGCCGACGATCTCGGGCAGACCGCCCGGACCCGACAGAGCGGTTCGTTCGAGCGAATGCCGCATCGGGGCCATGAGGATCTCGCCCGCCAGGCCCAGCTCGCCGCCCACGACGATGAGCTCGGGATCGAAGAGGTTGCACAGGCTCGCCGCCGCGACGCCGATGTGGCGACCGGCGTCCGCGATGACGCGCCGAGAGCTGCCGTCACCCGCCTCGGCCGCCTGCAGAAGGTCGCCGATGCGGCGCATGCCGTCGCTCGGCGGGAAGAGCGAGAGCAGGGCCGGGCCGCCCGCGTACGACTCGAGGCAGCCGCGATTGCTGCATCGGCAGATGGGGCCGTTCTCGTCGAGGGTCACGTGGCCGATCTGGCCGGCCTTGCCGTTGACACCGTGGAAGAGGTCGCCGCCCACGATGAGGCCCGCGCTGATCGAGTGGCCGACGCGGATGAACACCGACGACGACACGGCGCGTGCACTGCCCTCGCGTGCCTCTGCGAGCCCGGCGAGGTTTGCTTCGCTGTCGACGTAGACGGGACGATTGATGCGCGCGGTGAGGCTCGCGGCGACATCCACACCCTCCCAGCCGCGCAGCAGGCCCGGCGTCGAGACCATCCCCGTGCGCGGGTCGATCGGGGCGGGGAGTGCGAGACCGATCGCGAGGAGGTCGGCGACGCTGCCCCCGAGGGACTCCATCAGATCGGCGAGCAGGATGCTGAGTCGATCGAGCTCAGCGTCGTGCCGGTGATCAAGGGGGAGAGGCAGCGACGTCTGCGTCACGACGGTGCGCGTGGCATCGGCGATCGCGATGCGCAGCTGTCGTGCGCTGTAGTGGACGCCGGCGACGAGTCCCAGTTGGCGGGCGAGCGAGACGAGGGTGGCCCGTCTGCCGCTGCGCGACGTGAACGACGTGTGCAGGAGTCCGGATGCCGTGAGCTCCTTGACGATGTTGGACACCGTCGCGGGCGACAGACCTGTGCTGCCGGCGAGCTCGACCTGCGTGAGCCGCCCGTGCCGCTTGAGCGACTCGACCACGCGCGCGCGATTGGCCTCGCGGAGCGAGGACTGGGAGCCCGGCTGGGCGCTGCGGCGTGCCACAGGACCACACTGTACCCGACGCCGTGCCGCGGCACCGGTCAGCTCAGCGGCGGTCGCCTGCCAGCCGGATGAGCACGATGTTGGTCGACTCGTCGACCTCGGCCACCGTCGGATGCGCCTTGACGAAGTCGGTGAAGCTCTTCTGCCCGTAGGCGCGCTCGCTGAACGCCGGGTCGAGGCGCCGGATGAGGCCCTTGACCTCGGAGGCGTGCAGCCACTGCGCATCCTCTTTGTCGTTCTCCAGCCGCAGCGCCCGCTCGAGCAGGTCGGCGCCGGGATCCTTGGCCTTGCGACGGGTGCGCGACGCCGTGGCATCCGGCTTCTCGGTCGTCGGGCGCACCACGCCGGGAAGGGTGTCGTAGGCCTCGAACTGGTCGCATGCCGCTGCGAGCGACTTCGCCGTCGAGCCGGCCACGCCCACTCCGACGACGAAGCGGCCCAGGCGCTTGCTGCGCTGGGCGAGGGGCACATAGTCCGAGTCGCCCGCGACGATCACGACGTGCGTGAGGTCGGGGAGGCGGAAGAGGTCTTCGACCGTGTCGACGGCCAGGCGGATGTCGGCGCCGTTCTTCGCGTACGCGGCCGCCGGGAAGAGCTGCACGAGGTCGACGGCGCGGGCCACGAGCTGCGAGCGGTAATCGCCGTTCACGGGGTTGGACCAGTCGGCGTAGGCGCGCGTGAGCACGAGCGTGCCGAACGACGCCGCGTAGTCGATGATCGCGCCGACGTCGATGCGCGCCGCGGCGAGCCTTTCGGCGATGTCGGGCGCGGTGGCGTCCTCGCTGATGCGCTGGCGGTCCCGCGCGTACGAGTTGCGTCCGTGCACGCGGTCGTACCAGGACATCACGATGTTGTCGAAGTCGAGGTAGACGGCGACACGGGGATGCTGCAGATCGGGCATTCTCACTCCTCGCCGGGGTACCGCAGTCCGATGATGTCACGCACGGCGTCCAGCGTCCCCATGATCCCCACGACTTCGTCGATCGGGAGCAGGTCGCTGTCGGTGAGAGCGGCGGCGATGAATCGCTCGGCGGCGAGTGCCTGGTACTGCATGCCGCGACCGTCGATCTTCTCGTCATAGGTCTCGAGCACCGTGCCGTCGGGCGTCACGACGCGGAACGACGTCTGGTTGTACCAGACGCGGTCGATGTCGATGCGCGCCTCGGTGCCGACGATCGACGCCGTGTTCGGGCCCGCCGAATGGGCGGCCGACAGCGTCGTGGCGATCGCGCCCGACGCGTAGGTGAAGATCGTCGCGACCTCGGAGTCGGCACCGGTCGGGCCGAGGATCGCGGATGCCGCGACGGACTCGGGAGCCCCCAGGACGTCCCACGTGAACGAGACCGGGTAGATGCCGAGGTCGAGCAGCGCGCCGCCGCCGAGCTCGAGCGCGTTGAGGCGGTGAGCCGGGTCGGTGGTGATCTTCTGCGTGTGGTCGGCGGTGACGGCGCGGATCTCGCCCAGGGTGCCCGCCGCGATGATCTCGCGGATGCGCGCCATGTGCGGCAGATACCGCGTCCACATGGCCTCCATCGCCAGCAGCCCGCGTTCGCGTGCCACGTCGCGGATGCGCGCGGCCTCGGCGGCGTTGATCGTGAACGGCTTCTCGACGAGGACGTGCTTGCCCGCCTCGAGGACGAGGATCGACTGCTCGGCGTGGAAAGGATGCGGCGTCGCGACGTAGATGATGTCGACGTCGGGATCGGCGACGAGCGCCTCGTACGAGCCGTGCACGTGGGGCACGTCGAATTCGGCCGCGAAGGCTTCCGCGGTCTCGAGGCGCCGTGAGCCCGCGGCGACGAGGTCGAGCCCCGCCGTCTTCAGGTCGCGCGCGAAGGCCTGGGCGATGCCGCCCGGGCCGAGTATTCCCCAACGAAGTCCGGTCATCCCTCGAGCGTACCCAGCCCCGGGGTCATCCGATGCGCGGGGCTAGGCTCGACGCGTGTCTTCCCCGCTCGAACGGTTCCGAGAACTCCTCCGCATCCCGACGATCTCACACGCCGACGAGTCGCTCGTGGACTGGACGCGGTTCGAGGAGTTCCGCTCGGCGCTGGAGCGCCTCTACCCCGAGACCCATCGCGTGCTGCAGCGCGATCTCGTCGGCGGGCACTCGCTGCTCTACCGGTGGCCGGGCACGTCGGTGGGCGATCCCCTCGTGCTCATGGCCCACCAGGACGTCGTCCCCGTGGTCGAGTCCGAATGGCGGCATCCGCCGTTCGGCGCCGAGATCGACGGCGAGGGGGCGGATGCCGTGCTCCACGCCCGCGGCGCCATCGACGACAAGGGCGCGGTCGTCGCGATCCTCGAAGCGGTCGAGCAGCTCGTCGTCGGGGGCTTCGCCCCGCGACACGACGTCTACCTCGCGTTCGGGCACAACGAGGAGACCGCCGGTGGCGGCGCCCGGGCCATCGTCGACGAGCTGCGGGCGCGCGGCATCCGCCCCGCCCTCGTGCTGGATGAAGGCGGAGCGGTCGTGGACGGGGTCATCCCCGGCATCTCGGTGCCGACCGCCATGGTCGGAGTCGCGGAGCGCGGTGTCCTGACCCTGCGGCTCACCGCCCGCGAGGCGGGCGGCCACGCGTCGACACCGCCGCGACTGCCCGCGACCGCGCGCCTGGCCCGTGCGATCGATCGGCTGCAGCGGCATCCGTTCCCGACCCGGCTCGTGCCGCCCGTGCGGGCGATGCTGACCACCCTCGCCCCCTACGCGCCCCAGCCGCTGCGCACCGTGCTGCGCAGTCTCGGCGTGACGGGTGCCCTGGTCGCCGCGGTGTTCCCCCGACTCGGCCCCGAGATGAACGCGATCGTGCGCACGACGGCGGTGACGACCGAGCTCAGCGGAGCGCAGGGCGAGAACGTGCTCGCGACGTCGGCGCGGGCATCCGTCAACATCCGCCTGCTCACCGGCGACACCGTCGAGGGTGCGACGGCGCGGGTGCGCCGCATCATCGCCGACCCGCTCGTCGAGATCGATGCCCGCCACGGCTCCGACCCGTCTCCGGTGTCTTCGTGGCGCGGCGAACCGTGGCGGCGCATCGCACGGGCGGTGAGCGCGACCCTCGGCGAGGACGTCGTGACGACCCCGTACCTGCAGCTGGGGGCCAGCGACAGCCGGTGGTTCACCCCGATCTCGAGACACGTCTACCGGTTCGCGCCGTTCCACCTCACCGCATCCGAGCGCGAGTCCCTGCACTCCCACGACGAACGCATCCGCGTCGATGTGTGGCTGCGCGGGATCGAGTTCTACCGGGCGCTGGTCTCGGCGAGCTGAGCTTCCGCGATCGGTGCGAGGGCCGTCTCGAGGTCGCGGATGATGTCGGCCACGTCTTCGAGGCCGATCGACAGTCGCACCGTCGTCGGTCCGATGTGGGCCTCGGCGAGCTGGATCCGCGTCATGTGGCTGTGCGTCATCGACGCGGGATGCGCGACCAGGCTGCGCGCATCGCCGATGTTGGCGACGAGCCGCACGACCGAGAGTCGGGCGATGAACGATTCCACGAGCGCGAAGTCGGCTTCGGGATCCGCGCCGGCCGGCAGATCGAAGGCGAAGACCGAGCTGACGCCTTTGGCGAGGTAGCGTCGCGCGTTGGCGTGCCAGGGGCTCGACGGGAGTCCGGGGTGATGCACCCGGGCCACGGCGGGGTGCGTCTCGAGGAACCGTGCGACCGCCAGGGCGCTGGCGGTGTGCCGGGCGACGCGCAGGTCGAGCGTCTCGATGCCCTGCAGCAGCTGGAACGCGTTGAATGCCGCGAGCGACGGGCCCAGGTCGTGCACGTACTTCGTCTTGACCAGGGCGATGTAGGGCGAGCCCGTTGCGCCGAAGCGGTCGACGAGGCTGCCGTCGGGGACTCGCGGATACGTCTCGGTCAGCTGCGGCCACCGCTGGGGCTCGGCGGTGAAGTCGAAGGTTCCGAGGTCGACCACGACGCCGCCGAGCGACGTGCCGTGCCCGCCGAGGAACTTGGTCGCCGAATGCACGACGATGTCGGCGCCGAAGTCCTTCGCGCGCTGCAGATAGGGCGTGGCGACGGTGTTGTCGATGACGAGCGGAACCCCCGCGGATTTCGCCACGGCCGCCACCGCTTCGAGGTCCAGCACCTGGGCGATCGGATTCGAGATCGACTCGGCGAACAGGGCGCGCGTGGTGGGGCGCACGGCGGCGGCCCAGGCATGCGGATCATCCTGATCGACGAACGTGACCGAGATGCCCCAGTCGGCGAAGGTGTCCTGCAGCAGATCGATCGTGCCGCCGTAGAGCTGACGGGCCGCGACGATGTGCTCGCCGTGCTTCGCCAGGGCGAGCAGCGCCACCGCCACCGCCGCTTGACCCGACGCGACGCCCGCCGCGGCGATGCCGCCCTCGAGCTCGGCGACGCGCTTCTCGAGCACGAGCACGGTGGGGTTGGCGGCCCGGCTGTAGACGTTGCCGTCGCGACGCAGCGCGAACAGGTCTCGCGCCGCGCTGAGGGAGGTGAACTCGAACGCGTTGGACTGATGGATCGGGGGGACGGCGGTGTTCTCGGCGACCCCGGCGGAGTACCCCGACTGCACCTGCGCCGTCGCGAACGCGCGCGAGGATTCGGACATGCCGTCCATCATCGAGCCGCGACGGCGGGCCGCCCGATCGTGTGTCGAACTGTTGCGCGTCAGGGGACGAGCGTGACCTTGCCGTCGACGCCGGCGTGCACCCGTCGATGAGCCTCCGCGGCCTCGGCGAGCGGCAGCGACGGACCGAGTTCGACCGAGAACCGGCCCGCCGCCAGCAGGGCGAGCGTCACGGGGATCGCGTCGTCGCGCCAGGACTGCTGCTGGGCCGTCAGGGGCCGGGGGCTCCCGCCCGAGAAGCCCCGGATGCCGAGGGATGCCGCCTTCGCGCCCTGCACGAGGGTGGCGATGCGGCTCCTGTCGGCGACGAGTTCGATCGAGGTGGCGAGCGCCTCGTCGGTGCCGACGGCGTCGATCGCGACCGTGACCCCCTGCGGCGCCGCCGTGCGGACCCGGTCGGCGAGCCCGTCGCCGTAGGCCACCGGGATCCCGCCCAGCGCGCGCACGCGGTCGGCGCGGCGGTCGGAAGTCGTCGCGATCACCGTCGCGCCCCACAGCACGGCGTACTGGATCAGCGCCTGGCCGACCGAGCCCGACCCGCCGTGCACCAGCAGCGTGTCGCCCGCGCGCACGTCGAGCGACCGCGCCGCCTGATACGCGGTTCCAACCGGGATGCCGAGGGCCGCGCCCTCGGCGGCGCTGACGCCCGGCGGGCGGGGGTGCACGACATCGGCCGAGACGACGAGATCGGTCGCGTAGGCGCCCGCCGCATTGAAGAAGACGACGGGATCGCCGACGCTGAAGCCGTCGACGCCGTCGCCGACCGCGGTCACGGTGCCCGCACCGTCGGACCCGACGCGACGGGGTCCGTCCAGGGGCGCCGACGCGCGCAGACCGGCGCGCAGCTTCCAGTCGATGGGGTTCACGCCGGCTGCCTCGACGCGGATCGCGAGCTCTCCCGCGCCAGGGGCGGGGTTCGGGATCTCGGCCAGGTGGAGGACCTCGGGTCCGCCGAACTCGGTGTGGACGATCGCGTGTGCCATGCGTGCGGCAGCCTTTCTGAGAGTGCGGGTCAGTCCCGCAGGGCCTTCTGGATGCGGGGGAGCGAGACGGATTCGGCGGTGCCGAGGTTCTGCGCGAACAGGCTCACGCGGTACTCCTCGAGGAGCCACCGCGTGCGGGTGAGTGCGGGTGCGGCGCCCGCGGCGAGGGGGATCAGCCCACCGGCATCCGTGTACAGGACTGCCGCGCGCTCATACTCGGTCATGCGCTGCCGGTCGCGACCGGGGTTGTCGGACAGCGTCTTCACCCGCTCGAGCGCGCCGCGCAGATAGCGGGGGAGGTGGGTCAGCCGTGCGATGCCGGTGCGGGCGACGAAGCCCGGGAAGACGAGGCCCGCCACCTGTCCCTTGACATCGTTCAGCGCACCCAGCAGCGTCAGCGAGTTCTGGTCGCGCAGCGCCCGTTCGACCTCGCGGGCCCCCATGAGGATGCGCGCCGTCAGCGACACCGCGGCGAACAGCTCGTCGACGACGACGGCCGACAGCGCGTCGCGCACGGACTCGAAGTCCTGCCGGGTGCGCACGATCCCCGGGGACACGGTGCGGGCGATCACGGCGTCGGCGACGGCCACGCGGGCGTCTTCGATGAGCGCCTTCGCCGACGGATACGGCGACGCGGCGAGGGCGAGCTTCTCGGCGGAGGTCAAGTGCTCGAGCACGTAGGCCACGGGTGAGGGCACGGACAGCAGCACGAGTCGTCGGACGCCCGCAAGGGTGGCGGCGGCCGCGGCATCCGGAGTCGCCTCGATGCGGATCGCGACACTCTGCCCTTCGTCCACGATCGCGGGATACCCCCGGACGACGCCGCCTGCGACGCGCGTGTCGACGACCTCGGGCAGGTCGCCGAATGTCCAGTCGGTGAGGCCCGTGCGCTCGGCGAATCCGCTCGGCTGAGGCTTGAGCACGTCGGCGGGTCCTGCCGGGCCCTTCGACGGGCTCGGGGACCGCGGGTCGTTCGGGGATCCGCCCGCGATGCTCTTCTCCAGCGATCGGGCGACGGAAGACCGCGCCCGGCCGCTCAGTCGATCCTGCAGGGCGGCCAGATCGCGGTCCGATCCGACGGCGCGCCCGCGTTCGTCGACCGCGCGGAACGAGACCCGCAGGTGCCCGGGAACGCGTTCGAGGTCGAAATCGGCAGCGGTCACGGGCTGGCTCGCCAGGCGCTGGATGCGGGCGGCCAGCGCGTCCAGCAGCGGAGCCTGCGGGGCGCCCCCGTGAAGCTCGGGCGCGAGGTCGCCGACGTCCTCGGCGAGTCTGGCGGCCCAGTCGGCGGCGGGAACGACGTGGCGACGGATGCTCTTGGGCAGCGAGCGCAGGAGCCCCGTGATGAGTTCATCGCGCATGCCGGGCACCTGCCAGTCGAAGCCGTCGGAGCGCAGCTGCGCCAGCAGTGCCAGGGGGACGATCACGGTCACCCCGTCGTCCGGGGCGCCCGGTTCGAACCGGTAGGCGAGGGTGAGCACCTGATCGCCCTGCTCCCACCGTGCGGGGAAGTCCCGCTCGTCTCCGCGCGACGCTTCATCGACCAGATCGGCCTCGCTCATGTCGAGCAGGCGCGGCGTGCGCGCGGCGGCATCCTTCCACCAGGCCTCGAACGAGCGGAGATCGAAGACGTCGCGCGGGAGCCGCGCGTCGTAGAACCGGTAGACGGCTTCATCGCCGACGAGGATGTCGCGCCGGCGCTCCCGCTCCTCGATCTTCTCGAGGCGACGCCGCAGCTCGAAGTTGCGCCGCTCGAATGCCGTGAGTCGCTTGTCGAGGTGCGACAGGTCCCAATCGCCTTCGACGAACCCGTGCCGGATCAGCAGCTCCCGGGCGAACGGGCGGTCGAAGCGGCTCAGCTGCACACGGCGCTTGGGCACGATGTCGACCCCGAACAGCGTGATCCTCTCGTAGGCGGATGCCGCCCCCGCCGACTTCGACCAGTGCGGCTCGCTCACCGAGCGCTTGGCGAGGTCGCCCGCGAGCGGCTCGGCCCAGGCGGGATCGATGGCGGCGACCGTGCGGGCGAAGAGGCGGCTGGTCTCGACGAGTTCGGCCGCCATGACCGCCGTGGGCCGTTTCTTGCGCAGGCCCGAGCCCGGGAACATCGCGAAGCGCGTGCCGCGGGCGCCGAGGTACTCGGCCAGGGGCTGGCGCTTCCCGTCGGCTCGGCCCTTCACCGGCCCGCCGCTGCGCTCGTCGAGGATCCCGATGTGCGAGAGCAGGCCCGCGAGGATCGCCTTGTGGATCGCGTCCGGGTCGGCCGCGCCAGTCGAGCCCGCGCCCCCGGTCCCCGAGCTTGTCGAAGGGCCACGCCCGAGAAGCGAGATGAGCTGGCGGTGCACGTCGGTCCATTCGCGCACCCGCACGTAGTTGAGGTGCTCCGCGCGGCACATGCGCCGGAACGCGCTCGAGCCGAGCTCGCGCTGCTGCTCCTGCAGGTGGTTCCAGAGGTTGAGCAGACTGAGGAAGTCGCTGGTCGGATCGGTGAAGCGCGCGTGCAGGCGGTCCGCCTCCTCGCGACGCTCCTCGGGACGCTCGCGGACGTCCTGGAGTGAGAGCCCGGCGACGATGGGCAGCATGTCGCCGAGCACGCCGGTGCGTCGGGCCTCGATCAGCATGCGCGCGAAGCGCGGGTCGATGGGCAGGCGCGCGATCTCGCGACCGAGGTCGGTGAGGCGGGTGCCGTCGACCGCGCCGAGCTCGACGAGCAGGTCGAACGCGGCCTTGACGCCGCGGGAGTCCGGGGGAGTGAGGAACGGGAACTCCTGGATGTCGCCGAACCCGAGCGAGAGCATCTGGAGGATGACCGACGCGAGGCTCGTGCGCAGGATCTCGGGCTCGGTGTACTCGTCCCGGGTGGCGAAGTCCTCTTCGGAGTACAACCGGATCGCGATGCCCGGCGCCGTGCGACCCGCACGACCCGAGCGCTGCTGGGCGGACGCCTGCGAGATCGCCTCGATGGGCAGCTGCTGGATCTTCGTGCGGTTGCTGTAGCGCGAGATGCGGGCGGTGCCGGTGTCGATCACGTAGCGGATGCCGGGCACGGTGAGGCTCGTCTCGGCGACGTTCGTCGCGAGGATGACCCGACGACGCACACCCGCGATGCCCGAACGCTCGAACACCCGGTGCTGCTCGGCGGACGAGAGTCGCCCGTACAGGGGCAGCACCTCGGTCGGCGCAGCGTCCTTGGCATACATTCCGCGCACGGCATCCGTCGCATCCCGGATCTCCGCCTCACCCGGGAGGAAGACCAGCACGTCGCCGGCGGGCTCGCGGTCGAGCTCGCGCAGCGCCGCGGTGATGCCGTCGACGTCGTCCTCGTTCTCCGCCGCCCCGGCCCGGCCCGCTCCCGGCCGGCCAGCGCCCGCCCTCCGATTCGCGGCGCCGGCGTCGGTCGCCGTCGGGACCCCGCCGCCTGCCGCGGCGTCTTCGCCGGTCGCCGGGTGTGCCGAAGCGCCCGGCCCCCGGTAGCGGATCTCGACCGGATACGTGCGGCCCGAGACCTCGATGATCGGGGCCGCCCGGCCCGCGGAATCCGCGAAGTGCTTCGCGAAGCTCTCGGGATCGATCGTCGCGCTCGTCACGATGACCTTGAGGTCGGGGCGCCGGGGCAGGATGCGCGCGAGGTAGCCGATCAGGAAGTCGACGTTGAGGGAGCGCTCGTGGGCTTCGTCGACGATGATCGTGTCGTAGCGCCTGAGCAGTCGATCGCGGTGGATCTCGTTGAGCAGGATGCCGTCGGTCATGAGCGCGACGCGGGTGTCTTCGGTGACCTTGTCGGTGAAGCGCACCTTGTATCCGACGGCGGAGCCGAGCGGAACCTGCAGCTCCTCAGCGATGCGCTCCGCGATCGTGCGGGCGGCGATGCGTCGTGGCTGCGTGTGCGCGATGCGCGTGCGTCCGAGCTCGAGGCAGATCTTGGGCAGCTGCGTGGTCTTGCCCGACCCCGTCGCCCCCGCGACGATCACGACCTGGTGGTCGCGGATGGCGCGCGCGATCTCATCCCGCGCGGCGCTGACCGGCAGCTCCGGGGGATAGGAGATCGTGGGCTCGATCGCGGACATAGCCTTCGATCGTATCCGCCCGCGCGGTCGCGCGGGCTCGGCGGTCTGCGTTCGCTGGCGGTCCGGGTGCGGACGTCACGTGAAGCGCGCTGCGGCGCAGACATGTTGTCTGAGCGCTATGTCCCTTCCCGCTCACACCGACTTGTGCGGCTGATGTGAGCGCAGAGTGACATTCGTCGCGGATCGAAGGTGTGAGCTCGAAGTGACACGCCTGGCAAGAGCGAAGGATGCGCTCGTGTGGTGACTCCAGTCGAGGGCGCGTGATGTGCTGGTGTAATGACACGTCTGCTGGATCAGCGTCCGAGACCGAGGCGACGACGCACCGTGTGAGCGCGAAGTGACCTGGTGTGGTGTGAGCTCGAAGTGACATACCGCGGAGAGACAAGCTCTGCGCCGGGAGATGCGTGGCCCGGGAAGAACGAAGCTCGACGACCGGTCGAACGCCTCTCGTCCTCCCCAGAAGAAGCGCCACGCTCGGCATCCACAACCGACTGACACGCCGTCATCGAGTCTTCGGCCGACGGGATATCGTCACCGAATGCCACTGCCGCCCCCTTCGTCGATGCATCCGTTCGAGGCGATGGCCGAGCCCGTCCGGCGGCGCATCGTCGAGCTGCTCGCGAGCGGTGAGATGACGTCCGGCCAGATCGCCGAAGTGGTCGGAAGCGAATACAGAGTCGGGAGAACGGCATCATGCAAACACCTTCGCGTCCTGCGCAACGCCGGATTCGTCGACGTGCGCGCCGACCTCTCGTGGCGCTGGTACCGGCTGGCCGACCGCGGCATCGACGCTCTGGAACGAGAAGTCGTCGATCTGCGGGTCAAGTGGGCACGGCGCAGCGGGTGGGACGCGGAAAGCACGGAGAAGTTCGATCCGCTCGCCGCGCCGCCCCCGTATGCCGCGTCGTGGAGCGTGCCATTCCGCGGGCCCGGGCGACCTGCACGGAGGGGGCTGCGCGGACGACAGACCGACATCCCCGCCGCGCCTGACCCGGAACAGGGGCTCTATCAGATCCTCCCCATGCCGATGCGGCTCTACGCTGGAGAGATGGCAGGCTACAACGTTCCCCTGATCCCACTCTCCTCCGGCTACGACATCCCCCAGCTCGGTTACGGCGTCTTCAAGGTGCCGCCCGCCGACACCGAGAGAGTCGTGCTCGACGCCCTCGAACTCGGCTATCGGCACATCGACACCGCCGCGATCTACGGCAACGAAGAAGGAGTCGGCGCCGCGATCGCGGGGAGCGGCATCCCGCGCGACGAGATCTTCCTCACCACGAAGCTGTGGAACGACCGCCAGGCCGGCGACGAGCCGCACGCGGCCCTCGAGGAGAGCCTCCGCAAGCTCGGCGTCGACTACGTGGACCTCTACCTCGTGCACTGGCCGGCCCCGGCGAACGCGAACTTCGTCAACGCCTGGAAGAAGCTCGTCGCGATGAGCGAGGGCGGAGCGGTCCGCTCGATCGGCGTGTCCAACTTCCTCATCGAGCACCTCGAGCAGATCGAGTCCGAGACCGGCGTGCTCCCCGCCGTCAACCAGATCGAGCTGCACCCCGCCTACCAGCAGCGCGACGTCGTCGCGTGGTGCGAGGCGCGCGGCATCCGCATCGAGGCATGGGGACCCCTCGGACAGGGCAAGTACGACCTGTTCGGCGCCCCCGCGGTGCACGATGCGGCGACCGCGCACGAGCGCACTCCCGCGCAGGTCGTGCTGCGCTGGCACATCCAGAAGGGCAACATCGTCTTCCCGAAGTCGGTGAAGACCGAGCGGCTGCGCGAGAACGCCGACATCTTCGACTTCAGCCTGTCCGACGCCGAGATGGCCGGCATCGACGCCCTCGACCCGGGCGACGAGTCGGGCCGCGTCGGCGCGCATCCCAGCACCCTCAACTGACCGCGAACGGCCCTCCCGAGCACTACGCACGGGAGGGCCGTCCACTACCGCCTCGGCGCCCGCAGGCACGGCGTCCGCGGCATCTGCTACGTAAAAGCCGCCTGCACGAGCAGTCGCCTCGCCCCGCCTTCCTACCTTCGAACCGAACCGGAATCGAAGGGGGACACGCGTGTCCGAAACAGGAACGACCACGCGGCGCGCGCTGCGCCGACGCCGCAGACTGACTCGCAGGGCTGTGCGATGGACCGCCGCGATCGTGGCGACGGCATTGGCCGCCGTGGGTGCGATCGTCGGCGTGCAGAGCGCCCAGGCCGCCAGCCAAGGACCCGGGTTCGGCACCTGGCCGAGCAGCGCGATCGGGTGGGAGGGGGCGTTCGTCGCTCCCGACGGCAGCCTCGTCTACTGCATCGTGCCGGGCGCCGCGAACCCGACCGGGGCGACATCGTCCGCCGGCTACCGGGGGTGGATCGAGTCGAACAGCCCGTTCGGCACCGCGTACATCGGCGGCGACACCGCAGCCAAGATCAACACCCTCGTGTCGGTCTGGGGTCAGACCTGGGACAACGTCGAGGCCTCGGCGATCTCGTTCGCGGTCAAGCACCTCGCCAATCCCGGTGCGCTCTACGCCTCGGGCGGCTGGAACGGCAGCCACGACCTCAACGGGTTCATCAACCACAAGCTCGTCGGTCTCGTCGGCAGCGGTACGGTCGCGGCGGTCCAGTCGCGCACGCAGATGCTCCTCGGCGCCGTGGACGGCGTGACCGCCGGTGTCGCGAACGGATCCGGATGGTTCGAGATCACCACCGATCCGTCCCACAGCGCGCTCGGAACGGTGACGATGCACGGCACCCCCGCGACCGGCACGACGTCGCTCACGAACGCGACCTTCGACGCCACCGGCAGCGCTGCGCTCAGCGGCATGCGCGAAGGCGTCGCCTACAGCGTGCGCGGGGTGCCGCCGACCGGCGACGCCACCCCCTACCGCATCGGCGCGTACGGCGTCTTCGGCAGCGGCTACGCGCCCCAGCTCCACATCTGGGAGACCCCGTACCAGCAGCGCACCGTCGGTCCCGGCGGGCAGGGATCGTTCACCGTGTCCGGATGGGACGAATACGAACGCTCCGCAGCCTTCGCGCCGTACATCACGACCCAGGTGGAGCAGAAGTACGTGCCCGGCGGCAGGTTCGTCGACCACGTCACCTTCCGCACCTCGCTCAACGAGTGGCCCCGCGTCGGGGGCGGCTTCGCCGTCGTGCACGCGACCGCGACCGTGTATTCGACACCCGAGCAGCCGACGACGACCAGCCAGGAGATCCCGGCGGATGCCGTCCCGGTCGGCACCCTCGCGCTGACGACCGACCCGGCCATCGGGCCGTCCCAGTCCTACCGCGTCGAATCCGACGGTGAGCTCCCCGGCCCGGGTCACTACACCGCGGTCTGGACGATCGACGGAGCGGCGCAGGAGCCGTCGACCATCGGCTATCTCGAGGGTGGATCCGCGTACCACCGGCAGGAGCTCTTCGGCGAGGCGACGCAGATGTCGATGGTGCCCGACATCACGTCGGAGGCGCAGAAGGTCGCGCAGAAGGGCGGCACGGCGGTCGACACGGTGATCGTCGCCGATGTGCTGCCCGCAGGGGGCGCGGATCTCTCGACCGCGCTGTACCGGGTGCCCGCGGACACCCCCGCCTTCGGAGCGTGCCTGGTCGACAACCTGGTCTGGCAGAGCGACGTCCTCCACGTGGATGCGGTCGGCCGGTACGACTTCACCGCTCCCGTCGTCCCCGAGTTCGGCGAGTACGCGTGGCAGCACCGCGCCGCCGATGTGCTCGGCGACGAGATCATGACGAGCGAATGCGGCATCGAGAGCGAGATGACGCGCGTGCCGACCCCGACGATCGACTCCCTGGCCCCCGAGACCGTCGGCTTCGGCGGGGTGGTCCACGACGTTGCCATCGTCGACGGGCTCGTGCCGGTCGACGGAGAGACCTACGTCACGTTCGAGCTCTACCGGGCCGCCGACGGCGTCGATCCCGCCGCGACCTGCACCGCAGACACACTCGTGGGCGACACGGTCGCGACCCCGGTCCTCGTCACCGCCGCGGGCGAGTACACCTCACCCGGCATCCGGGTGCTCTCCTCCGGCATCCACTACAGCATCGAGTCGCTGTGGTGGCGAGCGGATGCCGTGAGCGAGCCCGTGCTGCTCGATCGAGGCGACTGCGGCCGGGCGCACGAGCGCACGACCGTGAGCGAGGTCACGCTCACGACGAACGCGACGCCCGAGGTCGCGATCGGCGACGGGTTCCGCGACGAAGCGCACGTGACCGGGCTGGATGCCGCCACTGCGGCGAGCATCGTGTTCGAGGTGTTCCACAACCCGGTCGGGCAGGTGCCCACCTGCGGCGCCGACACCCTCGTCGACACCCGGCGCATCGAGATCGTCGGCTCGGGGACGTTCCGCTCACCGCAGCTCACCGCGACCACCGAGGGTGCGCAGGTGTGGGTGGCCACGCTGGTGCACACGGCCGACGACGGCACCGAGACGATTCTGGCCCAGGGCGAGTGCGGCGATCCGGACGAGATCACCTTGGTGCTGCCCGAGCTCCCGCTCACCGAGCCCGAGCTCCCGCTCACCGAGGGCGAGCTCCCCCGCACGGGCTCGGCGCTGCCCGCGGGCGCGCTCCTGCTCGGGGGAGCGGCCGCGCTCTTCGCCGGCGCGGCGATCGTGTTCGGCCGTGCCGCGCGCAGGCCCGTGGCGGCGTGAGCGCGGGGGACGGAGGCTGTGCGAGCGTGCGCTCAGCCGGCGGCGAGGCCGTCGAGACCGCGCAGGCCTCGCACGTCGGCTCGTTCGACCGAGACGCCGAAGACGGTCTCGAGCGCGTCCTCGAACTCGCCGAGGCGGCCCTCGGAGGCGAACTCGCGGGCGCGGACGGACGGGCCGTGCGACAGCACGCCGGCGAGGTGGCGGAGCGCCGACTCGATGGCCGCGTCACCGCCGCGGGCACGGACGCGGCCGATCTCGGAGTCGAGTGCGGCCTGGATGTGCGCCCGCAGCGCGACGACCGCGGGAGCCGCTGCCTGCTCGGCGTTGAAGGTCGCCGCCGCGGTGCCCACCATCTCGTGGAGCCCGGCGCCCAGCTCGGGGAGGGCGGCGTGGCGTCCGATGAGTTCGAGGTCGAGCAGCTCGACACCCTCGACGTCAGCGACCGCGGGTTCGACGTTGCGGGGGAGCCCCAGGTCGATGATCAGGCGTCGACGGGTGTCGGGGACGTCGTCGGGCGTCACGGTGTAGCGCGCGGTGCACGTCATGACGATGTCGGCACCGCCGATCGCCTCGCGCAGATCCCGCTCGGCGCGGATGCCGTACTTCGCGGCGAACCGCTCGGCGCGGCCGGTCGAGGAGTAGACGCGGATGTCCTCGGCGCCGCGGGAACGCAGTGCGGCGATCGTGGTGGCCGCGTACTGGCCGGTGCCGACCAGGAGCACCGGGACGGTGGCCCAGTCGGTGACCCGGGAATCGGCGAGGTCCAGCGCGATGCGGGCGAGCGAGCGACCGGCCGCGGCGACGTCGGCGCGCGCGCGCACGGCGCGGGTGGCGTGGGCCGCGCGCTGGAAGACGCGTTCGAGCTCGGTGCTCGTGGTGCCGGCGCGGCGGGCGGCGACGAGCGCGCGCTGCACCTGGCCGCTGATCTCCTCTTCGCCGACGACCATGGACTCCAGGCCCGAGCTCACCGCGAACAGGTGGCGCACGACCTCGTCGCCGGTGAGGCTGACCGCTGAGGCGCGCAGGGCGTCGGCATCCGCCCCCGCAGGGCCGTTGAGAACGTCGAGCACGGCCTCGCGTGCGACCGCGGCGCCGCCGGTGAGGGGCTCGTCGATCTCGAGGTAGGCCTCGAAGCGGTTGCACGTGGCGAGCACGATGGCTCCGCGCACGAAGGAATGCGTCTCTGTGAGGTCACCGGCGGTCGCGTCGGCGACGCGGGAGATGCGGTCGAGGACATCGAACTCGGTGTTGCGATGGTTCGCCGTCAGACAGAACAGCACTCACCGATTCTAGCCCGACCCGTACGACCCGGGCGGGGGGACGGACTGCGGGTCGTAGCCTGGAGGGGTGTCCTCCGAAGTGATCGCCCTGCCCGAGACCCACCCGCTGCGCACAGGGCGGACCGATCGCTCGCCCCTCGTGCGCGCCGCGCGCGGCGATCGTCCCGAGCAGCTGCCGGTCTGGTTCATGCGCCAGGCGGGGCGTTCGCTGCCCGAATACCGCGAGACCCGCGCCGGCACCGAGATGCTCGACGCATGCCTGACGCCCGCGTTGGCGTCCGAGATCACGCTTCAGCCCGTGCGGCGTCACGGGGTCGACGCCGCGGTGTTCTTCAGCGACATCGTCGTGCCGGTGCTGCTCGCCGGCGTCGGGGTTCGCATCGTGCCCGGGCGCGGACCCGTCCTCGACGAGCCGGTGCGCTCGGCATCCGATGTTCTGGCACTGCGGCCGATCGAACCCGAAGCGCTCGCCCCGATCAGCGAGGCCGTCGCGATGACGGTCGCCGAACTCGGTGACACCCCGCTCGTCGGCTTCGGCGGCGCGCCGTACACGGTGGCCAGCTACCTCATCGAGGGCGGACCGTCGCGCGAGCAGCTGCGCACCCGCGCACTCATGCGGACCGATCCGCACACGTGGGCGACGCTGCTGAACTGGTGCGCCGACGTGACGGGGGCGTTCCTGCGCGCACAGGTGATGGCAGGCGCCAGCGTCGTGCAGCTGTTCGACTCGTGGGCGGGGTCCCTGTCGCGCGACGACTACCTGCGTCGCGCGCTGCCGCACTCCAAGCGCGCGCTCGACGCGCTGCGCGGACTGGATGTGCCGCGCATCCACTTCGGCCTCGGCCTCGCGGAATCACTCGACGCGATCCCCGCCGTCGGCGCCGACGTGATCGGCATCGACTGGCGGATGCCGCTGGATGTCGCGAATCGCCGGCTCGGCGGCACCATGCCGCTGCAGGGCAACATCGACCCCGCCCTGCTGACTGCGCCGTGGAGTCTGCTCGAGCGCCACGTGCGCGATGTCGTCGAGCGCGGCGCCGACGCGCCCGCGCACATCGTCAACCTCGGCCACGGCGTGCCGCCCGACACCGACCCCACGGTCCTCACGCGCATCGTCCAGCTCGTGCATGAGCTCTGACCCGGTCATCGTCGTCGGCGGCGGGGTCGCCGGCCTCGTCGTCGCCCGTCGACTCGCTCTCGCGGGTCGTGCGGTGACGGTGCTGGAGCGGGCAGATGTGCTCGGCGGGCAAGTCGTGCCGCTGCCCATCGCGGGGATCGAACTCGACGCGGCGGCCGAGTCGTTCGCGACGCGCGGGGGCGCGGTCGCCGCGCTCGCCGACGAGCTCGGCATCGCCGGTGACATCGTGCTGCCGAATCCGTCGCCCGCCTGGCTCCACCGCGCCGACGGCTCGGCGGTGCCGCTGCCCGCGGTCGGCGTGCTCGGCATTCCGGGCGATCCGCTCGCGGCCGACGTGGTGCGGGCGATCGGCCGTCCGGCGGCATGGCGGGCGGCGCTGGACCGCGCCCTGCCGGCGCGCGTGGGGCGGGATGCGGCATCCCTCGGCGAACTCGTGCGCGTGCGCATGGGGCGCGGCGTCGCCGACGGACTCGTCGCCCCGGTCGTGCGCGGCGTGCACTCGCGCGAGCCCGACGCGCTCGCCGTCGACGTGGCGTCCCCGCGGCTGCGCGCTGAGATCGCGGCGCGCGGATCGCTCGCCGCGGCGGTGCGCGCCCTGCGCGCGCAGGCGCCGGCCGGGTCGCAGGTCGCCGGATTCCGCGGTGGCATGCACCGGCTGGTGTCCGCACTCGTCGCCGACGGCAGACGCCACGGGGTGGTGTTCCGCACCGGCGTCACGGTCACCGAGGTCACCGCCGACGGTGTCGTCGCCGACGGCGAGCACCTGCGCGGACGCGTGGTGCGGGCGACGTCCGAGCCGAGCGCCGACCCCCGGCAGCTGACCCTGGTGACGCTGGTCGTCGAGGCGCCCGCCCTCGATGCCGCCCCGCGGGGGACGGGCCTGCTCATCGCCGCCGAGGCCCCCGGCGTCGAGGCGCGGGCCCTCACGCACGTGAGCGCCAAGTGGCAGTGGGTGCGCGAGGCGCTGCCGGGTCGCCACGTCGTGCGCCTGTCGTACGACGGAGAGCCGCAGGATCCGGTCGCGCAGGCAGCGCACGACGCGGCCGTCCTGCTCGGCACACCGATCGATCGGGTGACGGATGCCGCCGTCGGCTCGTGGTCTCGCGGGGTGCGCGGCCCGGTCGACGACCTGCCGTCGGTCGGCGAAGGTGCGGCCGGCACCGGTCTGGCCTCGGTCATCCCGCACGCCGAGCGGGTGGCATCGGGCATTCTCACGGGCCCCTGACGTCGCCGGGCCTCCGTATTCGGGGGAGGATGGAGGGGTGAGCTCCACGACCGACACCCCCACCGCACAGACCGACCACTTCACCCTGTGGGCCGTCTTCCGCCGCGACCCGCACCCGTCCATCGCGACCGGCCCGCGTCTGGCCGATGTCATCGCGGGTCTGAGCAGCGTGCGCGGTCTCTACGACGTCTCGGGTCTGCGCTCCGACGCCGACGTCATGCTGTGGCTCGTCGGCGACACCGCCGAGGGCCTCCAGGCCGACCTGCGGGCGCTGCGCCGCTCGGCCGAGCTGTCGCCGCTGCTGCCGACGTGGAACGCCCTCGGCGTGCACCGCGCCGCGGAGTTCAGCCGCGATCACGCCCCCGCATTCGCCCTGGGCCTCGCGCCCAAGGGATGGCTGTGCGTGTACCCGTTCGTGCGCAGCTACGAGTGGTACATCCTGCCCGCCGAGGAGCGCGGTCAGATGCTGCGCGACCACGGTCTGAAGGGTCGCGACTATCCGCAGGTGCAGGCCAACACGGTGGCGAGCTTCGCCCTCGGCGACTACGAGTGGCTGCTCGGTCTCGAGGCCGACGACCCGGTCGATCTCGTCGACCTCATGCGCCACCTGCGTGCGACCGAGGCCCGCCGCCACGTGCGGGAGGAGATCCCGTTCTTCACCGGTCGCCTGATCGGCGTGGAGGAGCTCGCCGAGGTGCTCTCGTGAGCGCACTGCGCATCGGCACGAGGGCCAGCGCCCTCGCGATGACGCAGTCGGGCACCGTGGCCGCCGCTCTCGGCGGAGAGCTCGTCCCCATCGTCTCCGAGGGCGACCGCTCGACCGAGTCGCTCGCCTCGCTCGGCGGCACCGGGGTGTTCGCCGCCGCGCTGCGCGAAGCCCTGCTCGCGGGCGAGGTCGACGCCGTCGTGCACTCGTTCAAGGACCTTCCGACGGCACCCATGCCGGGCCTGGTGATCGCGGCCGTGCCGAAGCGCGCCGACGCGCGGGATGCTCTGTGCGCCCGCGACGGGCTCACACTCGAGCAGCTTCCCGAGGGCGCGCGCGTGGGCACCGGCTCGCCGCGCCGCCGCGCGCAGCTGGCCGCGAAGCGCCCGGACCTCGTGCTCGCCGACATCCGAGGAAACGTCGACACCCGGTTGTCGAGGGTCGTCGCGGCCGCTGAGCGCAGCTCGGTCCCTGAACTCGTCGAAGGGCGCGCCCTCGACGCCGTGGTGCTCGCCGCCGCCGGCCTTGCGCGCCTCGGCCGCCTCGACGCGGTGACCGAGTACTTCGACATCGACTTCTGGCCCACGGCTCCTGCGCAGGGAGCCCTGGCCGTCGAGACGCGGGAGGGTGAGACGCATCTCGCCGCCCGCATCGACCACCGAGCCTCGCGCCTGGCCGCCGAGGCCGAGCGCGGCGTGCTCGCGCGCCTCGAAGCCGGCTGCGCGGCGCCGATCGGCGCGCACGCGTTCGTCGAAGACGGGATGCTGTTCCTCTCGGCCCGCGTCTACCGCCCCGACGGCACCGAGCGGCTCACGAGCTCCCACGCCGCGTACATCGACGACGGGGATCTCGGCGCGATCGCCGTGCGCGTCGCCGACGACCTGCTCGCCGCCGGTGCCGCCGACCTCGCACCGCTCGGCGGTCGCCCCATCGAGGAGTCCTGATGTCCGAGTTCCCCGCCGTCCGTCCCCGCCGTCTGCGGTCCAGCCCCGCGTGGCGGCGGCTGGTGCGCGAGACGCGCGTCAGCCCCGCCCAGCTGATCCTGCCGCTGTTCGTGCGCGAGGGGGCGTCCGAGGCGCTGCCGATCGGATCGATGCCCGGTGTCGTCCAGCACTCGCTCGATTCGCTCAAGGGCGAGCTGCACCGTGCGGCGTCCGCCGGCATCGGCGGCGTGATGCTCTTCGGCGTGCCCGAGCACAAGGACGCCGAGGGATCGGGTGCGACAGACCCCGACGGCATCCTGAACATCGCGACCCGCGTCGCGGTCGCCGAGGTGGGCGACGCGCTCGTCGTGCAGACCGACCTGTGCCTGGACGAGTTCACCGACCACGGCCACTGCGGCGTGCTCGACGCGTCGGGCCGGGTCGACAACGACGCCACGCTCGCGCGGTACCGCGACATGGGCCTCGCGCAGGCGCAGGCGGGCTCCCACGTGCTCGGTCTGTCGGGCATGATGGACGGCCAGGTCGCCGCGGTCCGCGACGCGATCGACGCCGAAGGGCACACCGATGTCGCGCTTCTCGCCTATGCCGCGAAGTACGCGTCGGCGTTCTACGGACCGTTCCGCGAAGCCGTGCAGTCCTCGCTCGTCGGCGACCGCCGCTCCTATCAGCTCGACGCCGGCAACCGTCGCGAGGGCGCCCGCGAGGTCGCGCTCGACGTCGCCGAAGGCGCAGACGTCGTGATGGTCAAGCCCGCCATGAGCTACCTCGATGTGCTCGCCGACACCGCGGCGACGTCGCCCGTCCCGGTGTGGGCATACCAGGTGAGCGGCGAGTACGCGATGATCGAGGCCGCAGCGGCCCACGGCTGGATCGACCGCGAACGCGCGATCGACGAATCCCTCACCGGCATCGTGCGCGCGGGCGCCGACGCCGTGCTCACCTACTGGGCGATCGAAGCGGCCGGAAGGGCGAGCGCATGACCACCAACCTCGAGGCCGCGCAGCGCGCGCGGGCCGTCATCCCCGGCGGAGTCAACTCGCCCGTCCGCGCCTTCGGCTCCGTCGGCGGCACGCCGCTGTCCATCGTGTCGGCCGCCGGTGCGACGGTGCGCGACGTGACGGGTCGCGACTACATCGACCTCGTCGCATCGTGGGGACCGGCATTGCTCGGCCACGCGCATCCCGAGGTGGTGACAGCGGTGCAGGACGCCGCGGCGCGCGGCCTCTCGTTCGGCGCGTCCACCCCGCCCGAGACCGAGCTCGCCGAGCTCGTCATCGATCGCCTCCACGTGGACGGCGTGGCAGGCATCGAGCGACTGCGAATGGTGTCGACGGGGACCGAATCGACGATGACGGCGATCCGCATCGCCCGCGGTGCCACCGGCCGCGACATCGTCGTCAAGTTCGCCGGGCACTATCACGGGCACTCCGACGGACTGCTCGCCGAGTCCGGATCCGGCGTCGCCACCCTCGGCCTGCCGGGATCGGCGGGAGTGCCGGCCGATGTCGCCGCGCTCACCCTCGTGCTGCCGTACAACGACCGCGACGCGGTGCACGCGGCATTCGCGGCCCACCCCGGACGCATCGCGGCGATCATCACCGAGGCCGCCGGCGCGAACGCCGGCATCCTCGCACCCGAGCCGGGCTTCAACGCATTCCTCGCCGAGACCGCCCACGCGAACGGCGCGCTGCTGATCCTCGACGAGGTGCTCACGGGCTTCCGCGTCGGCGCAGCCGGATGGTGGGGCCTCGAGCGCGCCGACGGCGCGACGTGGGTGCCCGACCTCGTCTCGTTCGGCAAGGTCGTCGGCGGCGGCATGCCGCTGGCCGCGATCGGCGGTCGCGCCGACCTCATGGAGCTTCTCGCGCCCCTCGGCCCCGTCTACCAGGCGGGCACGCTGAGCGGCAATCCGCTCGCGGTGGCCGCCGGCCTCGCCACGCTGCGGCTCGCCGACGCCGACGTCTACTCCCGAGTGGATGCCGCCTCCGCCGCCGTCTCGGCGGGTCTCGACCGGGCGCTCACCGACGCGGGCGTCGAGCACGTCGTCTCGCACGCGGGGAGTCTGTTCTCGGTGGCGTTCCGCAGCGGGCAGATCCGCGACTACGACGACGCCCGCGCGCAGGAGGGCTGGCGCTACCCGCCGTTCTTCCACGCGATGCTGGACGCCGGCGTCTCGCTGCCGCCCAGCGTGTTCGAGGCGTGGTTCCTCACCGCCGCGCACGACGAGTCCGTCGTCGAGCGGATCCTGGCGGCGCTTCCCGCCGCGGCCCGCGCCGCGGCATCCGCCGGTCAGACCCAGGTGGGCAGCCAGTTGTGGATGCGCCAGAAGTCGTAGGGCACCGGCGTCGCGGTGATGATCGGGTACCAGAACGCCGAGAGCACGAGCGCGACGATCAGCAGCACCCACACCAGGCGCTGTCCGGTCGCGCGGCGGTACGCGTCGCCGCCGGCGGGCGAGGCGATCGCACGCAGGGCGAAGGCGAGCGCGAGGATCATGAACGGCAGGATCGCGATCGTGTAGAACTGGAAGATCGTGCGCTCGGGGTAGAGCAGCCACGGCACGTAGGTCACGCCGACCCCGGTGAGCACGAGCGCGAAGTGCCAATCGCGGGTCATCGCGAACCGCACGACGAGGAACACGACGGCCGCGACGCCGCCGAACCAGATCAGCGGATTCGGCATGCTGTAGATGTTCTCGACGAAGCCCTCGCCGCTGTTGTCGAAGTGCATCGAGGTGGGCCGCAGGAGCAGAGGCCACTGCCACGCCGGACTCGCATAGCCGTGCTCGCTCGTCAGCCCGACGTGGAACCCGTAGATCTGCTGGTGGTAGCCCCACAGGTTCTGCAGCGGAAGCGGCACCCACGACCAGAAGCCCGACGACTCGGTGATCGCGTGTCGGCCGTACCCGTCATCGGTGACGAGCCACCCGGTCCACGACGCCAGGTAGACGACGAACGCCACCGGGATGAACAGCACGAAGGTCGCGGGACCCTGGCGGAACGCGGCATCCGTCGGCCACAGCACGACCCCCGCGCGGCGTCTGGCCAGTGCGTCCGAGACCACGAGATAGATCCCGAGCCCGGCGGCGACGTAGAGGCCCGACCACTTCACAGCCGTCGCCGCTCCGACCGCGGCTCCGGCGGCGATGAGCCACGGCCGGTTCCACAGCACCGGTCCCCACGCCGGGGGAGCGCCGTCGACGGTGCGCGCGGCGATCGCCCCCTCGAGACGGGGGAGCGAGCGGTGCCGGTCCAGCACGACGAACCAGAAGGCGGTGAGCACGAAGAAGGTCAGGAAGATGTCGAGCAGGGCGATCCGGCTCATGACGATCGCGAGCCCGTCGATCGCGAGCAGCCCCGAGGCGACCACCGCGAACGGCATCGATCCCGTGAGCGCCTTGGCCACGAGGTACAGCACGAGCACCGTGGCGGTGCCGAAGACGGCGACCGCGATGCGCCAGCCGAACGACGAATCGGCCCCGAACAGCGCCATGCCGGCCCCGATGAAGAACTTGCCGAGCGGGGGATGCACCACGAAGCTGCCCGTGGCATCGAAGATGCCGGTCTCGCCGGCCACGAACCTCGCATCGGCCTCGTCGGGCCAGGACGCCGAGAATCCGAGCGACCACTGCGTCCAGGCATCCTTCACGTAGTACGTCTCGTCGAAGACGAGGGTGTGCGGGTGCCCGAGGTTCCACACGCGCAGGATGCCGGCGACGAGCGTCACGAGCAGCGGGGCCAGCCATCGCCACCGGCGTTCGAGCTGCGGATCGGCGCGCAGTCGGGCCGTCCACCGGTCGAACAGCGTCGGGCGCGGGCCCGGCAGGAGGGGCCCTCCGGGCGGCTGCGCGGCGGTCGTCGTCACGGCGTCCAGCCTATGCTGGGGGCCGTGATCATCCTCGCCGCGACGCCCATCGGCAATCTCGGCGACGCGTCGACACGACTCGTCGAGGCGCTCTCGTCGGCCACCGTGATCGCGGCCGAAGACACCCGCACGACGCAGCGGCTGCTCGCCGCGCTCGGCATCGAGAACCGCCCGCGGCTGCTCGCGCTGCACGACCACAACGAGAAGGAGCGAGCGCCCGAGATCGTCGAGCTCGCGCGCACGCAGGACGTCCTCGTGCTGTCGGATGCCGGCATGCCCACCGTCTCGGACCCGGGCTACGGCGTCGTCGCGGCCGCCGCGCAGGCGGGCGTGCAGGTGACGGTCATCCCCGGTCCGAGCGCCGTCGTCACGGCGCTCGCCGTCTCGGGCCTCCCGACCGACCGCTTCACGTTCGAGGGGTTCGTGCCCCGCAAGCCGGGGGAGCGCCGGGCGACCCTGCGGGCACTCGCGGGCGAGCCGCGGACGATGGTGTTCTTCGACGCACCCACCCGCGTCGCATCGACCCTCGCCGACATGGCGGCCGCGTTCGGCGACGACCGCCGCGCGGCGGTGTGCCGTGAGCTCACGAAGTTCTACGAAGAGGTGGCCCGTGGCCCGCTCTCGGAGCTGGTGGAATGGGCGTCGGCGGGGGTGCGCGGCGAGGTGGTCGTGGTCGTGGCGGGGGCTGTTCCGCGAGACGTCCCGTTCGACGACGCCGTCGGGCAGGTACTCGATCAGGTGCGGTCAGGAACCCGACTGAAGGATGCCGCAGCCGAGGTGTCGGCGCACACCGGCCACTCCAGTCGCGAGCTCTATCAGGCCGCGCTCGCGGAGCGAGCAAGGCCTTCGGGTTCCTAGCGCCGTATCGAAGAGCAGGCAGCGCTCGGAGCCCTCGTGAGAACGAGAGCGGCGCCGTGCCGGAGCACGACGCCGCTCTCGTCTGAGGGTGTCGGGGCTCAGCCCTTGACGGCGCCCGAGGTCAGTCCGCCGACGATGTAGCGCTGCAGGGACAGGAAGAGGATCAGCACGGGGAGTGCCGCGAGCACGGCTCCGGCCGCGAACAGTCCCCAGTTCGACGACAGCTGGTTCGAGACCCACTGGAACATCCCGACCGCGAGGGTCCAGTTGTCCTGCGAGACGAGCACGAGCCGGGCGATGATGAAGTCGCCGAACGCCGCGATGAACGCGAGCAGGGCGACGACCGCGAGGATCGGCGTCACGAGCGGCATGATGAGACGCCAGAAGATCTGGGCGTGCGAGGCGCCGTCGATCTTGGCGGACTCGTCGAGCTCCATCGGGATCGTGTTGAAGAAGCCGTACATCAGGAAGGTGTTCGTGCCGAGCGCGCCGCCGAGGTAGACGCAGATGAGCGCGATCTTCGAGTTGAGTCCGAGGGCCGGGAACACAGAACCCAGCGACAGGAGCAGCAGGAAGATCGCGATGAACGCGAGCGCCTGCGGGAACATCTGGATGATCAGCAGCGACGTCAGGCTCGCCCGGCGACCCGCGAAGCGGAAGCGCGAGAACGCGTAGGCGGCGCAGGCCCCCATGAACACGGCGCCGATCGCGGCGACACCGCCGATGAGCAGGGTGTTGCCGTACCAGGTCCAGTAGCTCGTCGCCCCGAGAGCGGCGTAGTTCGCGAAGTCCAACGCGCTGAACAGCGCATTCGAGGCCGAGAGCGTGCCGCGCGGGTTGAGCGAGGCCGACAGGATGTACACGAGCGGGAACGCCGCGTAGAAGATGATCACGAGCGCCAGCAGGTACTTCCAGCCCACCTCGAGCAGCCAGCGGCGTCGACGCGCCGCCGTCCTCGATCCGTCCGGCGGGGTGGTGGCGGTGGACGGTGCGGCGGTGGTGGTGGTGGGTGCAGACATCACGAGTACTCCTCGAGCTTGCGGGTCTGGCGGAAGGCGATCGCCGAGATTGCTCCGACGACGAGGAACACCATGATCGACAGGGCGCTCGCGATGCCGAAGTCGGCGGCTCCGCCGGCGACGCCCGAGATGCGGTAGATGGCCGAGATCAGGATGTCGGTGTAGCCGAGGCCGTACGGTGCGCCGGGGATGGCGGGACCGCCGTCGTTGAACATGTAGATGATCGTGAAGTTGTTGAAGCTGAAGGCGAACGACGCGATCAGAAGCGGCGCCGTCGAGACCAGGACGAGCGGCAGGATGATCGACCGCATCTGCCGTGCGCGGCCTGCTCCGTCGATCGAGGCCGCCTCGAGGGCGTCCTTCGGGAGCGCCTGCAGGGCGCCGGTGCACACGAGGAAGAAGTACGGATACGTCAGCCAGATGTTGACCCACAGCACGGCGAGTTTCGCGAGCCAGGGATCACCGAGCCAGTTGATCTGTGCTCCGAAGAAGAACAGATCGTTGATGACACCGAACTCCGCGTTGAACATGCCGCGGAACAGCAGGGCGGACATGAACGCGGGGAACGCGTAGGGGAGGATGAAGATCGTGCGCAGCAGCTTCTGATTCTTGATCCGCGAGTCGTTGTAGATGATCGCGACGATCAGTCCCAGCAGGAACGGCACGGCGACCGACAGGAACGCGAACACGAACGTCCACACGGTGACGGCGCCGATCGCGGACTGCAGCTTCGGATCGGTGAACAGGTTCAAGAAGTTGTCGAAGCCGACGTTGACGTACCAGCCGGCGGGGAGCGCAGTGCCGTCCTCGGCGACGAAGCTGCCGCGATCGGAGGCGGTGTAGACGGTGCCCGACGTCGTGTCGGTGATGGTCTGCGCGTCGGCATCCCACACGAGCGTCGATTCGTACACGGCGCCGGTCGTGCCCTCACGGGTGCGGATGGAGCCGTCGTTCGGGTCGTCCGAGACGGGAACCCGCAGGTTCTGGATCGTCTGCTGCAGGGTCGGGTCGGTGAGCACCTGCTGGCGCGGGACGACGGTCCACCCGGGCACCTCGACCGGGGCGCCGGTGGCCCCGACGTCGGCGCCGTCGACGGTGGAGAGCGGTTCGGTGGCGGAGCCGGCGCGCACGTCGTCGTCGTCGACGATCGCGAAGCCGTACTCACCGGCGCGCTCGACGACGGCGAGGGGATAGGTCGGCGAGTCGTCGATGCGGCGCTCGCCCTGGATGAGCGCGGCGTTGACCGCCTGCTCCTGTGTTCCGTTGTGACCGGTGCCGTAGTTCGTGAAGGCGATGTAGCCGGTGTACAGGAAGATGAAGACCTGGAAGATCAGCAGGAAGGTCAGACCCGGGAAGAGGTACTTCAGCGGAAGCGCCTTCTTCGTGAAGTAGATGACGTCGGCGGCCAGCAGCAGCGCGAGCGCGACGCCGAAGATGATCCACGCCTCCGCCTGGAAGGCGCTCAGGATCGCCATGATGCCGAAGGCGTTCACGAGCGCCATCAGGACGAGCTTCACGACGAAGCCCCACCCCAGCCCTCGCCAGTTGCGCGCGTGCGACTCTTTCGTACTCTTCGGGCTGTCGGTCGGTGGGAGGGTTCCCCCGGCGACCGCGGTGGCCGTGCTGCTCGGCGACGACATTCGTGCTCCTTCGTGTGGGTCGCTCGGTGGTGTGCGGGGCGGACGTGCGCCCGCCCCGCACACCGGGGGATCAGCCGATCGTCGACTCGAGGTTGGTGACCATCGTGTTCCACGTCGACACGGGGTCGGCGCCTCCGATGATCTGAACCTGGGCCGCGTTCCAGAGGTCCCACACCGATCCCATCTCGGGGATCGAGGGCTGCGGCACGCCGTTCTGCGCCGAGGCGATGAAGCCGGCGATAACCGGGTCGGCCGAGACCTCTTCGGCGAGCGTCTTCCACGCCGGGATGCGCGGGTCGGCCTCGTACAGGGCCTGCTGCGCGTCATCGGTCGCGATGTAGTTCACGAGGAAGTCCTGCGCGAGCAGGGCGTTGCTGGACTCGGCGCTGATGTAGAAGCCCTGCACACCCACGAACGGCGATGCCGTCTCGCCACCCGCGGACGGGATCGGGTTCACCTTGATGTTCGCGCCACCGGCGGTGAGTGCCTCGATCGCCCAGGGGCCCTGGATCGTGTAGGCGGCCTCGCCGGACGCGAAGAGCTCGTTGTTGGTGTCGTAGTCGACCGTCGTCGAGATGATGCCGGTGCCGGCGCTGCCGTTGGCTCCCAGCCACGATGCGAAGGCGTCGCCGGTCGCGCCGCCCATGCCGACCTCGGTTGTGTACGAGCCGGTGTCGTCCTGCACGAAGACCGGGGCGCCGAACGACGTCTGCAGGCCGTACATCGTGTACGCATCGCCGGTCTGACCTGCGGTGTTGATGACGATCGGGCGCGCGGCGCCGGCGGCGGTGGCCGCCGCGATGGCGTCGTCCCACGTGGCGGGGGCTTCTTCGCCGACGAGGTCGGTGTTCTGCACGAGCGCCACGGCCTCGAGGGCGTACGGCAGGGCGTAGAGCTGACCGTCGTAGGTCATGGCCTCGATGGCGACCTGCTCGATCGAGTCGGCCTTGTCGCCGAGGTCGATCGTGTCCACGACACCGGCGGCGACGAGGGCGCCGAGCCAGTCGTGCGCGCCGATCGTGATGTCGGGGCCCTCACCGGTCGGGACCTGCGAGATGAAGTCTGCCCGCATGTCTTCGAAGTTCTTCTGGACGAGCGTCACTGTCGTGCCGGTCTCCTCCTCGAAGGCCGCGGCTGCGGCCTCGATGGCGGGCTGGCGGTTCTCGTCGGTCCAGATGACGAGCTCTCCGCCGCCTTCGGGTGCCGCCGACGAGCCTCCGTCAGCGGTGCCGGAGCAGCCGGCCAGGAGCAGGGCGGCAGACGCGAGTGCGACGACGCCGATTCCCATCTTGCGCATGGATTTCCCTTTCGGAAGTGGTCGGTGCGCGGGCCCCCGGGGGAGTCGCGCCGTTACGACCGTTCTGTGTGTGCCGAGCCGGTTGGCGCGGCGGTTCTCTCAGTGCGTCCTGCAGAGGGATGGGCATCCCCCGCAGGTTCGGAGGCCGATCATGCCGGGTCTCCGGGTGCTGTGCGCGGCGAGCGGGTGACGGCGACGTCGCCCGCTTCCACCGTCAGCATGCCGTGGATTTCTCGCTGTGTCAGCAGGTCGATCCCCTCGGCCGGCATCGTCACGGGTTCGTCCGTGTGGTTGATCGTGACGATGAAGTCTGTGTCGCCCGCGTGGCGCTGGATGATCTCGACGCCCGCGGGAAGCCCGGACGGCGCGATCCCCGCGTCGCGATACACCTCGGCCATGACAGCCGCGAGAGAGGCGGCATCCGGTCGGGTGCTGATGTACCAGCCGGTGCCCGACCCGTGCGCGCGGCGTGTGATGGCGGGCTTGCCGGCAGCGGGGCCGTCGACGTAGACGCCGCGCACGTCCGCATCGCCGACGACGAGGTCTTCCTGCCAGACGTCGGCGCTGAGGGTCGCACCGCCGAAGTCGACGGATGCCGTGACGCCTTCGCGCAGCGGGAGGTGCTCTTCGACGTGGACGCCGAGGGCGGGCGCGAGGGGGGCGAGGAAGCCGCCCTCGTGCACCGCGTCGTGCTCGTCGACGATCGCGGAGAAGAACGAGACCACGAGGGTTCCGCCCTGCTCGACGTAGCGGTTCAGGTTGTCGGCGTCCTCGCGACGGAGCAGATACTGGGCCGGCGCGATCACGAGCGCGTACGAGGACAGGTCGTGCCCCGGCAGGGCGAAGTCCACGGTGATGCCGTCGCGCCACAGACGCTCGTAGAAGGCGCGGATGCGCTCGTCGTGATCGAGGTCGTCCGACGGGCGCCACTCGAGGTCCTGCGCCCAGAACGATTCGAAGTCCCACAGGATCGCCACGTCGGCCTGCACGCGGGATCCGCGCACCTCGTCGAGGCGGCCGAGCTTCGCACCGAGATCGACGACCTCGCGGAACACCCGCGAACCGGTGCCGGCGTGCGGCAGCATCGCCGAGTGGAACTTCTCGGCACCCGAGCGGGAGGCCCGCCACTGGAAGAAGAGGATGCCGTCGGCGCCGCGGCCGAGGTGCGACAGGGAGTTCCGCGCCATCTCGCCCGGTCGCTTCGCGACGTTGCGCGGCTGCCAGTTGACGGCCGATGTCGAGTGCTCCATCAGGATCCACGGCGCACCCCGGCCGACGGAGCGCGAGAGGTCGGCGGCGATCGCGAGGCCGATCTCGGCATGCTCGTCGGCGGCGGTCAGGTAGTGGTCGTCCGAGACGATGTCGACCTCGCGGGCCCACGCCCACAGATCGCAGCCGTGGTGCTGGTTGGCCATGAAGTTCGTCGTGATCGGCTTCGTCGACAGCGCGCGGATCGCGTCGCGCTCGCCGATGAAGCAGGCGCGCAGCTGGTGGTCGGTGAACCTCGCGTAGTCCAGCCGCTGAGCGGGGTTCGCCGTCGTCGGGGTGGCCGCCGGGGCGCCGACGTGGGCCCAGTCGCCGTAGTGCTGGCCCCAGAACGCCGTGCCCCAGGCGGCGTTCAGCGCGTCGAGCGAGCCGTAGCGCTCCTGCAGCCAGAGCCGCCACTCGCGCACCGCGTGGGCCGAGTAGTCGTCGCTCACGGGGGTGCCGTACTCGTTGTGGACGTGCCACATCACGACCGCGGGGTGATCGGCGTACCGGGTCGCGAGCTCGGTGGCGATGCGCACCGACGCCGCGCGATACTCCGGCGACGAGGGCGAGACCATGCCGCGCGAGCCGAAGCCCATCGGCACGCCGTCGCGGGTGACCACGCGCGAGTCGGGATAGGTCGCGAAGAACCACGCCGGGGGAGACGCGGTCGGGGTGCCGAGGTCGACGGCGATGCCGTTCGCGTGCAGCAGGTCGATGACCTCGTCGAGCCACGAGAAGTCGAAGACGCCCTCGCTCGTCTCGAGCAGGCCCCACGAGAAGATGCCGACGCTGACGAGGTTGACGCCCGCGGTGCGCATGAGGGCGACGTCTTCGCGCCACGTCTCGCGCGGCCATTGCTCGGGGTTGTAGTCGCCGCCGTAGGCGATGCCCGACAGAGCGGGCCAGGCGGGTGTCGGCATCATTGACGGTGTCCTCGTGAGTCGGGGTGGGCGCCGGCGGCTTCGAGCGAAGGCTGTGACCGGTCCCAGTCGGTACGACCCCAGCCTAGATCCGGATGCCGGGGCCTGCCACCGCCGTTACCCAACTGTGACCGGTCCCAGCCTTGCCGCCGACGCCGGGCGGTCGATCCCCGATAGAGTCACGGCGTGGTCGACATCGCACCCCGCCTCCGGCGCCCGACGATCCGCGACGTGGCCGTCGAGGCCGGCGTGTCGCGAGGCACGGTGTCGCGCGTCATCAACGGCGGACACTGGGTGTCGCCGGATGCCCGGGTGGCCGTGGAGGCTGCGATCCGTCGCACGGGGTACACGACGAACCACCACGCCCGCAGCCTCGCGACCGGCAAGTCCGACTCGATCGCGTTCCTGCTGACCGAGTCGCAGCACCTTCTCTTCTCCGACCCGACATTCGCGCTGCTGCTCCGCGGAGCGACGCAGGCGCTCGCCGATCGCGACATGACGCTCGTGCTGCTCGTCGCCGACACCGAGGCCGCTCAGGCCAACATCGAGCACTACGTGCGGGCCGGGCACGTCGACGGCGTGCTGCTGATCTCGTCCCACGAGTCCAACACCCTGCTCACGTCGCTCGTCGAGGCCGGCGTGCCCACCGTCTGCAGCGGCGTGCCGCTCGGCGACCACGCGTTCGTGCCCACCGTCTCGGTCGGCGAGGAGGAGTCCGCTCGCGTCATGACGCGTCACCTCATCGATCGGGGGCACCGCCGCATCGCGGTGATCACCGGGCCCGACGACACCCCCGGCGGGCGCTACCGACTGCAGGGGTTCCGTGAGGAGATGGGGGACCTGTTCGATCCGGTTCTGGTCGAGCAGGTGCCGTACGACTCCGACGCGGGCTTCGCCGGGATGACGCGGCTGATCGAGCGCGCTCCCGACATCGACGCGGTGTTCGCGGCATCCGATGTCATCGCCGTCGGGGCGATCGCGGCGCTCCGCAAGCTCGGCATCAGCGTGCCCGGCGATGTCGCCGTCGCCGGCTTCGACGATTCGGGCCTGGCCGCGACGCACGACCCGCCGCTCACGACGATGCGCCAGCCGTGGGACCAGATCAGCACGCAGATGGTCGAGATGCTGCTCGATGTGATCAACGGCCGCTCGCGGGAGGCACTCGTGCTGCCCACGACCCTGGTCGTGCGCGACAGCGCGTGACCCGGTCGCCCCGTCACACGCCGAGGCGCGGCATCCCGCCGAACTAGAATCGTCGGATGACGTCCGGCCGCAGCTTCTACATCACGACGCCGATCTACTATCCGAGCGATGTGCCCCACATCGGCCACGGCTACACGACCGTCGCCGTGGACACCCTCGCACGCTGGCACCGCCAGGCGGGCGACGACACCTGGATGCTGACCGGCACCGACGAGCACGGCCAGAAGATGATGCGCGCGGCCGCCGCGAACGGCGCGACCCCGCAGGAGTGGGTCGACCGGCTCGTGACGCAGGAGTGGTTCCCGCTCCTCGAGACGCTCGACGTCGCCAACGACGACTTCATCCGCACGACGCAGCCCCGTCACGAAGAGCGGGTCAAGCAGTTCGTGCAGGCGATCTACGACCGCGGCTACATCTACGCCGGCGAGTTCGAGGCGCTGTACTGCGTGGGCTGCGAGGAGTTCAAGACCGACTCCGAGATCGTCGACGGCACGGGTGCCTTCGAGGGTCTCAAGGTGTGCGCGATCCACTCGAAGCCGCTCGAGCTGCTGCAGGAGAAGAACTACTTCTTCAAGCTCAGCGAATTCCAGGACAAGCTGCTCGAGCTGTACTCGAGCGTTCCCGACTTCATCCGTCCCGAGTCCGCGCGCAACGAAGTCGTGTCGTTCGTGAAGAACGGCCTGAAGGACCTCTCGATCTCGCGCTCCACGTTCGACTGGGGCATCACCGTGCCGTGGGACGAGTCGCACGTCATCTACGTCTGGGTCGACGCGCTGCTCAACTACGCCACGGCCGTCGGCTACGGTTCCGACCCGTCGACGAGCTCAGGGCAGGCAGCCGAGTTCGAGCGCCGCTGGCCGGCGTACCACGTCGTGGGCAAGGACATCCTGCGCTTCCACGCCGTCATCTGGCCCGCGATGCTGATGGCGGCCGGCGTCGACGTGCCCCGCGGCGTGTTCGCGCACGGCTGGCTGCTCGTGGGCGGCGAGAAGATGTCGAAGTCGAAGCTCACCGGCATCGCGCCGAGCGAGATCACCGACGTCTTCGGCTCCGACGCGTACCGCTTCTACTTCCTCTCGGCCATCGCCTTCGGTCAGGACGGCTCGTTCTCGTGGGAGGACCTCTCGGCGCGCTATCAGGCCGAGCTCGCGAACGGGTTCGGCAACCTGGCATCCCGCACGATCGCGATGATCGAGCGCTATTTCGACGGCATCGTGCCGGTTCCGGCCGAGTACACCGACGGCGACCTGGTCATCCACAAGACGGTGGCGGATGCCGCGGCCACAGCCGACGCCGCGATCGAGCGATTCCGGATCGACGAGGCGATCGATGCGATCTGGACGATCGTCGATGCGCTCAACCTGTACATCACCGAGAACGCGCCCTGGGTGCTCGCGAAGGACGACGCGCAGCGCGCGCGTCTGGGCACCGTGCTCTACACCGCGGCTGAGGGACTGCGCGCCCTCGCCGTGCTGCTGTCGCCCGTCATCCCGGTGGCGACCGAGAAGCTGTGGATCGCGCTCGGCGCGGCGGAGAGCGTCGGCCGCCTGCAGGACCAGCCCCTGCGCGAGGCAGGCGGGTGGGGTGTGCTCACCCCCGGCACATCGGTCAACGGCCTCGCGCCGTTGTTCCCCCGCGTCGAGCAGAGCGTATGACGGCAGGCGAGCCGGTCGAGCGCCCGCGCGGCACGATCGAGGGCGGCGACCCGAGCGCATACGTGCGCGAGCGCTCGGCCGACGGACGCCGCGACGTCAGCTATCCGGCTGCGCCCGAGCCGCTCGCGGTGCCGGTCTACGACAACCACTGCCACCTCGAGATCGAAGACGGAGTCGGCCTGTCGCTCGACGAGCAGCTGTCGCGAGCGCAGGCCGTCGGCGTGATCGGCGTCGTGCAGGCCGGCGGCGACGTCGACTCGAGCCGCTGGTCGGCGTGGGCCGCGGCATCCCACCCCCGCGTACTCGCAGCCGTCGCGATCCACCCGAACGAAGCCCCCGTTTACGCCGAGGCGGGGCGACTGCACGAGGCGATCGCCGTCATCGACGAGTTGGCGGCACAGCCGCGCGTGCGGGCGATCGGCGAGACGGGTCTCGACTTCTTCCGAACGGATGCCGCCGGCATCCCGGCCCAGCACGAGAGCTTCGAAGCGCACATCGCGCTCGCGAAGGAGCACGGCATCGCGATGCAGATCCACGACCGCGACGCCCACGATGCGGTGCTGGAGACGCTCGCGCGTGTCGGTGCGCCCGAGCGGACGGTGTTCCACTGCTTCTCGGGCGATGAGGCGATGGCGCTGATCGCCGCGGAGGCCGGCTACTACCTCTCGTTCGCGGGGAACGTCACGTTCAAGAACGCCCAGAACCTGCGCGACGCCCTGGCAGTCACTCCGCGAGAGCGGATCCTGGTCGAGACGGACGCGCCGTTCCTCACCCCGGTGCCGCATCGCGGTCGCCCGAACGCGCCGTACCTCGTGCCCGTGACCGTGCGGTTCATGGCCGAGGAGCTCGGGGCCGATCTCGACGAGTTCTGCGCGCAGCTGGCCGCGAACACGCTCGAGGTCTACGGCCCGTTCGACTGATGGCCGGACGTCGGCGCCCCCTCACCGAATGGAAGGTGCGACGACAGAGCCGACCGCCCGGCAGGAGGCGCTGATCGCCTGCGAACGCCCGGTGCCGGCAGAGCGATCCTCTGACCTGGAACTCGCCGTCTCGCTACGACGAAGAGGTCGGTGGAGGTGTGGCCGCGGATCACGTCCTGCGCACAGTCTCCGCGAGTCGGGTGGGCGAGGTCGTCACGGTCCGCCATCTCAGTGAGGCGTCGAACCACCCGGGCGCCCGCACTTCGGGCACTCCGCGGTTCATGCGGACGCGCCAGCCGATGCGGTCGAGGAACCGATGGTGGAACCAGCAGAGCAGCACTCCGTTGTCGGTGTGCGTCGGGCCGCCTTGGGCGTGTTCGAGTACGTGGTGGATCTCGCACCAGGCGGCGCTCACTCCGCAGCCGGGGATCACGCAGGCTCCGTCGCGGAGCGCGATCGCACGACGCTGGTGGCGGTTGAAGACACGCTCCGCAGTGCCGATTCGGACGATGCGTCCGTTGTCGCTCGTGACGCGCTGAACGGCGCCGTGACAGCCGATGTGGAGCGCGGCGGCGACAGTGATCGACTGGTCGCATCCCTGCGCGTACGCGTAGCCGGTGCCGGCGGCGACATCCTCGGCATGCACCGAGACGACGAGGGTCGGCGCGTGCCCGCCGAGGGTGGGCAGCAGGCCGCTGGATGCCGCGACCCCGAGTGCGGCGGCGAGGGCGTCGTGCTGCTTCTGCGCGCGGGTACGGTCGTCGAGGGGTGCGATCGGCGTGCCGTCGACGTCTCGCGGGACGTCGGTGAACGCGATCTTCGGCGACAGCTGCGCGTCGAAGATCGTCTGCAGCTGGGCCGCGACCTCGGGGAGCAGGGTGCCGTGCATGGGCACGCCGGACGGGGTCGCGATGCCGATCGAGAAGGAGCGCTTGCGGATCGCGGTCCGCTCGCGGGGCTCGGCTCCGTCCTGATCGAGAGCGAGCGCCCAGGCCTGGGCGTGGATCCGCAGCAGCGCGGCGCAGGCCGGGGGAGCGCCGTCGGGGCCTTCGCCGCGGGCTTCTGCGACGGCGATCTCAGCAGCATCGCGACGGGCTTCGGCCGGCACGCGCGGCGCGGTCGCCTGCAGCGGTTCGCAGATCGCGAGGATGCCGTCGACGCCGAGCACGCCGTCGGTCATCGCCGCCCGCACGGCGGGGAACGCGGCATTCAGCAACTCGCCTGTGATGTCGGAGACGGCGGGACGCACCGATTTCGCAGCCCGCTGAAGCCGCGCGGCGGTGCGCGGACCCACGCGGGTCAGTGTCTGCACGAGCTCGGGGACGTCGCGACAGCCGAGGTGCGATGTCATGCGCGCGCTGCGGTCGGGCGCCTCGGAGCGCCGCACCATCTCGCCGACGGCGTCGATCAGCAGCGCCTCGACGAGGCTGCCGAGTTCGGCGATCGCCGACACCTGCTGTGCGAGCTCGGCCTCATCGCCGCGCTGAAGCGCCCGCTGTTCCTCGGCCTCTCGCAGGACGTCGCGGGCCTGCTGCTGCAGGCTCTGAAGCGGCGTCGCGAGGAGGTTCATACCCTCGATTCTGCCGAGGGCCTCCGACATTCCGGCGGCAGAAAGAGCAGGTCGAAGGGGATATTCGACCGAGTCGTCTTGCTGGTTCGTTCAGCGACCGGGAACTCCGCCGTCGCCGGGCTCGACACCGCCCGACTCGTCACCGAGCACCGGCTTCGCCGCGGCGATGTGCGAGATCGAGCGCCACACGATCAGCAGCGTGATCGCCGACCCGCCGAACGCGAACCACCACGGCGCGGTCAGCCCCCAGGTCTGCGCGATCAGGCCGCCCAGGAACTGCCCGATCACGAGTCCGCCGAAGACGCCCACCATGTTCACCGACGCGATGCGGCCCTGCAGCTCGAGCGGGACCAGGCGCTGACGGACCGTCGTCGAGATCGTGCCCCAGACGAACGCGTAGGCGCCGAAGCCGAACATGATCGCGAACGCGACCACCGGCGAGGTCGTCAGCGCGAACCCGAGATGCATGACCACCTCGAGGGTCAGGCACACCCGCATGAGCGTCGCGAACGACACATGGCGCTCGAGCCAGCCGAAGCACGTGGTCGCCACGAGGCCGCCGAGCGCCGACGCGGTCGTGAGCACGCCGAAGCCGACCGGGCCCATGCCGAGGTGCTCGGTGGCGTAGAGCACGAGGATGCCCCAGGGCGCCGCCCACGTGACGTTGAACACCAGGATGATGATGACGAGCGTGCGCACCGGCGCGTTGCCGCGCAGCCACCGCAGACCCTCTCGGATCGGATGCGGCTTCGCGCCCTCGACCGGTGAGTCCTTCGGCGGGATCGGGGTGCGGGCGATGCGCGAGATCAGGATCACCGCGAGGCTCACGCAGAGGATCTGCACGAGGAACGGCCAGAACGACCCGGCTGCGAACAGGAACGCGCCGATCGGCGGGCCGGCGAGCTGGTTGCCGACGAGGAACCCGGCCTGCAGGCGGGCGTTGCCGACGCCGAGATCGGTGGGTCGCACGAGCATCGGCAAGAGCGTGCTCCCCGCGGTGTCGGCGAAGACCTCGGCGGTGCCGTACAGGAAGGCCGTGGCGAGCACGATCCAGACGGTGACCTGACCGGTGGCGAGGAACACCACGAGCGCCAGCACGATCACCGCGCGCGAGCCGTTCGCGAGCATCACCAGGCGCCGGCGGTCATGGTGGTCGGCGATCGACCCGGCGAGAAGTCCGAACAGCAGCCACGGAAGGAACTGCATCATCGCCCCCGCCGCCACCAGGAGCGGCGACGACGTCAGCGACGCGATCAGCAGAGGGGATGCCGACAGGGCGATGCCGTCGCCGATGTTGCTCGTCCACGACGACGCGAGCAGCCAGCGGAAATCGGTGCCCAGCCGGCGGGGCGCGACGAGCTCACCGAAAGAGGGCATCCCGCAATCCTAGGAGGGTGCCCCGACATCGGGTACCACGGCCTAGGTGCGGGAGGCCTTGGCCTTGCGCACGAAGAGAGTCTCGGTCTGCTCGATGTCCATGCCCTTGGTCTCGGGGATCTTCCAGGCGACGTACACGAACGAGAGGGCGGCGAACGCGGCGTACATGCCGTACGTGAGGGGCAACGACCACGCCGACATCGCCGGGAACGACACTGTGATGAGGAAGTTTGCGATCCACTGCGCGCCGGCGGCGACGCCGAGCGCCTTGCCGCGGATGCGACTCGGGAAGATCTCGCCGAGCAGGACCCACACGAGGGGCCCCCACGACGCGCCGAACCCGACGACGAAGAGATTCGCGGCGATCAGGGCGATCGGCCCCCAGGGCGCGGGAAGCGAGACATCTTGTCCCGATCCCTCGGCGAAGAGGAAGCACACGGCCATCGCCGCCAGCGAGACCGTCATGAGCACCGAGCCTGTCAGCAGGATCGGTTTGCGACCCACCCGGTCCACGAGGAAGATCGCGATGAGCGTCACCAGCACGTTCGTCACGGACGTCACGACGCTGATGGTGAGGGATGCCGACTCGGGGAAGCCGACCGACTTCCACAGGCTCGTGGAGTAGTAGAAGATCACGTTGATCCCCACGAACTGCTGGAACACCGACAGGATGATGCCGACCCAGACGATGCCCTGGAGACCGAAGACGGGGCCGCGCAGCGAGACGCCGGAGTTCTTGCGGTCCTCCTCTATCGCCGTCGTCAGCTCGTTGATGTGTTTGTCGAGATCGGCGGGCGGCACGAGACTCGCGTAGACCTTGCGCGCTTCGTCCTTGCGGCCCTTCGCGATCAGGAAGCGCGGCGACTCGGGCATCGTGAACGCCAAGATGCCGTACACCGCTGCCGGGATGACGCCGATGAGGAACATCCAGCGCCAGGCCTCGAGACCGAACCAGAACGGCTGGGACGCACCGCCGGCACCCCAGGCGAGGAGTGCGTCGCTGAGCAGGGCGGCGAAGATGCCGAGCGTGATCGCCAGCTGCTGCAGCGAGGCGAGGCCGCCTCGAATCTGCTTCGGCGCGATCTCGGCGATGTAGGCCGGGGCCACGACCGACGCGATGCCGATGCCGATGCCGCCGAGCACGCGCCACAGGATCAGATCGGGCACGCTGAAGGTGAGTCCGGCGCCGACGGAGCTGATGAGGAACAGGGCGGAGCCGAGCATCATCACCTTGAGTCGGCCCCAGCGATCCGAGAGGTTGCCGGCGATGATGGCGCCTACGGCGCAGCCGAGCAGCGCCACGGCCACGACGAATCCGGTGAGCACGCTGCCGAGCTCGAAGTTCTGGTCGATCGAGTCGACCGCGCCGTTGATGACCGACGAGTCGAAGCCGAAGAGGAACCCGCCCACCGCCGCGGCGACCGACAGGGCGACGGCTCGGCGACCGTACGGGCTCTTCAGCGTGAAGGCGTCGGCGGGGATCGAGGTGGGGGAGCTCATGTGGGTAACCTAGCGCCCGCCCTGCGAGCGCGTCAGGGGTTGCGCGGCGCGTGTCGCGGGTCTACGCCTCGGTACTGTTGACGCATGCCCGTGACCCTCCTCGGCGCCGGCGAGATCCGCGCGCTGGCCGCCGACCTCGACGTGACGCCGACCAAGAAGCTCGGCCAGAACTTCGTCGTCGACGCCAACACGGTGCGCAAGATCGTGCAGGTCGCGCGGGTCGCTTCCGGCGATCGGGTTGTCGAGGTCGGGCCCGGTCTGGGTTCGCTGACCCTCGCCATCCTCGAGGCCGGAGCCTCGGTCACGGCGGTCGAGATCGACCATCGCCTCGCCGAGCGCCTGCCGGCGACGGCGGCGGCGCACGGCGTCGAACCGGCGTCGCTGACCGTGGTGGATGCCGATGCGCTCCGGGTGACCGACCTGCCCGGCGACCCGACGGTCCTCGTCGCGAACCTGCCCTACAACATCAGCGTGCCGGTGCTGCTGCACTTCCTCGAGCACTTCCCCGCGATCGAGCGGGGCGTCGTGATGGTGCAGGCAGAGGTGGGCGAGCGCCTCGCGGCACCGCCCGGCTCGAAGATCTACGGCGCGCCGAGTGTGAAGGCGGCCTGGTACGGGCGGTGGCGATTGGCGGGAACCGTCTCGCGTCAGGTCTTCTGGCCCGTTCCGAACGTCGACAGCGTGCTCGTGGCGTTCGAACGCGACACCGAGGCGCGGGGCACCGAAGACGAGCGTCGCCGCACGTTCCAGATCGTGGATGCCGCCTTCCAGCAGCGGCGCAAGATGCTGCGGCAGGCGCTGTCGGGCGTCTTCGGCGGCAGCTCGGCCACGGCGTCCGAGACCCTGGAGAGGGCGGGAGTCGCCCCCACCGCGCGCGGTGAGGAGCTCGCGATCGAGGACTTCGTGCGCGTGGCCCGCGTCATCTGATCATGAGTCGTTCTGTGACCGTTCACCGCGCCGCCGCCTCCGGGTACGAAACATGCCTGTAACATTTCGGCAAGCCTCGTCCACCCCGAGGCCGGGAGAGACGACATGCGCACCCCCGAGCACCCGGTACCGGAACGGGTTCTGCTGCACCTGAGTGACACCCACCTGCGTGCCGGGGGGTCGCGGATCTGGAACCTCGTCGACGGCGCAGAGCACCTGGCCCGCACCCTCGCGGTGATCGAGGACAGCGGCATCCGCCCTGATGCAGTCGTCTTCACGGGCGACCTCGCCGATCTCGGCGAAGCGGGCGCGTACCGCGCGCTGCGTGCGCTGGTCGAGCCGTTCGCCGAGCGCATCGGCGCCCGCACGCTCTGGGTCATGGGAAACCACGATGATCGCGGCGCCTTCCGCGAGGCGCTGCTCGACGAGGCACCCGACATGCGCCCGATCGACCGCGTCGACGAGCTCGACGGGCTCCGCGTCATCACGCTCGATTCGAGTGTGCCCGGCCACCACCACGGCGAGGTGCGAGCCGAGCAGCTCGCCTGGCTGCAGGACGTGTTGGTGACGCCCGCGCCGCTGGGCACGATCCTCGCGATGCACCACCCGCCGGTGCCGAGCGTGCTGCCGCTGGCGGCCAGCGTCGAGCTGCGCGATCAGTCGCGGCTCGCGGCCGTGCTGCGCGGGACCGATGTGCGCGCGATCATCGCGGGTCATCTCCACTACTCGACGTTCGCGACGTTCGCCGGCATCCCCGTCTCGGTCGCCTCGTCCACCTGCTACGCGCAGGACCTCACGGTGCCCGTCGGCGGCACGCGACCGCAGGACGGCGCGCAGGCGTTCAACCTCGTGCACCTCTACGACGACACGGTGGTGCACTCGGTCGTCCCGGTCGACGTGACCCGGACCCTCGAGTACATCGACGCGGACGAGGCGCAGCGCCGGCTGCGTCTGGCCGGCGTCGCACCCGCCGAGGCGGTCAGCCCCGACCGACGGGATGCGCCGACCGCGCCGATCTCCGTCCTGCGCTGACCTCGGCGCGCTCCCAGGGGGCGCGCACGGGGAACTGCCTCTCGAGCGTGGCGCGCAGCGTCTGCACGCGAAGCTCCTCGGGCACCTCGACTTCGCCGCCGTCGTTGAGGCAGAACATGTCGACATCCGCCCGAGCGGCGATGCGCGCCATGCGGCGCAGCCCCGACACCATGGTGGTCTGCACGTAGCGCACCCGCGGCTCGCGCGTGGGGACGGCACGACCCGTCATCAGCGCGTAGTAGTGGTACAGGCTGTTGGTGACCGAGATGTCGGTGGCGGAGCGGAAGCGGGATGCCGCCGTGCGGGCGAAGTCCTCGGCGAACGTCTGCTCCAATTCGCCCATCACGCTGCGGCGCAGCGGAGTCGCGCAGTGCTCGAGATCGCGGACGATCGTGCGCCCGAACCTCTCGCGCAGCAGCGCCCGGTTGACTCGCAGACCGTTGTCGTGTCCGCTGCGCGACGCACCGGGTGTGCCGACGCCGATGCGCACGTCGCACTCGACGAACTTGGTCACCCCGGCGGGGGTGAAGAACATCTCGGGCTCGACCGTACGACCGAAGAACATATCGTCGTTCGAGTAGAGGAAGTGCTCGGCCAGTCCCGGGATGCGGTGCAGCTGGGCCTCGACGGCATGCGAGTTGTGCGTGGGCAGGCTCGACGTGTCGGCGAAGAAATCCTCGCTGCGCACGATCGTCACCTTCGGGTGGTCGGCGAGCCAGGCGGGGGCCGGGGAGTCGGTGGCGATGAAGATGCGCCGGATCCAGGGCGCGTACATGTGCACGCTGCGAAGCGCATAGCGCAGCTCGTCGACGTGCCGGTAGCGCGCGGGGCCGTCGTCGCCTTCGCCCACGACGTACTGCGCCTGTTGCGCGGCGCGCTGGCGCTGGAAGTCGCTGGACGAGCCGTCGACCCACGAGAAGACCAGGTCGACGTCTTCCGTGAACTCGTGCGGCTGCGGGTCGAACATGCCGTCGATCGTGCGCCACGTGCGGCCGTGGCGGTCGGTCTCGGTGTAGGCGAGGTCGGCTGTCGCGATGAGGCGCCGGGTCAGCGCGTTGTCGTTCGGCGCGTGGATGACGTCGTCGTCGAAGCGCCAGAACTCGAGCCGTGCGCCGAGCGTCGCGCCGTAGCGCAGCGTGCCGCCGGGCGTGATGCGCGGACGATAGACCCGCAGTGACGAGGGTTCGGGGCCGGGGTCCACCGCTTCGGAGGCGGGCACGGCCGGGCGGCGCTTGGCCTTGATGTACAGCGGCTCGTCGTCGCACTGCTCGCCGAGGGCCCGCAGGGCGGCATCCCTCCGCGCCACGTCGACGACGAGGGCGTCGACCGATCGATCGAGACGGATGAGGGTGACATCGATTCCCGCGTTCTCCAGGGTCGACGCGACGAGAAGCAGGTCATCCGTGCGCGCCTGGGCGGGGCTCACGGAATCGTGCACGAGGTGGACGATGCCGTCCTCGAGGATGACGTCGGGACGGCGGAGCAGGGCTGCCCAGGTCTGCGTGCGCGACGGAAGCGCGGACAGTCCGGAGAGTGCGGGGGGTGGTGTCACAGAACTCCTCCTTCGGGACGGTGTGGCTGCGAGAGGTTCACCGCAGTGGCCGGCCAGGACTGGCCACCTTACGCACCTTCCGTTTCAGGAACGTTTCCCGCCCAGACCCTTGACAGGGGAGCGCGCGCGTGCGGACGCATCCCGCCGTGCGGCTGAGCGGAGACGTGGATAGCCTGGGGATGTGACCGACGATCAGCGAAACCTGTCCCGCGGCGGAGACCTCAGCCGCCCTTACACCGCCGCAGCAGACCGATACGACCTCGCCCAGTACCGCCGGGTCGGCACCTCGGGCCTGACCCTCCCGCCGATCTCGCTCGGGCTGTGGTGGAACTTCGGCGACAACATCCCCTTCGACAATCAGCGTGCGCTGCTGCGCCACGCCTTCGACAGCGGCATCACCCACTTCGACCTCGCCAACAACTACGGGCCGCCGTACGGTTCGGCCGAGACGAACTTCGGTCGGATGATGCGTGAAGACTTCGCCCCGTATCGCGATGAGTTGATCCTCTCGTCGAAGGCCGGCTACGACATGTGGCACGGCCCTTACGGCGACGGCGGCTCCCGCAAGTACATCCTCGCGAGCGCCGAGCAGTCGCTGAAGCGCATGAGCGTCGACTACGTCGACATCTTCTACTCCCACCGCGTCGATGCCGACGTGCCGATCGAGGAGACCGTGGGGGCGCTGGACACGCTGGTGCGGCAGGGCAAGGCGCTGTACGTCGGCATCTCGTCCTACAGTGCCGAGCGCACGGCGGCCGCGGCATCCGTCGCCCGCTCTCTCGGCACCCCGCTGGTGATCCACCAGCCGGCTTACTCGATCCTCAACCGCTGGGTCGAGGACGGCCTCACCGACGTCCTGGTGCAGGAGGGCATGGGTGCGATCGCGTTCACGCCGCTCGCGCAGGGCCTGCTCACCGACAAGTACCTCGGCGGCGGAACGGCCGACCGCGCGCAGAAGCGCTCGTCGATGCCCGACCGCGCCCTGTCCGAGTCGGGTCTGGGCAAACTCCGCAGCCTCGACGTCGTCGCGAAGGAGCGCGGGCAGTCGCTCGCGCAGATGGCGCTGCAGTGGGTGCTGCGCGACGGAGTGGTCGCGTCGGCCCTCATCGGCGCCTCGCGTCCCGAGCAGCTCGACGAGAACATCGCGGCCCTGCAGGGCCCGGCGTTCTCGACCGAGGAGATCGAGCGGATCGATGCACTCTCGGACGGCATCGACGTCGACCTCTGGGCGGATTCGGCCCAGCGGTGAATCGGATGCCCGCCTCCGATCGCGTGCATGTGCGGGCGCCCGGAAAACTCAACCTCTTCTTCGAGGTCGGCGACGTGCAGGACGACGGCTACCACGACGTCGCATCGGCGTACCAGGCCGTGTCGCTCTACGAGGATGTGCGGGCATCGCACTCTGACGATTTCACGATCGCCGTGTCGGGGTCGGTCGACGTGTCGGGAGTGCCTGAGGACGACCGCAACCTCGCGCTGCGCGCGGCACGGCTGGTCGCCCAGAAGGCCGGCTATGCGGGCGGGGTGCACCTCGACGTCGAGAAGCACGTGCCGGTGGCCGGCGGCATGGGGGGCGGTTCGGCGGATGCCGCGGCGGCCCTCGTCGCATGCGATGCGCTGTGGGGCACCGACCTCGGCGCTGCCGAGCTGCATCGCCTGGCCGCACGGCTCGGCGCCGACGTGCCGTTCGCGCTGCTCGGCGGCACGGCGATCGGCACCGGACGAGGCGATCAGCTGAGTCCGGCGCTGGCCCAGGGGCGGTTCGACTGGGTGATCGTCCCCTCGGACGACGGGCTCTCGACGCCGCAGGTGTACGGGCACCTCGACGAGCTGCGGGCGGGGACCGACATCCCCTCCTCGGCGCGCACGCCCGACGTCGATCCGGCGGTCCTGCACGCTCTGCGGGCGGGTGATGCCGTGTCCCTCGCCGAGGCGCTGCGCAACGATCTGCAGACCGCCGCGCTGTCGCTGCGGCCCGATTTGCGGGAGCTGCTGGAACTCGGCGAAGCGAATCCCTCGTCGCTCGCCGGGATCGTGTCGGGCTCCGGCCCGACCGTCGCGTTCCTGTCGCGCGACCCCGAGTCCGCGCTGGACCTGCAGGTGACGCTCTCAGCCGCAGGACACCACGCCCTCCACGTGCACGGACCCGTCGCCGGGGCCCGTGTGCGCACGGTGTGAGCGTCGCTCGCCGATGAGCCCTGTCGACGGTCGCTCGTAGGATCTGGAGCATGACCACTGAGCTTCCCGTCTCCGTGTCCGCATTCCGAGAGGACCCGGTGGACGAGGTGTCGCGCGGGCGACTCGCGACGATCGGGCTGGATCTCCGCCTGATCGATGACGACGGCTATGCGGGCTGGCTGCAAGGAGTGGCGCGAGGCTTCCTCGACGGTGAGCGCTCCGACGAGCAGATCGCGACATCCCGCGATCGCAGCGGACACCGGCGACTCACGGGTGTGTTCGACGCAGGGTCGCCCCTGGCCGATGTGCCGGTCGGCACGATCGCGTCGTGGGCCGGTCGGCTGTCGGTGCCGGGAGGACGCGACATCCCGTCGTGCGCGATCTCGGCGGTCACGGTCTCTCCCACGCATCGCCGTCGCGGTGTCGCGCGCGCCATGCTCGAAGGCGAACTCCGCGCGGCTCACGCGGCCGGGCTCCCGGCGGCGATGCTCACGGTGAGCGAGTCGACTCTCTACGGGCGGTACGGATTCGCCCCGGCGGCGCTCGCGGCTTCGTGGCGCATCGACGTCAAGCGGGCGTCGTGGATCGGGCCGCAGCCGGGTGGACGCGTGGACTTCGTCTCGCGGGAGGACGCCCGCACGCTGCTCGAGTCCATCCACGCTCGCGCGCGGCTGGGCGTTCCGGGGGAGGCCGATGTCAGCCCCGGCACCTGGGATCAGTTCACCGGCACGACGCCGACGTCCGAGAATCCGGGCGCCACCCGGGCGATCCGATACGCCGACGATGACGCAGAGGTGCGCGGTGTGGCGGTCTACACGGTGCGCGAGAACGACGCGGATGTCACGAGATCGTCGGTGACGATCACCTACCTGCTCGCCGAGACCGATGACGCGTATGCAGCCCTGTGGCGCTTCTTCGTCGAGCTCGACCTGATCGGCGAGGTGAGCGCGGGCGCGCTCTCGGTCGACGAGCCGCTGAGATGGATGCTGTCGGATCAGCGCGCGGCGACCGTCACGGTCACCGACCACCAGTACGTCCGCGTGCTCGATGTGAAAGCAGCGCTCGAAGCGCGCGTGTTCGGCGCCGACGGGACCATCGTGCTCGACGTATCCGATCCTCTCGGATTCGTCGCCGGGCGCTGGCTGCTCGAGGTCGCCGACGGTGTCGGGGCGGTGTCGGCACTCGACGGCGATGCGCCGGATGGTGCCGTCGAGGTGTCGCTCGGCGTGGAGGAGCTCTCAGCCGTCTACCTGGGCGGAGTGTCCCTCGCGACCCTCGCCGCGGCGGGTCGGGTCAAGACTCCGGATGCCGCGACCGCCCGCGTCTTCGGATGGCACATCGCCCCTCGGCTGAGCTTCTGGTACTGACTCGCGAGCGACGGCTCAGCCGAACAGCGATGCGAACAGGCCCTTCTTCGGCTCCGGAGCACGATCGTCGTGTCCTGGGCAGCGCCGGGAGCGGGGAACTCCTGCAAGCGTCTGCTCCACGTGCTGTCCGCAACCTGCCCACGTCGTCTTGCCGCACGTCTTGCACGTGATCTGTCTGCACATCGGGATCTGTCTTTCGTCTGGTTCGGAGGACTCGCTCAGGCGAGCGAGAGGAAGAGCTTCTCGAGCTCGTCGGCGGTGAGCCCTTCAGCGGCCTCGGTTGCCTCGGGGTCGACGACGCAGTCGCGCATCGCGCTGGAGATGATCGCGAAGCCCGCTTTGTCGAGGGCGCTGGTCACGGCGGCGAGCTGGGTGACGACCTCGCGGCACGAGCCGCCGGCCTCCATCGCGGTGATGACGCCGTTCAGCTGACCCTGCGCGCGGCGGAGTCTGTTGAGGATGCGCTTCCGGGTGGCTTGCTGCTCTTCCGGGGTTCCGGTGATCATCATGCGGGCACTCCTTCTGTGGTGAGGACTCGGTCGATCTCGGCATCGTGCCACGCACGGAGCGTCTGCATCCCGCCCGAGAGGGAGGCCGAGTCGAAGCCGTTGTTGGTGAGGATGCGGTGGGCGATGTTCGAGCGCACACCGGCCGCGCACAGAACGCGCACCCCGCGTCCGTCGGCGGCGTCGCGCACGACGTCGAGGCGATCGCGCAGTTCGGTGTGCGGGATGTTCAGCGACCCGGGGATGTGGCCGGTCGCGAACTCGGCGCGGGAGCGCACGTCGAGGACGAGGCTGTCGCGTCTGACGCTTTCGAGGTCTTCGGCGTACCACAGGCGGAGTCGTCCGCCCAGGATGTTCTCACCGACCATGCCTATGAGGTTGACCGGGTCCTTCGCCTGACCGTACGGGGGCGAGTAGGCCAGGTCGAGATCCATGAGGTCGGGCGCGGTGAAGCCGGCGCGGATCGACGTCGCGATCACGTCGATCCTCTTGTCGACGCCGTCGGTGCCGATCGCCTGCGCTCCGAGCAGGAGTCCGTCCTCCCGCCGCATGTGGACGACGAGATGAACAGGGACAGCGCCCGGGAAGTACCCGGCGTGCTGATTCGGATGCAGGTGAAGTGTGATGTGGTCGATTCCCGCGGTGCGCAGTGCGGCGCGGTTGGCTCCTGTCAGGGCGACGGTCAGATCACCGACGCGCACGATCGCCGTGCCGATCGACGTGGGCACACTCCGTGCGCCGTCGATGCCGAAGATGTCGTCGGCGATGAGCCTGCCGGCTCGGTTCGCGGGGCCGGCGAGGGCGACGGGGCGCTGGATGCCGGTCACCAGATCGGTCGAGATCGTGGCGTCACCTGCTGCCCAGATGCCCGGCAGAGATGTACGCCCGTGGTCGTCGACCACGATCGCGCCGCGGAGGGTGGCGACGCCCGCCGCCTCGGCGAAACCGGTGTCGGGACGGACCCCGACTGACAGCACGATGAGGTCGGCGGTGAGGTCCGTGCCGTCCGACAGCCTCACGACGGCCTCGGGTCCAGACTCCACGATGCGTTCCGCGGCGACACCGTCGTGTACGCGGATGCCCAGTCGCACCAGTTCGGCGCGGACGAGGGTCGCGAGCTCATGCTCGAGAGGGGGGAGGACGTGGGGCGACAGCTCGACGACGTCGACAGAGAGTCCGGCGCCCGCGAGCGCTTCGGCGGCCTCGATGCCGATGAAGCCCCCGCCGAGCACGACGGCGCTCCGGGCCCCGGTGTCGATGAGCGTTCGCAGACTGCGCGCGTCGCCGACGGTGCGCAGCGTGTGCACGAGTGGCGAGTCGATGCCGGGCATGCGGGGGCGCAGTGCGGTGGCACCGGGCGCGAGGATGAGGGCGTCGTACGTCAGGGTGATGTCGTGCTCGGGGGTGCGGGCGACCACGGTCCGAGCCTGCGGATCGATCGAGATCACGTCGTGGCGCACCCGCACGTCGAGGTTGAGTGCCGCCTGCAGCGACTCGGGCGAGTGGAGGAGCAGGTCCTCGGCGTCGGCGATCTCGCCGCCCACGTGATACGGCAGGCCGCAGTTCGCGAAGGAGACCTCGGTGCCCCGTTCGAGCACGACGATCTCGGCATCCTCGTCATGCCGTCGCGCCCGTGCCGCGGCACTCATTCCGGCGGCGACGCCGCCAACGATCACGATTCTCATTGCTCTCCTATACACCCGGGGGTATGAGCAGAGTACCCCCGGGGGTATCCGAGCGCAAATCGCCATTCGCACCGCGTAGCCTGGAGGTGACATGGCGCATCTTCTCGGGGCTGAGGCCCTTCACCTCGAATTCCCCACCAAAGTCGTCTTCGACGCGGTTTCGCTCGGCATCGACGAGGGCGACCGCATCGGTGTGGTCGGTCGCAACGGCGACGGCAAATCGAGTCTGCTCGCGATGCTCGCCGGACGCCTCGAGCCCGACGGCGGCCGTGTGACGGTGCGCGGGGGAGTGCGCGTCGGCGTACTCGACCAGTCCGACACCATCGGCGACGTGGGCACGGTCGCCGAGGCCGTGGTGGGTGACACCCCCGAACACGAATGGGCGGGGTCGTCGCGCGTGCGCGAGGTCATCGCGGGGCTCCTCACCGACATCGCGTGGGACGGACCCATCGCCGGCCTCTCGGGCGGCCAGCGACGGCGCGTCGCGTTGGCGCACCTGCTGGTCGGCGACCACGACGTCGTCTTCCTCGACGAGCCGACGAACCACCTCGACGTCGAGGCGATCGCGTGGCTGGCCGAGCACCTCAAGCGCCGGTGGCCCGCGAGCCAGGCCGGGCTGCTGGTCGTGACGCACGACCGGTGGTTCCTCGACGAGGTCTGCACGCGGACGTGGGAGGTGCACGACCGCATCGTCGAGCCGTTCGACGGCGGCTATGCGGCGTACATCCTGCAGCGCGTCGAGCGCGACCGCCAGTCGTCCGTGATCGAGCAGCGGCGCAAGAACCTCGCCACGAAGGAGCTCGCTTGGCTCCGTCGCGGAGCGCCCGCCCGCACGTCGAAGCCGAAGTTCCGCATCGACGCGGCGAACGAGCTGATCGCCGACGTGCCCGAGATCCGCGACCGCACCGCGTTGCAGTCGCTCGCCGTCTCGCGGCTCGGAAAAGACGTCGTCGACCTGCTCGACGCGTCGGTCTCGTACGGTGACCGTCAGGTGCTGCATCCCGTCGAGTGGCGCATCGCGCCGGGCGAGCGCACCGGCATCCTGGGTGTCAACGGCGTCGGCAAGTCGACGCTTCTCAGTCTCATCTCGGGTGAGCTTCAGCCCACCGGTGGTCGCGTCAAGCGCGGCACGACCGTCAAGGTCGCGACGCTGACCCAGCGGCTCGACGAGCTCGAAGAGCACCTCAACGATCCGGTGCGCGTCGTGATCGCGAGTCTGCGCACGTCGTACACCTTCGGGGCGGGATCCAAGGCGCAGGAGCTCACTCCTGGTCAGCTGCTCGAGCAGATGGGGTTCGCGAGCGCCCAGCTCTCGACGCCGGTGAAGGATCTCTCGGGTGGTCAGAAGCGGCGCCTGCAGCTGCTGCTGATCCTTCTGGAGCAGCCGAACGTGCTGATCCTCGACGAGCCGACCAACGACCTCGACACCGACATGCTCGCCGCGATGGAAGACCTGCTCGACACGTGGCCGGGCACACTGCTCGTCGTCTCGCACGACCGGTACTTCATCGAGCGCGTCACCGATCAGCAGTTCGCGATCCTCAGCGGTCACCTGCGACACCTGCCCGGCGGCGTCGACGAGTACCTGCGGCTGCGCGAGCGCGAGAAGTCGGCGGCGACGGCGTCGACATCGACGGTCGCCATTTCGTCGGGGTTGTCGGGCGCCGAGCTGCGGTCCGCGCAGAAGGAGCTCGCTGCCGCTGAGCGCAAGCAGGAGAAGCTCGAGAAGCAGATCGCCGCTGCGCGCGCCGCGCTCGCCGACCATGACCAGGACGACTACGCGGGGCTCGGCACCGAGATGGCGCGCATCGGCGCGCTCGAGGCCGAGCGCGACCAGCTCGAGGAGCGCTGGTTCGAGCTGACCGAACTGCTCGGCTGAGTTTCCGGGGCCGCGTGCGGTCCGGGGCGGACGCCGCACCGGCCGCTCGCCGAGCTGGCGGTGGCGCTGGAACGGCGCGGCGGTCTCGGGAGGTTCACCGAACGGCCTCGACGGCAGTCGCCGTCCTCGACCGACGCGCACTCGTAGCATCGCGAACTTCGGTCAACCGCGCGAACTTCGGAGCCAAACCCCGGAACGAGTCCGAACTTCGTGCGGTTGACCGAAGTTCGTCAAGCGGATGTCGGCGAGGTCGGCGAAACCGGCGGGCTCGCTCGGCGCCGAGCGCGGCCGGGCGTCCGCCGACCCAGCCGGTCAGTGGACGACGTACTCCAGCAGGACGATGAACAGCCCCAGCGCAGCCGTGCCGATCGCGCCCAGCACGCGCACGAGGGGATGCGCTCCGCGGCGCCAGTACGCGACGTAGCCCAGGACGGCGAGCACGAGGGTCGTGGCCCAGACGGTCGCGGCGTACGCGTCGTCCACGCTCGTGCCCCGGATGCCGCAGACGACGAGCACCGCTGCGGCGGGGATCGCGGCGTAGAGCATCCCCGTCGCGTGTCGCACCGCGTGACGTGATGCCTGCAGCAGTCCGCGTTCGCCGTGGTCGGTGAGCGTGTGGGCGAAGACGTGCGCGAGGAAGAACACGACGAGCGTCCACGCCGACGTGTCGAGGATGTCCCACGCGTCGTCGGCGTGGTCGGACGAGATCGTGATGAAGGCGGCGAACACGATGAGCCCGTAGATGGCGGCGGGGCTGCGGAAGCGGGCATCCAGCCACACGGCGATGCCGCGTCTCGGCGGGGTGGCGTCGCTCATGAGTCGAACCCCAGGCTGAGCTTGCGCAGCAGTCCCGCGAGGCGTTCGCGGTCGCCGCGCGACAGGGTTCCGAGAAGGGCGGCCTCGGCATCCACGAGTCTGGTGATGGCGGCGTCGACGCGGATCTTGCCGTCGTCGGTCAGCGTGACGAGGATGCTGCGACCGTCATCGGGGTCGGCCTCCCGGCGTACGAGGCGCCGGGCGACGAGCCGATCGATGCGGTTCGTCATCGTGCCGCTCGAGACGAGCGTCTGCTGCAGCAGCTGTTTGGGACTCAGCTGGAACGGTTCGCCGGCGCGGCGCAGGGCCGAGAGCACATCCCACTCCCACGACTCCAGGTCGCTGCGCCGGAACGCGTCGCGCCGGGCGCGATCGAGGTGGCGCGAGAGCCGGTCGACTCGCGACAGCACCTCGAGCGGCGAGAAGTCGAGGTCGGGTCGCTGAGCGATCCACGCCTCGACGATCCGATCGACCTCATCCGTCTCGTGAGCCACGCGTTCATCATCCCATCCGGGCCCGGTGTCGGCGATCGGCGATCTGGGACCGGTCACAGTTCGGTAACGAAGAGGTCACGGTCGTTTCGGTCACGTGCGGTGCCGCACGAGACTGTGACCGGTCCCAGTTAACGCATCAGCGACGGGATCGACCGCGGTCCGATCGAAGGAGATCAGAAGTGCAGACGCAGCGCAGGACGCGAACAGCCCTAGGGGTCGCGCTCGTCGCGGCCGTGTCGATCGCCGGTTTCGGCGCACCCGGCGCCGCCGTCGCCGAGGAGGGCCCCGTCGAGGCGGACATCGTGGTGCAGAAGGTCGAGGGACTCCCGGCCGACTTCATCAACGGCGTCGACGTCTCGTCGGTGCTGTCTCTCGAGGAATCCGGCGTCGTGTTCCGGGATGCCGCGGGTCAGCCCGCCGACCTGTTCGACGTGCTCGCCGACCACGGACTCACCGACGTGCGGGTACGCGTGTGGAACGACCCGTTCGACGCCGCCGGCAACGGCTACGGCGGCGGAGACGTCGACGTCGCGCGTGCCGTCGAGATCGGAGAGAGGGCGACGGATGCCGGGCTCGGCGTCCTCGTCGACTTCCACTACTCGGACTTCTGGGCGGACCCCGCCAAGCAGCAGGCGCCCAAGGCGTGGGCGGGTCTCGGCATCGACGCCAAGGCCGCGGCCGTCCAGGAGTTCACCACCGATGCCCTCGAGGACTTCGCCGCGGCCGAGGTCGACGTGCGCATGGTGCAGGTGGGAAACGAGACGAACAACTCCGTGGCCGGGGTCACCGGCTGGTCCGACATGGGCCGTGTCTTCTCGGCGGGATCGGCCGCGGTTCGCGATGTGTTCCCCGAGGCGCTCGTGGCGGTCCACTTCACCAACCCCGAGACCGCGGGACGCTACGCCGGCTACGCCCAGAACCTCGCGGCGCAGGGCGTCGACTACGACGTGTTCGCGTCGTCGTACTACCCGTTCTGGCACGGGAGCCTCGACAACCTCACCACCGTGCTCTCGCAGGTGGCGACGACATACGACAAGAAGGTCATGGTCGCCGAGACGTCGTGGGCGAACACGCTCGAGGACGCCGACGGTCACGGCAACGTGATCGACCTCGCTTCCGAGGCGACGCAGTACCCGGTCAGCGTGCAGGGGCAGGCCACCGCGGTGCGCGACGTGATGCAGGCCGTCGTCGACGTGGGCAGCGCGGGCATCGGCGTCTTCTACTGGGAGCCCGCATGGCTGCCGGTCGGACCGCCGTCCCAGCTCGAGTCCAACAAGCTGCTGTGGGAGCGCGACGGCTCGGGATGGGCGTCGAGTCACGCCGGTGAGTACGACCCGCACGACGCCGGGCAGTGGTTCGGCGGCTCCGCGTGGGACAACCAGGCGCTGTTCGCGGCCGACGGCACTCCGCTGGCCTCGCTCGACGTCTTCCGGTTCGCTCGCACCGGCGCGGTAGCCCCTCGCGAGGTCTCCGACGTCGAGAAGCCGACCGTGACCCTGGCCGACGGCGCGGCGGTGACCCTGCCCTCGACCGTGCGCGTCACCTTCAACGACGGCACCAGCGAGCAGCACGCCGTCGAGTGGGACGACATCGCACAGTGGATCTCGGGCCCGGGCGTCTACACGGTTCCCGGCACGACCGATTCCGGCCTGGCGACGACGGCGTCGGTGACGATCCTCGCCGTCAACCACCTGCAGAACCCCGGCTTCGAGGCGGCCGACGTGAGCGCCTGGTCGCGCACCGGCTCCGCGCTCACCGTGCGCTCGGCCAGCGATCCCCGCACCGGAACGCGCTCGGCGCACTTCTACTCGGGATCGCCGTACACCTTCTCGCTCTCGCAGCGGGTGACCGGTCTCGCCGCGGGGGAGTACGCGGCCTCCGCCTCGCTGCAGGGCGATGGCGAGGACGCCTCGAGCGACGTGCGCATCACCGTCACGTCGTCCTCCGGGGGGTCTGCCTCCGCGCCGTTCGCGATGAACGGCTGGCAGCAGTGGTCCACTCCGACGACGGATGCCGTGACGGTCCCGGCCGGTGGATCGGCGACCGTGACCATCACGGGTTCGCTGCCCGCAGCCGCCTGGGGCTCGATCGACGACGTCGTGCTGTCCCGCGCCTCGGTCGGCGCCGACACCGGCGCGCTCTCGACCGCGGTCGCCCGCGCCGAAGCGATCGATCGCGACGTCGTCACGCCCGCCTCGCTCGCCCCGCTCGACGAGGCGCTCGCGGCAGCGCGGTTCGTGCTGACCTCGTCCTCGCCCGCTGCCGCCAAGGTCGACGGAGCGCTCGCGCTCGTGAACGACGCCATCGACGGTCTCGAGCTGAGCGGCGAGGCGCCCGCGCCCACTGTCGAGCCGGTGGCCGTCTCAGCGGTCGAAGGCGAAGACATCGAGCTGCCCGGCGCCGTGTCGGTGCGGTCGTGGAACGGTGCGGTGAGCACCCAGGACGTCACCTGGTCCGACGCCCTGTCGTGGATCACCGGTCCGGGCGAGTACGCCGTTCCCGGGTCGACGGCATCCGGGCTCGCCGCGACGGCGGATGTGACGGTCACGCCGCGTCAGTGGATCGTGAACGGCGACTTCGAGTCCGCCGACCCCGCGCCGTGGGTCGTGACCGGGTCGGGGGCGAGCATCGCCGCGACGGCGGATGCCGCATCCGGCGCCCGTGCGGTCAGCTTCTGGAACGACGCGGCGTACACGTTCGGGGTCGCGCAGACGATCACGGGCATCACGCCCGGCACCTACACGCTGTCGGCCACGGCTCAAGGCGACGGCGAGAGCGCATCCGACACCCTGGCGATCACGGCCGAGACGTCGGCAGGCACGGCGTCGGCACCGCTGGAGCTGAACGGATGGCGTGCGTTCCGCACCGCGACCACCCCGGCGTTCACGATCGGCGCCGACGGCGCGCTCACCGTGCGCGCCGACCTCGCCCTCAGCGCCGCCGCGTGGGGAACCCTCGACGGCTTCACGCTCACCCGTGCCGGCGACCGCGTCGACACCACCGCCCTCCAGGGCGCGATCGACGGCCTCGCCGCACTGGATCCCGCGGCGTACGCGCCCTGGTCGTTCGCGACCGTGCCCGACGCGATCGCCACGGCGCGCACGGTCGTGGCCGCGGACTGGCCGTCGGCGGAACGGGTGGCCGAGGCATCCGCCCTCGTGGCCGACGTCCGCGCCGGTCTCGTGCGCACCGACGCGGACACCGCCGCCCAGGCGCCGGCGAAGGGGGTGCTGTCGCATGACAACGGGTGGGACACCGGGCTGCACGACGGCGACTACTCGGTGCGGTTCGACCTCTGGTGGGGCACGAACGGCTCGTCGTTCCGCCTGTACGAGGACGGCGTCCTGCTCTCGACGCAGCCGCTGGTATACGCGGGCACACGCGCGCAGAGCGTGACCGTGCCGATCGCCGGGCGCGGCAACGGCACGCACGTCTACACCGGCGTCCTCGTCAACACGAAGGGCGAGACGACCACGAGCGCGCTGCGGGTGACGGTGCGCGACGCCGCCCCCGGAAAGCCTGTCATCTCGCACGACAACTGGGACGGTGACGGCACGTTCACGGTCACCGCGAACCTGTGGTGGGGCACGAATGCGACCGCCTACCGCTTCTTCCAGGATGACGTGCTCGTCTCGGAGGGGACTCTTGCGTCCCGCACCCCGGGCGCGCAGACGGCGCGGTTCGACGTGGGCGGCGCGACGAAGGGGACCCACCGGTACCGCGTCGAGTTCGTCAACGCGGCTGGAACGACCGCGAGTGCGACGATCGGCGTCGTGGTCAGGAAGTAGCGGCACGGCGGCGCCGGATGCCCACCTCGGCTTCCGGCGCCGCCGTCCCCGCATGGCAGACTTGACGCGGTCGCAGTGCGGCCGGTCCGCCGTGGTGTAACGGCAGCACGACAGCCTTTGGAGCTGTTAGGCCCAGGTTCGAATCCTGGCGGCGGAGCATGTCTGAATCGAGATCCCCGCTGGCCATCGTCGTCCTCGCGGCGGGCGCGGGCACGCGCATGAAGTCGTCGCTGCCCAAGGTGCTGCATCCGATCGGCGGACGCTCGCTCGTCGGGCACGTCATCCACACGGCCCGCGCGCTCGCCCCCGACGCGGTCCTGGTCGTCGTGCGGCACGAGCGCGACCTCGTCGCGCAGGCGGTCGCGGTGGCCGACACCGCAGCGGTCGTCGTCGACCAGGACGACATCCCCGGCACCGGACGCGCGGTCGAGGTGGCGCTCGCTGCCATCCCCGACTTCGACGGCGACGTGCTGGTGCTCAGCGGCGACGTGCCGCTCCTGCAGGCCGACACCCTCAGCGCCCTCGTCGCAGCCCACCGCGAACAGGCGGCCGCGGCGACCGTGCTCAGCGCGATCGTGGCCGACGCAACGGGCTACGGGCGGGTGATCCGGGATGCCGGCGGCGCCGTCCAGCGCATCGTCGAGCAGAAGGACGCCACAGCCGACGAGGCATCCGTCACCGAGATCAACGCGGGCGTGTACGTCTTCCGCGCCACGTCGCTGCGCACGCAGCTCGGCCTCGTCGGAACCGCGAACGCCCAGGGCGAGAAGTACCTCACCGACGTCGTGGGACTGCTGCGCGCGGCCGACGAAGCCGTGGCGGCCGCGCCAGCGCCCGACGCGGCGGCGGCTCTCGGCGTCAACGACCGGGTGCAGCTGTCCGAGGCCGCCCGCATCCTCAACGCCCGCACCGTCCGCGGCTGGCAGCTCGCCGGCGCGACGATCCTCGACCCGGCGACCACGTGGATCGACGTCGACGCCACCCTCGCCCCCGATGTCACGATCCTCCCGAACACCTACCTGCTCGGCGCGACGAGTGTGGCATCCGGTGCCGTCATCGGTCCGGACACGACCCTCACCGACTGCGAAGTGGGGGAGGACGCCACCGTGAAGCGCACCGACGCAACCCTCGCGGTCATCGGAGCCGGGGCCACGGTCGGACCCTTCTCGTACCTGCGACCCGGCACGTACTTGGGCGCCGGCGGCAAGATCGGCACGTTCGTTGAGACGAAGAACTCCACGATCGGCGAGGGCAGCAAGGTGCCGCACCTGTCGTACATCGGCGACACGACGATCGGCCGCCGTGTGAACCTCGGCGCGGGTGCGATCACGGCGAACTACGACGACATCCACAAGCACCGCACCGAGATCGGCGACGAGGTGCACACCGGCTCGCACAACGTCTTCGTCGCGCCCGTTAGGATCGGAGACGGCGCGAAGACCGGGGCCGGTGCCGTCGTCCGAAAAGACGTCCCCGCCGGCGCTCTGGCTCTGACCGTCGCCCCTCAGCGCAATGTCGAGGGGTGGGTCGAGAAGAACCGACCGGGCACGGGCGCGGCGGAAGCCGTGGCCAGAGCCCGGTCCGCACAGGAAGCGGACGATGGCGCGCAAGAAGAAGACGGTTGAACTCGACCGCGAGCACGACATCGCCCCCGGGCTCGTCGCGAAGACGAAGAAGCGGCTCGTCGTCGCGGGCGGGCGCTCGCACCCGACGCTGTCGGTCGACGTCGCTGCGGCGATCGGCACCGAGCTCGTCCCCACCGAGTACCGCACGTTCGCGTCAGGCGAGATCCTCACGCGGTTCGAGGTCTCGATCCGCGGCTGCGACTTCTTCCTGATCCAGAGCTTCGGACCGCCGGTGAACGAGTGGCTCATGGAGACGCTCATCATGCTCGACGCCGCCAAGCGCGCGTCGGCGAAGCGCATCACGGTCGTCGCGCCGTACTACCCCTACTCTCGGCAGGACAAGAAGAGCCGCGGTCGCGAGCCCATCAGCGCGCGCCTCGTCGCCGACCTGCTGAAGACCGCGGGCGCCGACCGCGTCATGAGCGTCGACCTGCACGCCGCTCAGATCCAGGGCTTCTTCGACGGACCCGTCGACCACCTCTTCGCCAAGCCCGTCCTGCTGGAGTACTTCGAGAAGACCCTGAGCGCGGGCGACCGGGCGAAGCTCACCGTCGTCTCTCCCGACACCGGCCGGGTGCGGGTGGCCGACACGTGGTCCGACAGCCTGGGCGCGCCGCTGGCGATCATCCACAAGCGCCGCGACCCGAACGTCGCCAACCAGGTGACGGTGAACGAGATCGTCGGTGACGTCAGCGGACGCGTGTGCCTTCTCGTGGACGACATGATCGACACCGGGGGCACCATCGTCAAAGCGGCCGAAGCGCTGAAGAAGAACGGCGCCGAGCGCGTCATCGTCGCCGCCACGCACGCGATCTTCAGCGATCCCGCTGCGGAGCGCCTGCAGTCCGACGCCATCGACGAGGTCGTCGTCACCGACACCGTGCCGATCCCCGACTCCAAGCGGTTCCCGTCCCTCACGATCCTCCCGATCGCGCCCCTGCTGGCCCGCGCGATCCACGAGGTCTTCGAGGACGGCTCGGTCACGAGCATGTTCGACGGCGCAGCCTGAGCCCGTTCCAAGGCTTCTCATAACAGCGACCTCCAGGATGGGCCTACGCGCCCTCCCGGTGGGCGCCGACCTCGCCGCGAGGCGCGCAGAAGGAGGACCCTCATGATCCGCACCACCGCGACCCCCCGCACCATCCGCTACACCACCGCCGCGGCGCTGGGTCTGGCTGGAGCGTTCGCGCTCGCCGGCTGCTCCACGCCCGCCACCACCGACGGCGGCACGACCGACACCTCGACCGACACGAGCGGCACGACGACGGATGCCGGTTCGTACGCCGACGGCACCTACACCGCCGAAGGGTCGTACGCGACACCCGAGACGGTCGAGACGATCGAGGTCACCCTCGACATCGAGGGCGGTGTCGTCACCGCGGTCGAGGTCGTCGGAGACCCGCAGGCCGCCGAGTCCGAGCGGTACCAGGGTGAGTTCATCGGCGGCATCTCGGACGAGGTCGTGGGCGTTCCCGTCGACGAGATCTCGGTGAGCCGTGTCGCGGGCTCGTCGCTCACGAGCGGCGGGTTCAACGAGGCGCTCGACGTCATCAAGGCCGAAGCCGCGGCCTGAGCACGATGACGGAGCGCGCGCATCGGCGCTTCGACGCGATCGGCACGGAGTGGCACATCGAGACCGACGTCCCCCTGCCGCCCGACGTCGTACGCGATGTCGATGACCTCATCGCGTCCTTCGACGCCGACTGGTCGCGGTTCCGCGACGATTCCCTCGTCTCGCGGCTCGCGCGCACCGGAGGGCGGATCCCCGCGCCCCCCGACGCCGCGGCGATGCTCGATGCGTTCGCCGCGTTGACGGCGGGCACCGACGGGGGAGTCAACCCGCTCGTGGGCGAGGCTCTCGCACGTCGGGGCTATGACGCGGGGCTCACGCTCGTCGACCACGGTGCGATCCCCGCGCCGCGCGATTGGCGCGACGTCGTGCAGTGGGATGCCGGTGAGCTGCGCGTGCGGCATCCGGTACTGCTCGACGTCGGCGCCCTCGGCAAGGGCCGCCTGGTCGACCTCGTGCTCGAGGTCGTGTGCGCCGGCACCACCGGTGACGTGGTCGTCGACGCCAGCGGCGACCTGGCGGTGCGCGGGTGCGCCCAGCGCATCGGACTCGAGCACCCCTTCGACCCCGACCGGGCGATCGGGGTGTGGGAGGTGACGGATGCCGCGCTCTGCGCGTCGGCGACGAACAGGCGCGCCTGGGGCGACGGGCTCCACCACGTGCTGGATGCCCGCACCGGAGAGCCGGTGCGCACGACCGCCGCGACCTGGGCGGTCGCGGACACCGCGATGCGGGCCGACGCGATCGCCACGGCGCTGTTCTTCGACGGGGGACCCCGCCTCGCGCATGCGTGGGGTGTCGAATGGGTGCGCATGGCCACGGACGGCCGGGTCGAATGGTCGCCCGGATGCCGGGCCGAGCTGTTCACGGCGCGTCCTAGGGTGGAACCGTGACCTCCGCTTCCCCCGCCGTCCTCGCCGTCGCCCGCGACGACGGCCACCGGTTCAGCAAGCCCGTGCGCGACAGCATCACGCTCGTCGCCGATCACGGCGTCGAGGGCGATGCCCACGCGGGAGCGACGGTGCAGCACCTGCACGACAAGCGCCACCACCCCGACCGGCCCAACCTGCGGCAGGTCCATCTCATGCACGCCGAGCTGTTCGCGCAGGTCGCCGATCGCGGGCACGTGGTCGAACCCGGCCAGCTCGGGGAGAACATCACCACCGAGGGCATCGATCTGCTCGATCTTCCCGCCCGAACCCGCCTGCGGCTGGGCGAGGAGGCCGTGGTCGAGGTGACCGGGCTGCGCAATCCCTGTACCCAGATCAACGGGCTGTCGCGTGGGCTCATGAAAGAGCTCGTCCGCGTCGACGACACCGGTGCCACGGTGCGCCTGTCGGGCGTGATGTCGGTCGTCATCGTCGGCGGCGTGGTGCGCCCCGGCGACCGCATCGACGTCGTGCTCCCCGACGGCGCGCCCGAGCCGCTGAAGGTGGTGTGACCGTGGGAACCCTCACCGCCGCCTGGAACCGCGTGTTCGCCGTCCTCGGCCGCTACTCGATGTACCGCACCGTCTTCTTCGCGCTCGCGTCGCTCACCGTCGTGTCGGTGCTGCTGTCGTTCTTCTCGCTGGTGGGTCCGACGTGGGGCGAGCTGCTCGCCTCCGTCGCCGTGCTCGCCCTCGTGTGCGTGGCGGTGGATGCCGGTGCTCAGCGCCTGATGTCGCTGCCGTGGCGCATCGAGTCGTCGCTCATCACCGCGCTCATCCTGCTGTTCGTGCTGCGACCCACCCTCGACCCGGTCGCGCTGGTGGGCGTCGCGGTCGCGGCGGCCGTGGCATCCCTCTCGAAGTACGTGCTCGCGTGGCGCGGGCGCCACATCTTCAACCCCGCCGCCGTCGGCGCCACCGCGCTCACGCTGCTGAGCCTCGTGTGGCCCGGGCTGGGGGCGTCGGCGTGGTGGGTGGGCACTCCCGCGCTCGCCGCGCCCGTCATCGTCTTCGGGCTGGCCGTGGTGCTGCGCACCGAGAAGGTGCGCGTCGTGGCCGTGTTCCTCGTCGTCGCCGTCGGCGTCGCGATCGTGCGCACGTCGGCCCAGTACCAGGCGGCGGGCATCGAGATCGAGATCGGCGACATCTTCTGGCCGCTGCTGTTCTCATCGCCGTTCCTGTTCCTCGGCGCGTTCATGCTGTCCGAGCCCCTCACGCTCCCGCCGCGCCGCTGGCAGCAGTTCACCGTCGCGGGCATCGTCGGGGTGCTGGCAGGCTGGCCCATCGCGCTCGGCGGCATCACCCTCGGTCAGGAGCGCGCGCTGCTGATCGGCAACCTCGTCGCGTTCGCCTTCGCGGTGCGCACGGCGGTGCGCCTCACGCTCGCGGCGCGCACCGAGCCCACGCCGACCGTCAAGGAGCTCACGTTCCAGGTGCACGACCGCCTCGCCTTCGTGCCGGGGCAGTATCTCGAGCTCGAGGTGCCCCACCGGCATCCCGATGCGCGCGGCACCCGCCGCGAATTCAGCATCGCCTCGGCACCCGAAGACCTGCCCACCCTCAAGGTCGCGTTCAAGGACTCCGGCGGAGCCAAAGCGCTCAGTTCGTACAAGCAGGCGCTCGCCCAGGTCGAAGAGGGCGCCAAGCTCGCGATCACCGGCGTCTGGGGCGATTTCGTCCTCCCCAAGCGCGGTACGGCCCCCGTGCTCATGGTCGCCGCGGGCATCGGCGTCACGCCGTTCGTGTCGCAGCTGCGTCACCTGAAGGCAGCGGGGGAGGACCGCGACGTCGTGCTCATCTACGTCGCCTCGGAGTCCTCCGAACTCGTCTATCGCGACGACATCGCGGCCACCGGGGTCCCGGTCATCGTGTTCACGCGTGACCGCCCCGTCGATCTCCCGCACCACTGGGTGTGGGCGCAGGGCGTCCGCCTCGACGCCGAAGGTCTGCTGCGGGTCGTCCCCGACATCTCCTCGCGCCACGCCTACGTCTCGGGCCCTCCGGGTCTCATCGCCGACCTCGCCCCCGCGCTCGAGCGCGCCCGCTCCATCACGACCGACGCCTTCAGCGGCTACTGAGCCGCGCGAGGTTCACCGCTCGCGCCCCGCCCCACCCCTGGTTCGTTTGCCTCAGATTGCGGCGCGGGGTGCTGTGTGGCGACAAGGTGAGGCAAACGAACTCGGGAGGGCGTCGGGTTCAGGATGCCGCGGCGCTCGGCCGCGCGGTCGGAAGCCGCAGTTCGAACGTCGTGTCGCCGGGGGTGCTCTGCACCGTGAGAGATCCGTCGTGCGCCTGCACGATCGCGCGGGCGATCGACAGACCCAGGCCCGTTCCGCCCGTCTTGCGGGCGCGCGAGCTGTCGGCTCGCGAGAAGCGCTCGAAGAGCTCGTCGGCGATCGCCTCGTCCACTCCGGGACCGTCGTCGTGCACGCGCACGACCGCGTCCTGACCGTCGCGGCGCACCGAGACGGTCACCGTCGTGCCCTCGGGCGTGTGGATGCGCGCGTTCGCCAGCAGATTGCCGATCACCTGGTTGAGCCGGCCGGTGTCTCCGGCGACGACGACCGGCTCGTCGTCGAGGTCCAGCACCCACTGGTGCCCGTGGTCGGCCGCCTGTGCGTCGCCGACGCCCTCGATCGCGAGGCGCGAGAGGTCGACCGAGCCGTAGACCAGCTCCTGGCCCTCGTCGAGCCGCGCGAGCAGCAGCAGGTCCTCGACGAGCGTCGTCATGCGCAGCGATTGAGCCTGGATGCGCTCGAGCGACGCTTCCGTCGTCTCGACCACCCCC